>NZ_JARGEO010000012.1:0-150457 GCF_029210525.1 Mycoplana sp. MJR14
GGGAGTAGGTCGTTCTCCGCCAGGCATACCCAGTGCGACTTTCCAAAGGGGACCGATATCGGACATGAGAGACCATCTACGCCTCATCGCCGTCCTTCTTCCCTTGATGCTCATCGCTAGATACGCACTGTTCGAAGACGCAGACGAGTTCAGCAGATTCTACGGCGCCCTGCGGAAATACCTTCTGCCGGTCCTGTTTGCCAACATTGCGCTGATCGCCGTCATTCTTTTTGTGGCGGCACGAAAGCGCGTGGATCGGAAGCGTCACAGTCAGATCGCAAACTTCTGCTTTTGGGGTAGTTCGGCAATTCTGGCGGCAACCCTTGCATACGCGTTTGCAGCTGTGAAACTATCTGCCGCACCATAAATACCTGCTGCAACGGCCCGCAACTATAAAGGGTGGACCATCAATGCCCCAGCGCCGCCTTCGCAAGGATGCCGCCTCCCTCTGGTTCGAAGCCCCCTTCGTCATGGCGATGCGGATCCACGAGATGCAGATGGCGGCGTTGACGGGGCGCTCGCAGGATGCGGCGGAAATGAACCGCATGGTGACGGAGAAGGTGATGGCGACGGCGGAAAGTGCCGTCGCCGTCAACATGGCGATCTCGCGCGCCGCCTTCGGTGCGGCGATGCAGATGATGACCGGCGGGCGCCCGTCCGCCCGGAAAGCCGGCGAGGCGATCGCCGCAGCCGCCGTCAAGCCCTACGGAAAGCGCGTGCGCAGCAACGCCCGGCGACTGTCGCGCAAGAGTTAAATCCCGGCGGTGTTTGATGCGAGTACAGAGTCCTAAAGAAAATTTTCCTGAGGTGGGAACAGTCGCCAATCCTGCGGCACTCTATGACGGAGACGACGCCTTTGTGTGTTACGAAGCCTCCGGCCGAATGGGAGGCGGGAATGTGGTCCTCAAGTTCAATGGCGACATCGATTTCAGAATAACACCAATGACCGTCGAAGGATTGGGGAAGTGCAGATACCCAGTCAAGCCGTGGGCGTTCAACGAGGTGATCGATGTTGAGGAGACTGACCAATGGAAGGCCCTGAATCCTCGACTTTGGCTGATGTCCTTCAACGACGTGATGATTGAAATCTTGTTCGAAACGGTTTCCCTGATCACACACGGGCCACACGGCGATCCGCAGCACAAGACGCTAGTGAGCGTTCTAAGGTAATTTAGGCGATCAATCAGCATTTGCCGCCATTTTGGGATCATAGCAATGTCCCGCAATAATGCTGCTGGCAGGTCTTCCCATGTCGGGATCTGACAACTATCACGCGCCTTTAGGGTGCAGTCTGGCACCAAGACGGCATGCGCCGGCCATCTGAGCGGCCGCGCATGGGAGAAAGCGAGACCGATGCGCATCGACGGCAGTTCCGACAGCGAGAGCAACATGAGCGAAGCCGCCCAGAGAGACCCGGCACAGACCGATCCCCGGCAGACCGATCCCCTGGTGCTGTTCATGCCGTCGGGCAAGCGCGGCCGCTTCCCGGTCGGAACGCCGGTGCTCGATGCCGCCCGCAAGCTCGGCGTCTATGTCGAGAGCGTCTGCGGCGGCCGCGCCACCTGCGGGCGCTGTCAGATCGAGGTGCAGGAAGGCAACTTCGCCAAGCACAAGATCGTCTCATCGCTGGAGCATATCTCGGAGAAGGGCCCCAAGGAGGAGCGCTACGAGAAGGTCCGCGGCCTGCCCGATGGTCGCCGCCTCTCCTGTTCCGCCCTCATCCTCGGCGATCTCGTCGTCGACGTGCCGCAGGATACGGTCGTCAACGCCCAGGTCGTGCGCAAGGCCGCGACCGACCGCGTCATCGAGCGCAACGCCGCCGTCCAGCTCTGCTATGTCGAGGTCGACGAGCCCGACATGCATAAGCCGCTCGGCGACCTCGACCGGCTGAAGGTGGTGCTGGAGAAGGATTGGGGTTGGAAGGACCTGCTGATCGCCCCGCACCTGATCCCGCAGGTGCAGCAGATCCTGCGCAAGGGCAACTGGGGCGTCACCGCCGCCATCCACCGCGACATGGACAGTTCCCGCCCCTTCATCATCGGGCTGTGGCCGGGGCTGAAGAACGAGGCCTACGGCATTGCCTGCGACATCGGCTCGACGACGATCGCCATGCACCTCGTCTCGCTGCTGTCCGGCCGCATCGTCGCCTCGTCCGGCACCTCCAACCCGCAGATCCGCTTCGGCGAAGACCTGATGAGCCGGGTCTCCTACGTCATGATGAACCCGGACGGCCGGGAAGCGATGACGAAGGCGGTGCGCGAGGCGGTCAACGGCCTGATCGGCAAGGTCTGCGACGAGGGCGGCGTCGACCGCCACGACGTCCTCGACATGGTCTTCGTCGCCAATCCGATCATGCACCACCTGTTCCTCGGCATCGATCCGACCGAGCTCGGCCAGGCGCCGTTCGCGCTGGCCGTCTCCGGCGCGCTGCAGTACTGGGCGAACGACCTCGACATCGACGTCAACCGCGGCGCCCGCGTCTATCTGCTCCCCTGCATCGCCGGCCATGTCGGCGCCGATGCGGCCGGCGCGACGCTGTCCGAGGGCCCCTACCGGCAGGACCGGATGATGCTGCTCGTCGATGTCGGCACCAATGCCGAGATCGTGCTCGGCAACAGGGCGCGCGTCGTCGCCGCCTCCTCGCCGACCGGCCCCGCTTTCGAGGGCGCAGAGATTTCCTCCGGCCAGCGCGCCGCCCCCGGCGCGATCGAGCGCGTGCGCATCGACCCCGAAACGCTCGAGCCGCGCTTCCGCGTCATCGGCGTAGAGAAATGGTCGGACGAGCCGGGCTTTGCCGAAGAGGCTTCGAAGGTCGGCGTCACCGGCATCTGCGGCTCGGCGATCATCGAGGTCGTGGCCGAGATGTACCTCTCCGGCATCATCTCCGAGGACGGCGTCGTCGACGGCGCGATGACGGCGAAGAGCCCGCGCATCATCCAAAACGGCCGCACCTTCTCCTACCTGCTGCACGACGGCGAGCCGCGCATCACGGTGACGCAGAACGACATCCGCGCCATCCAGCTCGCCAAGGCCGCCCTCTATGCCGGCATCAAGCTCCTGATGGAAAAGCAGGGCGTCGACCATGTCGACACCATCCGCTTCGCCGGCGCCTTCGGCTCCTTCATCGACCCGAAATACGCGATGGTGCTCGGCCTGATCCCCGACTGCGACCTTGCCGAGGTCAAGGCGGTCGGCAACGCCGCCGGCACCGGTGCGCTGATGGCGCTCCTGAACCGCGGCCATCGCCGCGAGATCGAACAGGTCGTCGGCCGGATCGAGAAGATCGAGACGGCGCTGGAGGGCAACTTCCAGCAACTCTTCGTCAACGCCATGGCGATGCCGAACAAGGTCGACGCCTTCCCGAACCTCGCGACCGTAGTCACCCTGCCCGAGCGCAAGGCGCCCTCCGACGACGGCGGCGAAGGCGGCGGCCGCCGCCGGCGCCGCAGCCGGGAATAGAACCGGCCAGGGCGCAGACCTTCCCGACGCTCGATGCGGCCCCTCGCCCGGTCGGCCGCATCGGTATTTGCCGCGCGTCCTTGACGTGCATCATGCCGATCCCGCTATTCTCCTGATACGCGCCTGATGTCGCGCCCCGGTTCCGGCCGGGACGCGGCTGCACGATGCTTGCTGCACGGAGGACGGGAATGGATGTTCGCACGGCCGCCCCGGACGCGCCCCAGGCCGAAGGGGACCTTCGATCGATCGCCTGGCACGCCCTGCCGGTCGAGGCGGTGACCGAGAAGCTCGGCACGACCGGCGACGGCCTTGCGCCCGACGAGGCCGGGCGGCGCCTCGAACGCCACGGGCCGAACCAGCTTCCGGCTCCGCCGCCGCGCCATCCGCTGCTGCGGTTTTTCGCCCAGTTCAACAATACCCTGATCTACTTCCTGCTGGCGGCGGCCGTCGTCGCCGCGGCCATCGGCCACGCCGTCGATGCGGGCGTGATCGTCGGCGTCGTCCTCGTCAACGCGATCGTCGGCTTCATCCAGGAAGGCCGCGCCGAGGCGGCGCTGAACGCCATTCGCGACATGATCGCCCCGCGGGCGCGGGTGCTGCGCGGCGGGCGTCAGCATGACGCCGACGCCCGCAGCATCGTTCCCGGCGACGTCGTCCTGCTGGAGGCGGGCGACATGGTTCCGGCCGACATCCGCCTGCTGCGCGCCCGCACCTTGAAGGTGAACGAGGCGATCCTGACCGGCGAATCCGTGCCCGCCGAAAAGGATGAGCGGCCGGCGGCAACCGACGCCGCCCTCGGCGACCGCCATTCCATGGTCTTTTCCGGCACCCTGCTCGCCACCGGCCAGGCCACCGGGATCGTCGTGGCGACGGGCGGAAAGACCGAGATCGGCCGCATCTCCGCGATGATCGGCGAGATCCGGACGCTGGAGACGCCGCTCCTGGCGCAGATCAACCGCTTCGGCCGGATCTTCACCGGTCTTGCGATGGCGGCGTCCGTGCTGCTGATGGCGTTTGCGATTGTGGTCCGCGCCTATCCCTGGTCGGACGCGCTGATGATCGTCGTGGCGCTCGCCGTCGGTGCCGTGCCCGAAGGACTGCCGGCCGTGATCACGATCACGCTCGCAATCGGCGTCCGGCGGATGGCAAGACGGAATGCCGTGGTGAGAAGGCTGCCGGCCGTCGAGACGCTCGGCGCCGTCTCCGTGATCTGCTCCGACAAGACGGGCACCCTGACCAAGAACGAGATGACCGCCCGGCGGATCGCAACCGCCGGGCGCGAAAGCCTCGTTGCCGGCTCCGGCTACGCCCCGGACGGCACGATCGGCGAAGCCGGCGCAGGGATGAGCCCATCGGAGACGGAACTGGTGCGCTCCGCCCTCCTCTGCAACGACGCGCAGCTGGTCGAGGCCGGCGATCGCTGGACCGCACTCGGCGACCCGATGGAAGGCGCGCTGGTAACGCTTGCGATGAAGGCCGGCCTCCATCCGGAGACGGAGCGGTCGAGCTGGACCAGGATCGACGAGATCCCCTTCGACGCCCAGCACCGGTTCATGGCGACCCTCAACCGAAACCCCGCCGGCGGCAGCCGCATCTTCGTCAAGGGCGCGCCGGAGCGCGTCCTTGCCATGTGCGCCCGCCAGGCCCAGGCTAATGCCGATGCCGAGCTCGACGCCGGTTACTGGCGCGAGCGCATCGCCACGGCGGCGGCCGGCGGCGAGCGCGTCCTCGGCTTTGCCGCGGCAAGCGCGCCGGCGGCCCTGGAACGGGTGGCCTTCGAGGACGTGGAGACGGGTCTCGTCTTTCTCGGCATCGTCGGCTTCATCGACCCGCCGCGCGACGAGGCCGTGGCAGCCGTGGCGGACTGCCGCTCCGCCGGCATCGCGGTCAGGATGATCACCGGCGACCATGTCGACACCGCCACGGCGATCGCCCGCCAGCTCGCCATCGCCGATGATCCGAAGGCGATGACGGGTGCTGAGATCGACGCTATCCCGGACGAGGACCTGGGCGCAGTCGTCGAGACCGTCAGCGTCTTTGCCCGCACCAGCCCGGAACACAAGCTCCGCATCGTCCGCGCCCTTCAGGGAAACGGCCATGTCGTCGCCATGACCGGCGACGGCGTCAACGACGCCCCCTCGCTGAAACAGGCCGACGTCGGCATCGCCATGGGCCGCAAGGGCACGGAAGCGGCCAAGGAGGCGGCCGAGATGGTGCTCGTCGACGACAATTTCGCCACCATCGTCGCGGCCGTCCACGAGGGCCGGACGGTGTTCGACAACATCCGCAAGGTCATTTCCTGGACGATGCCGACCAATGGCGGCGAAACCATCTGCGTGGTGCTGGCGATCCTCTTCGGCCTCGCCCTGCCCATGTCGCCGGTCCAGATCCTCTGGATCAACATGATCCTGACGGTCACGCTCGGCCTCGTGCTGGCCTTCGAGCCGGCCGAGCCGAACGTCATGCGCCGCCCGCCCCGCCCTCGCGATGCGCCGCTGGTGACCGGCTTCCTCGCCTGGCGGATCCTGTTCGTCTCGATCCTCTTCACCATCGGCGTGTTCGGTATCTATGAATATGCCGTCCGCACGGGCGAAAGCACGCAAGCGGCGCGCACGATGGTCGTCAACACGATCGTGGTGATGGAGATCTTCTATCTCTTCAACGTCCGCTATCTGCACATGACGTCGTTCAACCTGAAGGGCGTGCTCGGAACGCCCGCCGTATTGGTCGCGATCGGGGTGGTCGTCATGGCACAGCTCGCCTTCACCTATGCGCCGTTCATGCACGCCCTGTTCGACAGCGCGCCGGTAGGGCTCGCCGACGGCGCCCTGATCGTCGCCATCGGCGTCATCACCATGCTGATCCTGGAGGCGGAGAAGGCGCTGATGCGGCGCATGGGCGCCCTTCGGCCGGTCGAAACCTGACCGGCCGCCGGAGCGCCACGGCTCAGCAGGCCACCGGCAGCGTCAGCTCCTTCGGGCCGCGCTCGAAGCGGGCGAACGCCGCGCGGATATAGTCGGCGACCGCCCTGACCGGCGCATCCGCATCCTCGGCTATGACGAGCCCGATCGTGTAGTGGCCGAGGTCCGGCAGGCCGTCCTTCTCGCCCAGTGCCACCATATCCTCCTGCACCAGGAAGCGGGCGAGCGGGGCGACTGCGAGGTCGGCGCGGATCGCCGCGCGCTGGCCCATGTGATGGGCGCAGAAATAGGCGACGCGGAACTCGCGGCCGGACTTCGCCAGTTCCTCCAGCGCCCGGGCGCGCCAGATGCACCCCTCCTCCCAGACCGACACCGGCAGCGGATGCTTCAAATGCGCGCTGCCGCAGTTCTTGCCGGCCCAGACCAGTTGCTCCTTCATCAGCACCTCGCCGGGCATCTGCGTGGTCATGTCGGGCGAGTTGAAGATGGCGAGGTCCAGCCGCCGCTCGGCGACGGCGCGCCGCAGGCTCGCGCTCGATTCGATCGAGACGTTGACGGCGATCGAGGGATAGGTCTCGGCAAACCGGCGCAGCACCTCCGGCAGGATCAATTCGCCGACATCGTCCGGCGCGCCGAGCCGCACGACGCCGTTCATGTCCGGCATCATGAAGCGCGAGACGGCCTCGTTGCTGAGCGCCAGGAGCCGGCGGGCGTAGGAGAGAAGCACCTCGCCGTGATGGGTGAGCGTCACCGAGCGGGCATCGCGGCGGAACAGCGTGCAGCCCAGCATCTCCTCCAGCTTCTTGATCTGCATCGAGACGGCGGACGGCGTGCGGTGCACGGTGTCGGCCGCCGTGGTGAAGTTGCCGGTCTCCGCGATGGCCACGAATGTCCTGAGAATATCGAGCTCCAGCAAGGGGAGCGGCTGCCGCAGCATCAGGTTCATGGCATCCTCCTCATTCAGAAATACTGATCGATAGCATCATTTCATTTCGTTTGATTGAACACCTCTTCGGCGCGATAGTCAATGCAACGGAACCTGATCTGGAAAGGATAGGTGTCATGGCCAACCCAAAATCACATGGATACGCCGCCCCCTTTGCAATCCGCGCCGTCGGTCGGGGCTTTGCGCTCTCCATCCGTCAATTCTTCGGCGCCCGGGCGGCTCGCCGCCTCCACCGTCGGGCCGAGCGCGAACTGAACGCGCTTCCGCCGGAACTGCAGCGCGACGTCGGCTGGACCGGCAGACGATCATATGACGGAAACTGATGCATTGCATCAAATATATTCGATTGATTGATGAATGAGGCCGCGACATGATGACCATCAAGGTCGCGACCTTTCGAAGCTCCCAAGATCGAAAGGAACCTGAACATGCAAGTGTCCATCTCACATCATCACGGCGGATTGCACGCAGGACGCGTGCCCGGCGCTGAAACCCTGTCATCCTTCCGGCGCTTTGCCGGTCGCCTGGCCGACGCCTGGCGTCACCACCGCGACGAACTCGAACTGGAGAACCTTCCGTTCGACGTCCGCAAGGACATCGGCTTTCCGGCCACCGATGTAGCCGACATCGCCTCGGTCACCAGGAAGACGCGATGAGAAAATGCCATTCGGCGATGAACCGGTCGCCGCTATCTCCCAGGACGACGACGCGCTGTCGCCGGACATGAAATCGCCGAGGCGGTTTTGGTCCGGCGACTTTTTTGTTGCTGCGCAGGACCTGGTCTCAACAGCAGCGGCCTACGCTCGCAGGATCGGCACCTGCGGCGCGGCATCGACCGGCAGGATGCCGGTCAGACGCGGATCGTCGAACACTTCCACCATCCGTTCATAGGGCACGAAACCGGAGCGCACGTAGAAGTCGAGCGCCTGCGGGCTGTCGAGGCTGCAGGTATGGACCCAGAACCGCGAAATCGGCCTCGACCACGCGCGTTCGATGGCATGGTTCATCAGCCAGCGCCCTGCCCCGCGCCCGATCATCGCCCTTGTCAGTCCGAAGAAGGCGAGTTCGCACTGCCCGTCGGCGCGAAAATCGAGTTCCAGCAACCCCTCCGCCTGGCCGCCGGCGTTCACCGCCCAAACCTCGACCGCCGGATCATGCAGGATCTCCGCCAGTTCCGCATCGGAAAGCGACAGGCGGGAACTCCAGAGCCAGTCCGCGCCGATCCGCCGGTAGAGGTCGCGATACCAGCTCAGTTCCGGCTCTCGGACCAGCGCCAGCGACAGCCCTTCCGGTTCGATTGCGCGCCCCGTCGGTGCAGGTGCGAGCATCTCCAGGCAGGTGACCGCCGCCACCAGCTTTCCGGGCGCCACTTTCGAGTATCCGTCGGCGAGCATCAGTTTCTCCTTTGCATATCGTCTTTCTTAAGCCCTGTTGCCGGGCGTTCAAGCCGTATTCAGCGCAATCAGCCCCGGTGATCCTCCCCGTCGCCGCGCTCCCGCCGGTGTCGGACAAGCGGGGGCTGTGTCGCAAATGCTGCACAGCCGACCCGCGGTGGCACTCTTTCCTGCAGACCCGTAAACGCCTGTGACTCAAAAGGTTGCCCAGGGCTTCCCAGTCGCACCAAACCATGCAAATGTCGCA
Source organism: Mycoplana sp. MJR14 (assembly GCF_029210525.1). Lineage (NCBI taxonomy): Bacteria > Pseudomonadati > Pseudomonadota > Alphaproteobacteria > Hyphomicrobiales > Rhizobiaceae > Mycoplana > Mycoplana sp. MJR14. Next base: position 8,968 of record NZ_JARGEO010000012.1, read on the forward strand.
AACAGGAAAGCCAGACGATCGCCTTCAAGCGACGTTTGTCAAAAACCAGAGCGGAACTCCCCATGACCAAGACAGCAGCCAAGAAGCGTTCGCTTGTATTCTTCCTTGTGCCGAATTTCTCGATGCTGCCGTTCTCGGCGGCGATCGAGACGTTAAGGATCGCCAACCGGATGCTGGGCTACGAGGCCTACAGCTGGCGCCTGGCCTCCACCGACGGCCAGCAGGTGCTGTCCTCGAGCGGGATCGGCCTGGAAGTCAACTCGTCGCTCGCCGACGAGCGCAAGTTTCTCGGCGGGGAGAACCGCCCCTCGATGGTGCTCGTCTGTTCGGGCATCTATGTCGAGGACTTCAACAACAAGTCGGTGAACGCCTGGCTGCGCGAAGCCTATAATCGCGGCGTCGCCGTCGGCTCGCTCTGTACCGGCGCGCATGTCCTGGCCCAGGCCGGGCTGCTCACCGGCAAGCGCTGCGCCATCCACTGGGAGAACCTGCCGGGCTTTGCCGAGGCGTTCCCCCAGGCGGAGGTCTATGCCGACCTCTACGAGATCGACAGCAATATCTACACCTGCGCCGGCGGCACCGCCTCGCTGGACATGATGCTCAACCTGATCGACCAGGACTTTGGCGAGAACCTCGTCAACAGCGTCTGCGAGCAGGCCCTGACCGACCGCGTCCGCGGTCCGCACGACCGCCAGCGCCTGCCGTTGCGCGCCCGTCTCGGCGTCCAGAACGCCAAGGTGCTCTCGATCATCGAACTGATGGAGAACAATCTCTCCGAGCCGCTGTCGCTGCTGGAGATCGCCGAGAGCGCCGACCTGTCCCGCCGCCAGATCGAACGGCTGTTCCGCCAGGAGATGGGGCGCTCGCCGGCGCGCTACTATCTGGAGATCCGCCTCGACCGTGCCCGCCATCTGCTGGTGCAGTCGTCGATGCCGGTCGTCGAGGTCGCCGTCGCCTGCGGCTTCGTCTCCGCCTCGCACTTCTCCAAGTGCTACCGCGAACTCTACAACCGCTCGCCCCAGCAGGAACGCGCCGACCGCAAGCTGATGGTCCCGGCCGCAGCCGCGGCGCGCTGATCTGTCCGGGCGACGCGATAGGCGCGTCGCCATGCGGACGTCCGGCTGGCATTGACCGTGCTGTCAGGCTGTCGGGATGGGAGGCAGGCGCCCCGGGCGCGGTGCCTTCGCTAGCCGGCGAGCGCGGGCTGCATCGAGAACTCGGAGAACACGCAGTTCCGCCCGGCATGCTTGGCCATGTAGAGGAACTGGTCGGCCGCGTTCAGATAGTTGTCGAACACTTCGTCGCCTTCGATCGCGGCAACCCCGATCGACACGGTGATCGTCAGCGGCTCCCCGTCGGCTTCGATCGGGGTGGCCGCCAGTTCCCCGCGCAGGATCTCGCACCGCGCCACCGCATCCGCAACGCCGAGCCCGTCGAAGATCATGCCGAACTCCTCGCCGCCGAGCCTGGCGAGCAGGCAGTTTCCGGCCAGTCTCTTCTTGAGGCGGCTGGAGACGGCCTTCAGCACGGCATCGCCGACCTCGTGGCCGTAGGTATCGTTCAGGCGCTTGAAGTGGTCGATGTCGACGATCGCGATCGAGGCCTGTGCGCCGCGCCGCATCGCCTGGCTGACGATCCGCTGGCCCGCCTCGAAGAAATAGCGGCGATTGTAGACGTCGGTGAGATAGTCGCGCGAGGCCAGCAGGTTGAGCGCCAGGAACTGCTTGTGCAAGGCGGCCAGATGCAACATCCGGGCGGTGAAGTCGTCGTGGCAATACGGCCTCAGGATGAACTCGTCGCCGCCGGCCTTCAGAAAGCGGGCCCCGGTCGTATCCTGGCCCCGGCTCGAGATGCCGACGACGCGCACGCTCATCGGCGTAGAATGGCGGCGGATCTCGCCGAGCAGCAGCACGCCGTCCCATCCCGGGTGGTCGAGATCCAGAAGAATGATGTCGATGTCGCGGGTCTCGTCGAGCAGGTCCAACGCCCGCTCCGCGCCGTCCGCCATCTGCACCTGGAAACGCTGCCTTGAAAGCAGCGCCTCCTCCAGCGCCATGCTGCCCGGCTCCGGTGAGACGAGCAGGACCTTGGTCCGCTCGCTCGCAAGGATGCGGTCGACGCCCACGATCACCTGCTGCAACGCCGAGGGGCTGTCCTTCATGACATAGTCGAGGGCGCCCTTCGCAAGCGCGCTGTCGCGCATCGGCTGGCCGAACGCCGTGAAGACGAACGGCCGGATGCTGCGCGAGACCAGGAAATCGAGCGCTTCGCAGTCGGGCGAGCCCGGCAGGTTCAGGTCGACGATCGCCAGCGCGAACCGCTCCCCGCTGGCCTCGACCACGGCCTTGAGGCTGTCCATGTCTCCGCAATGGGTGACGCTGACGCCCAGTTCCGTCTCCAGACGGAACCGCAGGGCCGTGGAGAACATCCGCGAATCTTCGACGATCAGGACGGAACGGCCGAAATGGCGCAGAAACGCAGCCTGTCGTTGCGAATTCCGATCCACTTCACGCCCTTTCTCGTTGCACCCCACCGGGTGCATTACAACGATCCGGGTTTACCAAGCGGTTAATCCCCGAGAACTATCTCACCTTACGTAAGCACAATGCCCGCGCCGTCCCGCGAGGACGCCGGAAGCCTTGCCTCAGGCGGCCTTGCGCTCGTTCGCCATCCTGATCTGGGTCAGCGTGTCGAGGTTCTGGTTGACCCGGCAATAGAACTCCTCGTCGATGAACGGCCGCAGGATGAAGTCGTTGCCGCCGGCCTTGAGGAACCGGGCCGAGAGCATCCGGTCGGTCGAGGAGGAAACGCCGATGATGCGAAGCTGGTGCGAGCCCATGAACGACCGGATGCGCCGGGTGAGCTCGAAGCCGTCGATGTCCGGCATGTTGTAGTCGGTGACCATCAGGCCGATGTCCGGATTGGCCTGCAGGATGGCGAGCGCCGCAGCCCCGCTTTCGGCGGTGCTGACACGGAAGTTGTAGCGCTTCAGCCGGGTGGACAGCAGCGCCCGCGCCGTCGGGCTGTCGTCGACGATCAGCACATGGTGATTGTGGTTCGTCAGGAAGCGGCAGACCGATTCGGCCAGCATGTCGACGGCGAACACGTTGTCCTTGATGATGTAGTCGACGATCTCCTTCGACATCAGATGGTCGCGGGTCTGCTGGTGGAACATGCCGGTGAAGACGATGGTCGGCACGCTGAGATCGATAAGATAGTTGAGCGCCTCGCCGTTCTCGGCCCCCGGCAGGTTGATGTTGGAGATCGCGAGCGTGATCGGATCCGAAGAGCGCTCGTAGGTTTCCTCCAGTTGCAGGAAGTCGCGGCAGAGTTCGACCTGGATGCCGAAGAGCTCCTTCAGCCGTGCGCTGATCATGGAGGTGAAGACGTTGGAGTCCTCGACGAGCAGGATTCGGTGATGGGAGAGCGACGCGCCGGCGTACTGCATACCGGAGATACCGATGAATGACATCTTATGCCTTCTGACAAGGGGGTTTCGCGTGCCGCTGCGACAGCCGTTTCGGCGGGGCGGCACCGGACCTGCGCATGGTCCCTTCCGAAGGGTTCATCCACTCTCCGGTCAACGCCAAAAACGATAGGTGGCGCCCTTTGAAAAAGCGTTAAAGGCGCACAGCGGCAATCGGAAGATGATTTAAAAAGGATGAACGGCGCGGGCGAAGTTTTACCCCATCTGCGGCCCGTGGCGGACCAGCCTCCGCAGCCGTCATCGACGGCGGCGGTCAGCGCGCAAAGCTGCAGCGCGCCCCATGCCGGGGCGCCGCTGCCAAACCCGCCCGAAAGCTATTTGACGCTGGCCGATCCGCCGCTGATCTCGACCGTCTCGTCGCCGTTCAGCGCGACGCGGTCGCCGTTCGGCAACGTCACGAAGCATCCCGACGGGCAGACCGATTCGGTCTCTCCGGCGCCGAGCGGCAATTCCGTCCGGTTGCCGTTCTCGACGATCGTCACGACCACCGAGTCACCGTCCTTGTTGGTGATCGATGCTGCGAAGGCCGGTGCGGCGACCGTCGTCGACAAAAGCAGCATCGTTGCAAGCACTCGCATCATCCATGCCCGGCGCCGCGCGCCGCCCCTGTTACAACCCCGTGAGGACCCTAGCCTCACTTCCGGGTCTTTGCATGTGTTTTATGACGCGAACACTGAATATGGCGTGAATGGGGCATTCATCGCTCAGCCGGTCTCGTCGGCGCCCTCCTCGACCGCCCGGGGCACAGGCTTGCGCGCCGGCTCCGGCCGGCTCCCCACCTCTGCCTTGGCGCTCTCGATCATGGCGCCGAGAAGGCGGGCGCTCTCCGGATCCATGGTGACGGGCACCGTCGGTGCCGCCGGCCCGGCGAGCGCGATCTCCTCCTGGCGCAGGCGCTCCAGGATGGCCGTGCGCAGTTCCGTCTTGATGACGCCCGCATCGAGGACGTCGGCCACGAAGGCCCGCAGTTCGAAGTCCAATGTCGCGGCCGAGAACCCGAGGAACGCGACGGTCGGCTCCGGGTTGCGCAGAACCGGCTGCGTGGCCGCCACCTCCAGCAGGACCTGCGTCAGCCGGCGCGGATCGTTGCCGGAAAATACGCTGACCGGGATTTCGATCCGGCCGAGCTTGTTGCGGTGGGTCCAGTTGCCGACCTGCCCGTTGATCAGCACGGAGTTCGGCACGATGATCGTCTGCCGCTGGAACGTCTCGATTTCGGTCGCGCGCACGGAAATCCGCTTCACGAAGCCCTCCGTGGTGCCCGCCACCACCCAGTCGCCGACCTTGAACGGGCGCTCGGCCAGAAGGATCAGGCCGGACACGAAGTTCGACACGATGTTCTGCAGACCGAAACCGATACCGAGCGAGAGAGCACCGGCAACGAGCGCCAGGCTTGAAAGATTGATGCCCGCCGCCGAGATGCCGATCAGGCCGGCAAGCCCGACGCCGGCATAGCCGACCGCCGTCCTGACCGAGTTGCGGACGCCCGGATCCACATGGCTGCGCACCATGACGGTGCCGTCGAGCCAGCGCTGGAACCAGCGCGTGACCATCAGCCCGAGCACGAACAGCATCAGCCCGGCGAGAATGCCGACGATCGAGATGGAGATGCTTCCGACCCGGATCTCGGTGAAGATCTGGTAGGCCCAGCTCTCGATGTCACCGATCTGGAACCCCCACTGCAGCAGGATTCCCGGCATGCCGAGCAGAACGACGATCAGGTAGATGCCGAGGCTCGCCGCCAGCCCTGCCTGGTCGAGCGTCACCTCGTTGAGCTGGTAGCGTTCCGCCAGCCGCTGGCCGAGATAGGTGCGGGCGAACGCCCCTTGCGTGCCGATCGCCCGCCCGGAGAGGATACCGATATACATCGTGACGAGGATCGCGCCGGTGACGACGATCTGGGCGGCCACGAATCGCGCCAGGCCGACATAGCCGATCACCGTCATGGCGATCAGGCCGAAGCCGGTCAGCATCAACAGCATGGAGAGCGCCCGCGGCCACGGGCGTCCGCGGGTGGCCGGATCCTCCCCCTCGCGGAGCATCGGCCGGATGAAGGAGATCCAGATCAGGATCAGGCCGATGACGATCGTGGCGATCATGCTCTTGGCCACCGTCAGCACCACCGCGGAGCCGAGCGCGACGCTGACGGTGCCGAGGAAATAGTCGAGCGAATTGGCGAGCGCCATCGCGAAGATCGACCGCTCCAGCCGCCGCGCGCCGTCGTTGGATACGCTGACGAGCCGCCACTGCGGCCGGTTGGGTGCCAGCACGGCGCGGGTCAGCGCCGAGACGAAATAGAGGCCGACGCACACCCCGAACAGCGTCGACACCATCGGCGCGATGTCCGGCCGGAGGACGTTGAAGCTGTAGAGCAGCGAGTAGCAGGCAAACGCGAACGCGCCGACGGCCAGCGTCGGGACCATGATCGACCAGTAGGCCACCATCAGCCGCGTGATGTAGTGCGGCTTCTCGATCGCCTTGTTGCGCTGGATGATTGGACCCGCGAGCCGGTAGCCCACGGAATAGAGGACGAGCCCGACGACGAGCGAAAGCGAAATCGCAGCCAGCAGGGATTCCCGCTTGAAATTCCAGACGAAACGGGCCCAACCGCCGACCGTGCGCTTCAGGTCCGCCCCCTCCTGGGCCCCGGCGCCGACGGCCTCCTCCAGCACCTCGGGCGTGATCTTGGTGCGCTCCAGCAGCGTCTCGGTGAACAGCGTGCGGCGCATCTCGGTGATCTGGTTCGACAACTGGGTCGTATCGATCGTGAGCGCCTCGGCGCTGCCGGTGACGGCATTGATGGCCGCCCGCTCGTCGGAGAGCCGCGCGCGCTCCTCCTTGATCATCTCGGATTCGGCCGGCTGTCCCTCGGCCGGCGGCGGCCCGAGTTCGTCGAGCCTGCCCTTGATCTGGTTGAAGCGTTCCCGGGTCGAGACCGAGGCCTCGAGCGCGGAGCGTCCGAGCTGCTCGACCTCCAGCTTGAGCTCGCCGAGCTTGACCTCGTTGTCGCGCGCCGCCTCGACCCTGCCCCGCAGGTCCACCAGTTGCTGGCGCGCCCGCTCGAGCTTCTGGTTCGCGTCCGCGATCGGGTTGGAGACCACCGGTGCCTCGGCCGCCGGTGCCGGATCCTGGGCAACGGCCATGGCCGGCAGGAAGAGCGGCGCGATCGCAACAAGGGCGAAAAGGGCGCGTTTGAGTGTCGTCACGGAAGGTCCTTGCTATATCTGTCGCACGCGATAGTCGGCACTACCGCGTGCAAAATCAACGTCTGGCTGATGCACCTGAGCCCTGGCCCTCGGGGTGCGGGAGATTCGGCGCGCAAACTATTGCGCGACCCGGGCGAAGTGAAGGCAGGAAATTTGTCAGAAACCGGACCCGGGGATGGCCAGGTAGTCCAGCTCCTCCGGCGACGATTCCCGCCCGAGACAGGCGTTGCGGTGGGGAAAACGGCCGAAATCGCGGATGACGGCGTGATGCCGCAGCGCATAGTCGAGATAGTCCCTCTCGCCGAGCGCCTTGAAGAGGGCCACCGACCTGTCCTGGTCGGCGAGGTTCTCCGAATGCTCGAAGGGCAGGTAGAAGAAGTGCCGGCGGCCGAAGGCGACCTTGGTATCCGCCCCGGCCTCCAGCGCCAGCCGGGCCTCGCGCAGGGCGATCCAGTCGGTCGCAAAGGCGAGCGGCGAGCCCCGATACATGTTGCGCGGAAACTGGTCGAGCACGATGACGGCGGCGAGCCGCGCCTCGGGCGTCTCCCGCCAGGACTCCGGAACGTTCCGGGCAAGCGAAAGGTGCGTGGCGGCATAGCGCAGGCGGATATGGGCGTCGAGCTGCGGCGGCGGCGAAAACCAGTGCTCCGGGCTCAGGAGCTCGCACCAGAACTCGACGACTTCCGCCGGCTGCGCCACCTCGCTGTCAGACCGCATTCCACCCTCCCTCCATCCGCTGGCGGCCGGCTCTTCTCTCTTCGGGCATGTCAGCCTCGCGGCGCCTTCGCCACAGCCGCTGCCCGCCACAAGACAATAGCGCATAACCCCGCATCGGGCGAAATTTACAAACGTCAGGGAACAACGTCTAATGCATGCGCCACGACGGCTGCAACTGGGGACATCAAGATGATACTCGGCATGGCACCTTTCACGCTCTTCCACGTCATTCTCAGCCTGATCGGAATCGCAACGGGCCTCGTCGCGCTGCGCGGCTGGCTCGCCTCGGAACTCCGTCCGCGCTGGACGGCGGCGTTTCTCGCCTCGACGCTGGCCACGACCGTCACCGGCTTTCTCTTTCCGATCACCGCGTTCACCCCGGCAATCGGCGTCGGCATCATCACCACGGCCTTCCTCCTCGGCGCGATCGTCGCCCTTTATGTCTGTCGGCTGGCGGGCCGGTGGCGCCCGACCTTCCTGATCTGTTCCACCATAGCGCTCTACTTCAACGTCTTCGTGCTGGTGGTGCAGGCCTTCCTCAAGGTCGAGGCCCTGAACGCGCTGGCGCCGAATGGCAACGAGCCGCCCTTCGCGATCGCCCAGGGCATCGTCCTGCTGGCCTTCCTGACCGCCGGCTATCTCTGCGTCCGCCGCTTCCGCGCCGTCTCGCCCTAGAAAGAGCCGAGGTGCGCCGGCGTTCGCGGCATGGCCGAACCAGATGTCCGGATCGCGGCCGGGTTCCTCGGCCCTCTCGCGGAACTTCCGCAGGTTGCCGGTGCCGGCATGGTACTTGCCCCGGCCGACCGGCTTGCCTATTTCCTGTCAGCAACGAACGAGGGCGAAGGCCTTGAAGGAGGGGTCCATGCCGGAACCGCGCATCAAGACCAGACCCACGGGCGCCACGGCCAGCCTTGGCCGCACCGGCTTTCCGCATGTCGTCTCCGTGACCGGCGGCACGATCGACATCGTCACCGGCCCCTCGCAGCCCGGCTTCAACCCGATCGACCTGCTCTATGCCTCGCTGTCGGCCTGTCTCGCCATGAGCGCGCGGGTCGCCGCCAGCCAGATCGGCGTAATCGACCGCGTCACCCGGATCACCGTCTCCGTCAAAGGAGAAAAGGCGACGGACGGCCCCGGTCGCGTCAGGGCGTTCGCGATCGCCTTCACCATCGCGGGCGACATCGACCAGCAGACGCGCGAGACGATCGCCCGCGTGGCCGAGGAGATCTGCACGGTCAGCAACACCCTGCGCGGTGATCCCGAGATCACCACCACGGTCGCCGCGGACTGACGATGCGGATGCGCGCCGGCAGGCGGCAGCGCCTCAGTCGTGCAGTTGGCGCGGGATCGGCGGTCCGATCGCGATGTCCGAGAAGGTCGCCTCGAAGCCCTCGCGCTCCGGCGAACAGGCCATGACGCCGACCTCGGCATCCTCGGCCGAAAACGGGCAGAGCCGCGCCATCTGCCACGGGTCGGCGCCGAAGCGGAACTGTATCCGCACCGCATCGTCATGCCGCGTCAGGCGGACCGAGAGGGGAGCGTCGGGTGAGGTGCCATGCAGCGGAACGACGGACCAGTCCGACACCCCGCGCGTGACGACAACGCTGAAATGCATCAGCCCGTCGGTGAACTCGATGCCGCATTTGATCCAGTTCGCCGCGTCGAGGCGCAGCATCAGACCGGCCTGGTCGTAGAGCGCCTCGTAGCGGCCGAGGACCGTGGCCGCGGCGGTGAAGTCGCCCCGCACCGGCTTCAGGAAGGCGTGCCCGCTGTCGCGCTCGAAACCGTAGAACGTTTTCCGCCAGAAATCGGTCCGCGCGTCCGTTCGCAGGAAGAGGCGCCCCGCGTCGCCGCTCCATTCCTTCGGCTCGTTCAACCATTGAAATCCCGGCTCCATCTCCTGCCCCCTTCCGTGCCCCATCTTCCGTCCGCTGTCCTGCGCCATATCCTGCCCTTTATCCTTCCAGCAAGCCGCGTCCCCCAACTGGCGGCAATGACCGGCACCGGACACAATCTGCGGTTTATCAAAGCGCAAATCCGATTGCCGCACGACGATAAACGTGCAACCATCAATACGTTAGCCCGGCCGTTCGGGACAATGGCCGCTGACGCTCTGCAGACGTTCGACTTGACAGCATCGCATCAGCATACGGTCCATGCGGCGATCCGGCACCGGCGGGTCGCCCTGTTCGGGGGTGTCGGGCATGGTTGCACAGCTGACCGCCTTGGAGCGCACATATGCGGCGATCATTCTGGTCGTCGTCATCTGCGTGGGGGTGGCCATGGCGGTCGTCGGGCGCGGCGACCTCCTTGCCGTACACGGCTGGATCGTGGCGGCCTGCGGCATGGCGGTCATGGTCGTGCTGCTGCGCGGCATCGACGCCTCCGAGCCCTGGGAGGAGCGCTTCCGCGAGTATTACGACGACCCGACCAGGGTCGGCATCATCCTTTCGCTGATCTGGGGCGTCATCGCCATGGCGGTCGGCGTCTGGGTGGCCGCCCTGCTCGCCTGGCCGGACCTCACGTTCGATGCCGCCTGGGCGAGCTTCGGCCGGCTGCGTCCGGTGCATACCAGCGGCGTCATCTTCGGCTTCGGCGGCAACGCCCTGATCGCCACCTCCTTCCACGTGCTGCAGCGGACGACGCGCGCCCGCCTGCCCGACCAGCTGAGCCCCTGGTTCGTACTGCTCGGCTACAATCTGTTCTGCGTGATGGCCGCGACCGGCTACTTCATGGGCATGACCCAGTCGAAGGAATATGCCGAGCCGGAATGGTATGCCGACCTGTGGCTCGTCGTCGTCTGGGTCGTCTACTTCCTGATCTACATCCGGACGCTCGCCCGCCGACGCGAGCCGCACATCTACGTCGCCAACTGGTACTACATGGCCTTCATCCTGGTCGTCGCCATCCTGCACATCGTCAACAATCTCGCCGTCCCCGTCTCGATCGGCCACGCCAAGAGCTACGCGCTGTTCTCCGGTGTCCAGGATGCGATGACGCAGTGGTGGTACGGCCACAACGCGGTCGCCTTCTTCCTGACCGCCGGCTTCCTCGGCATGATGTACTACTATCTGCCCAAGCGCGCCGGCCGGCCGATCTATTCCTACCGCATGTCGATCATCAGCTTCTGGGGCATCACCTTCATGTACATGTGGGCGGGCTCGCACCACCTGCACTACACCGCCCTGCCCCACTGGGTGCAGACGCTCGGCATGGTCTTCTCGCTGGTGCTTCTGGTGCCGTCCTGGGCGTCGGCCGGCAATGCGCTCCTGACGCTGAACGGTGCCTGGCACAAGGTGCGCGACGATGCGGTGCTGCGCTTCATGATGCTGGCCGCGATCTTCTACGGCATCGCCACCTTCGAGGGCTCGTTCATGGCGATCCGCGCCGTCAACTCGCTCTCGCACTACACCGACTGGACGGTGGGACACGTCCACGCCGGCGCGCTCGGCTGGGTCGCCATGATCACCTTCGGCTCGCTCTATGCTCTGGTGCCGTGGATGTGGAAGCGTCCGGCGCTCTATTCGGCGAAGCTCGTCGAGGTCCACTTCTGGCTGGCGCTGTCGGGAACGGTCGTCTACGTCTTCTCGATGTGGAACTCCGGCATCATCCAGGGGCTGATGTGGCGGACCTACGACCAGAACGGCACGCTCGCCTATTCCTTCCTCGACACGCTGGTCGCCATGCATCCCTACTACATCGCCCGCACGTTCGGTGGCCTGCTGTTCCTCGCAGGCGCGGTCGTCGCCTTCTACAACGTCTGGATGACGATCAGCCGCCCGGCCCCGATCGACGAGGGCGCGGCGGCGGATCTGCCGGTCGAGCCACCCGCGCCGCGGGCCTGGGCGCAGGCGGGGGAATAGGCGATGTTCAATTTCCACTACCGGCTCGAACGCAATGCCATGGGCCTCGTGCTTGCGATCATCGTCGTCGCCTCGATCGGCGGCCTCATCGAGATCGCGCCGCTGTTCACCATCGACGAGACGGTGGAGGACGCGCCCGACATGCGCGTCTACACGCCCCTCGAACTCGCCGGCCGCAACATCTACATCCGCGAGGGCTGTTACGCCTGCCATTCGCAGATGATCCGCACGCTACGCGACGAAGTGGAGCGCTACGGCCCCTACTCGCTGGCCGTCGAATCCAAGTACGACCACCCCATGCTCTGGGGCTCCAAGCGCACCGGGCCTGACATCGCCCGCCTCGGCGGCAAATACTCCAACGAATGGCACGTCGCCCATCTCTACAATCCCCGCGATCTCGTGCCGGAATCGAAGATGCCCGCCTATCGCTGGCTGCTGCGCAATTCGCTCGAGATCGACGACCTCGGCGAGCACCTGGCGGCGATGCGCGCGGTCGGCGTCCCCTATACCGACGAAATGATCGAGAACGCCACCGCCGATGCCTACGGCCAGGCCAATCCCGACAGCGGCCAGGCCGCCGGCGTGGCCGAGCGGTATGGCGATGCGACCAATGTCAGCCTGTTCGACGGCAAGCCCGAGACGCTGACCGAAATGGACGCCGTCGTCGCCTACCTGCAGATTCTCGGACGGCTGACGGATGCGGCCAAGCAGGCCGAGCAGGCGAAGGTGGAGTAGCGCCATGAGCTTCGATCATGACACCGTGACCGCCTTCGCCAAGTCCTTCGGCCTCTTCTATCTCGTCGCCATGTCGATCGGCGTGGTGATCTATGCTTTCTGGCCGGCCAACAGGAAGCAGTTCGACCGGGCGGCGAAATCGATCGTATCGGACGACGAGGACCGGCCATGGCTGTAGGAGAACGCGATCCCGTCACCGGCCACATGACGACCGGCCACGAGTGGAACGGCATCAAGGAACTGCACACGCCGGTGCCGAAGCCGGTCTGGTTCTTCCTCATCGCGTTCACGCTGTTCGGCGTGGTCTGGTCGCTGCTGATGCCGAGCTTCCCCTATGGAACCGGCTATTTCCGCGGCTGGCTGGGGGTCGACCAGAAGCAGACGGTGGCCAAGCGCCTGGACGAAGGCGCCGCCGAGCGCGCCGCCTGGGCCGCCCGCATCGAGAGCGAGGACCTGGCCGCCATCCTTACCGACGCCGAACTGATGCCGATCATTCGCGAGACCGGCCACACGCTGTTCGGCGACAACTGCGCCGCCTGCCACGGCGTCGGCGGCGGCGGCAACGGCGGCTATCCGAACATCGCCGCCGCCCCCATGCTGTGGGGCGACGACCCGGCCACCATCGCCGAGACCATCCGCGTCGGCATCAACGGCAGCGACCCGGAGACTCGGGTCTCGCAGATGATGGCCTTCGGCCGCGACCAGGTGCTGGAACGGCCGGCGGTCCTGCAGCTCGTCACCTATGTCCGCTCCCTCTCCGGGCTGGAGGAACAGACGGAAGAAAACGCAGCTGCGATCGCGGCCGGCCGCGAACTGTTCGCGCAGAACTGCGTCGCCTGCCACGGCCAGGATGCGAAGGGCCTGAAGGAAGTGGGAGCGCCGGATCTCACCGACCATTTCTGGATCTATGGCGGCGGCCGGGAAGCCGTCTATCAGTCGATCTACGGCGGCCGGCAGGGCCATATGCCGAGCTGGGGCCTGCGCCTGTCGCCGCTCGATATCAAGATCCTGGCGCTCTATGTCGCCGATCTGAGGGAGCAGCAGCATGCCGCTGGTGGCGACGGGACATGAATATGCCGGCCCTGTCGCCGCGCGTGATCGCGCTGACCGCGGCCGGCGCCGGCATCGCCCTGTTTCTGATCGCCAACGCGCATCTGGTCTATGTTGCGGTCGTCTCGCAGCCGGAATGCGTTGCCCACCTGAAGACGGAATCGCAGGCGCCCGGCGCCTATCGGGCGGCCCGGTCGTCATGTTGAAGAATGCCGCCGCATCAAGGACTTGCAGGAGGAAGCTGACATGAGGATGCCTCAAACCGTCCCTCCGCTGCCGAAGGCCGTCGACCGCAACCGGCACATGCCCGCCACCCGGGCCTTCGGCTGGCTGGCGCAGGGCTGGCGGGACCTGTGGACCGTGCCTCTGCCCAGCCTGATCTACGGCGCGGGCGTGGCGGCCGTGTCGATCATCATCGTCGGCGGGCTCTGCTATTTCGGCTACGACTATGCCCTCCTCCCCGCACTCGCCGGCTTCTTCGTGGTCGGCCCGGTGCTCGCCGCCGGCCTCTATGAAAAGAGCCGGCGGATCGAAGAGGGCCTGCCCGTCTCGCTCGCGGACATGATCCGGCCGAAGCCCGGCACCGGCCAGCATGTCCTCTTCGTCGGCGCCGTCCTGTGCGGGCTGATGCTGCTGTGGATGCGGGCGGCCGTCATCCTCTACGCGCTGTTCGTCGGCTGGCAGCCGTTCCAGGGGCTCGCCCATGGGCTGCCCATGCTGTTCGGCACGCCGATGGGCCTGACACTGCTCGGCGTGGGCACCGCCGTCGGCGCGCTCTTCGCCGCCTTCGCCTTCGCCATCAGCGTCTTCGGCGTCCCCATGGTCGTCGATCGCGACGTCGATGCCTTCACCGCCATGGGCACCAGCATCGCGCTGGCCTGGAACAATCTTCCGGTGATGCTGACATGGGGTATCATCGTGCTGGTGCTGACGGCCGCGAGCCTTGTGACCGGCATGCTCGGCTTCGTCATCACCTTTCCGCTGCTCGGCCATGCCACCTGGCACGCCTACCAGGCCATCAAGGACCGGGATTGAGGTACGATCCGGCAACGGGACCCATCGGCGCCGGCGCAGACGAGGCGAAGACATGAGTGCCTTCTACTACCTGATCCCGGTTTCGCTCCTGCTCGGCACCGCCGGGCTCGTGCTGTTCCTCTGGTCGATGCGCAACGGCCAGTACGAGGATCTCGACGGCGCCTCCGAGCGCATCCTCTATGACGAGGACGTCCCCGCCCCGCCGGTCAGGACCGGCAAGCGCGAGACGCACCGAACGGACGGGGCGGCGAGCGGCTGACCCGCGGTCCGCACCCCGATCAACCCGATCCGATCACCCCTTGTGATCCAGCCGCGCCACCAGCCGGTCGCCGGCCCACTGGATGACGCAGACGAGCACGATGAGCACGGCGACGACGGCCACCATCACGGCGGTCTCGAAGCGCTGGTAGCCGTAGCGGATCGCGAGATCGCCGAGGCCGCCGGCCCCGATCGCCCCCGCCATGGCGGACGCGCCGATCAGCGTGATCAGCGTCACGGTGAAACCGGCCACAAGGCTCGGCAGCGCCTCCGGCACCAGCACCTCGCGGATGATCGTCCAGCGATTGCCGCCCATGGCGCGCACGGCCTCGATCAGGCCACGGTCGACCTCGCGCAGGGAGACCTCCGCGATGCGTGCGTAATACGGCGTGGCGGCGATCGCCAGCGGCACGATCGCCGCCCACATGCCGATCGACGTGCCGACGATGAACCGCGTCACCGGGATCAGCGCCACGAGCAGGATGATGAAGGGGACGGACCGGAAGCCGTTGACGATCCCGCCGAGGGCCAGGTTGATCGCGCGGTTTTCGGCAATGCCGCCTTTCGCGGTCGCCACCAGCGCCAGCCCCAGCGGCAGCCCGGCAACCAGCGAGATCGCCCCGGAGGCGACCGTCATGACGACCGTCTCCCAGAACGAGCGGAAGAACAGCTCAAGCATGATCGGCGACATGGCCGAAGACCTCCACTTTGGCGCCGCGGCGCTCGAGATAGGCGATGGCCTGCGCCGCAGCACCGGCCGACGACGGCACACCGACGAAGAACCGCGCGACCGGCTGGCCCTGGATGTCGTCGATGCCGCCATGGATCAGCCGCAGGCGGCCTGCGACTTCGGCGGACAGGCCGGACAGGAGTGTGCCCGCTTCCGGCCCCGAAAGGTCGACGCCGAGGATCGTCTCGCCGGCGTCCGGTCCGCCCGGTCCGGGCACGAGCCGCGCCGCCACCGCCGGCGGAAGCCCGGGACGGATGCCGGCCAGAAGGTTCTGCGTCGTGGCCGTCTGCGGATCGGCGAAGACGGACCAGACCGGCCCCTCCTCGACGATCTGGCCGGCATCGATGACGGCGACCCGGTCGGCGATCGTGCGGATCACCTCCATCTCATGGGTGATGAGCAGGATGGTCAGCCCGAGCTTCGCGTTGATGTCCTTCAAAAGATCCAGGATGGCCGCGGTCGTCTCCGGGTCGAGCGCCGAGGTCGCTTCGTCCGACAGGAGCAGGGCCGGGCCGGCGGCAAGCGCGCGGGCGATGCCGACGCGCTGCTTCTGGCCGCCGGACAGCGCCGCCGGGTAGCTCTTCGCCTTGCCGGCGAGACCGACGAGATCGAGGAGTTCGGCCGCCCGCGCCAGCCGCTTCTCCTTCGACCAGCCCTCGATCTTGAGCGGCAGGGCGACGTTCTCCTCGACCGTCTTGGCCGAGAGCAGGTTGAAATGCTGGAAGATCATGCCGATCCGGCGGCGCAGCGGCTGCAGCGCCTGTTCGCTCAGCCCCGTGATCTCGCGGCCCTCGATCTCGATGGAACCGCTGTCGGGCCGCTCCAGCCCGTTCAGGCAGCGGATCAGCGTCGACTTGCCGGCGCCGCTGCGGCCGATCAGGCCGAGGATCTCGCCCTTGCGCACCGTCAGCGTCACGCCGTCGATCGCCGGCGTCTCGCCGAAATGCCGGCGCACGTCGGTCAGCCGGACGACGGCGTCGCGCACACTGTCCGTATCCGCCGGCTGGCCGGCGAGGATTTGGGAAGACATGGATATTCCTTTCCGCCGTCCGCAACGGCGAGACGGCCTGCAGCGCAAGGGCCGCAGGCCGTCGGATGTTCAGCCCCGAAGGCGGTCAGGTCAATAAGCGGCGGTGCCGGTGCCCTTGTAGACGCGGTCGAACTCGGCCTTGACGGTGTCGTTCTGGTAGGACGACACCAGCGTCTTCACCCAGGGAGCGTTCAGGTCGGCCTCGCGCACGGCGATGAAGTTGCGGTACGGATTGTCCGCGATCTTCTCCTGCGCGATGCGGTTCTCCACCGTGAGTCCGCTCTTCAACGCCCAGTCGGTGTTGACGACGGCCGCATCGAGATCCTCGACCGAACGGCCGACGATGCCGGCATCCAGTTCCTTGATCTCGACGTTCTTCGGGTTCTCGGCGATGTCGGCGATCGTCGCCAGGATGCCCGCCCCGTCCTTGAGCTTGATGACGCCCTGGTCCTGCAGGACGAGCAGCGCGCGGCCCTCGTTGGAGGGATCGTTGGGGACGCCGATCACCGCACCCTCCGGGATATCGGCGATCGCGGCGTGCTTCTTCGAATAGACGCCGATCGGCCAGACGGCGGTATAGCCGGCCACGACGATCTTGTAGCCGTGCGCCTGGATCTGGTTCTCCAGGTACGGGCCGTGCTGGAAGGCGTTGGCATCGATTTCGCCGCGCTCCAGCGCCTCGTTCGGCTGGGTGTAGTCGTTGAAGGTGACGACCTCGACCGTCAGCCCCTTCTTTTCCGCCTCGGCGACGACGACGCGCCACACGTCCTCGTCCTCGCCGCTCATGATCCCGACCTTGACCGTCGTCTTGTCCTCGGCCGATGCGGGCGCCGCCATCGTCATCGAGAAGGCGGCGGCGGCTGCGAGGACCGCCGACAGGCCGGCGCGGCGGGTGATACGGAGGCGGTCGAACACGGAGAAAAGGGCTTGGGACATGAATTACCTGCTTTCGCTGATGGCGCGGGCCTTGGGAGGACACCCGCGCAGTTCTACGTCCCGATAGATCGCAAATGCCCACCAATAAGGCAACAGCCGGCCATTTCTTAGGCAAATGCCACCCGGAAATTCCTTTCGCCCGACAAGGCTTTCAGAGGAATATTCCACCTTTCCGGTGGATTTCCTGCCGGCGCGACGCGCCCTCGCCGCAATCCCGTGGACTCACAACAATGAACCCCGACGGCCTTGCCGTT
Source organism: Mycoplana sp. MJR14 (assembly GCF_029210525.1). Taxonomy (NCBI): domain Bacteria; kingdom Pseudomonadati; phylum Pseudomonadota; class Alphaproteobacteria; order Hyphomicrobiales; family Rhizobiaceae; genus Mycoplana; species Mycoplana sp. MJR14. The sequence goes on from NZ_JARGEO010000012.1 coordinate 26,269, forward strand.
TGGCTCCGACGGTGTTCCAGTGTCAGAACCGCCCCTTCCTCGCAGGCGAGTCCGGGCGGCGTGCCCCTGCAAGGAAGGAATGCAAGATGGCCAGTATCACCGCACGGAACGGCAGCTCCACCCCACCGGCAGAGGTGGCGGAAGAGAGCTTCTGGAAGCAGTTGATGACGATCAGGCACATCTTCCAGGCCTCCCCCGTCTTCAAGACGCTGCTCGCCATCTCCGCCGGAAGCTTCTTCGTGGTCGTCTTCACAGCGCTTGGCCAGATCGTCCTCAACCAGTGGAACCAGCCGTTCTACGACGCCATCGAGCGGCGCAACCTGCCGGCCTTCTTCCACCAGCTGCAGATCTTCGCGGGCATCGCCGGCGTCATGCTGTTCCTCAACATATCGCAGCAATGGCTCAACCAGCGCTTCCGGCTGAAGCTGCGCGAGGGGCTCACCCGCGAGCTGATCTGCGAATGGATGCGGCCGCGCCGGGCGTTCCGGCTGGCCAATGCCGGGGCGATCGGCGTCAATCCCGACCAGCGCATGCAGGAGGATGCCGGCCACCTCGCCGATCTGACCACCGACCTCGCCTTCGGACTGCTGCAGTCCTCGATCCTTCTCGTCTCCTTCGTCGGCGTCCTGTGGTCGCTGTCGGAAGGATTCGCGTTCAACATCAGCGGCCGCGTCTTCGACATTCCGGGCTACATGGTCTGGGCGGCGATCATCTATGCCGGCTCGGCCTCCTGGCTCAGCTGGCGCGTCGGCCGGCCGCTGATCGCGCTCAACGGCGAACGCTACAACCGCGAGGCCGCCCTGCGCTTCACCATGATGCGCGTCAACGAGCACATCGATTCCGTCTCGCTGGCGGGCGGCGAAACCGGCGAGCGCCAGAAGCTGGAGAACGACCTCGGCTCGGTGCTTCTGGCGATGCGCAACATCTTCAAGGCGCAGATCAACCTCTCCTGGGTCGTCGACAGCTACGGCTGGGTCACGGTGGTGGCGCCGATCCTCGTCGCCGCCCCCGTCTATTTCTCCGGGCACATCAGCTTCGGCGGGCTGATGATGGCGGTGGGCGCCTTCAACCAGGTGCACTCGTCGCTCCGCTGGTTCGTCGCCAACATCGGCGCGATCACCGACTGGCGCGCGACACTCCACCGCGTCACCGCCTTCCGCAGCGCCCTGCTGGCGACCGACAAGCTCAACGAGGCCGAGGGGCACATCGAGTTCGTCCTCAACGAGGGCAATCGCATGACCATCGACCGTCTCGACGTCGTCTCGCCGAGCGGCCGCACGCGGCTGGAGGAGCCGCACGTGGAGATCAAGGCCGGCGAGAGGGTCGTGATCACCGCCGATCCGGGCATCGGCAAGACGCTCCTGTTCCGGGCGCTGGCGGGGCTGTGGCCGCTCGGCAGCGGCCGGGTCGGCCTGCCCAAGGACGAGGCGATCACCTTCCTGCCGCGAACCCCCTACATGCCGCCCGGAACGCTCAGGGAAGTCCTGTCCTATCCGCACGGAAACACCTTCAGCGACGCGGATCTGGCCGGCGCGCTTGCCAAGGTCGGGCTGCAGCGGATGATGCCGCTCCTCGATGCCGAGGCCCGCTGGGACAGGGAACTGAGCGACGACGACGAGCGCCTGCTGGCGTTTGCCCGCGTCCTTCTGCACAGGCCGCGCTGGATCGTGATGGACGAGGTGCTGGAGGCGATGGAGCCGCAATGCCTGCGCCGCGTGCTCGCCATTCTCCAGGACGACCTGGAGGAGGCGACCGTGATCAGTATCGGCCGCCCCGTTCCGGAACGAAACCTGTTCTCCCGCAGGCTGCAGCTGATCAAGGAGCCGAAGCTTCCCGAGCGCGTGGCGACACGGCCCGACAGGAGCCTGGAGGGCACCACGGCCTGAACGCGCTGCGCCGCCGTCTCAGCGCGGCGGCAGCCGCGTCGACAGGATGTTGCGGATGGAAAAGCTCGAATGGATGCGCAGGACGCCCGGCAGCTTTGCCAGGATCTCCTTGTGGATCCGCTCGAACGCGCCGGCGCTGTCCACCTCCACCCGCAACAGGTAGTCCGAACCGCCAGTCATCAGGTAGCACTCCTGGATCTCCGGGTGCCGGCGCACCGCGTTCTCGAAGCGGTTCAGGTATTCCTCCGTCTGCCGCTCCAGCGAGATGTTGATGATCACCGCGATCGGGCTCTCGCCCTCCGCACTGCTGATCAGCGCCGTATAGCCGCGGATGACGCCCGATTGCTCCAAGAGGCCGATGCGCCGCAGGCAGGCCGACGGCGACAGCCCGACCTCCTGCGCCAGCTTCGCATTGGTGATGCGCGCGTTCAACCTGAGGAGTCGGACGATGTTGCGGTCGATCGCGTCCAGGCCCTTCATGCAGAATCTCCCATTTGCTCGCATAAAATTCGATCAATCGACCAATTTTTGAATATCAGAGCAACAATTCGAAGAAAAGTGCCCGATCGTTTCAATAGCCTTGTCAGGCAGCTGGAGGCGGGCCGTGAACACACATTCCATCGAGATCATCAGCCGGGACGGCGCGCCTGGCTACCTGTCGATCGACCTCGGCGCCCTGCGGCAGAACTACCGCTCCCTGTGCGCGCGCACCGCTCCGGTGCCGGTGGCCGCCGTCGTCAAGGCGAATGCCTACGGCCTCGACGTCGCCCGCGTCGCGCCGGTGCTGCGCGATGCCGGCTGCCGCGACTTCTTCGTCGCCCATGTCGGCGAGGCGCACCGCCTGAGGCCCTATGTCGACGGCGCCCGCATCTTCGTGCTGAACGGCCTGCAGCCAGGCGCCGAGGATGGCTGCGCCGATGCGGGCATCGTCCCGGTCCTCAACTCGCTCGAACAGGCGCAGAACTGGATGAAGACGGCAACGACGCGCCGCCGGCGCCTTCCCGCCGTCCTGCAGGTCGACACCGGCATGTCGCGCCTCGGCCTGCCGCCGGAAGAGCTGTCGGCGCTCACCGCCGACGGTACCCTGCGCGACCGCCTCGACCTTCTGTTTCTCATGAGCCATCTCGCGAGCGGCGACGAATTCGAAAACGCCCAGAACGCCGACCAGCTCAAGGCGATGCGGCAGGCCTCCGCCCTCGTCCCCGATGTTCCGGTCTGCTTTGCCAATTCCGGCGGCATCTTCCTCGGTCCCGATTTCCACGCTGCCATGGCCCGCTCAGGCATCGCTCTCTATGGCGGCGCGCCGACGGATGCGACCGCCAATCCAATGAAGCCGGTCGTCCGCCTCGACGTCCGCGTGATCCAGACCCGGACAGTGCCGGCCGGCGCCCGCGTCGGCTATGGCGGCACCCACGTCACGGCCGCCGAGACCCGGCTTGCGACGATCGCGGCCGGCTATGCCGACGGCCTGCCGCGCAGCCTGAGCCACACGGGCGCGGTCTATTTTGACGGCGTGCGGCTGCCGATCGTCGGGCGCGTGTCGATGGACAGCATGACCGTCGACATCGGCGCCCTGCCGCCCGGCGCCCTTGCCCTCGGCAGCCTCGTCGAGGTGATCGGGCCGCACCAGACGCTGGAGGCGATCGCCGCCGACGCCGGCACCATCGCCTACGAAATCCTCACCTCCCTCGGCGACCGCTACCACCGCGAATATCGCTGAGCCGCTTCGACATCCGCACACGCATACGCATCCAAGGGGCCCACATGAAAGTCACCGTTCTCGGCGCCGGCGTCATCGGCGTCACGACCGCCTACTATCTCGCGCGCGCCGGCCACGCGGTCACCGTGCTCGACCGCCAGCCCGGCCCGGCGCTGGAGACGAGCTTTGCCAATGCCGGCGAGATCTCGCCGGGCTATGCCTCGCCCTGGGCCGCGCCCGGCATCCCGCAGAAGGCGGTCAAGTGGCTGTTCATGAAGCATGCGCCGCTGATCATCCGGCCGATGGCGGATGCCGCCACCTGGCGCTGGATGATGGCGATGCTGGCGAACTGCACCAGCGCGCGCTACGCCACCAACAAGGGACGCATGGTGCGGCTCGCCGAATACAGCCGCGACTGCCTGATCGCGCTGCGCCAGGAGACCGGCATCGCCTATGACCACCGCACCCAGGGCACGCTGCAGCTGTTCCGCACGCAGAAGCAGCTGGACGGCATCGGCAAGGACGTCGAGGTGCTGCGCGCCGACGGCGTGCCCTACGAGGTGCTGGACCCGGCCGGCTGCATCCGCGCCGAACCGGCCCTCGCCCGGGTGAAGGACAAGATCGTCGGCGGCCTGCGCCTGCCGAACGACGAGACCGGCGACTGCTTCAAGTTCACCAGCAGCCTGAAGGATCAGGCCGAGGCGCTCGGCGTCACCTTCCGCTTCGGCGTCGACATCCGCGGCCTGAAGACCGCCGGCGACCGCGTCACCGGGGTGGCGCTCGCCGACGGCTTCGTCGAGGCCGACCGTTTCGTCGCAGCCCTCGGCAGCTACACGCCGGCGATCCTGAAGCCGCTCGGCCTGAGGGCGCCGATCTATCCGGTGAAGGGCTATTCGATCACCGTGCCGATCGTCGACGAGAGCCGCGCCCCGGTCTCCACCATCATGGACGAGACCTTCAAGATCGCGATCACGCGGCTCGGCGACCGCATCCGCGTCGGCGGCATGGCCGAGATCTCGGGCTTCAGCGACGACCTGCCGAAGGCCCGCCGCGCCACGCTGGAACACTCCGTGGAGGACCTCTTCGGCGGCGCCGGCGACCAGGCGCGCGCCACCTTCTGGTCGGGGCTGCGGCCGATGACGCCGGACGGCACCCCGATCATCGGCGCCACGCGCTACCGCAACCTCTTCATCAATTCCGGCCACGGCACGCTCGGCTGGACCATGGCCTGCGGTTCGGGCCGCGTGCTGGCCGACCTGATCTCCGACCGCCAGCCGGAGATCGAGACGGGCGACCTGGGGCTGGATCGCTATTGAGCGCTTAAGCGACGATCGCAACGGCGCGCCGCATGCCACGGTCGCGCCGCACGCCATGCCTGTCCGCCCCCCGCGCTGGCAGCGCGGGAGGCGGCGGGGCGAGCGACCGTCAATCGTCGTCGCTCGACGAATTCGACGAACTGTTCGAACTCGAATTGCTGGAGGAGTTCGACGAACTGTTCGAGCTGGAATTGCTCGAAGAGTTGGACGAGCGATTGGAGCTGGAATTGCTGGAGGAATTCGAGCTCTTGTTGGAGCTCGAATTGGAACTGGAGTTCGAGCTCGAGTTGGAGCTCGAGTTGCGCGACGAGTTCGATGAGCTGTTGGAGTCGCGTCCCGAATTCCAGCTGCTCCTGCGGTCGTCATCGCGATCGCCTCTCGCATAGGTGGCCTTGTTGTTGCGGGTGATCCGCTCGAGGAAACGGGCGACCGGATCATCGGCAACGGCGGGCGCGGGCGTGGCGGCACCCGCCACCAGAAATGCGCTCAATATCGCAATCAGCTTCTTCATGGTTTTCTCCATTGTGTTCGCCAGCCCTTGCGGCTGCCATGGAGAAACGCACCTCGCCGAAGACTATTCCAAGAAATAGCAAATATTTTCAATTATTTACGGCGTATTTTCAACGCAAACGGCTGCGTCGCCGGTGCGCGTGGCAGCGGCGACAGAGAAAGCAGGACGGGGCGTCTCGCTCAGCGCGGCGCGCGCGCGAACCTGCGGTACCAGCCGTCCGCAGCGAGTGTCTTTCTGAAGATGCTCTGGCGCACAGTGCCTTCCTCCTCGGTCTCGGCGCGGATCTCGCCGGGAAGATCGGTGGTCTCCCGCCGGAACGGGATGACCTGGACGATGGGCGTACCCCGTTCCAGCACGTGCAGACCGTCCTCGCCGGTGGCGAAGAAGGGGAAATGGATCTCCGACTGATAGGTGTCCGTGTCGACGATGCCGGCGACGACCTCGAATTGGCCGTTGGGGCGGTTGAGCGGCGGCACGAACAGGCAGCTCCAGCCGGGCGGCGTGCGGATCGTCCAGAAATTGTGGAACTTGCACGGCGGCAATGGCTCGCGCGGATTGCCGGCAACCTGATGGGCCGCATGGTTGCTGACCAGCGTCCGGTCGAGATCCCAGCCGCAATCCACCTGCCTGCCGCCGTCGGAGATCTCCATGCGGACGGTGCCGGCCAGGCCGATCACCCAGCCGGCGGCCATGGCATCGAGAAACGGCATGCAGCGCTTGACCGTCAGCCCGCTGTTGGTCGGCGACACCTGCTTTTCGGTGACGGCAGGCAGCTTTCGGAACCAGTCCGGCAGCGCCGTCTTGGCCCGCACCGGCAGCGGGATCACCCCTTCGTCTTCCTTGCGGCAGAGAAAGGTCAGTCTGGGTTGCGTCTTCCGCAGGAGGGTAAGTGCCATCGCTGTTCTCCTCTTGGCTTCATCGAGAAGAACGGAGGCGTGTCCGGCCTATTCCCCCTGCCCGGAAATATTTCCGCCGCCGCCGGCAAGGGCCGCGCGCTCCTCGTCGGCAGAAAGCGGCGCGCCCGCATGGATCGACGCCAGAAAGGCGTCGACCGTCTCCTGGGACGAGGCCGGCACGTAGCCGTCGGCCGGCTGCGGCGACGTCAGCGCAAGCCGCGGCAGCCATTCGCCGTCCCGCCGGCAGGCGATCGTGAGCGTGCTGTTCTCCCGGTCGTTCAGCTGATATTCGCGGCAGAGCGCGCCGCGCTCGTCGCGAAACGTCGAAATCACATGCAGCACGCTGCCGGTGCCAAGCGGGACGTCCTGTCCGGATGACTGGCTGTCGAGCGCCGCGGCAAGGTTCACGTCCGATGTCGAGCCGGCGTCGTCCGTGCTGCGGCCGATCGCAAAGCCGGCCACGCCGGCGACAACGGCGACGAGGCCGGCGGCGACGCGCATGAACCATCGCTGCGGCTCCGGCCGCCTGCGTTGCGGCTGCAGGGCCACCACGTTGTCGGGCGAGCCGGACCGGACATCCAGGCCGGCCTCCCTTTCGGCACGCTCGATCATGCGACCCACCGATTCCACGAGATGCGGTGGAACCGCGTCGTTGATCAGCGGCTTCAGCGCATCGGCGACGGTGCGGCGGCTGTCGAGGAAGATCGCCAGGCGGGCCGCCAGGGCCTCATCCGAAGCAAGCGCCGTCTCCAGTCTCTCGCTCGTCGCCGGGTCCAGCTCGCCATCGGCGAACGCCATCAGCGTCTCGTCGTCGAATTCCTCTCGCGTCATACAAGGCCGCCTTTCGTACCGGACGAACGTTCGTCGCCGGCTTCTATTCCCGTCAGCCGGGCGAGATTCTTCCGGGCCCGGGCAAGCCGGCTCATGACGGTGCCGATCGGGATCGACAGCACGTCGGCCGTCTCGCGGTAGCTGAGGTCCTCAACGCACACCAGGACGAGGACTTCCCGCTGTTCCTCCGGCAGCTTCATCAGCGCCGCCGTCACCTCGAGAAGATCCAGCCGCGCATGCGATACGGCCTGCCCGTCCGGCCCGGGAATATCGCCGGCCTCGTCCAGGTCCTGGTGCGGCCCCGCCGTCTTTGCGCGCCTGAGGTGATCGATCCAGAGGTTGCGCAGGATCCGGAACATCCAGGCATCGAAGCGGCTGTCGGGGGCAAAGCTGTCGGCCGAACGGATCGCCCGTTCGCAGGCCGCCTGGACCAGATCGTCGGCAAGCTCGGGCGAACGGCAAAGCGAGATCGCGAACCGCCTCAGATTGGGCAGGAAAGCGACCAGCCTCTGCGGCACTGTACGCGTGTCGTCAATCATGCGAAACCTTTGGCATGGTGGGGAATAACATGTCGAGTCAAACGTCTGGACAAGGATAGCCGCCCGACACGCGGGCGCCACACGGGTCCCTTCCGCCTAGGAGATTGAACGTGCTGCAGCTCCTCACATGCCATGCCAGGCTTTCGCTCATCCTCTGTCTCGGCCTTGCCGTCGTCGTTGCGACGCCGCCCCTTCAAGGGGCCGGTCTCGTCGCAGGCGCATCGGTTGCGATGGCCGATGACGACGACGGTGGCGACGACGACGGCGGAGATGATGACGGCGGCGGCCGGGGATCCGGCGGATACGGGCGCCGCGGCGGCGGCGATGGCGACGACGACGTGATCCGGCGCGCGAGCCCGTCGTTCCGGTGGCCCTGGCAACGCGCCAGGCGCGAAGCTGTGCGTCGCGCCCCGGTTCGCCGCGCGGCGGACGTTCCCTCCCGCGCATCCAACGAGATCGTCGCGATCGGGCTGGATGCGGCGTCGATTGCCGGCCTGGAGCAGGAGGGCTACGTCGTCGACAGTCGCACCGGGATCGCCCTGACCGGCAGCGAGATGGTCCGGCTGATCGTGCCGCGGGGTGTCTCGCTCGAAGCCGCCCGCCAGGCCGTCGCCGCCAGAAGTGCGTCGGCGTCGGTGGATTTCAACCACTTCTATCAGCCCCAGTCGCTGGCGAGCCCCCCATGCGCCGACTGCAGGCTGATGCGCGACATGGTGGGCTGGCCCGCGACCGGGGACGAAAGCACCGGCACCTGTCCGGCGCTGCCGCGCATCGGGCTCGTCGATACGGCGATCAACGCGGGCCATCCCGCCTTTGCCGACGGCCGGCTGCAGGTGCTGCGCCTCGACGACGAGGAGAGACCGAAATCCGGCGAGCAGCACGGAACGGCCGTCGCTGCACTTCTCGTCGGCGGTGCCGGCAGCCGCGTGCCCGGCCTCCTGCCGGCCTCGGAACTGGTCGCCGTCGATGCCTTCCAGCGGTTCCGCAAGGCGGCCGACATCGCCAATGTCTTCGATCTCGTCCGCGCTCTCGATCTTCTGCTCCAACGCGACATCAGGGTGATCAACCTCAGCCTGTCGGGACCGCCCAACCTGCTCCTGGAAAAGGCGGTTCAGGCAGCGATCGCGAAGGACGCAATCCTGGTGGCGGCCGCCGGCAACAAGGGGCCGAACGCCGAGCCCGTCTATCCGGCCGCCTATCCGGGCGTCATCGCCGTCACCGCCGTCGACAGCGCGCGGAAACCCTATCGCCGCGCCGTTCGCGGCGAGCACATCGACATCGCGGCACCGGGGGTCGGCGTCTGGACGGCGGCTTCGGTTTCAGGGGTGCGCCAGAAGAGCGGCACGTCCTTCGCGGCGCCGTTCGTGACCGCCGCGGCCGCTGTCCTGCTCGCCGCCAGGCCGGACCTGACACTGCCTGAGCTCGAGGCGGAACTTGCAAAGTCGGCGGAGGACATCGGCACGCCCGGAAAGGACGCGATTTATGGCTGGGGGCTGCTGAACGTCAGGACGCTCTGCAGCCGGTAGCGCCGCGGGTCATCTGTCTGGGGCGGGGCCAGTCACAACCGACCCCGACAGGATGGTCGCCGCTCGGCCCCTGCCATCACCTGACCACCGGCGCGAAGCGGACAGCTGCCGCTATTGTGCGGCCTGCTCGTGGTCGGCCGGGGCGGCCTCGTCTTTGACGTCCGCAGGTGCAGCCGGCGCGCCGCCGATGCCGATCAGGCGGTGGCCGCGCTCACGCAGCCACTGGAAGGTGACGTAGAGCGCCGGGATCAGGAAGATGCCGATCAGCGAGGCCGCCAGCATGCCGCCGGCGACGCCGGTGCCCACCGCCCTGCGGCTGAGCATGCCGGCGCCCGTCGCCGTCACCAGCGGGATCAGCCCGACGATGAAGGCGACGCTCGTCATCATCACCGCGCGGAAACGGGTGCGCGCGCCGTCGATCGCCGCATCGACGATCGTCTCGCCCCTCTCGCGGCGGAACTTCGCGAATTCGACGATCAGGATGGCGTTCTTCGAGGCGAGCGCGATCAGCACGACGAGGCCGATCTGCGCGTAGATGTCGAAGGAGAGCCCCGCGACGAGGATCGAGACGAGCGCGCCGACGACGCCGACCACGACCGACAGCAGCACCGGCACCGGGATCGTCCAGCTCTCGTAGAGCGCGACGAGGAAGAGGTAGGCGAACAGCACGGCGAGCGCCAGGATCACCGGCGTCTTGCCGGCCGCCTCCAGCTCCTGCAGCGCCGTTCCGGTCCACTCGAAGCTGTAGCCGGGCGGCAGCGTCGCCGCCGACACGGCCTCCATCGCCGCGATCGCCTGGCCCGAGGAGATACCAGGGGCCGGCTGGCCGTTCAGCGTGATCGAGCGGTAGTTGTTGTAGCGCACGATCGACTGCGGCCCGACGATGTAGTCGACGCTCGCGACCGAGGCCACCGGCACCATCTCGCCGGTGGCATTGCGCACGTGCAGCCGGTTGATGTCGTTCACCGTCCGCCGGTCGGCCTGGGAGGCCTGCATCGTCACCCGCCAGCTGCGGCCGTAAAGGTTGAAGTCGTTGATGTAGTAGGAGCCGAGCGTGCCCTGGAGCGTGGCGAACAGGTCGGAAACCGAGACGCCCAGCGCCTGCAGCCGGTCGCGGTCGAGATTGAGGTAAAGCTGCGGGGTCGATGCCGAATAGGTGGTGAAGGTCGGCCCCAGGAGCGGGTTCTGGTTGGCCGCGACGATCAGCCCGCCGGCGGTCGCCGCGAGTTCGGCGGGCGGCCGTCCCTGCAGGTCGAGCAGCTGGTACTCGAAGCCGGAACCGGTGCCGAGACCCATGATCGGCGGCAGGTTGAAGGCGAAGATCTGCGCCTCGCGGATCGATGCCCCCTTCATCATCGTGGTCTTCACCGCCGCGTCGACGGAGGCTGCGGCCGCCATCCGGTCGGCAAAGGGCTTCATGGTGACGACGGCAAAGCCGCTGTTCGACTTGGATAGCCCGTCGAGGAAGCTGTAGCCGGTGACGGTGATGACGTTGGCGACCCCCTCGATCTGCGACAGCATCCCCTCGACCCGCCGGACCACCGCATCGGTCCGGTTGAACGAGGCGCCTTCCGGCAGGCGGATCTCGGTGAAATAGGCGCCCTGGTCCTCGGCCGGAAGAAAGCCGGTCGGCACGATCCGGAACAGCCAGCCCGCCGAGGCGGCCGCGACCGCCAGAAGCACCAGCCCGATGATCACCCGCCGGGCGATGTGGCCCGCCACATAGGCGTAGCCGTCCCGCCCCTTGTCGATGCCGCGCGAGACATAGCCGAGGATGCCGCGCTTCGGCCCGTGGTGCGGCTTGAGCAGGATCGCGCACAGCGCCGGGCTGAGCGTCAGCGCGTTGATCGCCGAGAGCACCATCGACACGGACACGGCCACGGCGAACTGCTGGAACAGCTGGCCGCTGAGACCGGGGATGAAGGCCACGGGCACGAAGACCGAAAGCAGCACCAGCGTGATCGCCACGATCGCCCCGGTGATCTCGCCCATGGCCAGCCGCGCGGCCTCCGCCGCCTGCATGCCGGGGTTTTCCTCCATCACCCGCTCGACGTTCTCCACCACCACGATCGCATCGTCCACGACGATGCCGATCGCCAGCACCAGCGCCAGAAGCGAAACGGTGTTGAGCGAGAAGCCGAGCACCAGGATGACCGCGAAGGTGCCGATCAGCGCGACGGGCACGGCGATCAGCGGGATCAGTGCCGCCCGCCAGCTGCCGAGAAACAGGAAGACGACGATGATGACCAGCACGAAGGCCTCGATCAGCGTGTGCTCGACGTTTTCGACGCTCGCCTCGACGAACTGGCCGGTGTCGTAGGAGACGGAATAGGTGAGGCCTTCCGGGAAGTTGTGCGACAGCCGCTCCATGGCCGCATTGACGCCGCGCGCCGCCGCCAGCGCATTGGCGCCGGGGGCCTGGTAGGTGCCGATCATCGCCACCGGCCGGCCGTTGAAGCGGGCGGTGGAATCGGAGCTCGCAGCCCCGAGCTCCACATTGGCCACGTCGCGCACCCGCACGAACGAGCCGTCCGGCTCGGCGCGCAGCACGATGTCCATGAACTGCGAGGGATCGCTGAGCCGGCCCTGTGTCTGCAGGTTCAGCTGGAACAGCGGGTCGTCGGTCATCGGCTGGGCGCCGATGCGGCCGATCGCCGCCTGCACGTTCTGCGCCCTCAGCGCGGCAATGACGTCGCTCGGCGTCAGTTTCAGGCTCGTCATGCGGTCGACATTGAGGACGATCCGCATCGAATAGTCCTCGGCACCGAACAGCGAGGCATCGCCCACGCCCGGCACGCGCTTGATCGTGTCGAGCACGTTGATCGTCGCGTAGTTCGACAAAAACAGGTTGTCGAAGGTCTGGCCTTCCTCGCCATAGATGGTGATCACCTGCATCAGCGCCGAGGATTTCTTGCGCACGCTGACGCCGGACTGCTGCACCTCGGAGGGAAGGCCGGCTTCGGCCAGCGACACCCGGTTCTGCACGTTGACGGTGGCGATGTCGGGATCGGTGCCGACGGCAAAGGTGACGGTCAGGTTGTAGGAGCCGTCGGCGCCGCTGGTCGACTTCATGTAGATCATGTCGTCGACGCCGACGACCTTGCTCTCGATCGGCTGGGCCACCGTCGCCTCGACGACGTCGGCGCCCGCGCCGGAGTAGCTGGCCGAGACGCTGACCTGCGGCGGAACGATGTCGGGGAACTGCGCGACCGGCAGCTGCGTCAGCGCAATCAGGCCGGCGAGCGTCAGGACGATGGAAATGACCGCGGCGAAGCGCGGGCGATCGATGAAGATTTCCGAGATCATGGCTCAGCCACCCACAGCCGGCGCCGCATCCACCACCATCCCCGGCCGGACCTTGCCGATCCCCTCGGTAATGACCCTCTCGCCCTCCTTCAGCCCCGAGGCGACGACCGACTGGCCGCGCGAGGACCGCGACACGTCGATCCGGCGCAGCTCGACCTTGGAATCCGCGCCGACGACCATCACGAAGGCGCCCTGCTGGTCGCGCTGCACCGCCTCCTGCGGCACCGCCAGCACATCCTGCTGGTTGGACTGTTCGAGTTCGACGCGGACCAGGGTTCCGTCGAGCAGGAACCCGTCCGGATTGGGAAACTCCGCCCGCACCGTCACCGTATCGGTGCCCTGCGAGACGTTGCTGGAGACGAAGTTGAGCGCACCCTTGTCGGGATACTCGGTGCCGTTCGGCAGGATGATGCGGACATTGGCGCCGGCGCTGATCTGGCCGCTGCGCACCTGCTCGCGATAGGTCATGAACATCGAGGTCGCGACCGAGAACTCGGCATAGATCGGATCGAGCCGCGTCAGCGTCGTCAGCGCCCCGGTATCGGGTCCGACGAGCGCCCCCACATCGACGGTGGAAAGCCCGACGATGCCGTCGAAGGGCGCGGTGATCTTCGTATAGGACAGGTTCAGATCCGCCTGCGCCTTCGTGCCGTTCAGCCGGATGAGGTCGGCCTCGGCCTTCTTCACCTGCGCATTGGCGATATCGACCTGCGACTGCGCCACGGTGTTGCTGGCGAGCAGCCGGTTGGACCGATTCAGCTCGATGACGGCGAGATCGCGTTGCGCCTCGGCCGATTCGATGGAACCGGCGATCTCCTGCACGGCCGCCTGGTAGGAGCCGTCCTCGACCTCGTAGAGGACCGTTCCGGCCTTCACCTTCTGCCCTTCCGTGAAGTTCCTCTTTTCGAGGAACCCGGAGACCCGGGCCCGGATGTCGACCCTCTGGATCGCCACCAACCGCCCGGTCAGATCGACGCTCTCGCGCAGGTCCATGATCTTGGCCGGCACCACGACGACGGCCGGCGCCGGTGCGGATGCGGGCGCCTGTTGCGCCCGGGCGCCGGACGGTAGCGCACAGGAAAGACTGAGAAAAACGACGCCCGTGAGAACTCCCGGAATCCGCATGCGACACCCTCCTGCCCGACACGAAGACGTTCTTCCCGATACCTGGTGACAGACTAGTCACTGGCTTGCGACTTGGGAAGCCATGCATGTCATTGGCCACACGCATTGGCTTCATCGGCGCGAACGCCTCGCCATATGCGTCTTTCCTGCAACTGTCGGCTTTGCTGCAACCGTGGTATCAACGCCACGCCCGTCCCGGCCGCTACACGGAACCTTCGATGAAACAGCCCTTGCGCATCCTCTGCTTCTGCCTCGGCTGGCTCATGGTTGCCGTCGGCGTCGTCGGCATTTTCCTGCCGCTGCTGCCGACCACGCCCTTCCTGCTGCTGGCCGCCGGCCTCTTCGCCCGCTCCTCGCCGCGCTTCGAGACGTGGCTTCTCGCCCATCCCGTCTTCGGCGACCCGATCCGCCGCTGGCGCGAGAACGGTGCGATCAGCCCGCACGCCAAGGCGATGGCGGTCGCCATGATCGCGGCGAGCTTTGCCGTGTTCCTCTATGCCCGCGCGCCCGGCGGCTCCACCGCCGCGATCGTCGCCGCCTTCATGGCCCTGCCCGTCCTGTTCATCCTCACCCGCCCGAACGCCTGAGCGAAAGAGCGGGGATCGGCCAAAGGACGGCTCTCGCGCACCGCCGCGTTTCGGATATGCTGCCCTCGAAGACGGACCGGAGGTGGGGCGGGACATGCAGTACGACTATTGCGTCATCGGCGGCGGCATCGTCGGACTGGCAACGGCGATGCGGCTCCTGCAGCGCCATCCCGGCGCGAGCCTTCTTCTCCTGGAAAAGGAAGACGGCCTCGGCCGGCACCAGACCGGCCACAACAGCGGCGTCATCCACGCCGGCATCTACTATCCGCCCGGAAGCCTGAAGGCCGAGCTCTGCCGCAAGGGGGCGCAGGCGACCAAGGATTTCTGCGCCGAACACGGCATCCCCTTCGACGTCTGCGGCAAGCTCCTGGTCGCGACCAACCCGCTGGAAGTCAAGCGGATGGAGGCGCTGTTCGAGCGCTCGAAATCGAACGCGATCGATGTGAGGCAGGTCGGTGAGGGGGAACTGCGCGAGCGCGAGCCGAACATCACCGGTCTCGGCGCCCTGCTCGTGCCCTCGACCGGCATCGTCGGCTATGGCGAGGTCTGCCGTGCGATGGGCCGCGTCATCGCCAGTCTCGGCGGCGAACTGCGCCTCGGCATCCGCGTCACCGCCATTTCCGAGGCCGTCGACGCCGTCACGATCGCAGCGGAAGGCTCGAGCTGGCAGGCGCGGAAGCTCGTCGTCTGCGCCGGCCTCCAGTCGGACCGGCTGGCTCGCATGGCCGGCCTGCCGATCGATCACCGCATCGTCCCCTTCCGCGGCGAATACTACCGTCTGCCGCCGGAAAAGAACGGCATCGTCCGCCACCTCATCTATCCGATCCCCGATCCGGACCTGCCCTTCCTCGGCATCCACCTGACCCGCATGATCGACGGCAGCGTCACCGTCGGCCCGAACGCCGTCATCGGCTTTGCCCGGGAGGGCTATCCGCCGCTCTCCGTCACGGCGCGCGACGTCGTCGACTACGCGCTCTTTCCGGGCTTCTGGAAGACGGTGCTGAAGAACCGGAAATCGGCGCTCGCGGAAATGCGCAATTCGCTGTGGAAGCGCGGCTATCTGGAGGAATGCCGCAAGTACTGCCCGGGCCTTTCGCTCTCCGACCTGCTGCCGCACACGGCCGGCATCCGCGCGCAGGCGGTGCGGCGCGACGGCACGCTGGTGCACGACTTCCTGTTTGCCGGCACGGACCGGATGCTGCACGTCTGCAACGCCCCCTCGCCGGCCGCGACCTCCGCCATCCCGATCGCCGACATGATCGTCGACAAGCTGGCAGCCTGAGGCGTGTCGCTCAGTCCGGCAGGGTGAAGGCGACGATCTGGTCGCTGACCTTCGGCGTCAGGATCGAGTTGCCGCCCGCCGCCCAGACGACGTACTGCTTGCCCTTGTATTCGTAGACCGCCGGCAGCGCGACGGCCGGCGCATCCACCAGGGCCTTCCAGAGCACCTTTCCGGTCCTGATATCCAGCGCACGCACGCGTGAATCCATCGAGGCGCCGATGAAGATCAGGCCGCTGGCGGTAACGACGGGACCGCCGATGGTGATCGAGCCCCAGGATTCGGGCATGTAGAAGCCGAAACGCTGCACCTGGCCGAAGGGCACGTCCCAGAGCTGTTCGCCCGTCTTCAGGTCATAGGCGGCAATCGAGCCGTAGGGCGGCTTCCAGCAGGGCATGCCGAGCGGGTTGAGGAAGGTCAGAAGCTGGATGCCGTAGGGGGCGCCGCTCATCGGAAAGAAGCCGCCGGTCTCCAGGCCCGCCTTCGCCGCGGCATCGTAGTCGGAGCGCGGGATCAGCCTGTAGATCTGGACGGCGCTCGAATAGTTGACGACGAAGATCCCGCTTCGCGGATCGACCGCCCCGCCGCCCCACTCGACGCCGCCGATGGTGCCGGGATAGACGATCGACCCTTCCAGGCTCGGCGGGGTGAACCGCCCGTCGTCGCGCAGCCTGGCCGCAGTGCGGCTGCAATAGCCGAGGCTGACGGTGTCTGCGAGCGCCGAGACGCCCGGCCAGGTGTCGGCGACCACCGCCTCGGGCAGCGCGACGTAGGGCTGGGTCGGCGCGGCCTTCTCGCCGGGGATCGTCGAGGCCGGCACGGCACGCTCCTCGATCGGATAGACGGGCTCCCCCGTCTCCCGGTTGAGGACATAGAGGAAGCCCTGCTTGGAGGTTTGCACGAGCACCGGGATCGTCCGCCCGTCCATATCGATGTCGACGAGCGTCGGCGCGGAGTTGGTGTCGAGGTCCCAGAGGTCGTGATGGACGAGCTGGCGGGTCCAGACCACCTCGCCCGTCTCCGCCCTCAGCGCCGTCACCGAGGTTGCGAGCGGAACCGGCTCCAGCCGGTTGCCGCCGAAGAAATTGGGGCTCGGCGAGCTGACCGGTAGGTAGAGCAGCCCCCGCTCGGTGTCCACCGACATGCTGGCCCAGACGTTGCCGGTGCCGCTCTGCGCCGCCGCCACCGGATCCAGCGTATGGAAGGTCCAGCGCAGGGCGCCGGTGCGGGCGTCGAGCGCGAAGACGGTGCCGGGCGGCGCCTGCGCCTCGGCCCAGTCCTTGCCCGCCCAGCCGACGAACAGGAGATCGCCATAGACCGTCGGCGGCTGCAGGATCGACAGCGGCCACTTGGCGTTCTCGACGTTCCACTGGTCGATGTCGACGATGCCGCCGTTGCCGAAATCGGTGCAGGCCTTGCCGGTGTCGGCGTCGACCGCGTGCAGCTTGGCGTCCATCGTGCCGATGTAGACGCGCTTCTGGCACGGCTGGTCCGCGACCGGCAACGCCGCCTGCCAGTAGGCGACGCCGCGGTTCTTCAGGTCGGGCTGCGTCAGCGCCTCCAGCACCGCCTTGCTCTCATAGGTCCATTTCACCCGGCCCGTGTCCGGCTCGAGCGCGAAGATGCGGTAGAACGGCGTGCCGAGGTAGAGCGTATCGTTGACGAAGAGCGGCGTCGCCGACCACACCGTCGGCGGCGTGGCGGCATCGGCCGCCGCGCTGTCGGGACGGATGTGGAAGCCGCCGGACGGCGGCCCGCCGGAGGAGACGTCGCCGGTGTGAACCTGCCAGGCCATCCTGAGGCTGCCGACGTTCTCCGGCGTGATTTGCGTCAGCGGCGAATATTTCTGCGCGCCGAGATCGCCGTTGAAGGTGGACCAGGTGCCCTCCTGCGCCCGCGCCACGCCTCCGGCGCCAGCGACAAGAGCGGCCGAAAGGACGATCATGCGTAGAAGCGGTCTCATGCGCGCCACCGGATTGGAACGTCGGGAACTCATGCGGAAGAGGATTGTCCGCGGATTGCGAACATCGCCAGCCAGCCGAGCAGGCAGACCGCCATCGCGATCAGCAGCGGCAGCGTATCGAGGAGATAGGCGGCAAAGCCGGTGCCCAGCACGCCGACGAGGCATCCGGCGACGAGAAACCATCGCAGCCCCCGTCCGCCCTTGCCGGCCGCCAGGACCAGCGCCGCAAGCAGGATGACGGCCGACGACGCGACGACCAGAAGCGCCCCGGCCGTACCCGTCACGCTGCTGTCGGGCTCGAGCAGGTTCGTCGGCATGATGTAGTTGTAGAGCGCGATCGCGAGCCCCGCCGCAGATCCGATCGCGACCAGTCCTGCCCCCGCACGCGCCATAAGCTTCCCCCAAAGCCCGATCTATGCGGAAAATTACCACAGTCCCCGCTGGCGAGCCACCCCTCCACCGTGTATCCCTTTGGTGAGGCAATCGCGCCGCGAAGGTCGACCGCCGGAGCACGACGCACCGCAGCCGGACGTTGACCGCGCCGGATGCCCTCAGCAGAATGACCAGCAACCCTTTCGCCAAGGACCGGCTTTTCATCATGACCGATCCCGACACCATGGACCCGGTCGGCACCGGCCACAGCAGGAAGAGGCCGGAGATTTCCGGCCTTGTCCGCAAGGAACGCACCCTGCCGTTGGCGGCATTGACCATGCTCGCCTTCGTGGCCTACGGCGACCGCCTGTCCTCCGGGCTCGCCTCCCCGCTCGTGCTTGTCGTGATCTTCGCCTGGCTGTTCGGCGTCATCCTGACGGCCGCGCTTGCGGTCGTCCGCCATGCCGACGAACTGGCCGAGCGCATGGGCGAGCCCTATGGCACGCTCATCCTGACTCTGACGATCACCGCGATCGAGGTCGTCGCCATTTCCGCCGTCATGTTCCACGGCGACAACAATCCGACCCTCGTCCGCGACACGCTGTTTGCCGTCATCATGATCATCCTGAACGGCATGGTCGGCCTGTCGCTGCTCTTGGGGGCCTGGCGCCGCCCGGAGCAGCGGCACAATCTGCAGGGCGCCAACGCCTATCTCGGCCTGATCGTGCCGCTGGCGACCCTGAGCCTGATCCTGCCGGAGTTCGAGCCAACGCCGTCCGGCCCGGCCATCTCCAGCGCGCACCAGACGGTGCTCGTCTTCATGTCGATCGGCCTCTATGGCGTGTTCCTAATGCTGCAGACCGGCCGGCACAGGCCCTATTTCACGAACCACCGCGCCCCGACGCACGCCCCCGCCGCCCGCGAACACCAGCCCTCCGGGCAGCCGCTGATCCTGCATGCCGCGCTGCTGTTCGCCTACATGGTGCCGGTCGTCTATCTGGTGGATCACCTGGCAAGGCCGATCGACTACGTCGTCGAGACCCTGCACGCGCCGATGGCGCTGGGCGGCGTCGTCATGGCCGTGCTCGTCGCCACGCCCGAGGCGATCAGCGCCGTGCGCGCGGCGATCGCCGACCACCTGCAACGCTCGGTCAACATCTTCCTCGGCTCCGTCCTTTCGACGATCGGGCTGACGGTTCCCGTCATGCTGGCGATCAGCCATCTCAGCGGTCATTCCATCGTGCTCGGCCTCGGCCGGACGGAGACGATCATGCTGGTGCTCACCCTCGCCGTCAGCATGATCACGTTTGCAAGCGGCCGCACCAACGTGATGCAGGGCTTCGTGCACCTGATGCTCTTCGTCACCTATCTGCTTCTGATCATCGAGGGATGACCGGGCGATGAGCGAGTTGCCGCACACGTTCTTCCAGCGGAGACCCGATCCGTGTCCATCGAAGTCCTGATCGAACGATACGGCGCGCTGGCCGTCTTTCTCGGCGCCGGCATTGAGGGCGAGACGGCCGTCATCCTCGGCGGCGTGCTGGCTCACCGCGCGCTGCTGTCGTTCTGGTCGGTCGCCCTCGCCGCCACGCTCGGATCCTTCCTTGCCGACCAGATCTTCTTCTTCGCCGGCCGCCACATGCGCTCGAACCGCTTCATCGGCCGCATGCTGGCCAAGCCCGCCGTGGCGTCAGTCCAGCACCTGCTGGAACGACATCCGACCGGCTTCGTCTTCGCCTTCCGCTTCATCTACGGCCTGCGCACGATCAGCCCGATCGCGATCGGCACGACGCAGATCCCGACGGCGAAGTTCATGCTTCTGAATGCCGTTGCCGCCGCTGTGTGGGGACCGCTGTTCACGGCGATCGGCTATTTCTTCGGCGAGGGCGTCGAGGCGCTGCTCGGCCGCCTGCCGCTGCCGCACCATCTCGCGGCGGCAGCCGTTCTGCCCTGCCTCGCGCTGCTTGCGCTCGCATTCGTCTTCCGCAAGCGCCTCGCAAGGCTCTTCGAGGGCGTCGTGGGCAGGCAGGCGTGACGGCGAGACGCCGTCGCACCGGCACCGTCAGGACGTCATAGACCGGAAATGCGCGAGCATCCGCTCCGCGCTGGGTTCCAGCCCGGTGAAGAGCTGAAACGCCCCGACGGCCTGGAAGACGGCCATGCCGCCGCCGTCGAGAGTCCGGCAGCCACGCTGCCGCGCCGCCTGCAGCAGCGCCGTCTGCAGCGGAAAATAGACGATCTCGGCAACCCAGTGCCGCGCTTCGAGCAGGGCGGCGTCCAGCGGCAGGCCGGGATATTTCGCCATGCCGGTGGGCGTCGCATGCACCAGCCCGCTCGCAGCCTTCATCGACGCCGCGAGATCGGAGCCGGCCTCGATCCGGGCGGCGGGGAAGAGGGCCGCCATGGCGGTGACCAGTTCCTCCGCCCGCTCCTGCTCGCGATCGAACACGGCCAGGCGACGCGCGCCCATCGAAAGGATGGCATAGGCGGTCGCGACGCCGGCGCCGCCGGCTCCGAGCTGGACGACGGTGCTGAGATCGGCGTCCGGCAGGCCGCGGCGGAAGCTCTCCGCAAAGCCCCACCAGTCGGTGTTGTGGCCGAAGCGTCGCCCGTTCTTCAGCACGACCGTGTTGACGGCGCGCAGGGCGCGCGCCTCGCCCGACAATTCGTCGAGAAAGGGGATCACCGCCTGCTTGCAGGGGTGGGTGATGTTGAGGCCCGAGAGCCCGCGGGCCTCCGCATCGGCAAGCAGCTTCGGCAGGTCGGCGCTCGAGGCGCCGATCTCGTTCAGGTCGATCAGCTCGTATTCGTAGGAAAGGCCCTGCGCGGCCCCTTCCCGCATGTGCATCGCAGGCGTCAGCGACGCCTGGATCCCGGCGCCTATCAGGCCCGCCCTGATCGGTTTCAGCAGTGTTTCGGCCATTGGGATGCCTTCGTCGAAAAAAAAGGAGCCGGCCCGCGGTCCGCCTTCGGGCCGGCAGCGGCCTCAGTTGCCGCGAACGGTTTGCAGTTCCTTGAACAGTGCGGCGACGGTGTCGGGACCGATCTCGGCGCTGAACTTGTCGATCAGCGGCTTCACCGCGTCGCGCAGCTTCTGCGTCTCCTCCGGCGACAGCTCGTCGACCTGCATGCCGGTGGCCTTGATATCGGCGATGGCCTTGGCGTCGAACTCGCGCGAGACCTTGCGCTGGTAGTCGCGCGCCTCCGCCGCAGCCGCCTGGAACACCGCCTTCTCCTCGTCGTTCAGCCCGTCCCAGAACTTCTTGCTGATGAGCACGATCTGCGGATTGTACTGATGCCGCGTCACCGTCATGAATTTCTGCACTTCATAGAACTTGGCATTGAGGATGTTGGCGGCCGGGTTTTCCTGGCCGTCCACCGTCCCGGTCTCCAGCGCGGTGTAGAGCTCGGTATAGGGCAGCGGCACGGCATTGGCGCCGAGCGCGTTGAACAGCTCGATCGGGATCGGCGACTGGATCGTGCGGATCTTCAGGCCCTTGATGTCCTCCAGCTTGGTCACGGCATGGCGGTTGTTGGTGAGGTTGCGGAAGCCCAGCTCCCAGTAACCGAGGCCGACGAGGCCGGTATCGGGCAGAAGCTCCATCAGGCTCGTGCCGAAGGCGCCGTCCATCACCTTGTCGGCTTCCTCGCCGCTGTCGAACAGGAACGGCAGGTCGACCGCGCCGAACTGCTTGACGTTGCTGGCCAGGATGCCTGCGTTCAGCACCGTCATCTCGATCACGCCGCCCTGCAGCGCCGACACGGTCTGGACGTCGCCGCCGAGCACGCCGCCCGGGAACAGCTTGACCTCGATCTTGCCGCCGCTCTTCTCGCTGATCAGTTCGGCGAACTTCTCCATGCCGGTGACCTGCGGATGCCCCTTGTTGTTGGCCGAGGCGAACTTCAGCTGGTGTTCGCGGATCTCGGCTGCCGCCGGCGAACCGGCAAGGATCGCGATCGGCAAGGCAACCCCGAGCGCGACTTTCATCAACCTGTTGAACATGCTTTCCTCCCATGTATGGCCCAGCGCCCCGCTGGTGCCGGTTGAATGTCCGTTTGCGACGGACGCGACCATTCCCTAGCGGCCGAACCACGCAGCCGGCACAGTCACCAGCTGCGGGAACAGGACGAGCAGGAAAAGGACGATGAGTTCGGCGATCAGGAAGGGCATGACACCCTTCATCAGCTGTTCCATCCTCAGCTTCGACACGCCGCAGATGACGTTGAGCACGGTGCCGACCGGCGGGGTGATCAGCCCGATCGCGTTGTTGATGATGAAGAGAACGCCGAAATAGACCGGGTCGATGCCCGCCTGCTTGACGATCGGCATCAGCACCGGCGTCATGATCAGGATGGTCGGCGTCATGTCCATGGCGGTGCCGACGGCGACCACCAGCACCATGATGGCGAACAGCAGCAGCGTCTGGTTGTCCATCAGCGGCTCGAGCAGGCCGGCAAGCTCGCCGGGAACGTCCGCAACCGTGATCAGCCAGGCAGATACCGCCGCACAGGCGACGAGGAACATCACGACCGCGGTGATCTTGGCGGCCGACACGAAGACCTCGAAGAGCTTCGACGGCGGCAGTTCGCGATAGATCACCATCGACACGAACAGCGAATAGACGGCGGCCACGACACCGGCTTCGGTCGGCGTGAAGACGCCGAATTTCAGCCCGACGATGATGATCAGCGGCAGGAGCAGCGCCCAGATGCTCTCGACGAAGGCCTTCCAGCGGACCGCAGCACTCTGCCGCGGCGGCAGCTGGAACTGCTCCTTGCGCGACACGAGCAGCCAGGTGATGCAGAGCGATGCCGCGATCAGGAGGCCCGGAAAGATGCCGGCGAGGAAGAGCTTGGTGATCGAGACGCCGCCGACGACACCGTAGAGGATGAAGCCGATCGACGGCGGAATGATCGGCGCGATGATCGAGGCGGAGGCCAGCAGGCCACCGGCGCGCGCCGGGTCGTGGCCGGACTTCATCATCATCGGCAGAAGCAGCGCGCCGAGCGCGGCCGCGTCCGCCACGGCCGAACCCGACAGGCTCGCCATGACGCAGGCGGCGAAGATCGCGACGAAGCCGAGGCCGCCGCGGATATGGCCGACCATGACCATCGCCAGGTTGACGATCCGGCGCGACAGGCCGCCGACATTCATCACCTCGCCCGCCAGCATGAAGAAGGGAACGGCCATCAGCGGGAAGCTGTCCGCGCCGTTCAGCACGTTCTGCGCGACGATCTGCGCGTCGAACAGGCCGAGATACATCATCAGCGCGACGCCGCTGATGATCAGGGCGAAGGCGATCGGAACGCCGAGCGCCATGGGTCCGAGAAGGGCACCGAGAAAGATCGTTACAGTCATCGCGCCCTCCTCAGTGCTTCATCACGGGGTTGGAGAGTTCGGGCGCCGCGTGGGCGGCATGCACCTCGTCCTCGCTCTCGTGGACCAGGCCGCCGGCCTGCACGTCCAGCCGCCCGGTGACGATCGCGAACATGTCCCAGAGCACGATCAGCGCGGCCGGGATGCCGAATGCGAGGCCCGCGCCGTAGAAGAGCCCCATGGAGATGCCGGTGGCGGGCGCGGAGACGTGCCAGTTGATCAGCGTCTGCGTCCAGCTGCCGCTGATCATCAGCCAGGTCGCCCACAGCACCAGCGCCTGCCCGATCAGCGCCGCGAGCCTGGCTGTCGCCTGCGGCAGCCGTGCGAGCAGCGCATCCATGCCGAGATGGGCATGCTCGCGCATCGCCACGACCGCGCCGAGGAACGTCAGCCACACGAAGCACATGCGCGAAAGCTCTTCGGAGAAGGTGATGCCGGTGTTGAAGGCGTAGCGCAGCACCACGTTGCCGAAGACGAGGACGACCATCGTCAACAGCAGAAGCGCGATCGCCGCCTTCAGCAGGAAAAAACAGAATTCGATTGTCTTGGCCATGATTCCTCCCAGGCGTATCGCGTTTCGTGACCGTCACCGAACCGAAGTCCGCGACGCTCCCGAGAATGCACCCGCGCCGGCCGCTCCTCCAACCGTTCATGCGCTTTGTCAAAAATGTACGAACTAGTTCGGAAGTCAAGCGAGAAGTCTTGAAACGACGCCTCAGGCTCAATAGAAATTGGGGAAGGATCGGGAAGAGAGTCTCGTCCGGGCGGAAGGGAACGGCGAAAAAAGCCTTCCCGAACAAGACACTGGGGGAACGAAGGCGAAATGGCTCCGCGATCCGAGAACGGCAGGAAAAACGATCCGCAGCGAACGCAGGAAGACATCCTGATCGTCGCCACCGAAGAATTCGCCACCCACGGCCTGGCGGGAGCACGGGTCGACGCCATCGCCGAGCGCACCCGCACCTCCAAGCGCATGATCTACTATTATTTCGGCAGCAAGGAGGGCCTGTATCTCTCGGTGCTCGAGCGCTCCTACCGCAAGATCCGCACGCTCGAGGCCGACCTGCGCCTGTCGAACCTCGAGCCGGAGGAGGCGCTCAGGACGCTGATCTCCACCACCTTCGAGCACGACGAGGCCAATCCGGACTTCGTCCGCCTCGTCAGCATCGAGAACATCCACCACGCCGCGCACATGCTGCGCTCCGAGGCGATCCGCGACCTGAACGTCTCCGTCATCGAGACCATCGCCGGCATCCTGGAGCGGGGCTATGCCAAGGGGGTTTTCCGCCGGAAAGCCGACGCGATCGACGTGCACATGCTGATCAGCGCCTTCTGCTTCTTCCGCGTGTCCAACCGCTACACCTTCGGCACGATCTTCCGGCGCGATCTCTCCGAACCGCAGACGATGGCGCGGCACAAGGGCATGATCGCCGACGCGGTCATCAGCTATCTCAGGGATCCGCAGGGCTGACCGACTGCCGCAGTCGGGGCGGCTGCAGAACGCGGATCGGGCAGTCCAGGGCCGGCGAACCCGCCGCGCCTACTCGCTTTGGCGGAAATTGCGGATCCGGTCGAACAGGACGGCGAGGATGGTGGCGCCGCCGATGAAGGTGCCCTGCCAGAAGGCATTGATGCCGAGCAGGCCGAGGCTGTTGCGGATCACCTCGATCAGCGCGGCCCCGACCAGCGCGCCGAACGCCGTCCCCACCCCGCCCGCAAGGTTCGCCCCGCCGATGACCGCCGCCGCGATCACCTGCAGTTCCATCCCTGCGCCGATATTGGTGGTGACCGCGCCGAGCCAGCCGGTCTGGATGATGCCGGCGACGCCTGCCGACAGCGCCGAGATCATGTAGACGATCACCTTGATCCGCTTGACCGGCACGCCCGTCAGGGTCGCGGCGTGCTCGTTTCCGCCGATGGCGAACAGGTAGCGCCCGAACCGCGTCCAGCGCAGCACGAAGCCGGTCAGAAGCGCCAGCACGATCATGTAGAGCACCGGATTGGCGATGCCGAACAGCCAGGCGCCGCCGCCGAGCGCCAGCAGCTTGTCGTGGTCGGGGCCGAACTGGAAGACGACGGTGTTGTTCGAGGCCACCATCGCAAGGCTGCGCGCCACCGACAGCATGCCGAGCGTCACCACAAAGGGTGGAAAGCCGATATAGGCGATCAGCACCCCGTTGAACGCGCCGATGACGAGCGCCGTTGCGATCGATGCCGCAATCCCGACCTCGATGCTGTAGCCCGCATTCATCACGACGGCGAGGATCATGCTGCACAGACACAGCACCGAGCCGACCGACAGATCGATCCCGCCGGTGATGATCACCAGCGTCATGCCGAGCGCGATGATGGCGACGAAGGTGACGTTGCGGGTGATGTTGTAGAGGTTCCGCGACGTCGCGAAGGCATCGGTGGCGAAGGAAAGGAAGATGCAGGCGAGAATGACCGCGACCAGCACCCAGAACGTCTGGTGCCCGAGGATGGACGCCCACAGGGTCTTCTGCTTCTGCTCGATGGTCTGATCAAGCGTGACGGCCATCCTCGACCTCGTTTCCTCTGCCTGCGGCACAATGGTTCATCATACCATCTCGATGGCGCCGGTGATGAGCCCGGTCACCTCTTCCGGCGAACTGCTCGAAATCGGCTTGTCCGCCACCTTCCGCCCGCGCCGCATCACCACGACGCGGTCTGCGACCGAGAAGACGTCCGGCATGCGGTGGCTGATCAGGATGACGGCGATGCCCCGGTCGCGCAGGTGCCGGATGTGGTTGAGCACTTCGGCGACCTGGCGCACGGAGATCGCCGCGGTCGGCTCGTCCATCAGCACGATCTGTGCCTTCGACAGCATCGTCCTGGCGATCGCCACCGCCTGGCGCTGCCCGCCCGACATCTGCCGCACGAGGTCGCGCGGCCGCGTCTCCGATTTCAGCTCGCGGAACAGCGCGCCCGCATGCTGGTACATCGAGCGGTAGTCGAGAATGCTGATGGGACCGACGCCGCGCCGCAGTTCGCGGCCCAGGAAGACGTTCGCCGCCGCCGTCAGGTTGTCGCAGAGCGCAAGGTCCTGGTGGACGATCTCGATGCCGTGCCGGCGCGCATCCAGCGGCTTGTGCAGGATGATCTCCTGCCCGTTCAGCGCGATCGCCCCGCTGCTCGGCCGGAAATTTCCGGCGATCATCTTCACCAGCGTCGACTTGCCGGCGCCGTTGTCGCCCATGAGCCCGAGCACCTCGCCCGCCTGAAGCGAGAACGACACGTCGTTGACGGCCTGGATGGCCCCGAAATGCTTGGAAATGTTGGTGAGCTCGAGTACGGCCACCAGCGGACTTCCTCCCGGAAACGACGGCTCGCAGGCCGCCCGGCGGCATGGCGCTCCGGACGGGCCGACGATTTCGCTTCCTGTGTTCCTCCCCGGAAGCGATCGGCATATTTACGCAAACGCTGGCAAAACCGTCAATGACGTACGTCGCGCAGCATCCGCTGCCGCGGAATTTATTATAGTATGACAAATACGAGTTGACGCCCGAAGCCAGCGGATATTAGCTGTAGGTGGAGGAGAGCATGCTGATCCTTGTGACCGGTCCCACGGGCAAGGTCGGGCAGCAATTCATCGCGGACCTGCTCGACGCGCCGCGTTTTTCAGAAGCGCGCATCCGCGCGCTCTGCCATAACCGTTTGCTTGAAGAAACCGGACGCCTCGCCGTCGTGCGCGGCTCGATCGCCGATCGCGGGACGGTTGCGGCGGCGATGGACGGCGTCACCCATGTCGTGCACCTCGCCACCTGCAAGGAAACGCCAGAGGACGTGATGGATGTCACCGTCCGCGGCCTGTTCTGGCTGCTCGAGGCCTTCCGCACCAGCCCCACCGCACGGCAGTTCATCCTGATCGGCGGCGACGCCGCCGTCGGCCACTACTTCTACCGCCACGACGATCCGATCACCGAGCAGACGCCGCACCAGGCCTATCCCGGCTGCTACGCGCTTTCCAAGGTTCTGGAAGAGGTGATGCTGCAGCAGTTCGTCATCCAGTACGGCATCAACGCCTGCTGCCTGCGCGCGCCCTGGATCATGGCGAAGGACGATTTCCGATACTCCCTCTCCTTCGGCGACGACAATTTCGGCGGCCCGGACTGGAAGACCCTGGTGCCGCCGGCCGATGCGGAACGCTACGCCCGCGACGGCACGGTGCCGCTCCTGCGCGATGCCGACGGCCGCCCGCTGAAGCGCAACTTCGTCCACGTGGAGGATCTGGCCGCGGCCATGCTGGCTGCGATCGACAATCCGCAGACCTCCGGCGAACTCTTCAACATCTGCATGGACCGGCCGGTCGACTATGGCGAGGTGGTCGCCTACCTCGCCCGCACGCGCGGCCTTGCCCATGTCGACATTCCGAGCGCCTACCACTCCAACTGGATGGACAACAGCAAGGCGAAGTCCCTGCTGGACTGGCGCCCGCGCTACGATCTCGAAATGCTCATTGACTCGGCCTGGCAGTACGAGCGCTCGATGAACGACCCTCGCATCGTCTGGTACCCGGGTTGATCGCCTGGCGGGCGCGACACGCCCGCTCTGTTCAACGGGAGGAAAACAGATGAGGAAAGCATTGTTGCTTGCAGTCGCGGCGCTGGCCCTCGCAGCCAGTCAAGCCGGGGCACAGGAGAAGAAGCAGCTCGTGATTGTCGTGAAGGGGCTCGACAATCCGTTCTTCGAGGCGATCAACCAGGGTTGCCAGAAGTGGAACAAGGAGAACGCCAGCTCCGAATACGAGTGCTTCTACACCGGGCCCGCGTCGACCTCCGACGAGGCCGGCGAGGCGCAGATCGTCCAGGACATGCTCGGCAAGGCGAGCACCGTCGCGATCGCGATCTCCCCGTCGAATGCCAAGCTGATCGCCCAGACGATCAAGACCGCCAATCCGAGCGTCCCCGTCATGACGCTTGACGCCGACCTTGCCGCCGAGGATTCGGCGCTTCGCAAGACCTATCTCGGCACCGACAACTACCTGATGGGCTACCGGATCGGCGAATACATCAAGAAGGGCAAGCCGAACGGCGGCAAGATCTGCACGATCGAGGGCAACCCCGGCGCCGACAACATCCTGCGGAGAGCGCAGGGCATGCGCGACGCGCTGACCGGCCAGAAGGGGCTTGCCGAACTGAAGGGAGAAGGCGGCTGGACGGAAGTCGCCGGCTGCCCGGTCTTCACCAATGACGACGGCGCCAAGGGCGTGCAGGCGATGACCGACATCCTCGCCGCCAACCCCGACCTCGACGCCTTCGGCATCATGGGCGGCTGGCCGCTGTTCGGCGCCCCGCAGCCCTATCGCGACCTGTTCAAGCCGATGGCCGAGAAGATCGCCAGCAACGAGTTCGTCATCGGCGCGGCCGACACGATCGGCGAGGAAGTGGCGATCGCCAAGGAAGGCCTCGTCACCGCGCTCGTCGGCCAGCGGCCGTTCGAGATGGGCTACAAGGCGCCGGCCGTGATGATCGACCTGATCTCGGGCAAAGCGGTCGAGGATCCGGTCTTCACCGGCCTCGACGAATGCACCAAGGACACCGCCGACACCTGCATCCAGAAATAGCAGGGCCTCGGGGCGTCGCCATCGCGGCGCCCCGATCTTCGGGCTTGCCCTCGGCGCGTTTTTGTTCTCCTCTGGCCGCGCTGGCGTCGTAAGCGCCGGACGAAGAGGCGTCCGGCTGCAGACGTCTGCCATTTGAATGCGGGAGGGTCAGATGACAAAGCGGATCATGTTCACCGGCGGCAGCGGCAAGGCCGGTCGCCACGTCGTCCAGTATCTGCTAGACCAGGGCTACCAGGTCCTCAATCTCGACACCAGGCCGCTCGACAATCCGAAGGTCCGCACGCTGATCACCGACATCACCGACAGCGGCCAGGTGTTCAACGCGCTTTCGAGCTACATGGGCCTGCACGAGTTCGACCCGTCGCTGCGACCGCAGCCCGTCGACGCCGTCGTTCATTTCGCCGCGGTCCCGCGCATCATGATCACCCCGGACAACGAACTCTTCCGCATCAACGCGCTCGGCACCTACAACGTCATCGAGGCGGCCGTGAAGCTTGGTATCCGCAAGATCGTGATCGCCTCGAGCGAGACCACCTACGGCCTCGTCTTCGCCAACGAGCCGCGCGCGCCCGCTTATTTTCCGCTCGACGAGGACTACGACGTCGACCCGATGGACAGCTACGCGCTCTCTAAGGTCGTCAACGAGAAGACCGCCCGTGCCTTTGCACTGCGAAGCGGCTTCGACATCTACGCGCTGCGGATCGGCAACGTCATCGAGCCGCACGAATACGAGCTGTTTCCGAAATGGTTCGCCGATCCGGGGTTTCGCAAGCGCATCGCCTGGAGCTATGTCGACGCGCGCGACCTCGGGCAGATCACCGCCCGGGCGATCGAGACGGACGGCCTCGGCTTCCAGGTCTTCAATGCCGCCAATGACGACACCTCCTCCGACCTGCCGACGAAGGAACTCATCGACCGCTTCTATCCGGGCGTGCCGGTGAAGCGCGAACTGGGCACCTACGAAACCCTCCTGTCCAACCGCAAGGCGCGGGACATGCTGGGCTTCGCACCGGAGCACAGCTGGCGGAAATACGTCCGCCAGCCCTGATCGGTCCGCGCAGCGGCTTCAGCCGTCAGTACGGCGAGACGCACACCCGTCGGGGCCCGTAATACGGCTGGTAGGTGTTGTCGTAGGCCCTGTAGGAGCGATAGCGCGCATAGCACCAGCTGACATGGCCGCCGCCGCCATAGTAGCTGCCGCCATAGTAACCGCCGTAGTAGCGCGGCTGCGCGGCGAGACCGCCGATGATCGCTCCTGCGGCGAACCCGCCCAGCGCCCATCCGAAATCGTCGTCATAGTCGCGATAGTACCGGCCGTAGTAAGGACGATAGTATCCGCCGTAGTAGGGGCGGTAATGTCGCCCGTTGTAGCGGGCGTAGCGGCGACCATAGCGGTGCCCCCCGTTGCGCCAGCCGTCCGCGCTGCGCCAGTGCCGGCCTCCCGGCCTGCGCCACTTTCTTTCCCTGACCTGGATCACGTCGGAGGTTTCGATCCGCGGTCCGCTGAATGAGGGAAACGCCTGCGCCGGCAAAACGCCCGAAACGGCAGTTGCCAGCGAAAGCCCTATGATCAAGAGCGTCTTCATGTGCACCACCTTGCCTTTCGAGAAGGCAAACGCATGATACAGCAATTCGTGCCGCGGCTGCGCAAAAGTAACGACATCGTGAAGGCGCCGGCACCGGCGCCCTCGCCTCGACGGGGCGCCCGTCTCGGTGTAATTCTGGGGGCGGCGCGCCACTGCAGCGCGAAGCCCGCAAGCGGAGACGACCGACGGATGACGACGATCCAGATCCCGGGCTTCGTGACCTTCACCATCGCCATCGTCGTCTTCTTCGTGGGATCGGGCCTCAACGGCGTCGTCGGCCCGCTCAAGCGCTGGAACATCCCCGAAGCGGTGACCGGCGGGCTGATCGCCGCCCTGGTCACGCTCTCGGCCTATCGCCTCTTCGGCATCGAGGTCACGTTCGACCTCGCCGCCCGCGACATGCTGCTGCTCTATTTCTTCACCGGCATCGGCCTCAATGCCCGCCTGGACGACCTCAGGGCCGGCGGCAGGCCGCTGGTCGTCCTGCTCATGCTGACGCTGGCCTATCTCCTCCTGCAGAACATGATCGCGGTCGGCAGCACCGCCGCGATGGACCTGCCGGACGGGATCGCCCCCCTCCTCGGCTCGGTGTCGCTGATCGGCGGTCACGGCACCACGATCGCCTGGGCCCCGCTCATCGCCGCCCGTTTCGGCCTCGGCAACGCCCTTGAGATCGGCATCGCCTCGGCGACGCTCGGCCTCGTGATCGCCAGCCTCGTCGGCGGTCCGGTCGCGCGCATCCTCATCGGCCGCTACCATCTCCACGGTCAACCGGCCGAGCCCCCCAGCATCGGCCTTCCGGACACTCCGGCGACGGAGAAGGCGACCGGCATCAACCATGTGAACCTGCTGCGGACCGTGCTGGTCCTCAACGTGGCGATCCTGATCGGCGTCGCCCTGGACGAGATCGTCGCCGAGACGGGCATCAAGCTGCCGCTCTTCGTCATCTGCCTGCTGGTCGCGATCGTCATGACCAACACCGTCCCCCGCGCCTTTCCGCGCATGTTCTGGCCGGCCCGGTCGCGTTCGCTCGCGCTCATCTCCGACCTGTCGCTCAACATCTTCCTCGCCATGTCGCTGATGAGCATGCAGCTGTGGACGCTCGGCGGCCTCGGTCCGGCGCTGATCATCGTCCTGGCGATCCAGACGGTCGTCGCCGTCCTCTACATGATCTTCATCGTGTTCCCGGCCATGGGCCGCGACTACCGGGCCGCGGTCATCGCGGCAGGCTTCAGCGGCATCAGCCTCGGCGCGACGCCGACGGCGATCGCCAACATGACGGCGGTCACCAAGGCCCATGGCCCCGCCCCGACCGCCTTCATCATCCTGCCGCTCGTCTCCGCCTTCTTCATCGACATCGCCAACGCACTGGTCATCGGCTTCATGGTACGATAGGCGCCTGCCGCGGCCGACGCGCCGCCGGCTCTCCGATCATCCCGGCTCCGGGGAACATCCCGACCGGCATTCTCGTTCCATGTTCGGATCTGGAGGGAACATCATGGACGACCGTGAACAGAAAATCCGCGAACGCGCCTACGAGATCTGGGACCGCGAAGGCCGCCCGCTGGGCCGCGAACTCGAGCACTGGATGCAGGCCCAGCGCGAAATCGACCAGGGCGAGGGCGAGATCGGCGGCGACGACGTGCCGAACCTCGAGGCCCTGCGCGAGGCCGCCCGGCAGCACACCGACACCTACATCGTCAAGACGGACCTCGAAGACGCCGACCAGCGCGAAGCGGCCCCGGGAACCCGCGAGCAGCCGTAGGGCTTCCCCGCGCAGCCGGGCGACATCGCAGTTCGGGAGGCAGGGCGGTTTGCTGGCGCCCGGCCGGACCGGCGCGGCCCGAAAACGCCCTGTCCCCCGCCCCTGCCCGGCCATCCGGCCCATGAACAACACCCCTTGCGGAAAGTCCGGCCGGCAAGCTCGACTGCCATCTTTCCGGTTGACGCCATGGCGTTCAAGCCATTGAATTGCAGGGCCGATATGAGGAGGGGGAACTGAACGAACAAAGCGCCTTGCCAGAGCCGGTCCGGGTTGCCAGGGTGATGGAGACGACGGACTGGGCAGACACGCCGCTCGGCCCCATGTCCGGCTGGCCGTCCTGTCTGAAGTCGACGCTCGATATCATGCTGCCGGCCCAGGCGCAGATCGTCCTGTTCTGGGGCGAGGATTTCATCGCGCTCTACAACGATGCCTATGCACCGACCATCGGCAACAAGCATCCCGCCGCGTTCGGCCGGCCCGCGCGGGAAAACTGGCGCGAATTGTGGGACGATCTGGAACCGCTGCTGCGCCGCGTCCTCGATCACGGCGAAACGGTCGTCGCCAGGGACCGCCCGTTCAAGCTGGAGCGGCACGGCTATCCCGAGACCGTCTATTTCGACATTTCCTACTCGCCGATCCGGGACGAGGCGGCCACCATCCGCGGTGTCCTCTGCATCGTCAGCGAGACGACCGACCGGGTCAGGTTCGAGCGTGCATTGCAGGCGAGCGAGGAGCGCCTTCGCGCCATCGTCACCCAGTCGTCCGCGGGGATCGCCGTCAGCGACCTGGCCGGCCGCCTGCTGTCGGTGAACAGGCGATACTGTGAAATCGTCGGCTATCCGGAAGACGAACTGGCCGGCCTGCGGATGCAGGACCTCACCTTCGCCGACGATCTGCCGGAGAACGCGCGCCTCTTCGCGCAACTGGCGGAGACCGGCCAGGGTTTCGACATCGAGAGCCGCTATGTCCGCAAGGATGGGGGGCTGGTCTGGGTCGCCAACTCGGTGTCGGCCCTGCGCGACGAGAACGGCAACATTCGCCAGGCCGTCGCCGTTGTCGTGGACATCACCGACCGCAAGCGCGCCCAGGAGATCGCAAACAGCCTGGCGGCCATCATCGCCTCCTCGAACGACGCCATCCTGGGCATCGATCTCGACATGACGATCACGAGCTGGAACGCCGCGGCCGAACGGCTCTACGGTTATACCGGCGCCGAGGCGATCGGCCGCTCCGTGCTGATGCTGGTGCCCGACGACCGCAAGGACGAAGAACCCGCCATCCTGCGACAGGTGAGCGCCGGTCTGAAGGTCGAGCCCTACGAGACGAAGCGGCGCCGGAAGGACGGCAACCTCGTCGACGTCCTGCTCAGCGTATCGCCGATCCTGGGTTCCTCCGGCAAACCGATCGGCGCCTCCAAGATTGCCCATGACATCACCGCCCGCAAGCAGGCCGAGCGGCTGCAGGCCGTCCTCGTCGGCGAACTGAGCCATCGGGTCAAGAACGTGCTCGCGACCGTGATCGCCATCGCGCGGCAGACGCTCGGTCGCGACGAGGCCACCCGCGAGAAGGCCGAAGCCTTCGAGGCCCGCCTGACGTCGATGGCGCGGGCACACGATCTGCTCCTGCAGGGGGACTGGCAGCGGGCGAACCTCCGCTCCGTCGTCGAACAGGCGCTGTCGCCCTACCCGCCGGAGCGGTTCGTCATCGCGGGCGCTCCCCTCACCCTGCCGCCCACCGCCGCCGTCTCCTTCTCGCTCGCCCTGCACGAACTTGCGACGAACGCGGCCAAGTACGGGGCGCTGTCGGTGCCGGAAGGAATCGTCTCGATCAATTGGACCGCCACGGACGGACCGCCACAGGGGATCAGGCTACGCTGGCAGGAGATGCATGGCCCGATGGTCAACCCGCCCACCCGCACCGGCTTCGGCTCCCGCCTCGTCGAACGGCTGCTGGCATCGGAACTGGGCGGCGAAGCCAGGATCACCTACTTCCCGCAGGGCGTGGTGTGCGAGATCGAGGGCTCGCTGACCGCAGACGGGCACGAAGACCCCTGAGATGATTCGCAGCCGCAACGGCCCGCCCCGGCCCGACCCGGCAGATTTCCGCCTGTCACTCAACACCGCAAGGTCAGACCGTCGTCCTTGTCGAAGATATGCAGCCTGGTCTCTTCGAAGTGGAAGGCCACGCGGTCGCCGGCGGCGGGGCAGCCTGACGCTTTCACCAGCGCTCCGATCTCCTTCCCGCCGAATTTGAAGGTGACGAGTGCGTCGTTGCCATGGAATTCGATGAGGTCCGCGACGCCTGTCAGGACATTGCCTTCGCCGCCGTCAGCCGGCACGAGATCCGGCGGGCGGATTCCGAGTACGACCTCTTTGCCGTGAGTCAGGGCGAAGCCGTGGCCGCGGATGCGCAGATCGGCGCCGTCAGTCCGGAGGAGCCAGCCGTCCTCGGCGCGATTGACGGTCGCGTCGATGAAATTCATGTTCGGCGTGCCGATGAAGCCGGCCACGAAAAGCGTTCTCGGCTTTTCGTAGATCTCGGCCGGCGAGCCCACCTGCTCGATCGCCCCGCCTTTCATCAGGACGATCCTGTCGGCCAGCGTCATCGCCTCCAGTTGGTCGTGCGTCACATAGATGGTCGTCGTCTGGAGCTTCTGGTGAAGCCGGGCGATTTCGACGCGCATGTGGTGGCGCAACTTGGCATCGAGGTTCGACAGGGGCTCGTCGAAGAGAAACACCTTGGGCGTCTTGATCATCGCGCGCGCAATGGCGACGCGCTGCTGCTGCCCGCCCGACAGTTCGGTGGGCTTGCGCGCAAGATAGGGCCCCAGCCCGAGCGTCGCCGAAACCGCCTTGATCCGGGCGTCGATCTGATCCTTCGGCACCTTCATGCGCTTCAGCCCGAAGGCGATGTTGTCGTAGATGGTCATGTGCGGATAGAGCGCGTAGTTCTGGAAGACCATCGCGACGCCGCGGTCACGAGGCTCGAGATCGTTGACGGAGGTTCCTCCGATGGAAACGGTGCCGCCCGAAATCTCCTCGAGCCCGGCGATCATGCGCAGGAGCGTCGACTTCCCGCAGCCGGACGGGCCCAGGAACACGATGAACTCGCGGTCTGCGACATCGAGATTGAAATCGCTGATGACGCTGATCGACCCATAGCTCTTGTCGACGTGGGAGCAGACGATGTTCGACATGTCAGTTGCCTTCGCCTTCCATGAGGATCTGCAGCTTGACGTCGGTCGGCCGGGCCGACGCGGCCCGCTCGAACGCCTTGATGCTGTCGTTGAAATTGAAGGTGTCGGTGATGAGCGGTTTTAGGTCGACCTTCCCGGATGCGATCAGTTGCAGCGCGCGATCGAAGATGTTGGCGTAGCGGAAGACCGTCTCGATGCGGACCTCCTTCGCGATGGCTCCGGACACGTCGAAGGTGACGGGATCCACCGGCAGGCCCACCATCACGAGGGCACCACCCGGGCGCACAAGATCGAACAGGCCGTTATAGGCTTTCGGGCTGCCGCTGGCCTCGAAGACGACGTCGGCGCCCCAGCCGTCCGTTTCGGCAAGCACCACGTCCTTGAGCGCACGCTCGCCGATGTTCACGGGGATGATCCCCTGGTAGCGGCCGGCGATCGCGAGCTTGTCGGCGCTGAAGTCGGAGACGTAGACGCGGCTGCAGCCGCCGGCGAGCGCCGCGAGTGCGACCATGATGCCGATCGGGCCGCAGCCGATCACCACGGCCACGTCGCCGGGCGAAATCCGCGCCCGTGCCGCCGCCTGCATGCCGATCGCGAATGGCTCCACCATGGCGCCCTCGGCGAAGCTGACATTGTCGGGCAGCTTGTAGGTGAAGGCCGCCGGATGGACGACGAACGGCGTCAGCACGCCGTGGATCGGCGGCGTCGCCCAGAAGCGGACGCTCGGGTCGACGTTGTAGATGCCGAGCTTGGACGCGCGAGACGAGAGGTTCGGGATGCCGGGCTCCATGCAGACGCGGTCGCCGACGGCGAGCGTCTGAACGTTCGCGCCGACCTCCACCACCGTCCCGGCGGCCTCGTGGCCGAGGACCATCGGCTCGCGCAGAACGAACGGACCGATGGCGCCGTGCGTGTAGTAGTGGACGTCGCTGCCGCAGACGCCGACCGTGTTGATCCTGATCTTCACGTCGTCGGGGCCGAGTTCGAGCGGCAGATCGATCTCCCTGAGGGAGAGAACGCCCTTTTGCTCAAGAACGAGAGCTTCCATTTCAGCAATCCTTTTTACGATGACTTGCGCTTGAAGGCGCTATTGAGCATCCCGCTCAGGACTCCGAGAAAGAGCAGCGGGGGAATGGAGAGAAGAACGACCGAGGCGTTGAGAATGCCCCAGGGCACGTCGCGCCCGAGCTGGGTCAGTTCCGAGGCGACGATCGGAAGCGTCTTGGCGTCGGACGTCGTCAGCATCAGAGCGATCAGGAACTCGTTCCACACGAGGACGAACGCGAACGCCACCGCCCCGATCAGCGACCGCGAGGCGATCGGCAAGGCGATCAGGAAGAACACCGAGAACGGTCCGTACCCGTCCACCCGGGCCGCCTCCTCGACCTCCTTCGGAACCCGGGCGAAAGCCGGCACGCTCAGCCAGATCACGGTCGCGAGCGTCAGGAGGGTGTAGGTCACGATCATCGAGGTGCGCGTGTCGTAGAGACCGAGGTCGAGCCAGATCACCATCAGCGGAATGGCCACGGCCACCGGCGGCAGGAAGCGCAGCGACAGCACGAAGAACTGGATGTCCTTCGACCAGCGGTTCGGGTAGCGCGCGATCGCATAGGCGGCCGGGAGACCGAGGACGGCGCCGATCAAGACGGCTGCACCCGAAATCAGCAGCGAATTGACGAGGCCCGCAAAGACGCTGTCGCGCCCCAGGACATAGGCGAAGTTGTCGAGCGTCGGGGTGAAGATGAAGAGCGGGGTCGGCGTGACGATGTCGACGCGGTTCTTGAAGGCGTTCAGCGTCGTCCAGAACACGGGAAAGACCGCCGAAAAGGCCGCCAGCGCGAGAATGATCCTGCCGACGAGCCGGCCGGTGGTGGGTCGGCTCATACCTTCGCCCTCTTCCAGATAAAGGTGAACGCGACCGAGGTTGCGATCATCATGAGAACCGCCATGCTCGACGCATAGGAAATGCGTCCGGACTCGATGAACCCTTGTGAGAACGCGTACATGTCGAGCGTCTCCGTCGAGATGCCGGGCCCTCCCCGCGTCATGACGTAGATCAGGTCGAATGCGCGCAGCGATTCGATCATCTTGACGAAGGCAAGGGAGATCAGCGGGGCCTTGAGCATCGGCAGAGCGACATAGGCATAGACCTCCCACGGCCGGGCATGGTCGAGCCGGGCCGCCTCGAACGGCTGCGGCGGCAGCGTCTCGAGCAGTTTCAGCACGATCACCGAAAAGAACAGGCCCCATTGCCAGACGTCGACGAGGGCCACCGTCCCGAGCGCGGTGACGGGGTTCGACAGAAGGTCGAGCGGCTGTCCGGTGATCGCCTTGTACGGATAGGTGATGATCCCATAGAGCGGGTGGAACGCGAACTTCCAGACGAACGCGGCCGAGACGCGCGGCAGGATCACCGGCATCAGGAACAGCAGCGAGAGCACGTTGCGCGCCTTCGGCGACGCGCACTCGAACATCAGAATGCCAAGCCCGATCGCGATGACGAGCGTCGCCGCGACGGTGAGAACCTCCCAGGTCAGCGAGACCTGGATGGCGTTGAGGAACCGGCGGTCCGAGAACAGCGACACGTAGTTGTCAAGGCCGACGAAGCGGCCGTCCGGCCGGCTGAGCTCGCGATCCTCGAACGAGATGACGATCGCATAGACCGTCGGCACCAGCGCCAGGACGGCGAGGATGATCAGGGCGGGGCTGAGAAACGCCGCCGGCAGCAGTGTTTTTGTTTTCATCTGTTTCCCTCCGACGAACCAGCGTCGATGGATGAGGACCCCCGGCGGGCGCGCAGCCCACCGGGGGGGGACATGGTCAGTCTTGGGAGACTACTGGCCGCGCGCGACCAGATCCTTGGCGAAGTCGTTGAGCTCGTCGAGACCGCCCTGGATGTCGGTGCGGGTGCCGGTGATCAGCTCTTCCAGGATGATGCCCCAGCGGTCGCCGAGGTCGGGCCACTGCGGGTTCTGCCAGAAGTTCACGGCCGTCACCTTGCCGGTGTCGGCAAGCGCCTGGCCCAGTGCCGGGCCGTAGGTGTCGGCAAACGTCTTGCTGGTCATGATGCTCGTGCGGTTGAGCTCGCTGAACTGACCTTCCTCCAGCCGGCGGGCCTCGTTCTCCTTGGACGTCGCCCAGCCGATGAAGAGGCCGGCGCACTGCTTCGACGCCTCGTCCGCGTTGGCCTTGGTGCCGATGGCGAGGCCGTGGCCATAGCCGCCGCCGGTCAGCGGCGTCGGAGGCGGCAGATAGCCGATCTTGTCGGCGACCTGCGAGGACTTCTTGTCGAGCGCCATGCCGACGAGCGGCGTGGATTCGATCAGCATCGCGACCTGGCCGGAGGTGAAGGCGCCGACCGCCTCGTCCCAGCCGCCGGTCTGGCTGCCGGGTGCGGAGTACTTGAAGAGTTCGAGATAGGTCTGTGTCGCCTTCACCGCGGCGTCGCTGTCGAAGGCCGGCGTCTGCCCGTCGAACCAGTTCCCGCCCTCGCCCTTGAAGAAGGGCATCCAGCGCCAGACGTTGGCCCCGGAGCCGCGCTGGCCGCGCAGTGCGGTGCCGTAGATGCCCTTGTCGGGCTGGTTGAGCGCCTTCACCGCGGCGATGTATTCGTCCAGCGTCTTCGGCGGCTGGATGCCGGCGGCTTCGAGCAGGTCCTTGCGGTAGACCATCAGGTCGCCGCCGCCCGTCAGCGGCGCGAACCAGACCTTGCCGTCGAACGTCGCGACCTTCTGGCGGCCGGGGTCGAAATCCGCGTAGTCGTAGTCCTTCGGGTAGTAGTCCAGCAGCGGAGCCACCCATCCCGACGAGGCGAAGAGCGCGACGTTGGCTTCGTCAATATAGTACACATTGTACTTGCCGATGGTCGACGCGTCGGCCTTGGTTTTTGCGCGGCGGTCGTTCTCGTTGAGGTAGTCGATCTGGAAGTCGGCGCCCCCGCTGAGCTTGGTGAACTCGTCCTTGTACTTCTCGAGAAGAGTCAAGCCGTCACGCGGCTGCGCAAGCACCCTGATCGTGCCGGAGCACTCTGCGGCAGCGGCAACCGATGCTGCAACGCCGTAAAAAGCGCAAGCGATAGCGATGCTCGAAACGAGCGTCTTCATGGATCTCATGTGAATGCCTCCCTAGTGGTCCATCGTGCAGGCTGCCGGACATCCCAATCCCGCATGCACCTCCCAAGCGATGTCGATCGCTGGCGTGAATAGTATGGACTGGAGCCCGTCTCGCTAGCGCGCTCCATGCACCGAATCTATACTTTAATGCATCAGCTCTGCGGGTTGTCGATGGCCCGGACCGGACGTCTCTGGCTGGTCAGCCTCCGGTAGGAGGACGGGGTCATCTTGTGCTGCCGAAGGAAGGTGCGGTTGAAATTGGATATGTTCAGATACCCGACCTCGAAGCAGATGTCGGTGATCGGCATGTCGGTCTCCGAAAGCAGCTTGCAGGCCTGCCATATGCGCAGCTTGTTGACGTGGTCGGTGAAGCTGTTGCCGGTGTTCTTCTTGAAGAATCGCGAAAACGCGCTCTCGCTCATGCCCGAGAGTTCGGCCAGCGCGCCGATATGGATGTCCGTTGCGAGGTGCTCGAAAATATAGATGAGCGAACGCTGAAGCAGGTCCAGGGATTCGGCATCGAGCTTCGGCGCGAATTCGGGCGAGGACAGGACCTCGTATTCCTCGGACGACGACAGCAGGCTGAGGAGCTCGAGGAACAGCGAGAGCCGGGGGAAGCCCTTCAGGCCGCCCATCTTCTCCACCATTTCGGCGCCGGCCTTCCGGGTGGCGCCCTTGTAGACCAGCCCTCGCTCCGAGCGCCGGAAGAATGCCTCGAGCTGATTGAACTCGGGCACGGCCTGGCCGATCGTCCTCAGGCGATCGGGGTCGAACTGAATGACGACGTCCCGGCCGTGGATCACCTCCCCCGGTTCGGTGGCCGTCACCCAGTCATGCGGCAGGTTGGGGCCGACGACCGTCAGGTAGCCGGCGTCGAACTCGCCGATATGATCGCCGACGAAGGCCATCCCGCTGGATTTCCGCAGCAGGTGGATTTCGATCTCCGGATGAAAGTTCCAGACGTTCCGTTCCCAGGGGTAGTCGTCCATCCGCCACAGGAACGTCTCGTTCACATCCGTGACGATGTGCTCGTAGGTCGGAAGGTTGCCCGCCATCGAAGCAGCCTTGGCTCCGAGCGCTCGATTGGCGGCTGACGGTCTGTTGTGCTTGAGCATTCTCACGTCCGGTCTGAGGGCGCCCCAGAAAAGCGCATCGGCCGGCCGGGCGTCAAGAACGCGCATGCCGTCCCGGTCGACGCTGCCGAGACTGATCCATGGGAGGAGAGAGGATATCAGCGGCGCAGACCAACGCCGGCACCGGCGCGATCCTGCGCCAATTCACGCACAGCAGAAGACGGGCGCTCGTCCTTGCCCGCCCCGATCGCATCCCGCGATTCGGCAGGAGAAAGAGGCAAAGGCAGTTCGGAATTTTGCGGAGAATCCCCGCTCCAGATCAGGTCTTTCGCTGTCAGGTGGCTCAGAAGAGATGCGACATCCGCGAGGGCCCCTGCTATTCTACGATATTGAAATAACAGGGGAAATGGTGGGTGATCACGGGCTCGAACCGTGGACCCGCTGATTAAGAGTCAGCTGCTCTACCAACTGAGCTAATCACCCGTCCAGGACCGCGTCGCTGCGGTCTGGAGGGGCGTATAATGGCGTTCGCGAACCTTGTCTACCCATCGGCCGAAATTTTCTTGGGTTCGCTGCGTTTTTTCCAGGGATGAACAGGCAGGCGTCCGGCAGCGGCGCCGGCCAGCCTCGCCCGGCACCTCGCCCCGTCAAATAAGCCGTTGAAATCTATCGGATAAGTTCGACGCCCGGTCAGACGTCCAGCACGCCCGTGGCAACGCGGATGGCCTGGCCGCCGATGCGTGCGCCCGATATCTGCCCGGCGGCGATGTCGAGATGCAGGTGGATGATCGAGGGACGCCCCATCTCCACCCCCTGCTCCACCAGCATCGGATGATGGCCGTCCACGAGCTGGTCGAAGAACTGGATCGCGCCCGAAAGGGCCGCCACCGCCGAGCCGGTCGCCGGGTCCTCGCTCCCCAGGTCGGACCGGAACATCCGGGCATGGAATCGGGCGAGATGATTGACGGCGCCGCGGCAGTAGAGATAGGCCGAAGCCAGCCTGCCCTCGGCGAAGGGAACGCAGCGCTGCCAGAGCGCCGGATCGAACGCAGCATCGGCGGCGGTTGCGAGATCGTGAACGGGGACGAGCACGAAGGCGACCCCGGCGCTCCAGAGGGAGGGCACGTGGTTCTCGAAGCCGATCTGGCTGACCTTGAGGCCAAAGGCGTCGGCGATCGCCTGGCGGTCGAGGAGCGCATCGAGCCGCGTCGACTTGCGCGGCAGGTCGAACTCGGCGAAGGCGGCCCCGCTTTCGGGAAGCTTCACGGCGCAGCGCACCGGCCCGACGTTCTCCTCCAGGACGCAGACCATGTCGTGCGGCCGGCCCGCCTCCCCGTTCAGCGTCTCCGCGATCGCCACGGCCGCGCCGACCGTCGGATGGCCGGCGAAGGGCAGCTCGTGCATCGGCGTGAAGATCCGCAGCCGCGCGGTGTGCGCGACGTTCTGCGCCTGCCTGACGAACACGGTCTCCGAGAGATTGAACTCGCCGGCGATCGCCTGCATGGCCGCATCGTCCAGCCCGTCCGCATCGAACACGACGGCCAGCGGATTGCCGGCCAGCTTGCGGTCGGTGAAAACGTCATAGATGGCGTATCGACGCGACACTACCTACTCCTTCGCACGATCGTTCCCCGCGCAAACTGCACGAGCCCCCCGCCTGCGGCAAGCGCAAATCATCCCGTCCCCTCATCCCTGTGGCCCGTCGAAGAACCAGGCGAGCACGGGCGGCATGAAGGCGGCGTAGGGGTGGCGGGCCGGGTCGCTGTCGAAGATCGCGACCGCCCCGTCGATCTCCTGCTCGGTGTCCGTGCGCATGTGGCGGTCGATCGCCGAAAGCAGCTCTTCGGCGGTGGCCGAGAAACGATAGAAGCGGAAGATGGTGATGATGCGGTCGAAATGAAGGGCGTGCAGGCGGGGATCGGCCGCGGCCTGGCCGAGGTCCAGTCCCGTCTCCTCGGCCACTTCGCGCACCATGTTCGCCTCCAGGTCGCAGACGCCGTCTATGACGTCGTTTTCGTCGAGCGAGCCCGCGGCGCAATAGACCTTGCCGGGATTGGCCGTGTGCTGCGCCATGCGGATCGCGATGACCGCGCCGTCCGACGAGACGATGACCGGCAGGCCGAACAGATGGTGGCCGACGACGTGGGGCCTGCTCTTGCGCCACAGCAGGAAGGTGGAGAAGGACACCGGGTGCGCCGTCGTGACGATGGCCGCCCGGGAGAGCGAGACGTCGCCCTGCAGCAGCATCCGGCCGTCGAAAAGGGCCGGGTTGGCGGCGATCTCCGCGCGCCAGTTCTCCCGGATCGCCTCCTCCCGGCCGGCGGCAAAGGGATGCGGCGCGTCGGAGACGCGGATCTCGAAGCGCTCGACCGGGAAGATCTGGCCTTC
The DNA here is from genome assembly GCF_029210525.1 of Mycoplana sp. MJR14. NCBI lineage: Bacteria > Pseudomonadati > Pseudomonadota > Alphaproteobacteria > Hyphomicrobiales > Rhizobiaceae > Mycoplana > Mycoplana sp. MJR14. The sequence goes on from NZ_JARGEO010000012.1 coordinate 69,186, forward strand.
CGGCGGCCAGGCGGCAGGCATTTCATCGGTGGGAAGGTGCATCACACGTCCAGGGTCATGACGACGGGGCAATGGTCGGAAGCCTTCGGGCGATCCCAGCCGATGCGCGGATATCGCTCGACCTCCTGGCCGGGCGGAAAGACGGTGCGGTAGGGCTGGCCGGCGCGGATGATCTCCGGCACCCGCAGGTGATTGCGGCGCGCCAGCGCCGGCGACAGCAGGATATAGTCCAGCTGACAGAGATGCCGCTCCTGCGGGCCCATGTTGTGATAGAGCGTCCAGCGATCGTCCTCGGGCCGCTTCTCCACCGGGTTCTCCGCGAAGCCGTCGCGGGTGAAGACGTCGAGCGCGCTCTGGTCCTCCACCACGCGGCGGAAGCTGTAGCCGTTGCGCCGGTCGCCCTCGACGACGAGCCGCTCCTGGTAGTCGTTCATGTCGCCGCAGATCGCGAACTGCTTGTTGGCGGTGTTGCCTGCGCCGAAGCGGTTCTCGATGATGCGGCGCACCGCCCTCGCCTCGGCCATCCGCAGCGCCATGGTCGAGGTCCGCCCGTCCAGCCCCTCCCGCCCTGGCCCCATCGACTTCAGGTGCACGACGTAGAGCGTCAGCGGCCGCCCGCCGATCCGCAGGTCGAGCTCCAGGCAGTCGCGCTTGAAGATGCGGTCGCTCGGCAGCAGCGGCGCAAGCTCGGGCGCATGCAGGCCGAAGTCGTCGAAGGTCACGCCCGCATGGCTGCGCACGTCGACGCACTCGATCTTCTGGCCGTCGCGCGTCTGCTCGCGCATCAGCACCGCGACGTCGATGCCGCGCTTGTCGTTGCCCTCGATCAGGAAGCGCTGGCGATAGCCGTTGCCGACCATCTTGAACAGGTAGCCGTATTCGAAGGCCTGCAGCGATTCCATGTTGTCGACCTCCTGCAGGCAGAGGACGTCCGCATCCGCATCGGCGATCGCCAGTGCCGACTGCTGGCGCGCATCATCGGCGAGCGCGATCGCGCGCGCCTCCTCCAGCCGCTGGAACTCGGCTTCGGAGCGGATGCTGAACAGCCGCAGCACCCGGTCCTGCCGTGTCTGGTTGCGAAATCCGGTGAAATCGAACCGGGAGAGCAGGTTCTCGACGTTGAAGGTGGCAAGGCGAAGGGACATCAGCACACAACCATTGAATCGGCAGTGAGTCTAGCGATCGCCGGGCGCTTGGGAAGCGGCAAAATCGGTCTTCGCCGCAGGCGGGGCCCGTGGCAAAGGCTCGGGCGGCGGGCAAAAACCAGCTTGTCTGTCGCCCCCTCCGGCACCATGATCGGCCCATCGGCGGCAGAACGATTCAACGACGGGGGAGGATCGGCATGAGGGCGAAGACGATTGCGGCGCGCCTCGTCGCCGCCGGCCTCTTCGCGCTGTTTCTGTCGGTGGCGCCGCCGGCCCGCGCCGACAGTTCCTATATCGCCGACCCCGGCGAGGCGGTGCGCGCCCTCGACGCCATCGCCGCCGAAACGGGCGGCAGTCTCCGCCTCTACGCGCTGGAGCTCTCCGACGGGCGCCTGACCGTCGAAATCGGCGGCAAGCGCAAGACCGAGCTGGACGAATGGCAGATCGGCAGGGTGAAGCGCCTGTTCTTCGAGTTCGAGACGACGGTCGGCCCGCGCCCGGTCAGAGCAGCCGGCCTCGTCGGCGACATCGAGGGCGGCTTCTTCGATCGCAGCGAGATCGCGCTGGACAAGGTGGCGGACGTCGCGGCAAACGCGATCGCCTATGCGAGGCTGGACGAGGAAGCCCATGTCCAGTCGATCGAGATCGCCCGTGCGGTCGAGATCCTGCCCGAACCCGCCTATGGCCCCATCCGCTGGTCCATCTACGTGACCTCGGGGCGCGAGAGCGCGATCGTCCGCGCCGACGCCGCCGGCAACATCATCGGCGCCGATCTCGCCAATACCAACCGCGCCCGCAACATGGACCTGCTCGGCGACGGCGACTGGCCGCACCGGGAGGCCCGCGACGCGCTCTTCGCCGTCTTCGGCGACGAGCGCCGCCTGCGCGATCTGACCGTGCGTCCGCGCGCCATCTCCGTCACCGCCGACCACGCCGCCACCCCCGGCCGCAAGGAGGACTACAACTGGACGATCTCCGGCGTGACCCGCTCGCCGCTGCTCTCGCCGCTGATGCACGGCGCGAGCGAGGACGAGCTGTTCTCGCTGAAGGAGGTGGACTTCACCGCGCTCGCCCGCATCCGCGCCATCGCCCGCACCGCCTGGGGGCATGAAAGCGCCAAGCTGGAATACATGACGCTGCGGCGCGTCAGCGAAACGCCGGGAAAGCCGGAACTGCGCTGGATCGTCACCTTCACCGAGCTCGGCGACGACGCCGGCGGCGCCGGGACGTCGGGGACCGTCGAGGTCACGCCGGAGGGCGCCGTGCGCAAGGTCGTTCTGCCGGCAGGCCACGCGCCGGCTGCGGACTGGCTGGCGCCCAAGACGATAGCGGCGACGCTCGGACGCATTGGAAAGGACTTCGGCCCAGACGGCCGCTTCGCCGAGATCGTCTTCGACGCCGGAAAGGCGCGCATCCTTGGCGAGGATCCGGCGCGCCCCGGCGCCATGGCCGGCTTCGAGGCCGATGCCGGCGGCATCGCCCGCGTCCGCAAGCTGATGCCCTGGGACGAGCAGTACCGAAAGGAACGCCTCTTCGACCTCGAGGCGCTCGCGGTCTTCACGCAGGCCGACCGCCTCGCCGACTTCACCGCGCGGACCTACCGGCGCCTGCAGGTGGACGAGGAGACCATGCCAGGCATCCGCTACGCCTTTGCCATCGGCCAGATCATGGGCCCGGACGGGACCTATATGGTGCCCTCGCCCGACGGCCGCCCGACGCTGCAGGTCCGCCTGGAGAGCGCCGACGGCAGTCGCGTCGGGAGCGTCGTCTTCGACAGTTCCGGCAAGGAGATCGACGTGCGCATGCCCTGAGGCGGCAGGCGCGCGAGCGAAGCCTACAGGCACCAGCCACGGTCCACCGAGAACACCGCCATGGCGCCCGGTGCCAGCCGCTCGGCCGAGAAGGCCTTCAGCAGCGAGCCGTCGGGGCGTGCCAGCGTCAGCGCGTGGCGCTCGCCGGTGAAGACGCATTCGCGCACTTCGAGCGCGATGCCGTCCACCGCCGGGCGGACATGCTCGGGCCGGATCAGCACGTCGCGCGGGGCTCCCTCGCCCTCGCCGAGAAGCAGGGCATGGCAGGCGGCGCGATCGAGGACGCGCTCCCGTCCCGCGCCGACCGGCAGCGACAGGATGCTGCCCTGGCCGATCAGCCCGCCAACGATACGCCCCTCCGGGCGCGCATAGATCTCGTCTGGAGCGGCCACCTGCAGCAGCCGGCCTTCCGACATCACCGCAATCTCGGTAGCAAGCGCCATCGCCTCGGCCTGGTCGTGCGTCACGTAGATCATCGTCGCCCCCGAGCGGGCGTGGAAGTCGCGGAAGGTCTCCTCCATCGCCGCCCGCAGATGCCGGTCGAGGTTGGCGAGCGGCTCGTCGAGAAGCACGACGTCCGGCGCCGTCACCAGGCAGCGCGCCAGCGCCACGCGCTGCCGCTGCCCACCCGAGAGCGCCGCCGGCCGCCGGTCGGCGAGGTCGGCGAGCCGCACGACATCGAGCGCCTCCATGGTCTTGCGGCGAAGTTTCTCGCCCTTCACGCCGCGCACCTTCAGCGGATAGCCGACGTTCTGCGCCACGCTCATGTGCGGCCAGAGCGCGTAGGACTGGAACACCACCGCCATGTTGCGCCGCTCCGGCGGCAGCACCCCCTCCGCCGTCGAGATCACCCGCTCGCCGAGCACGATCGAGCCGTCGCTCGGCTGCTCGAAGCCGGCGATCATGCGAAGCAGCGTCGTCTTCCCGCAGCCCGACGGGCCGAGCAGCGCCAGGAAGCCGCCGTCGCGCACCGTCAGCGAGACGCCGCTCACCGCCGCCCGCCCGCCGTCATAGGCCTTCGCCAGGTGGTTGAGGATCAGCGTCGCCACGGCAGTGCTCCGTCCGGCAGGTAGCGGGCAAGGACTTCGAGCAGGCCCATCAACGCGACGATCATGACGACGACGAGAACCGACAGGGCCGATGCCAGGTCCGAACTGCCGCTGTCATCGAGGTTGAAGATCGCGACCCCGAGCGTCTGCGTGCCGGCCGACCACAGCAGCGCCGAGACGGTCAGCTCGTTGCAGGCGATCAGGAAGACGAGGACGACGGATGCGCCCGCCGCCGGCGCCATGACCGGCAGCAGGATGTCGCGCGCCCGCAGCGCCAGCCCGGCGCCGGACAGCCGCGCGGCCTCCTCCAGTGCCGGATCGACCTGGCGGAAGGCGCTGAGGACGGGCTTGAGGCTGACGGCGAAGAAACTGGAGAGATAGGCGATCAGGATGATCCAGATCGTGCCGTAGAGCGAGACGCCCAGCACCGGCAGCGGTGCGGCGAAGAGCAGAATGAAGGCGACGGCGAGCACGATGCCGGGAAGCGCGTAGGGTATCTCGATCAGCACCATCATCAGCGTCATCGCCCGCCCCCTGCGGTGCAGGATCAGATAGGCCGTCGCCATCGAGAGCACGAGCAGGGCGAGTGCTGCCGTGCCCGCCAGGAAGGCGGAATTGCGGAAGGCGGTGATCGTCACGCCCTGCCGGAACAGGATCTCGCCATAGGCGCGCAGCGACACGGTATCCGCATTGAGCGGGACGCCGTAGGCAGGGACCAGCGAGCTTGCGAGAAGGGCGGCGAACGGCGCGACCAGGATCATGAGCAGGATGAGCCACAGCGCCGCCTCGACCGGCCCGCGCCAGCGCCCCAGCGCAAAGACCGGCGACGTGCCGGAAAGCCCGATCGTGCGATAGTCGCGGCCGGACAGCGCCCGTTGCTGCACGGCCAGTCCCGCCGCGCAGATGGCCGCCATCAGGAGCGACAGCACCGCGAGATCGGCGAAGGTCTGCGATCCGAAGCTCGCAAGCCGGCTGTAGACGAGCGTCGGCAGGGTCAGGATCGAGGCGGGAATGCCGAGGATCGCCGGGATGCCGAAGTTGCCGACCCCGGAGACGAACGCGATCGAGGCCCCGGCGATCAGGCCGGGCAGCGATAGCGGCATGACGATGTCGCGCAGGACCCGGCGTGGCGCGGCCCCGGACAGGCGGGCCGCCTCGATGGTGTCGCGCGGAATGGCCGACAGCCCCGCCTGCATCGAAAGAAACACCAGCGGCGCGTGCTGGACCCCGAGCAGAAGGGCGATCCCGCCGATCGAATAGAGCGGCTGCGGCGTACCGAGCGGCGGCGCGATGCCGAGCGTCTTCAGAAGCGGGCTCGCCGGCCCCGACATCTCGACCCAGGCAAGCGCGGTGATCTGCGGCGGCACCATCATCGGCAGCATGAAGGAGAAGCCGAGCAGGCGCCTCCGCCTGATGTCGGAGAGCGACGTGGCCAGCGCGAAGGCCGCCCCGAGCGCGATGGAGACGAGCATGCCGAGCACGGAGGTGACGAGCGTGTTGGCGAAGGCCCGCCAGGTGCCGGCCTCGAACAGGATCGGCGGCAGGCCGCTGCGGAGCGTCGCGGCGATCCCGGCATGCGCCAGCCGGCCGAGCGGCACCGCACTCAGGAGAAGGATGACGAGAAAGACAGTGGCGAACAGCCAGGCCGGCTGGCTGTTCGCTTTCGGCAGTCGACGCATCGAGGGTCAGTTGGTGCCGAAGATGTCCGAGAAGGACTTGATGTCGCTCTCGCTGGTCTTCAACGCCTGGGCCGCATCGAGCGGCAGCACCTTGATCGCCTCGCGCGCCGGGAAGCCGGCCGGCATGGCGACGCCGTTGCGGGCCGGAATGTAGCCGAGCCTGGCCGAGACCTGCTGGCCCTCTTCGGAGAGAACGAAATCGACGAATTTCCTGGCGTTGTCCTCGTTCCTGGTGCCGGCGAGGATCGCGACCGGTTCGGTGACGGCGGAGACGCCTTCGGCCGGGAAGACGAACTCGATCGGCGCGCCCTTGGCCTTCTCGCGGATCGCCATGTAGTCGACCAGCATGCCGTAGGCCTTCTCGCCGGTGGCGACCGCCTTCAGCACGCCGCCGTTGCCGCCGGAGGCCGCAGCCCCGTTCTGCTGCAGCGCCTTGTAGTAGTCCCAGCCGTAGCCTTCAAGGCCGGTCAGCACCTGCGCATGGATCAGCGCCGCGCCGGAGGTCAGCGGGCTCGGCATCATCACGAGGTTCTTGGCTTCCGGCTTCGTCAGGTCCTTCCAGCCTTCCGGCTTCAGGCCGGCAGCGGTGTTGTAGACGATGCCGGTGGTGATCAGCTTGGTCGAATAGTAGGCGCCGTCGGCATCATAGAGCGTGGCGTCGAAATTCGCCGCTTCCGGCGACTTGTAGGCGAGAAGCTGGCCCGCTTCCTTCATCCGCTGCAGCGTCACCGTATCGGCGATCAGCAGCACGTCCGCCACCGGGTTGCCGGCCTCGATCTCGGCCATCAGCTTGGCCATCAGCTTGGTCGTTCCGTCGCGGACCCACTCCACCTCGATGCCCGGATTGGCGGCCTTGAAGGCGTCGACGGTCGCCTGCGCGTCCTCGTTCGGCTGGCTGGTATAGAGCACGAGATCGGCGGCGGCCGCCGTCGTGGCGAGGAAAGTGGCTGCGGCAAGCGCTGCGAGCGTGGAAACAAGCGTCTTCATCGGAACATCCCCTGTTGGAAGATGCCGAGGCTTTAGTGACCCCGCTTAACAGGGATGTGACAGGCGCCGCGATCGGCGGCCCCTGCCAGAATTGTTGCCCGAACAGGCTTCGCGCAGGCCGTCCGGCCGGAGCCGCCTCAGGCGGCGCCGGTCTCCTCGCGGATCAGCGCGCCGAGGCGGGAGATGCCCTCGTCGATCGTCTTCTCGTCGGCGCAGGAGAACGAGATGCGGAAGGTGTTGGCGCCGCTGCCGTCGGCGTGGAACGCCTTGCCGGGCACGAAGGCCACCTTCTTCTTCTCGATCGCCTTGGCAAGCAGGCTCGCGCCGTCCTGGCCCTCCGGCAGCGTCACCCAGATGAACATGCCGCCCTCCGGCTTCGTCCAGCTGACGCCCGCCGGCATGTACTTGCCGAGCGCCTGCAGCATCGCATCGCGGCGCTTGCTGTAGGCGGCCTTGATCTTCTTCACCTGCGCCTCGAAGCCGCGCTCGGCGACATGGGCGATCGCCATCTGGTTGATCGTCGAGGAGTGCAGGTCGGCCGCCTGCTTCATCAGCACCAGCTTGCGGATGATGTCGTGATTGGCGACGACGAAGCCGACGCGCAGGCCCGGCGCCAGCGTCTTGGAGAAGCTGCCGCAATAGATCGTGCGGGTATGGTTGATGTCGCCGCCCTTGCGTTTCAGTTCCAGCGCCAGGATCGGCGGGATCGCCTCGCCGTCGTAGCGCAGCGACTGGTAGGCGGCGTCCTCGATGATGGCGATGTCGAGTTCGTCGGCAAGATCGATCAGCTTCTCGCGCGCGGCCCGGTCGACGGTCTCGCCGGTCGGATTGGCGAAATCGGCGGAGAGATAGGCGAACTTGACCTTGCCGCCGGCCGCCTGCGCCGCCTTGCGATAGGACTCCGGCGTCCGGTTGCCGGAGAGCGTCAGCTGGTCGTAGGTCGGCTCGTAGGCGTTGAAGGCCTGCAGCGCGCCGAGATAGGTCGGCCAGGTCACGAGCGCGGTGTCGTTCGGCGACAGGAAGAGCTTGCCGAGATAGTCGAGCCCCTGCTGCGAGCCGGAGACGATGAAGACGTTGTCGGCGGTGCAGGCGACGCCGATCTTGCCCATCTCCGCGACGAGCCATTCGCGCAGCGGCTTGTAGCCCTCGCTCACCGAATACTGCAGCGCCGCGTTCACCGCGGGGCCGGAGAAGATGTCGGCATAGGCCGCCTTGAAATCCTGGTCGGGAAACAGCGCCGGATCGGGAATGCCGCCGGCGAACGAGATGATGTCCGGGCGGTCCAGCAGTTTCAAGAGTTCACGGATTTCCGACGCCTTCATCCGGGACGAACGCGTGGCAAAGATATCTTCCCAATTCAGCATGGGTGTTTCCTCGGAATTTTGTCGTGCGGGAGAGGATCACACCGGTCAAATTATGTCAACGATACTGACCTAAAATCCTCCCCTCCGCGCAGGCCGTACCACCGCGGGCCCGGGGCGGCAAGCAGAACCTTGCATCGCCGCAGCCGCCGTGGCGATCCGGCCGCTAGACCGAACGCGTCATCCGGTCCGGCAGGCCCGCCTTCGCCTCGGACGCCTGGCGCCAGCGCCCGGAGCGGACGAAATCGACGATCTCGAGCGCCGGCATCGGCCGCGCCAGCGCGAAGCCCTGCAGCAGGTCGCAGCCCATCTCCTGCAGCAGCCGGACATGGGCCACCGTCTCGACGCCCTCGGCCGTCACGGTGATGTCCAGCGAGCGGCCGATCTCGATGATGGTGCCGACGAGGCGTCGCTGCGCCTGCGACCGCACGATCGGCCGGACCAGCTGCCGGTCGATCTTGAGCCGGCGCGGCAGGAGCTTCATCAGGCTGACGATCGAGGCGTGGCCGGTCCCGAAGTCGTCGACCTCGATGTCGATGCCGAGTTTGCGGATCTCGGCGAGGCATTCGAGGACCTTCGGATCGCAGTCGTCGAGGAAGATCGATTCCAGAAGCTCGAACGACAGCCGCCCGGCCTGCAGCGGCAAGGCGCGCAGCGACGCGCAAAGGTCGGGATCGTGCAGCCGGCGCGAGGAAACGTTGACCGACAGCTTCGGCACCACGACGCCCTGCAGGTCCCAGGCGGCGAGGTCGAAGAGGGCGCGCTCCAGGATCTGCCGGTCGATCGCGCCGACGGCGTTGATGTCCTCGGCAATCGGCAGGAACGCGTCCGGCGTCAGCACGCCGCGTTCGGGATGGTCCCAGCGCGCGAGCGTCTCGACGCCGGCCACATCCAGCGTCCGGGCGCAGAACTGCGGCTGGTAATAGGGCAGGAAGCGGCGCTGTTCGATGCTCGCCATGATCTCGTCGGCCGTCTTCTTGCTGACGATGATCTGCGCCTGGAATTCGCTGGTGAAGAACTCGTGGCGGCTGCGCCCCTTGTTCTTGGCGCGGTAGAGCGCCAGGTCCGCATTGATCAGGAGCTGCCGGCCGTCGATCGAGGGGCCTGCGGCACTGGCGATGCCGATGCTTGCGCCGAAGCGGCAGACATGGCCCTCGAAGGTGACCGGCTCGCGCATCGCCGTGACGATCCGCTCGGCAAGATCGCCGAGATTGCGCTTTTCCGGCCCGCAAACGAGGAAGACGAACTCGTCGCCGCCGATGCGCGCGACAAAATCCTGCGGCCCCATGTGCGCCCGCAGGACCCGCGCCGCATGGGTGAGCATGCCGTCGCCGGCGCTGTGGCCGAGCGTGTCGTTGATCTCCTTGAAGCGGTCGAGGTCGATGTGCAGGATCGACAGCCGCGTTCCGGCTTCCCCGGCCCGTCTCGCGCGCTCCTCCAGGGCTATGTCGAGGTAGCGGCGGTTGGGAAGCTGCGTCAGGTGATCGTGCAGGGCATTGTATTCGAGCCGCGCCTGCGCCTCCTCCAGCGCCGCGCTGCGCGCCTCGGCAAGGTCCTTGGCATGCTGCAGTTCCTGTTGCAGCAGCACGTCCTCGCTCACGTCCCAGTTCGCTCCCACCAGCCGCGGCACGCCGTCGGCATCGATGAAGGTGACCCCGCGCGAGCGGATGTGGCGGATCTCGCCTTCGCCGCGAATGATGCGGAACGCCTGGCTGTATTCCGTACCGCTGGCAATCGCCTGCTGGACCACCGCGCTGGCCTGCGCGCGGTCGTCCGGGTGGATGGCCTCCTCCCAGTCCGTCCGCCCGATCGGCTCGGCGCCCTTGCCGTAGATCTGCCGGATGCGCTCGTCCCAGGTGACGGTCCTGTCGTGGAGGTTGGATTCGAACACGCCGATGCGCGAGATGTCGAGCGCGAGCTCCAGCCGCCTCGAAAGTTGCGCCATCCGCTCCTCGGCCTTGCGGCGCTCGGTGATGTCGGTGTCGGTGCCGGCGATGCGGGAAGGCCTGCCGTCCGGGCCATACTCGACGACGGCGCCGCGGCTTTCGATCCAGACCCAGTGGCCGTCGCGGTGGCGCTCGCGGTAGGAAAAGACGTTGAAGACCGCCTCGGCCGATTCCTGCCGCTCGATCTCCAGGAGCACGCGTTCCCGGTCGTCGGGATGGACGTTCTGGATCCAGGTCTCGAGCGTCCCGTCCACCTCCTCGTCCGGCGCCATGCCGCGGATCGCCTTCCACTGGCGCGAGTAGAACAGTTCGCCCTTCGCAAAATCGTGGTCCCACACCCCCTGCCCCGCGCTCTCCAGCGCATGGTTCCAGCGGCTCTCGCGGTCGGCGAGATCGAGCTCCCGGCGCTTGCGTTCGTCGATGTCGACCAGGTGCAGCGCGAAGGGCGCATCCGCACGGCCGAGCTCGACGATCGACAGAAGGCACCAGACCGGGCTTCCGTCCAGTCGCCTGATCCGCAGTTCGCGCGGCTGCGAGGCGATCCTGTCGGCGCCGGTCAATGCCTGGGCGAGGTCATCGGCGAAAGCGATCCCTTCCAGCGGCGGAAGGTCGTCGATACCAGCGGCGCCGAAGATGCGCAGCAGCGCGGGGTTGGCCGAGATGAACCGCAGCCGGCCGTCGATCGTCCCCATGCCGAACGGCGAATGCCGGAAAACCGCCGCTTCCGGGTCGTCTCCGGCAGATGTCGTGTTCGGAAACGGGGATGAGCCCATATACGCGGCGCCTACTCGCACTAACTCAGGCTAACCCTATATGGCAATTCAATGAAGTTCCGATTAATGCCGGCCGTGCCGCATCGGCACGCCCGATCCGGCGTCAGGGCTTCAGCCGGCTCAGGAACTGGGCGAACACCATGCCGCCCTCCGGCCACGGCCCATGGCCGGATTCGGCATTGATATGGCCTGAATCGCCCGCATCGACGATCATCGAGCCCCAGGCATTGGCGATGTCGTCGGCGTGCTCGTAGGTGCCGAAGGGATCGTTCCGGCTGGCGACCACCAGCGAGGGAAACGGCAGGGGATCGCGCGGATACGGGCCGAAGGTCATCAGATGCTTCGGCCGGATGTCCGGGTTGGCGACATCGGGCGGCGCCACCAGGAACGCCCCGGCGATCTTGTGCCCCACCTGCGGCACGGCATGGATGGCCGTTGCGACGCCGAGCGAATGGGCGACGATGACGACCGGCTTCGTCGCCGCCTCGACCTCCTCGATCATCCGGCGGACCCAGTCCTCGCGCACGGGCTTGGACCACTCCGCCTGCTCGACGCGACGCGACGTCGCCAACCGCGACTGCCAGCGGGTCTGCCAGTGCCCGGGCCCGGAATTGGTGTAGCCGGGGACGATCAGGATTTCTGCTTCGGATGCTTTCATGACGAGGCGATGTGCGTTCGCCGGTGCCTCATGTCAAGGCCCGCCTGCGGCCATCGTCGCGAAAGGCGGGACAATCGGCATCAACGATGCTATCTTCTGGCGATCTAGGGGTACCGCCGTGCGGTGGCTCAAGGTCCTGCCCGCGGTGGCCCTGACGGTTCGAACCGGCAAGGAGGACTGAGCATGGCCACATTTCACGTGATGTCGGACGCCGAGCACGGGGTCGCCCATCCCCAGATCAACAAGATCGGCATAGGTCAGGTCTGGGACGCCTTTCTCCTGGGCATAGACGACTTTCGCGAGCAGCCCTCGCACTACGTATTTCTCTGCCTGCTTTTCCCGCTGTCCGGCGTCATCCTGATGATCTGGAGTTCCGGCGCCAATCTCATGCCGATCATGTTTCCGCTGACGGCAGGTTTCGCGCTGCTGGGCCCGCTCTTCGCCGTCGGCCTCTATGAGATCAGTCGTCGGCGGGAGGCAGGGCTCGACACCTCCTGGCGGCATGCCCTCAAGGTGCGCCATTCCCCGGCCCTGCCGGCGATCATCGTGGTCGGCCTCATGCTCCTGACCTTGTTCGTCACCTGGCTCCTGGTCGCCGACCGGCTCTATGTCAGCCTTTTCGGTCCCGAGCAGCCGCAGTCCTTCTCGGCCTTCCTGCAGCAGGTGCTGGGGACGCAGGCCGGCTGGACGCTGATCGTCGTGGGCCACATCATCGGCTTCTGCTTTGCGGCCGTGGTGCTGGCGACGACCGTCGTCGCCTTCCCGCTCCTGCTCGATCGCGACGTCGGCGCCGTCTCGGCCGTCGAGACCTCGCTCAGGGCCACGATTGCCAATCCCGTCCCGGTCGCCTTCTGGGGACTGATCGTGGCGATCTGCATGATGATCGGCTCGATTCCGGTCTTTGCCGGTCTCGCCGTGATGATGCCGATCCTCGGGCACGCCACCTGGCACCTCTACCGCAAGCTGGTCGTCCCGGTGAAGTGACGCCAGGGGTCGACGCCAGATCTTCGTCTGCACAGCGCCCGCCGCATCACGGCGGGCGCTGCCGCACTTCAACATTTCCCGACAAACCGTTGAATCGATTCCCGTTTGGCAGATCGGCGCGATGATCTCCAAATGGAACTGCGGGGCGCATTGGGGAGAGGCGGAAGCCGGCGCCGATGGCGCGGGCGCGCTGACGCCGCGCCGCTGACCGGCCATGGAAGCGCATCACGGGACAGAACTCACGACAGGAACCGCACCGGCCGCAGCCGGCGGTAACATCGTCATGGCTGCCCGGCGCGACCTAGTGGGTCTTTCTGTCGCCGTACAGGCTCGCCATCACGAGCGCGGCGATCACGGCCAGGATGGCCAGGTCGAACCAGGCAAAATGATAGATCAACGTTGTCATCGCACTCTCCTCCCTGATCGTGAAACGACGGAAGGAAGTATGTGACAGAACTGTAACGAATTCAATCAGCGATACCGGCGGACGTGGAGCTGCCAAGCCTGGTTGTCGCGCGGCTCTGGCCTGCAGCGCAAGCCCGCATGGCCCCGGTTGCACCGCGCCGGCAGGCTTGCATCGAGCGCGACGGTCGTCTCGCTCAACGCCTGCGCCGCGAAGCGGATGCCGCTAGCCGGCCCCCGCCGGCGCCGGTGCCGTCCCTGTGGCCGCCGCGGCAGGCCCGATCGATTTCACCGAGCCGCTGCTGTCGATGACGCAGGTGAACTTGCTGCCGCCGGCGTCGAGGTCGACGCGGTAGGACGTCGCGTCGAGCTGGCTCGAACTCGTCGGCAGGATCTTGCTGCTGTCGACGCCGGACGGCCCGGCCGCAGCGCTAGCGCACATCAGTTGCAGGTCCGCGGGTGCCGTGCCGAGATTGGTCCGCGCCATGTCCTGCGGCGCCGGCGCCGATGACTGGCAGCCACCGGCCAACCCGGCCGCAGCCAGCATCAGCCCGCCGAATGCTATCCCCCTTGCATCCATCCCCGACCCGTCCTCTCTTTGCTGTGGCGATCCGTTGCCGCCAGGCTCTGGTCATCATCGCGCGACGCTGCCGCATCACACGCCCTTGTAGAGTGCCGCCCCCTGCATCAGGACGATCACCTTGGCGCCGACATCGACGCGGCTGTAGAGGTCGACGACGTCGTCGTTGTTCAGCCGGATGCAGCCCGAGGACACGTCGAGGCCGATCGTCCACGGCTCGATGGTGCCGTGGATGCGGTAGATCGTGTCGCTGTCGCCCACATAGAGATACATGGCGCGCGGGCCGAGCGGATTGTCGGGCCGCCCGCCCGGCATGCCCGCCGCCCATTTCGCCGCGTTCGGGTCGCGCGCCACCATTTCCGGCGGCGGCGTCCAGGTCGGGTTCTCCGCCTTGCGCCCGACCCGCACGATGCCGGCCCAGCCGAACCCCTCGCGGCCGACGCCGATGCCGTAGCGGATCGCCTGCCCGCCCGGCTGCACGAGGTAGAGAAAGTGCTGGTTGCCATCGATGATGATCGTTCCGGGCGCTTCCGCCGTCCGGAACGGCACGACCTGTCGCTGGAACGCCTCGGGCAGCTGCTTGTTGCGGGCGTAGAGCTGGCGCGCCTTCTTCTTGTCGTAGTCGACCCATTTGCCCGTGCGCGCGTCGTAGATCTGCGTCTGCGCCAGCGCCACAAGCGGCCCGAGGCACAGGCCCGCCGCCACCAGCGCCGGTGCGAAGCGGCGCATCTTCGTCAGGATCATCCCCGGCAGGCCTCGTGTTCCCGTTCTCATGGCTTGCCCCATCCCGCCACCCGCGCGGCGTTCTGCTCGACCCATTTCTTGGCGTAGTCGAGCGGCGCCTGCCGTTCGACCCCGAGCGCGTAGCTCATCTGCGTCACCTCTTCCGGGGTGAAGTCCACGTTCTCAAGGAACTGCGCGACGTCCGGTCGCTTCGTGGCAAAGGCGGTCGCATAGCCGATCTGGAAATGCGCCGTGTCCCAGGCGGTCGTGGCGTTGGACTTGGTGATCCACAGCGGATCCTGCGCCGAGACCAGGTTCCATTTCGCCGGGTCGTGCGCCGGTTCCTCCAGCCTGGTCAGGTCGTGCAGCTGGAAGACATGGTGCGGCGCATAGCAGTAGAACACCATCGGCTGGTCGGTGGCGACCGCCGCATCGACCGCGGCCATGGCCACGTCCTCCTCCGCCTCCACGAGGTGCAGGTTCTTCTCGTAGCCGTAGCTTTTCGCGCGCACCCGTTCGATCCCGGTGGAAAGCCAGGTCGGCGCGCCGATCCATATCTCGCCCTGGCCGTCGCCGTCCGTGTCCAGCACCTTCGTCTTCTCGGGATCGCCGAGGTCGGAAACGGACTTGAAGGTCGCAGCGGCGGCGGCTGTCGCGCACAGGCCCTGCCAGGCCGGTATCTGCTTGCCTGCCAGCTTCACCGCCCCCTTCTCCTCGACATATTTCTGCACGAGGTCATCGAAGTTGGGACGCCAGATCTCCGGCTGGATGTCCACCGTTCCCGCCTCGAGGCCGACGAACGAGTTCATCGTCCCCATCGGCTTGACCTCGACCTGAAGGCCGAAATCCTTCTCGATGCCGACCTTGAGGATGTTGGCCGTGGCCTGGCCGGACGGCCAGTTGGGCGCCGAGATGGCGAGGTCGGCCGCATGCGTGGGATAGGCCCCGAGCCAGGCGGCAACGGCCGCCGGCGCGAGAAGGCGCAGGTCAATTCGCTTCACAGTGCATTCCTCCCTTGTTCCAAGAAGAACAGGCATTCCAGAAAGAACTGCATGCATGCGAAAGGGTGATCGTCAGACCTGGAGATGCCGCCGCATCGCTTCGACCTGTCGAAGCGCCCCCTTTTAAGCGGCGGTACCGCATTCCGGGGGCGAGGATGCACCAGCTTGCTCGCCCGCGTCAACTTGCCGCCGCCCCTATTTTAGCGAACCGTGATTTCCCTTGGCCGCGGGCCTGCCAGCAGTTCGGAGCCTGGTATCGGTTCTTCTTGCCGGCCCGCCCGGTTCCAGACGAGCAGCCGGTTCAGTCGCCACGTCGTCGACGCCGCCGCAGCTTTCCGCTGCGTTTTCAGGAAGTCCAGAACTGGAAAAGCCGGGCGAATGCCCGGCTCTCCTTCGTGTCTCTGCGGTCACCGGCCTGCCCGGACCGCAGTCCCGGCGACCCCGATGCGCCGCCTTCAGGCGCGATCAGTTGACCGACTTGTCGACCAGCTTGTTCTTGCCGATCCAGGGCATCATGGCGCGCAGCTTCGTGCCGACTTCCTCGATCTGGTGGCTGTCGTTGAGGCGGCGGATGCCCTTGAAGCGGGCGGCACCCGAGCGGTATTCCTGCATCCAGTCCGAGGTGAACTTGCCGGTCTGGATGTCCTTCAGGACGCGCTTCATCTCGGCCTTGGTCTCTTCGGTGATGATGCGCGGGCCGGTGACGTATTCGCCCCACTCGGCGGTGTTGGAGATCGAGTAGTTCATGTTGGCGATGCCGCCTTCATAGATCAGGTCGACGATCAGCTTCACTTCGTGCAGGCACTCGAAATAGGCCATTTCCGGTGCGTAACCGGCTTCCACCAGCGTCTCGAAGCCGGCGCGGATCAGTTCGACCAGACCGCCGCAGAGAACGACCTGCTCACCGAAGAGGTCGGTTTCGCACTCTTCCTTGAAGTTCGTCTCGATGATGCCCGAGCGGCCGCCGCCGACGCCGCAGGCGTAGGAGAGCGCGAGGTCGAGGGCATTGCCCGAGGCGTTCTGGTGAACGGCGACGAGGCAGGGAACGCCGCCGCCCTTCTGGTATTCGCCGCGAACCGTGTGGCCCGGGCCCTTCGGTGCGATCATGACGACGTCGACCGACGACTTCGGCTCGATCAGGCCGAAATGGACGTTGAGGCCGTGGGCAAAGGCGATCGCCGCACCGTCGCGGATGTTGCCGGCGATCTCGGCCTTGTAGATGTCGGCCTGCAGTTCGTCCGGCGTCGCCATCATCAGGAGGTCGGCCCACTTGGCGGCTTCTGCGACGGTCATCACCTTGAAGCCGTCGGCTTCCGCCTTCTTGATCGTCGGCGAGCCCGCCTTCAGCGCGATTGCGACGTTCTTGGCGCCGGAATCCTTCAGGTTGAGGGCGTGCGCCCGGCCCTGCGAGCCGTAGCCGACGATGGCGACGTTCTTCGCCTTGATGAGGTTGAGATCGGCATCACGATCGTAATAGACGCGCATTGATGTTTCCTTCCCTTGCTTGTCAGACAGTGTCGAGCGGCCCGCCCTATGCGTCCGCCATTGCTCCCACGCCGTAGAGGGTCAGGAAGGACGCCACCGCCCTCTCCGCCCGCCCGGCGAATTCCTTCTTCAGCGTGGCCGGGTCGAAGCCCAGCAGCATGCGCAGATGCGCATCGGTGACGATCAGCCCGTAGAGCGTCCCATAGGCCTCGTCGGCATCGTCGAACGACAGCAGGCCCGCCGCCCGTCCGGCCTCCAGCAGCGTGGTCGCGCGGCGCCCGATCTGCCGCCGCCCCCGCTCCTCGAGCAACCGCCCGAGCATCGGCCCCGAGCCGCGCCCGCCGCGCCCGGCGGCCTTGCCGACGGTCTGGCCGATCGCCAGCCGGTTCAGCGCCAGCGACACCTCGCCCGAGAGCACGTCGAGCAGGTCGAGCGCAAAGGCGGACAGATGCTTGCGCAGCCCTTCCGCAGTCAGCGTCTCGGCCCGCACCTCGACGGTGCGCACCTTGCCGGCCTGATAGGATATCATCGCCGACAGCAGCCCGTCGCGATCGCCGAACCACTTGTAGAGCGACTCCTTGGAGCAATTGGCCGCCCGCGCCACGCCGGCCGTCGTCACCGCCTTCTCGCCGCCGTCGACAAGCAGCTTGAGCGCGCTTTCCAGCACGGCGTTCTGGCGCTCGGTCGAGCCGCCCCTCTCCGCCCTTGCTGCACTTTCGTCGACGATCTGCACGCCTGCTCCCTCGCCAATCCGGCCGGCTGGACACCGAACGGATGCGTACCGTACGGTACGGTTCGCCGCCGTTCTATGCCGATCGGAAATCGTGGTCAACAAGTTTTTCGGCCGCAGATCCGCCACGCCGGATCGCAGACGCATCCATGGCGTTCTGATTCTGCCGGAAAACACGCGGGACGTGCGGAAGAGAAAGCTGAACGGGAGATGAATTTACGGGTGAAGGCCCAACATCAACCGATTGAATTGAAACCCTATTCTTAGAAACCACAATTCGAGCGCCGTTTCGCGCATCATTTTTCCCTTCCCAAGACATTTCAACTCGATAGAATTGGTGAGGCCGCTCATCGAACGGTAGTGGTCGTGACGCGGCATGACATGCAACTTTCGCCGCTGCAGGAGTAAGCAGCCACCCCGACGCCAAGGAGACAGAAAATGATGAATTTCCTGCCTGACCTTCACGAAGGACACGCTCCGATCACCCTGCAACATCTCTTTCGCGATGCGATCGACAGCTTCTATGACTGGAAGAGCGACGAGCCGGAGCCTTCCGTCATGCACGAGGGCACGCTGATCCCGATCAGCACGGTCTTCGAGGCCATGCGCGAATGCACCGACATCGTTCCGAAGAGCGTCATGGAGATGGTGGCCCAGCGACTGACCAAGCCCTGGGACGGAGACGGACCGCTGGACGTCATGACGTTTTCCACCGCGGCCCGCATCATGAGCGTGCTGATCCGCAAGCGCCGCCTGCAGGAGGGCGAGGCACAGGCCGTCTTCGTCGAGACCGCCCGCCTGACGCCGCCTTCGCTTCACTGAGGGCTTCAGGCGCTGTCATTGCCATCGCCGCGCTCCGCAACGGGCCCGGCGATGGTTGTTCCAGACGCGAGAAGGGCGGGTCTGGCAGGGCAAGGCCGGCGCAGCGCACGCCTTGACCTCTTCGGACGAAGCACCTATCTTGCTCCGCATCGAGATTTGAACGACGACTTTTGCTTTTGCGCTCGCGCGCAGTTTGACGAACTTCCCCTTCAAATTCGACTTAAGACCGGATTTTCGGCCCGGGGGCCGGATATCCACCCAAAAGACGCCGGAGAGGAAAGGGTTTCGTCATGGCAACAGGTACCGTTAAATGGTTCAACACCACCAAGGGCTACGGCTTCATCGCCCCCGACAATGGTGAACCGGATGTATTCGTACACATCTCGGCCGTACAGCGCGCAGGCCTTGCCGGCCTGAACGAAGGCCAGAAGGTCAGCTACGAACTCGTCCGCGATCGCAAGTCGGGCAAGATGTCTGCCGACCAGCTGCAGGCAGCCTGAGCATCGTGGTGCATTTCAACCGTTGACCACCGAAGGGCGGCAGCGGCAGGAATGAATGGAAAGGCCGGCACCCGCCGGCCTTTTTTGTTGCCGTTTTCACCGCCGCCTCAGCCCGCCGCCTCCCGGTCGCGCGACGGCGCGCCGCCGGCGGCGGGCACCGGCGGATCCCGCTGGGCGATCGTCTCCTTCTGCGTGATCAGGCGGGCGCTGTGCTGGCCGCTGAGGAAAATCCACAGCCAGCTCCAGGCGACGGCGAAGCGGCTGCGCGTCCCGATCAGGAAGTAGATGTGGGCGATCCCCCAGAGCCACCAGGCGAGTGCGCCCTTCAGCTTGAAGCGGCCGAGCTCGATGATCGCGGCGCGCCTGCCGATCGTGGCGAGGCTGCCCTGGTGCCGGTAGCGGAACGGCCCGGGCGAAGGCCTGCCGGCGAGCCGCGCCCGGATCAGCCGGGCCAGATAGCTCCCCTGCTGCTTCGCCGCCGGCGCGATCCCGGGCACCGGCTTGCCGTTCTCCTGCATCACCGCCGCCGTGTCGCCGATGACGAACACGTCCGGCAGGCCGGGCGCCGAAAGGTCCGGCGAAACGATCGCCCGCCCTGCCCTGTCGGCCGCGATGCCGAGCCAGCGCGCGGCCGGCGAGGCCTGCACGCCCGCCGCCCACACGATCGTACGGGCCGGCACGAAGCCCTCGCCGATCGTCACGCCGTCTGCCGTGCACGCCGTCACCGGCACGCCGGTGCGCACCTCCACACCCAATTTCTCCAACGAGCGCCGCGCATAGTCCGACAAGGGCTCGCTGAAGCCGGCAAGGATGCGCGGCCCCGCTTCGACGAGGAGGACCTTCGCCTGACGGGTGTCGATATGGCGGAATTCGCCGGGCAGCGTGCGCTGCGCCAGTTCGGCGATGATGCCGGCGAGTTCGACCCCGGTCGGCCCGGCCCCGATGACGACGAAGGTCAGAAGCGCCGTGCGCTCGGCCGGATCGGTTGACAGTTCGGCGCGCTCGAAGGCAAGCAACAGCCGGCGCCGGATCGTCGTCGCATCCTCGAGCGTCTTCAGGCCGGGCGCCACCGGTTCCCATTCGTCATGGCCGAAATAGGCATGCGTCGCCCCGGTCGCGAGCACCAGCGTGTCGTAGGCGACCATGCCGCCGCTTGCGAGCTTCACCGTCTTTGCCGCGGGATCGACGCCCACCACCTGGTCGAGCAGGGTCGTGACCTCGGACCGGTTGCGATAGAGATGGCGGATCGGCCAGGCGACCTCCGACGTCGCCAGCACGGTGGTCGCGACCTGGTAGAGCAGCGGCTGGAACAGGTGATGGTTCCTGCGGTCGATCAGCGTGATGCGGACCGGCGCTCCCTTCAGCGCGTTGACGAGCTGGAGGCCGCCGAAACCGCCGACCACGACCAGATGATGAAGACCTTGCATGGCAGCATTCCACTTCCGTCGTCGGGCCAAGGCCGCCGATCGGCGCGCGCGGCGCTCCGCCTGGACCCGCCGCTACCATCGGCGGGATCGACCGCGCCGACAACCGCTGTCTCGTCATGCGTGCCCTGCGCTGCGAGCAGGTGCAGCAACCACGATTGCGGCGGCCGTCAGCGACCGTTGCCGGCCTGCGCATCATAGGCGCTGCGCGCCTGGCGGATCGCCGCGTGGTTGCTCTGCGACCACTGCACGAGCGCCCGCACCGGCACGAGCAGCGAGTGCCCGAGATCGGTCAGCCGGTATTCGACGCTCGGCGGCAGCGTCGGATAGACCGTGCGGACCAGATAGCCGTCGCGCTGGAGATCCCGCAGCGTCTGCGTCAGCATCCGCTGGGAGATGTCCGGGATGAAGCGCCGCAATTCCGAAAAGCGCCTCGGCCCGTCGGCAAGCGCCAGCAGCATGAGCGAATTCCACTTCCCGCCGATATGGTCGAGGACGTCGCGGACCGGACAGTCGTCCATCGACATCGGCACGCCGTCGATGACGAGCACCCGCTCGCCCGCGATCCTGCTCGCAACCTTGTTCATCGCGGTTCCCTCCGGGTAACCAGTGGAGCCAAAACTGCCTCCTTTACAAGGTCCGTCCCCTGGTCGAAGAAGACGAACTCTCTTTTTGAGACCATATCCCGGACAGATACCATCTTCCTGTCCGGATTCCAACGGAAGGAAGCAGACATGTCGGAAACAATCCTCATCACCGGCGCCTCCGGCCAGCTGGGCCGCATCGTGCTCGACCAGGTGCTGGCGTCGGGCAAGGTGGCGCCGGCTTCGGTCATCGCCACCTCGCGCGATCCCTCGAAGCTCGCCGCCTATGCCGAAAAGGGCGTGCAGGTGCGCAAGGTCGACTTCGACGATCCGGCGGCGCTGCCGGCCGCATTCGCAGGCGCCGACCGGATCCTGATCGTCTCGACCGACGCGCTCGGCGAACCCGGCAAGCGCCTGGCCCAGCACAAAGCGGCAGTGGAGGCTGCGGCCTCGGCCGGGGCGAAGCGCATTCTCTACACCTCGATGCCGCAACCGGACGATTCGGCAGTCACCTTCGCCGGCGACCATCTGGGCACCGAGAACGCCATCAAGGCGACCGGGCTCGCCTACACCATCTTCCGCAACGGCTGGTACATGGAGAACCTGTTCATGGCGCTGCCGCATGCGCTGCAGACGGGCCAGTGGCACAGCGCCTCAGGCAACGGCCGGATCGCCCATGTCGCCCGCCGCGACGTCGGCGAGGCGATTGCCGCAGGCCTGCTCGCCTCGGACGCGGAGAGCCGGACCTACACGCTGACCGGCGCTGAGGCCCGCACAACCGAGGAGATCGCGGCCGCGGCGTCCAGGGCGACGGGCCGGCCGCTTCGGGTCGTGCATGTCACCGACACGGAACTCGCCGGCGGCCTGAAGGCCGCGGGACTGCCTGATTTCCTGGTGCCGACCGTCGTCTCGTTCGATACGAACACCCGCGAAGGCAAGATCGCCATGGCGACGGGCGACGTGGAGGCATTGACGGGCCATAAGCCCAGGAGCCTCGAGGACTTCCTGTCCGAGAACGCCCAAGCGCTGCAGGCCTGAAAGCCTCTCGCAGCGCCGGACGGGCTACAGCCCGCACCGGACCGGGGCAGCCGCTATACCGGCTGCCCGCAGGCCCGGCGGAAACGCCGCACGGTCTCCGCCATTCCGTATTCCAGCGCGTCCGCCGTGAGCCCGTGGCCGATCGAGACCTCGGCGAGTGCCGGGATTCGTGCTGCAAGCGCCGGCAGGTTGGCAACCGTCAGGTCGTGTCCGGCATTGACGCCGAGCCCCAGCTCGAACGCGATGTCCGCCGTGGCCCCCAGCGCCTCGACCAGTACGGCGGCGCGGTCCGGGTCGGCGTAGCAGCCGCCATAGGGGCCGGTATAGAGCTCGATGCGGTCCGCACCGACGTCCCGGACGATCGTCAGCGCCTCGCGATCCGGTTCGCCGTCGGCAAAGAGCGAAACGCGCAAGCCCAGCCCCTTGAGCCGGCCGACCACCTTCTCCAGAAGGCCGCGCTCCTTGCGGAAGTCCCAGCCGTGGTCGGACGTCGCCTGCGCCGGGTCGTCCGGCACGAGCGTCACCTGCTCGGGCCGATGCTCCTCGACGAGCCGCAGGAAGCCCTCCTCCGGATAGCCTTCCATGTTGAATTCCGCCTCGGGAAAGTCCTGGTCGATCAGCGACCGGATCGGGGCCAGATCGGAGAAGCGGATGTGCCGCTGGTCCGGCCGCGGATGCACCGTCAATCCGCTGGCGCCGGCCTCGAGAGCGATCCGGCCGAGGCCCGGAACGCTCGGCCACGGCAGGTCCCGGCGGTTGCGCAGCATCGCGATCGCATTCAGATTGACCGACAGTTTCGCAGGCATTGCAGCATCTTCCCTCTTGTCCGCGACAAGCTCTAGCCTGTTGCTGTCTATCGTTCAATCGGGACCGGCGCCAGGCGCCCGTCTCTGCACGCAGGCGTAGGCGCTCCGGTGATACTGCACTGCAATAACGTGTGTTTTTCCTGTGCCGCCCGCTTGCCGCCACGTGAGAATCAACGGTAGGGTCTCATCCGGCGAAAGGTGAGCCTTGATCACCTTGGGGCATCATGCGGGGCGGACGATCAGGGGATGATCGCGGCGAGACAGTGGCATTGAACAGCGCGGCACAGGCGGCTGTCATCAGGGCGCATCTGAACGAGATCCTCTCCAGCAGGACGTTCGCGCGCTCCGGACGGTTGCGCGCCTTTCTCGACTATGTCGTCGAATGCGACCTTGCCGGCAAGGCCGGCCAGCTGAAGGGCTACACAATCGGCATCGACGTGTTCGGGCGACCGGTCGGCTTCGACGCCGGCAGCGATCCGATCGTCCGCGTTCAGGCCGGCAAGCTGAGAAAGCTGCTCGAACAATATTATGAAGAGGAAGGCGCCCGCGCGCCGCTTCGCATCCGCATCCCGCTCGGAAGCTACGCCCCGGAAATCGAATGGGAGGGGCGCGGCTTCTCTCCGGCCTGCGCGCGCCTTGCCCCGGTCGCATCCGCCCCGGCGCCCGAACCGGCGCCGCCGCTGCCCCGCAGGAAACGAAAACGCGCGCGCGGCCATTGGCGGCCCGCTCCCATTTCCTCGCATCTGGCGCTGTTCACCCTGCTGCCCATGCTCCTGCTCGCCCCGGCGCCGCATTCCGGGGTCGCGCTCACCTCGATTTCCAACGCACGCATCTATGTCGAGAAGGCGCTCGCAGCGGTCGACCTCAGCGGCCAGCTTCCGGTCGTCAGCATCGAGCGTTGCTGGCCGGGCAGCGGCGGCTGCCGTCTCGGCGACGCCATCCGCAGGGCCGTCGGCTACTACAAGACCGTTCAGCTCGGCGACGGCCGGCCGATAGGCGATGCGGATCCCCTCGCCTATCTGATCCGCATCGAGGCACAGGGCGACGGAGAGACGATGTATGCCCGGCTCATCCATGTGCAGAGCGGCCTGACGGTCCATGCCGAGCAATTCCGGGCCGCCGACCTGAACGAGGCCACGATCGACTACGAGGCCTTCACCTTTGCCGGCCGCATCCTGTCGGCGAACGGCCGCATCTATCTTCACGCGCAAAGGGTCGGCGCCGTCAGCCCGACGATGCGGTGCCTGCAGCAGGCCGACCGCCGCCGCGAACCCGGTTCCGGCTGCCTGCATCTGCCGCTGCTGCAGGCCTCGACGGCCCCGGAAACGCCGGAGCCGCTGTCTTTGGACGACCGCCTGCACCCTGCGCGCGCGCTTTGAAAATCCCTGCGCCTTTTCAGATACATCCCTAGATATAGGGGTATCCAAACCACTCCCCCCAACGTTAGTCTTTTTTTAATCCGGATTCGCAAAGCGGCTTCCGGAACAACGGAAATGACGGCATGATCGGGCAATGTCCTTGACGCTCGATCCTGCCAAGAGCGAGGGACGTGGGCCAATGTCGGCACTTTCATGCAGGTGGTTGTCGTGATGATCAGCGAAACCAGCAAGACCGCTGCTGCCGCGGAACGTGCCATCCGCTTCCTGCCGTCCGCGCCGCTGCCGGGAAACCTGCCTGAAGGTCGGCTCGCGATCGCCGACATGGCGAACGCCTTCGGCGTCACCCACCGGACGCTGCACTTCTACGAGGAAAAGGGCCTTCTCACCGCCACGCGCGTCGGCCCGATGCGCGTCTACGGCCCGCAGGAGATCCAGCAGATGGCGGTGGTGAACACCTGCCGCGAAACCGGCATGCCGGTGGCCGCGATCCAGGATCTTCTCGAGGCGCTCTGCGACGCCAACAGCCAGGAGGAGGCGGACGCCATCTTCCGCGGCGCGATGATCGCCCGCAAGCGCGAGCTGACGGCGCAGCAATCGACGATAAGGCGCCAGATGCAGCAGATCGGCGAGATGCTCGAATTCACCGCTGGCCAGGAAATCCAGCTGAACGACAATGCCCGCCCGGAGGCCTTGTCGGACCAGGAACTGCGCTGCCTGAAGCTGATGGCCGAGGGCTATCCGACGACGCGGATCGCCCGCGCGCTCGAGGTCGAACCCGGCCAGGTGCAGGGAATGGAGAAGGAAATCATCCGCAAGTTTTCCAGCAACAACCGCTTCCAGGCGGTGGCCAAGGCCGTGCTGCTGGGCATCATCGGCCACTGATCGAAGGGCGCGCGGCCGGCCACGCCCGCCGCCTGCTCCCTGACGGGCGTCAGCGAACGATGGTCAGCGTCTCCGCCGCGCGGGTGATCGCCGTATAGAGCCAGCGCTCGCGCGTGTCGCGAAAGGCCCAGCTCTCGTCGAACAGCACCACGTTGTCCCACTGCGAGCCCTGTGCCTTGTGGACGGTCAGTGCGTAACCGTAGTCGAATTCGTCATAGCGCTTGCGCGTCGACCACGGGATCTCTTCCTCGATGTTCTCGAAGGCGGCCTTGAGCAGCTTTATCTTCGCAGCCCCCCTGTCCATGTCGTCGTCCTCGGGCCGGATCATCAGGTTGATGCCGGGCTTCACCGTCTCCTTCGACGAGGTCATCACCTGCCAGAGCGATCCGTTCAGAAGCCCCTTGGCCGGGTCGTTGCGCAGGCAGACGAGCTTGTCGCCCGATTGCGGATATTCGGTCGAGAACCCCTTCAGCTCCCGAAGCCGGACGTTGTAGCGCCGCCGCGTCCTGTTGGTCCCGACCAGGACCTGGTCGGCGTCGAGCACCAGCGCCTGCGTGACGTCGCCCTTGCCGATCACCTTCGCCGTGCCCCAGTCGCCGTGCATGATCTCCTTGCCTTCGCGCACATGCATGGCGAGCTGGATGATCGGATTGTCGCGCGCCTGGCGGTGGATGTCGGTCAGGAGGAAATCCGGCTCCTGGCTGGTGAAGAAGCCGCCGCCCGAGACCGGCGGCAACTGGCCGGGATCGCCCAGCACGAGGATCGGCGTGCCGAAGCTCATCAGGTCCTTGCCGAGCGCCTCGTCCACCATCGAGCATTCGTCGACGATGATCAGCGCCGCCTTCGCGACGGGGCTCTGGCGGTTGATCGAGAACATCGGCGCGATGGACGTCTTGCCGGTTTCCTCGTCGGAAACCTCCTCCTCGCCGCGCGGACGATAGATCAGCGAATGGATCGTCCGGGCGTTGCTCGCCCCCTTCGAACGCAGAACCTGGGCGGCCTTGCCGGTGAAGGCGGCAAACAGCACCTCCCCGTCCACATGCTCGGCGAAATGGCGGGCGAGCGTCGTCTTGCCCGTGCCGGCATAGCCGAACAGGCGGAACAGCGGCGAGCGCCCTTCCTTCAGCCAGCGCGAGACGGCCTTGAGGGCCTCATCCTGTTGCGGTGCGAATTCCATGGGGCCGACTTGGCAGGATTCGAGCCTCTGACGCAAGGAAAAGCGCAACGCCGGGCGCGCAACATTCCGGCCGCCGTCGCCCGGCAGCCGCGCGCATCGAACCGAGGACCGCATTTTGCAATGGCGCGTTGCAGCATTTGCCCATATGTAGGTCCGCATGAATCCCCCGATCGAAATCCGCATCGCGGAATGTCCCCAGTGAACGACAAGCCCTCCAGTGCGGATAAGAAGGACGAGCGGACCGGGCTGGGATTGCTCCGCCCCGCGGTGCAGTGGCTGGTCCTGCTGCTTGTCTCCGTTCCGCTCGCGCTTTTCCTGGAGATGGCGGGCATTCCCGCCGGCCTGATGATGGGACCGATGCTCGCGGGCGTCGTCGTCGCGATCAACGGCGGCACGATCCGGCTGCCGCGCGTCTTCTTCTTCGGGGTACAGATCGTGCTGGCGATGATGATCGCCGGCATGGTCTCGCCGAACCTGATCGACACCTTCCTCAGCCGCTGGCCGATCTTCCTGGCCATCGTGCTCTCGGTGATCGCGATGAGCACGCTGAGCGGCTGGGTGATCACGCGGATGGGCATCCTGCCGGGGACCACCGCGATCTGGGGATCGTCGGCCGGAGCGGCGTCGACCATGCTCGTCATGGGCGGCGCCTATGGCGCCGACGTCCGGCTCGTCGCCTTCATGCAGTATCTGCGCGTGGTGTTCGTCGCCACCCTCGCCACGCTGATCGGCCACTTCGGCGGTCACCAGGCGACGGCGTCCGAGAGCGTGCCGTTCTTCGGTCCCTTCGATCCGCTGGCCTTCGCCCTGACCATCGGCGTCGGCGTCACCTGCGGCATCCTCGGCCGCGTGCTCAGGATCCCCGCCGGCAGCTTCCTCGCGCCGTTTGCCGTCGGTGCGCTCCTCAGCCTCAGCGGCACGCTCCATGTCGAACTGCCGCCGTGGCTGCTCGCCCTGGCCTTCGCGCTGCTCGGCTGGAGCATCGGGCTCGGCTTTACGCGCGCAATCCTGCTGCATGCGCGCCGCGCCTTCCTCCCCACCGTCGTCTCGATCGTCGTGCTTCTGGCTTTCTCCGGGCTGCTCGCGGTCCTGCTGGTGACCGCGCTCGGGATCGACCCGATGACGGCCTATCTCGCGACGAGCCCCGGCGGGCTCGATTCCATCGCCGTCATCGCCGCCTCCAGCAATGTGGACCTCTCCTTCGTGATGGCGCTGCAGACGGCGCGGCTGGTGATCATCACGCTGCTCGGCCCGGTGATCGCCCGCTTCGTCGCCGACCGCGCCTGAGCCGGCCGCGACAGCCCATTGTCCCGACCGCGCAATTCACCTGATTTTCCCTCGTCTTCGCGCTAGAGTGTCAGGAACAAAGAAAATCCGCCTGCGTTCAATTCCTTTGCCGGCCTTCAGTGCCGGCCCTCGAGGACACCGCACATGGCACCGCGCGCGCAATGGAAGGGCTTTCTGACGTTCGGCGAGGTCGTCTGTCCCGTCGCACTGTTCACCGCCGCCTCGACCTCCGATCGCATCGCCTTCCACACCGTCAACCGGGACACCGGCAACCGCGTCCGCCGCGAGTTCGTCGACGGCGTCACCGGCGCGCCGGTCGGCCGCGACGACCAGGTGAAGGGCTACGAGGTCGGCAAGGACGACTACATCGTCCTGGAGCCGGAGGAGGTAGCGGCCGCGATCCCCGAAAACGACAAGACGCTGGCGGTCGAAGCATTCGTCCCGCTGGCCGAGGTCGACGACCTCTATTTCGACAAGCCCTACTACCTGGCCCCCGCCGAACGCATGGCCGACGAGGCCTATGCGCTGATCCGCGATGCGCTGAAGAAGAAGAAATCCGCCGCGATTGCGCAGGCTGTGCTCTTCCGGCGCATGCGCACCGTGCTCATCCGGCCGCAGGGCGACGGCATGATCGCCACCACCTTGAACTTCGACTACGAGATCCGCTCGGCCAAGGACGCGTTTTCCGACATTGCCGCGCTGAAGATCAAGGGCGAGATGCTCGACCTCGCCAAACATATCATCGGGACGAAGGTGGGCGCGTTCGACCCCGCCGATTTCCACGATCGCTACGAGGAGGCCGTGGCCGAACTGGTGAAGGCCAAGATCGAGGGCCGCACGATCGAGCGCCGCAAGGAACCGAAGCGCGAGAAGGTGACCGACCTGATGGAGGCGCTGCGGCAGAGCGCCGCCCTGGGCGGGAAGCAGGAGAAGCCGGCAAAGGCAGGGACCGCGACGAAGGCCGGAGCGACGGCGGCAAAGAAGACGCAGGCGTCGCATCGCAAGGCCGGCTGACCGATGGCGCTCGAGACCTACCGCCAGAAGCGCAACTTCGACAGGACATCCGAGCCGCGCGGCAGAAAGGCGAAGGCGCGCGGCGACAGCTTCGTCATCCAGAAGCACGACGCCCGCCGGCTGCACTATGATTTCCGCCTGGAGATGGATGGCGTCCTGAAGAGCTGGGCGGTGACGCGCGGACCGAGCCTCGTTCCCGGCGAGAAGCGGCTGGCCGTCCACGTCGAGGACCATCCGCTGGAATATGGCGACTTCGAGGGCACGATCCCGAAGGGCGAGTATGGCGGCGGGACGGTCATCGTCTGGGACCGCGGCACCTGGGAACCGGTGGGAGATCCGCACAAGGGCTACGCCAAGGGCCACCTGGAGTTCGCGCTCCACGGCGAGAAGCTGCACGGCCTCTGGCATCTCGTCCGGATGGAAGGCAAGCCCGGCGAGAAGCGGGAGAACTGGCTGCTGATCAAGGGCGAGGACGATTTCGCCCGCGACGAGGGCGCGCCCGACATCCTCGAGGAACGCCCGGAATCGGCCAAGACCGGCCGCGACATCGCCGATGTCGCCGGCGAGGCGCCCGGCTGGTCCTCGAAGACGGGGCGGATCCCGAAGAAGACGGCGCGCAAGGCCGGGAAGGCTGCGGCTGGCTCGAGCGACGCCGCCGAGGAGACCGCCGCCGCGCCCGCGGCAGTACCCGGCGATCCGGCCCGCATCGAGGGCGCCCGGAAGGGACGGCTGCCGAATTTCGTCGAGCCGTCGCTGGCGACGCTTGCCGCCAAACCGCCGGCGGGCCGCCGCTGGCTGCACGAGATCAAGTTCGACGGCTATCGGCTGCAGGTGCGCATCGGGGCCGGCAAGGTCAGGCTGCTCACCCGCAGCGGGCTGGACTGGACCGACAAGTTCGGCAAACAGATCCTCTCGGCCTTCCGCGACCTGCCGCTCGGCAGCGCGCTGATCGACGGCGAACTGGTCGTCGAGGGCGGTTCAGGCGCCTCCGACTTCTCCGCGCTCCAGGCCGATCTCAGCGAGGGGCGGACCGACCGCTTCGTCTACTATGCCTTCGACCTCCTCCACCTCGACGGCTACGACCTGACCGCCGCGCCGCTGGCGCAGCGCAAGGCCCTGCTGCGCACCATCATCCCCTCCGAAACCGGCACGCTGCGATACAGCACCGATTTCGAGGACGACGGCGACATCCTCCTGAAACACGCCTGCCGGCTGGGCCTGGAGGGCATCGTCTCCAAGGTGGCCGACGACCCCTATCGTTCCGGCCGCAGCCGGGGTTGGCTGAAAGCCAAGTGCGCCTTCAGCCAGGAGTTCGTCATCGCCGGCTGGGTCCCCTCCTCCACCTCGCGCAAAGCAGTCGGCTCGCTTCTCCTCGGCGTCTATGACGGCAAGCGGCTGGAGCATGTCGGCCGCGTCGGCACGGGGTTCAGCCATTCGCTCGCCGTCGAGCTGGCAAGGCGCCTCGAACGGCTGAAGGCGGAGGCGAGCCCCTTTGCCGGGCCGCTGACGGGCGTCGAGGCGCGCGGCGCGCGCTTCGTGCGGCCCGAACTGGTCGCCGAGGTCGAGTTCCGCGCCTGGACCGCCGACGGCCACCTCCGCCACGCTTCCTTCCGCGGCATCCGCGAGGACAAGCCGGCGGCCGAGATCGTCCGCGAACAGGCCGAGGCCACGGCGGCAACAGGCACAGACAACAAAGGCAGAAGCAAGAGGTCGACCATGTCGAAATCCACCGCCAGGCCGAATTCATCCGTGGAGCTGACGCATCCGGACCGTGTCTACTGGCCGAAGGAGGGCGTCACCAAGGGCGGCCTTGCCGACTACTACGCCGAGGTCTGGCGCTTCATGGAGCCCTTCGTCGTCGACCGGCCGCTGGCGCTGCTGCGCTGCCCGGACGGCATCGACGGCCAGCAATTCTTCCAGAAGCACCCCTGGAAGGGGATCAACCCGCATATCACCCTCGTCGAGGACCCGAAGGAGCCGGGCGAAGCGCCCTATATCGCCATCCGCGATTTCGACGGCCTGATCGGCCTCGTGCAGTCGGCCGCCCTCGAAATCCATCCCTGGGGCGCGACGACCGCCGAATGGGAAAAGCCCGACACGATCATCATGGATCTCGATCCCGGACCCGGCGTCGGCTGGAGCGACGTCATCTCGGCGGCCGAGGAGATCCGCGACCGGATGAAGGATCTCGGGCTCGCCACCTTCGTCAAAACCTCCGGCGGCAAGGGGCTTCATGTCGTCTCGCCGCTGAAGCCATCTGCCGAATGGCCGGATGCCAAGGCCTTCACCAAGGACTTCGCCGACCGCATGGCCGCCGACAGCCCGGACAAGTACGTTTCGACGATCGCCAAGGCCAAGCGCCGCGGCCGGATCCTGATCGACTATCTGCGCAACCAGCGCGGCCAGACGGCCGTCGCCGCCTACTCCACCCGGGCCCGGCCGGGCGCCCCGGTCTCGATGCCGCTCGCCTGGCACGAACTGGACCCGTCGATCGGCCCGGCCCACTTCACCGTCCTGAACGCAGCAAAGCGGCTTTCAGCGCTCAGCGCCGATCCCTGGGCCGATTTCCGCAAGGCGGCCGCACCGCTCCCCGGCAACAATGCCCGCAGCAAGGGACGCGCGGCGTGACGGCGGCCCGGGCGGCGGTCACTTCTTTCCGGGCTTCTTCTCGGCAGCCACGCTCTTGCGCAACGCGTCCATGATGTTGATGACGTTGGAGGCCGTCGGCTGCGGTGCCTCCGCCTTTTCCCTGGCAGGCTGCTTGCGACCCTTCTTCTTCGCGGCGATGATCTCGAGCAGCCTGTCCTGCACCGGATCCTGCGCCATCTCGGGCGTCCAGGCCCGCGTGTTCTCGGCGATGAAGGTTTCGGCCAGCCCGATCAGCTTCGCTTCCGGCTTGCTCTTCTTCATGTCCTCGAAATAGGCGTCGGGCTGGCGCACCTCCTCGCCGTAGCGCAACGTCCAGAGCACGATGCCCCGGTCGCGCGGTTCCAGCAGCACGGCCCGCTCGCGCCGGTACATAACGAGCCGCGATATCCCGACCATCCTGCTCGCCGCCATCGCATCGCGGATGACGCAGAACGCCTCCTCGCCGACCGGATCGTTCGGCGTCAGGTAGTGCGGCTTGTCGAACCAGATCCAGTCGACGCTGTCTCGGGGCACGAAGGTCTCGATGTCGATCGTCCGCGTGCTCTCCAGCGCGACCGCGTCCAGCTCGTCGTCCTCGAGCAGCACGAACTCGCCCTCGGCGCGCTCGTATCCCTTCACCTCGTCGTCCGGATCGACCGGCTTTCCGGTGACGGAATCGACATACTGGCTGACGACGCGGTTGTTCGTCGCTCGGTTCAGCGTGTGGAAGCGCACTTTCTCGTCCTCGCTCGTCGCCGGCGTCATCGCCACCGGGCAGGTCACGAGCGAGAGTTTCAGATAGCCTTTCCAGAAGACGCGCGTCGCCATGGCTTCTTCCCTTTGGTGAGCAGGACCGAAAAACGTGCGCCCCCGAGCATTCGTTCCCGGCGCCGTCACGAAGACTGCGCCCACGCGTTCCGCAGGGCAAGATGGCTTGCGGGACGATCCTGCGGACCGATGCGGAAATCGCCGCCGCCTTTGTCCGCTCAGGCGCGAAGTGGCGATGGCGGTGGAAGCAACCCCAAATCCGGCCTACTGTGTCACCGCCGAGAACGCCACGCACCAGCACCCAGCCGGGAGACCGCCATGAGCCAGATGCCGCAAGCCCCCCTGCCTGACGGAACCCGCGTCCCCGTGCTCGGTCAGGGCACCTGGCGCATGGGCGAAAGCCGCTCCGCCGTCGCAGCCGAGGTCCGCGCCCTGCAGGCCGGCATCGATCTCGGCATGACGCTGATCGACACCGCCGAGATGTATGCCGACGGCGGCGCGGAGCAGGTGGTGGCCGAAGCGATCCGCGGCCGCCGCGACGGCATCTACCTCGTCAGCAAGGTGCTGCCGACGAATGCGAGCCGCAGGGGCACGGTGGCCGCCTGCGAGGCGAGCCTGAAGCGGCTCGGCACCGACCGGATCGACCTCTACCTGCTGCACTGGCGCGGCCGACATCCGCTTGCCGAGACCGTCACTGCCTTCGAGGAGCTGAAGGCGGCCGGCAAGATCGGAGCCTGGGGCGTCTCCAACTTCGACGTCGACGACATGGAGGATCTGCTGTCGGTCGAACACGGCGGCAACGTCGCGACCAACCAGGTACTCTACAATCCCGCCCGCCGCGGCATCGAGTTCGACCTTCTGCCGTGGACGGCGCGGCGCGGCATCGCCACGATGGCCTACGCGCCCTTCGACAAGGGCGGCATCGTCGATCACCCCGTGCTCGCCCGCATCGGCGCCGCCCACGGCGCGACGGCGGCCCAGGTGGCGCTCGCCTTCCTGCTGGAACGGGACGACGTCATCGCCATCCCGAAATCCTCCTCGCTCGAACGGCTGGCGGAGAACCGCAAGGCGGTCGAACTGAAATTGACACCGGAGGACCGCGCCGCCCTCGACGCCGCCTTCCCGCCACCAAAGAGGAAGCGGCCGCTGGAGATGATCTGAGGCGGTCGCGGCAGCCTGACGCGACAGGGCGACGGGGCGCCCCGACGCAGCACTTGTATTGCGCGCGCGACAATCGCCATAGTGGCGCGTCATGGCCATTCTGATTCTCGGCGCAAACGGCTTCATCGGATCTGCGGTCCTCGCCCGGCTCGAGCGCGCCGGTCACGAGCTCGTCGGCCTCGGCCGCGACATCACGGCTGCCAAGCACCGCTTCCCTTCGGTGCGCTGGCACAGGGCCGATCTCGCCGGATTGAACACCCCGGCCGACTGGACGCCCTATCTCGACGGCATCGACGTCGTCGTCAATTGCGCCGGTGCCCTGCAGGACGGCCAGCGCGACGACGTCACAGCCACCCAGCGCGATGCCATGCTCGCGCTCTACGCCGCGGCCCGACAGGCGGGCCTGCGGCTGCTGGTCCAGATTTCCGCCCGCACCGATGGCGCCGGCGAGCTGCCGTTCCTTGCGACCAAGGCCGAGGCCGACCGCGCGCTCGCCGCATCGGGCCTGAACCACGTCATCCTCCGCCCGGCGCTGGTGCTCGGCCGCAATGCCCATGGCGGCTCCGCCCTGCTGCGGGCGCTGGCCGCCTTGCCGATCGTGACGCCGCTGGTGTTCGCCGATCGCCGGGTCGAGACGGTCTCCGTCGAGGACGGGGCGGACTGCGTGCGCATGGCGATCGACGGCAGCCTGCCCCCGGGCACGGATCTCTACCTTGCCGGCGACGCCCTCGATCTCTCCCGGCTCGTCGCCCTGCACCGGACATGGCTCGGACTGCCGCCGGCGAAAACTCTGGCGCTTCCCGATGCCGTCGCCGGCCCCGTATCGCGGATGGCCGATCTCGCCGGTCGCCTCGGCTGGCGCTCGCCGCTCCGCAGCACCGCCATGCAGGTGATGGCCGGCGGCATCACGGCGGGTGGAAGCAGGCTCGATCTGCCGTTGCAGACGGCCGGCGAGACGCTCGCCCGCAACCCGGCCGGCGTGCAGGACCTCTGGTTTGCCCGGCTCTATCTGCTCAAGCCGGTTCTTGTCGTCACGCTGGCCCTGTTCTGGATCCTCTCCGGTCTCGTGCCGTTTTCCGACCTCGCCCGCGCCGCCGCGCATTTCTCGCCGTTCATGCCGCAGAACGCAGCGCTCGGCCTGACCGTCGCGACCGCGCTCCTCGATATCACTCTCGGCGTGTTGCTGCTGTGGCGGCCGACCGCCCGCATGGCGCTCGTCGGGCAGGCCGCCCTGGCGCTCGCGTATCTCGCCGGCGGAACCCTGCTTGCGCCCGCGCTCTGGCTCGATCCGCTCGGCCCCTACGTCAAGGTGCTGCCGGCGCTTGCCCTGATCCCTCCGACCCTTGCCGTCCTGGACGAACGATGATCGAAGCCGAAACCGTCTATCGCCTGTTGCATGTGATCGGCGCGACCGTGCTCTTCGGCACCGGCGCCGGCATCGCCTTCTTCATGGTGATGGCGCGCCGGACCGGACGGCCGGCACTGATCGCCCATGTCGCCGAAACCGTCGTGATCGCCGACACGCTCTTCACCGCAACGGCGGTCGTCCTGCAGCCGCTGACCGGCTATTTGCTGGCGCGCGAGCTCGGCTGGCCGCTGAGCGAGGGCTGGATCGCCCTGACGCTCATGCTCTACGTCTTTACCGGCCTGTTCTGGCTGCCGGTGGTCTGGATCCAGATCCGGCTTCGCGACTTGGCGCGGACGGCGGCAGCCGACGACGCGCCGCTGCCGCCGGAGTGGCACCGGCTCTACCGGATCTGGTTCGCCTGCGGCTTTCCGGCCTTCCTCGCCGTGCTCACGATCCTCTGGCTGATGCTGGAGAAGCCCGACATCAGCCTGTTCTGAGGCAGGCGGAACTCACATGCCCTGCGGGCCGCGGTTCATCGCGGCAATGCCGGTGCGGCAGACCTCGATCAGCCCGAGCGGCTTCATGATGGCGATGAACTGGTCGATCTTCGACACCTTGCCGGTGATCTCGAAGACGAAATGCTCGGTATTGGCGTCGATCACCGAGGCGCGGAAGGCATCGGCGAGCCGGAGCGCCTCGACGCGGTGATCGCCGGTGCCCGATACCTTCACCAGCGCCAGCTCGCGTTCCAGCGGCCGCTCGTGGCCGAGGTCCCTGGCGCGCACGGTCAGGTCGACGACCCGGTGCACCGGCACGATCCGCTCCAGCTGCGCCTTGATCTGCTCCAGCACATGCGGCGTGCCGCGCGTGACGATGGTGATGCGCGACAGGTGCGCCTGGTGCTCGGTCTCCGACACCGTCAGGCTCTCGATGTTGTAGCCGCGGCCGGAGAACAGGCCGATGACGCGGGCGAGCACGCCCGGCTCGTTGTCGACCAGCACCGACAGCGTGTGGCTCTCCGAAACCTGCGTCTCGGGAGCGATGAAATAGGCCGAACCGGTCGGCTGAAGATGTGCGTTCATGGTTTTTCCTCCTCCCGTATCTCAGACCAGCTGGCGACCCTTGGCGTCGATCGCGTTCGCGACCGCCTCGTCCGTCGCCTCGTCAGGGAGCAGCATCTCGTTGTGCGCCTTGCCGGACGGGATCATCGGGAAGCAGTTGGCGAGGTTGGCGACGCGGCAATCGAAGATGACCGGCTTCTTCACCGCGATCATCTCCTCGATCGCCCCGTCGAGATCGCCGGGCTTCTCGCAGCGCAGGCCGACGGCGCCGTAGGCCTCGGCGAGCTTGACGAAGTCCGGCATCGCCTCGGTGTAGGAATGCGAGAGCCGGTTACCGTGCAGGAGCTGCTGCCACTGGCGCACCATGCCCATGTACTGGTTGTTGAGGATGAAGATCTTGATCGGCGCCTCGTGCTGGATCGCCGCCGACATTTCCTGGATGCACATCTGGATCGAAGCGTCGCCGGCGATGTCGATGACGAGGGCGTCCGGATGGGCGATCTGCACGCCGAGGGCCGCCGGCAGGCCGTAGCCCATCGTGCCGAGCCCGCCCGAGGTCATCCAGCGGTTCGGCTGCTCGAAGCCGAAGAACTGCGCCGCCCACATCTGGTGCTGGCCGACCTCGGTGGTGATGTAGGTGTCGCGATGCTTGGTCAGCTCGTAGAGCCGCTGGATCGCATATTGCGGCATGATGATCTCGTCGCTCGGCTTGTAGGCCAGCGAATTGCGCGCCCGCCACCTGGCGATCGAGGCCCACCAGTCGGCGAGATGCTCCTTGCCGGCCGACTTCGACGACGCCCGCCACAGCCGGACCATGTCCTCCAGCACCCGGCCGACGTCGCCGAGGATCGGCACGTCGACGCGGACGTTCTTGTTGATCGAGGACGGGTCGATGTCGATGTGGATCTTCTTGGAGTTCGGCGAGAACGCGTTCAGCCGACCGGTGATACGGTCGTCGAAGCGGGCGCCGATGCAGACCATGACGTCGCAGTCGTGCATCGCGAGGTTCGCCTCGTAGGTCCCGTGCATGCCGAGCATGCCGAGCCAGTTCTTGCCGGACGCCGGGTAGGCGCCGAGCCCCATCAGCGTCGAGGTGATCGGAAAGCCGGTCAGTTCGACCAGTTCGCGCAACAGATGGGAGGCTTCCGGGCCGGAATTGACGACGCCGCCGCCGGAATAGATGACCGGACGCCTGGCGCCCTGCATCAGCTCGACCGCCTCCTTGATCCGCGCCAGATCTCCCTGGACCTTCGGCTCGTAGGCATGCCGCGCGGGCGTCGCGGACGGCGGGACATAGGTGCCGGTGGCGAACTGGATGTCCTTCGGGATGTCGACGACGACGGGGCCGGGGCGGCCGCTCTGGGCGACGCGGAAGGCCTCGTGGATGATGCGCGCCAGGTCGTTGACGTCCTTGACCAGCCAGTTGTGCTTGGTGCACGGCCGGGTGATGCCGACGGTGTCGCACTCCTGGAACGCATCCGAACCGATCAGCGACGTCGGAACCTGCCCGGAGATGCAGACGAGCGGGATGGAATCCATCAGCGCATCCTGCAGCGGCGTCACCGCATTGGTGGCGCCCGGGCCGGAGGTCACCAGCATGACGCCGACCTTGCCGGTGGAGCGAGCATAGCCCTCGGCGGCGTGTCCGGCACCCTGCTCGTGGCGCACGAGGATGTGCTGGATGTCCTCCTGCTGGAAGATCTCGTCGTAGATCGGCAGGACCGCGCCGCCCGGATAGCCGAAGATGTGTTGGACGCCGTTGTCTCTCAGCGCCTGCAAGACGATCTCCGCACCGGTCATCTGGTTCTCAGTTGCACTCATCGGAATGTTTCCGTCCGTGTCTCGTGTTTTGAAAGTGTGCTTAGCGAAATCGGGGGCATAAAAAAAGGCCCCGTCTGGAGCCTGCTTACCGCGCATGGGTGCTTTCGCCCGGTGGTTACACCACCTTGCCCATGCGCCATCCCACCACAAGAATCTTCGCGACGTTCGAAATCATGGGGCGGAGTGATAGCTGCTAAAGCGCAAGCCGTCAACCGGCCACAATCGCACGGCCGCCTGTCCCGTTCCGGCACACCGCCGCCGCACCCCCCGATGGTCGCGCGCCGTCGGGGCCTGCGACCGCGAAACGCATTGTTAAGCCGCAACTGCTATTCTTTTAGACACTGCTGATATCCCGGCAAACCGTTTCGGAGTGCTTCGTTTGCGAAACACCGATTTTCACCACTCGATGGCAGCCGGCGAACAGGAGCGGCGCGACGAGGAAGCGCCAGGCAATCGCCTTCTCGGCCGCGTCGTCGCCTGCACCGGATCGCGCGCGACGATCAGCGCCATCGCCGAGGACGGCGAGACCTCGCTCACCGAACTCTGGTCCGTCGGCCGGCTGATCTCCATCTCCGTCGGCGAAAACCGCGTCGTGGCGCTCGTCTACGCGATGGGCACCGACCAGCAGACCTGGTCGATGCACGGCGACACGGTCTTCCACGTCGAGGTCGAGCTGCTCGGCGAGGTCCATATCGGCCCCGACGGCCGCGAGGAGTTCTCCGCCGGCATCACCCGCTATCCCTATCTCGGCGCGATCGCCCACCGGATCCGCGCCGCCGACCTCGCCCGTGTGTACGATACCGGACTGAACGATGTCTGCGTGATCGGCAAGCTGACGCAGGACGAGACCCTCGACGCGACGATCCACGTGCCGTCGATGCTGGCCAAGCACTTCGCCATCGTCGGCACCACCGGCGTCGGCAAGTCGACCGCGGTCACGCTCTTGCTGCACAAGGCGATCCAGGCCGATCCCAAGCTGCGCGTCCTGATCCTCGATCCGCACAACGAATTCGCCGCCGCCTTCCCCGATCATTCCGTCGTCATCGAGACGGACACGCTGGACCTGCCCTTCTGGCTGTTCCGGTTGGAAGAGTTCTCGGAGGTGATCTTCCGCGGCCGCCCGGCCGTGCCGGAGGAGCTGGACGTGCTGCGCGACCTGATCCCGGAGGCCAAGAAGGCCTTCCGCGGCTCGGGCGAATCGAGCCTGATGCGCCGCGCCACGGAAAAGAGCTCGATCACCGCCGACACGCCGGTGCCGTACCGCGTCGCCGACCTGCTGGCACTGATCGACGAGCGCATCGGCCGGCTGGAGGGGCGGACGGAGAAGCCGCATCTGCGGTCGCTGAAGGTCAAGATCATGTCGGCGATCAACGACCCGCGCTACCATTTCATGTTCTCCTCCAACACGATCACCGACACCATCCTCGACACGATCGCCCGCATCTTCCGCATTCCCGGCGAGGGCCGGCCGATCACCACCTTCCAGCTCGCCGGCATTCCCTCCGAGGTGGTCAACTCCGTCGCCTCGGTGCTCTGCCGCATGGCCTTCGAGATCGGGCTGTGGAGCGGCGGCGGCGTGCACATGCTCGTCGTCTGCGAGGAGGCCCACCGCTACGTGCCGGCCGATGCCGGCCTCGGCTTCCTGCCGACCCGCCAGGCCATCGCCCGCATCGCCAAGGAAGGGCGCAAGTACGGGGTCTCGCTCGGCATCATCACCCAACGCCCGGGCGAGCTCGACCCGACGATCCTGTCGCAGTGCTCGACCGTCTTCGCCATGCGGCTCGCCAACGACCAGGACCAGGAGATCATCCGCTCGGCGATCCCCAACTCGTCCTCGTCGACCACGAGCTTCATCTCCTCGATCGGCAACGGCGAGGCGATCGCCTTCGGCGAGGCCGTCACCGTGCCGATGCGCATGAAGTTCACCCGCGTGCAGGAAAACCGCCTGCCGAAGGCGAACGGCGTCGGCGTGAAGGCGAGCGACGACACGCCGGACAGCGTCGACCTGCGCTCCATCGTCGGCCGCATGCGTTCGGTTTCCGGACCGGACATCTCCGCCTTCCAGAATTCCTTCCTGGGCGCCGAGACCGAGTTCGCGCAACGCCCGGCTCCTGACTATGCCGCCCCCCATGCCGGTATCAATGACGGCGGGTTCGGGAACGAACCGGTGCCGTCCGCGCGCGAACTGCCGCGCGATCCGCTCCCGCCCGCCCCGGCCGAGATCGAGCCCTACCGGCCCGAGATGCTGCCGCGCGCCCCGGAGGGCCCCAATCCGCTTTCCGCGCATGACCGCTTCGAGGCGCTGCGGCGCGAGCTGAACGAACAGGCCGGCGACCGGGCCACACAGACGCGCTCTCAACGCCCGGCCTTCGGCGAGGGCGGCGGCGAGGCGCGAAGGGACGGCTCGATCCGGGAACAGCTGCTGAAGAAGCCGCTGAGCAGCCTGTTGCGGAAGTGATATTGCGCCGCGCCGGCGAGCCCCCGCATTTCGGCAGCTGGAAATTGCACTTTAGATGTGACACACTCTCGCAAATGGCATTGGCCCGTTGGGGAGCGCGACATGATCTGGAACGGCACGCCGGGGAATGACGATCCACTGGCAATCCCCAAGAACGAACGCAACGAAATCCGCGGCTACGGCGGCAACGACACCTTGCGCGGCGGTGACCTCTACGACCTGATCCTGGGCGGTGACGGCAAGGATGTTCTCTACGGCGAAGACGGGTCCGACTACTTGTCCGGCGACGGCGAAGACGACTGGCTCTATGGCGGCAGCGGCTCCGACGGCCTCTATGGCGGGGTGGGCAACGACCATCTCTATGGAAACGACGGCGCCGACGATATCAACGGCGGCGACGGCGACGACGACATTGTCGGCGGTGCCGGCGACGACATCCTGTACTCGGGCCGCGGCAAAGACAGCCTCACCGGCGGCAGCGGCGACGACACGCTCTACCTCAACTCGACCAATTCCAGCGACCGGACGGTCGCCAACGGCGGCGCCGGCGACGATATCTTCCACGCATCCGCTGCGACGGACGACATGGCGGGCGAGAGCGGCGAGGACACCCTCTGGTACTACTATGGCGCCACCGCCGGCGTAACCGTCGATCTCCAGCGCGGCGTGGGCACGCGCGGCAACGCCAGCGGCGACACCTATCGCTCCATCGAGAACGTGGTCGGCACGGGCCACGGTGACGTCCTGATCGGCAACGGCAGGTCGAACGACCTTTCGGGCGCGGCCGGCAACGATGTCCTGCGCGGCGGCGTGGGTTCCGACTTTCTCGATGGCGGCGACGACGTCGATCGGCTCGACTACCGCACCTCCGAAGCCGCCGTCACGATCGACCTCCAGAACGGGACCGCACGCGGCGGCGACGCCAGCGGCGACCAGTTCGTCGCGATCGAAGGCGTCGTCGGCAGCGTCCATGCAGACACACTCTACGGGGACGGCGGCAGCAACACGCTCGACGGCCAATCCGGCAACGACAAGCTCGACGGCCGCAGCGGCAACGATCGCCTGACCGGTGCGAACGGCGATGACAGTCTCCGTGACAGCGCGGGCAACGACACCCTCGACGGCGGCGCGGGAAGGGACACCCTGGAAGGCGGCGGCGGCGCGGACCGGCTGACGGGCGGTTCGAGCGCGGACCGGTTCGTGTTTCGCGCTTCGGCGGACTCCACGGTC
Organism: Mycoplana sp. MJR14; assembly: GCF_029210525.1. Lineage (NCBI taxonomy): Bacteria > Pseudomonadati > Pseudomonadota > Alphaproteobacteria > Hyphomicrobiales > Rhizobiaceae > Mycoplana > Mycoplana sp. MJR14. The sequence goes on from NZ_JARGEO010000012.1 coordinate 109,888, forward strand.
GCCTCGGCCGGGAGGGATACGGTGTACGATTTCAGCCACGCGCAGGGCGACAGGCTGGACCTCGCCGCAATCGACGCCAACACCGAGGCTTCCGGCAACCAGGCCTTCAAATTCAAGGGCACCGCCGCCTTCTCCGGCACCAACGGCGAACTGCGCTGTGTCCGGCAGTCGAGCGACACCTTCATCTACGGGGACCTGAATGGCGACAAGAAGGCTGACTTCGCGATCCACCTCGACGACCGCGCGACGCTGTCGTCGGGCGACTTCATCCTTTGACGACGACCCCGGACGTCCGCCGGCATGTCAGGCCGGCCATCGGTCGAACGCGGTCGAAAGACCGTCGGTCCTGATCCAGCTGTCGTCCATCTGGTTGCGGAACCAGGTCATCTGCCGCTTGGCATATTGCCGGGTCGCCGCCGCACCCCGCTCGATCACCTCGGCCTCGCTCATCTCGCCTGCCAGAAGGGATGCAATCTGCGGCACGCCGATCGCCTTCATCACCGGCATCTCCGGCGAAAGCCCGAGCGCCAGCAGCGCCCGCACCTCCTCGAGCGCGCCGGAGCGCAGCATCTGTCCGAAGCGCCGGTCGATGCGCGCGTGCAGCAGGCTGCGCTCCGGCAGCACGACGAGCTTCAGCGCTCTTGTGGGATCCACGATCGCCGTCCCCGCCGCCGACTGGAAATCGCGGATCGACCGGCCGCTGACATCGAGGATCTCCAGCGCCCGCAGGATGCGCTGCCCGTCGGTGGGCCGGATCGCCCCCGCGGTCTGTGGATCGCGGCTGGCAAGCTCGGCATGCAGCGCCTGCGGTCCCGCCTCGGCGAGCCGCGCCCGCAGGGCATCGCGAACGGCGGCAGGAATCGGCGGCATGTCCGACAGGCCGCCCGTCAGCGCCTTGAAATAGAGGCCGGTGCCGCCGACGAAGACCGGCAGCTTCCCTCGCCCCCGCAAGTCCTGCACCACCTCGGCCGCCTGCCGCAGCCAGGCGCCGCTGGAATAGGCCTGCCCGGCCGGCACATGGCCGTAGAGCCGATGCTCGACGCCCCCCATCTCGTCCGGCTGCGGGCGGGCCGTCAGAATGCAGAGTGTGTCGTAGACCTGCATGCTGTCGGCATTGACGACCACGCCGCCATGGGCCTGCGCCAGCCGCACGGCGAGAGCGGACTTGCCGCTCGCGGTCGGGCCGGTTATCAGGATGGCGCCAGTCTCAGCTTCAGGAATTCTCGTCATGGCTCTCGTTGCCACGCTTATCGCCAATCCGTCAAATCCCGTGCTTGCCGCATCGCTCGGCGAGAAGGCGGCGGATGCGGTCAACGCCTCCGGCCTCTACTGGCTCGCCGACGGGATCGCCTGCGACATCGCGCTGCGCGACGGCACGGACGAGGCGACGGCGCGCGCTACGTTGCTGGCCGCCATCGGCTCGGCCCCGGTCGACCTCGTCGTGCAGGAGGCGGAGACGCGCCGCAAGAAGCTTTTGATCGCCGACATGGACTCGACCATGATCGGCCAGGAATGCATCGACGAGCTGGCCGACGAGGTCGGCCTGAAGGACAAGGTCTCCGCGATCACCGCCCGAGCCATGAACGGCGAGATCGCCTTCGAGCCGGCGCTGCGCGAGCGCGTGGCGCTGTTGAAGGGCCTGTCGCTGTCGGTCGTGGGCGACGTCATCGCCAACCGCATCACGCTGACCCCCGGCGGTCCCGAACTGATCGCCACGATGAAGGCGAACGGCTACTACACCGCGCTCGTCTCCGGCGGCTTCACCGTCTTCACCGGGCCGATCGCCACCCGGCTGGGTTTTGACGAGAACCGCGCCAACGTCCTCCTGGAGAACGGTGGGCAGCTCACCGGCGAGGTCCGTGAGCCGATCCTCGGCAAGCAGGCGAAGGTGGATGCGCTGGAAGACATCGCAGCCCGCCTCGGCATTTCCACCGACGAGGTCATGGCCGTCGGCGACGGCGCCAACGATCTCGGCATGCTGCAGCTGTCGGGCTCCGGTGTCGCCCTGCACGCCAAGCCCGCCGTCGCAGCCGAAGCGAAGATCCGCATCGACCACGGCGACCTGACGGCGCTGCTCTACATCCAGGGCTACCGCAAGACCGATTTCGTCGCGCCGCCAGCGCCGCGATGAACGGCGTCATCGTCACGACGGAGCGGCTGACGGTCCGCAACTGGGTGGAGACCGACCGCGATCTCTTCCACGAGATCAATTCCGATCCGGAGGTGATGGCCTATTTCCCCTTCCGCCGCACCCGGCCGCAGTCGGATGCGCTGTTCGACAGGATCCGCAGCACGATCGGCGAGACGGGCTACGGCTTCTTCGCGATCGCGCTGTCCCACGACGACCGGCCGATCGGCTTTTGCGGCCTGGCCCGCACCGATCTCGAACCCGTGCTGCCGGACGGAACTGTCGAGATCGGCTGGCGGCTGGCCCGCCCCCATTGGGGCAAGGGCTATGTGACGGAGGCGGCGACGGGACTGATCCGGCACGGCTTCACCACCTGCGGCCTCGAGGAGATCGTCGCCTTTGCGGTCAAGGACAATGCCCGCTCCATCGCCGTCATGGAGCGCATCGGCATGGCCGCCGATCCCGCCCGCGACTTCGACCACCCCCGCGTGCCGGCCACCCACCGTCACCTCGCCCGACACGCCTTCTACGCGATCCGTCGCGCGGCATGGCGGCAACGAATGGCGGCCGGCATCGGGCGCTGAACGGCAAGGCCAGGTCGGTGAATCGATTTCGGCGATTGTCGGCATAAGCTGCCGGGAATACAGAGAAAAATGCCTCCGCGCCGCGGACGCGGCGCCGCTGGGTGCCGGACAGGTCCGGCATGACGGGCCGTTGAGCCAGGGGGCGGCGGGAGGCGAAGGCTGCGGCCTCAAGCGAGGCCGTCAGACCGGATCGAGCCTCTGACCAGCGGAAGGCCCGAATTGAAGGCTCGGATGATAGCCAGATGCCGCGGGGTGCGCGCACCGTCCCGACCGCGTGGTGCTCGAGCGGTTGCCGGCGTCACCCCTGAAGGCGGGACGCGTGCCTGCCGGCGGGACCTCTACTCGATCCGCACGGTGACGAAGCGCAGCGCGCCCGTCTTGTCGGCGAGCATCAGGAGCGCGTTGCGGCGATCCTGCGACTTCAGTTCGCCGATGCGCTTGGAGACGTCATCGGGCGTCGCCACGGCCTCCTGGCCGATCTCGACGATCACGTCGCCCGGCTGGATGCGCCGCTCGGCGGCGACCGATGCCCCGTCGACGGCCGTGATCACCACGCCCTTGACCGCGTCGGCGATCGAGAACGTCTTCCGGTTGGCCTCGTCCAGCGCCCCGAGCGTCATCCCGAGAACCACCGGCGCTGCCGACTTCGGCTGCCCGGGTGCCGACTTGTCGTCCGTGCCCGCATCCGGCGTGGCGCTCGCCTCGGCCAGCTTCTCGCCGTCCTCGAGCCGTCCCAGGGTGACCTTGACGGTCACTTCCTTGTCGTCGCGGATCACCACGACGTCGACGGCCTTGCCGACCGGGCTCTCGGCCACCGCCCGCGGCAGGTCGCGCATCTCGACGACATCCTTGCCGTCGAAGCGGATGATCACGTCGCCGGTCTTCAGCACGCCGTTGTCGACCGGCCCGCCCTTGATCACGCCGGCCACCAGTGCGCCCTTCGCGTCCGCCATGCCGAGGCTCTCGGCGATCTCGTCCGTCACAGGCTGGATGCGCACGCCGAGCCAGCCGCGGCGCGTCTCGCCGAATTCGCGCAGCTGCCCGATCACGTTCTGGGCGAGTTCCGTCGGCACGGAGAAGCCGATGCCGATCGAGCCGCCGGACGGCGAGATGATCGCGGTGTTGATGCCGATCACCTCACCCTTCATGTTGAACAGCGGGCCGCCGGAATTGCCGCGGTTGATCGCGGCGTCGGTCTGGATGAAGTTGTCGTAGGGCCCGGCATTGATGTTGCGGCCGCGGGCCGAGATGATCCCGACCGTCACCGAGCCGCCGAGGCCGAAGGGGTTGCCGATCGCCATCACCCAGTCGCCGATGCGCATCTGGCGGCTATCGCCGAACGGCACCGCCACCAGCGGCTTCTCCGGCTCGACCTTAAGCAGCGCGAGGTCGGTCTTGCTGTCGACGCCGACGAGCTTGGCCTTCAGCTTCGAGCCATCGGCGAAGTTCGCCTCGATGTCGTCGGCGCCCTCGATCACATGGTTGTTGGTGACGATGAAGCCGGTGGGGTCGATGACGAAGCCGGAACCGAGCGAATTGACGGTCCGCGGCCCGTTGCCGCCCTCGCCTTCCTGGCCCTTGAAGAACTCGTCGAAGAAGTCCTGGAAGGGCGAGCCTTCCGGCACCTGCGGCGCCGGCGCATCGTCGTCGGCCTTGACGTTCTGCGAGGTGGAGATGTTCACGACCGCGCCGAGCAGGCGTTCGGCCAGATCGGCGACGGACTCCGGCCCCTGCGGCGCCGAAAGCGGCGCCATCGCCGGCGGCTGGATCGCGCCACCCGGCGGCGGCGGTGCTGGCATGCCCTCCGGCGGCGTCGCGGGGGCCGCCCCTTGCGGAGCGACCTGCGCCTGTGCAGAGGCAGCTGCCGGCATGAGCGCGGTGCCTGCGACGAGCATCGAAAGCGCCGTCGCCAGCACCTGCGTGCCGAAATGTCGTGACCTGCTGCTCGATGCCATCTGCACTGTCCTTTCGCTTCTCTCAGCCGTCAATCATCGCCATGGATGCGGCGGAATTGGGGATATTTGAAACCGCCGGGCCGCGCCCGTCCAGCCGTCATCCGTTAAATCTTCGTGATCGGCGCGCGATTGCGGCCGCCCGCAGCCATCCCCGGTTCCGCACCGGTATCGGGTCCTGCCGGACAGATGCGCCGGCGGTGGACTGCCCCGCAATCGCCCGCCCCCGCTCGTCCACAGAAGCCGGTGTCCTATCCCCGGATCAGCCAGACGAGCCCGACGCCGAGCGTCACCGAGATCAGCCCGAACAGCCGCAGCTGCCCGTCCGGAAGGGCCGGCAGCATCGCCGCCATTCGCTTCAAGGACGAAGGGGCCAGTGCGTACACCAGCCCCTCGATCACGAGAAAGAATGCGAACCCCGTCAGGAAATCCGCCATCACGCCCGGCTCATTGCGCGGGCGCAGGGGCAGCCGGTGCCGGCTGGCCCGGTGCCGCGGTGGCCCCGGAGGCCGCGGCGCCGGACGCCGGCGCACGGCCGCCGATGTCGCCGAAGTAGCGGAAGAACTCCGAATCCGGCGACAGAACCAGCGTCGTATCGCTGACCCCGAGGCTCTGGCGGTACGCTTCCATCGAGCGATAGAAGGCGAAGAAGCCCGGATCGCGCTCGAAGGCCTCGCCGAAGACGCGGTTGCGCTCGGCATCGCCCTCACCCCGGATGATCTCCGATTCGCGACGGGCCTCGGCCACGATCTCGACGACCTGGCGGTCGGCGATGGCGCGGCGCGTCTGGCCCTGCTCGTTGCCGCGGGCGCGGATGAGCTCGGCCTCGGCGAGACGCTCGGCCTTCATGCGCTCGAAGGTCTGCTGCGAAACCTCCTGCGTCAGGTCGGTGCGGCGGATGCGGACGTCGGAAATCGTCAGGCCGAGGTTTTCCGCATCCGGCGTCAGCTCGTTGCGGACCTCGCGCATCATCGAGGCGCGCTCCTCCGACAGGGCCGCTTCGAAGCCGCGCAGACCGTAGACCCGGCGCAGCGCCGCATCGAGACGGGTGCGCAGCCGCGCTTCGGCGGCATCCCGGTCGGCCGAGACCGCCTCGCGGAAGCGGCGTGCATCGCTGATGCGGTAGACGACGAAGGCGTCGACCTCGTAGAACTTGCCGCCGGAGACCTGGACGCGGATGTTGTCGAGGTCGAAGCGCAGCTCCTGGTCGGAGACGTACTGCACCCGATCGGCATCCATGAAGGCGAACGGCAGCTTGAAATAGATGCCGGGCTCGGTCTTGACGGACTGGATCTCGCCGAAGCGGACGACGATCGCCTGTTCGCGGGCGTTGACGATGAACACCGACGAATAGACGAGGAACAGCACGACGGCGATGCCGACGAGAATGGCAGGCAAACGGCTACCCATCACTGCGTGCCTCCCTGCTGCTGTGCGGGCGTGGCGGCCCGGCCGAGCTCGTTGAGCGGCAGGAAGGGCACGACGCCCTGGCCACCCTGCTTTTCGTCGATGACGACGGTCTTGGAGCCCTTCAGGACGCCCTCCATGGTTTCCAGGAACATGCGCTGGCGGGTCACGTCCGGCGCCAGGCGATATTGCTCGTAGATCGAAATGAAGCGCTGCGCCTCGCCTTCGGCCTCGTTGACCACGCGGTTCTTGTAGGCGGCAGCCTCCTCGCGGATCTGCGCGGCTTCACCGCGGGCGCGGCCGAGCCGCTGGTTGGAGTACTGGTTCGCCTCTTCGACGAAGCGGTCCTCGTCCTGCTCGGCGCGCTGCACCTCGTCGAACGCGTCGGCGACCTCGCGCGGCGGCGCCGCGTCCTCGATCGCCACGGTGTTGATCGAAATCCCGGACCCGTATCCGTCCATGGTCGCCTGGATCGTCGACTTCACCGCCTCGGCGATCGCCTGGCGGTTGTCGCGGAAGATGTCCTGCGCCGGCCGGCGGCCGACGACTTCGCGCATCGCGCTCTCCGACACCTGCTGCAGCGTCGAGGAGGGATTTTCGAGGTTGAAGAGATAGGCCTGCGGATCGGTGACCGAATAGAGCACCGAGAACTGGACGTTGACGATGTTCTGGTCGCCCGACAGCATCAGCCCGCTGTCCTCGGCGTTCACCGAGGCGCTGCGGCGGCCGATGTTCTGCTGCTGCTCGGTGATCGTGACCATCTCGACCGATTCAAACGGCCAGAAATGGAAGTGCAGGCCGGGCATGGAAATCTCTTCCTTCGGCTTGCCGAAGCGCAGTTCCACGCCCCGCTCGTCCGGCTGGACGGTGTAGATGGAGTTCATCAGCCAGAACACGCCGATCAGCAGTGCCGCGATGACGAAGATGCCGCCGTTGAAGCCACCGGGAACCACGTTCTTCAGCTGGTCCTGCCCGCGCCGGATGATCTCCTCGAGATCCGGCGGGCCGCCGCTGCCGCGGGGGCGGTTCGGTCCCTGCCCCCATGGTCCCTGATTGTTGCCGCCGCCGCCCCAAGGGCCGCCGCCGCCGTTCTGATTGCTCCAGGGCATCAATACCTCTTTCTCTGGAAACTCCCGCTCTCATGCGCGCGATGTAGAAGCACGGTCACATGATGTGAACCCGTTATATGTATCCCCCATCCGGCTTTCAACGGAGGCGGGTCAACTTCCGGGCCGATGCGGCAAAATAGTTCGTGAACAGAACCTTAGAAGCGTAAAATCACACCGAATCCCGCCGGACATGGGTCAGGAAACGCATCCGGTGGCTGTCCTTCTCCCCCTGCGGCATCTCCTCTTCGTGCGCCACGTCGAAGACCTTGGGGTCGATCGGCGGAAAGCGCGTGTCGCCGTCGACGTCCGCCTGCACCTGCGTCACATGGATGATGTCCGCAATCGCGATCGTCTGGCGGTAGATGTCGCCGCCGCCGATGATGCAGATCTCGTCGGCCGAAAGCGCCTGCGCCTCCCGCCGGGCATAGACCAGCGCCTCCTCCACCGAGCGCGCGACGATGACGCCGTCCGGGCGGAAGGCCGTGTCGCGGGTGACGACGATGTTCGGCCGTCCTGGCAGCGGCCGGCCGATCGACTGGTAGGTCCGGCGCCCCATCACGACCGGCTTGCCGATCGTCAGCTGCTTGAAGCGCTTCAGGTCCGACGGCAGGCGCCACGGCAGGTCGCCGTCCCGCCCGATCACGCCGTTCAGCGCAGCCGCCACCACCAGGACGATCTTCGGCTCACTCATGCCCGTGCCTCTTGCCTTTTCCTGTGCCCGCCGCCCGTTCAGCCGTTCGCCCGCGCCTGCGCCCGGGCCAGCGCCGGGCGCTCCGCCATCCGGCCGACATAGGCGTCCACCGCCGGGCTCTCCGGCAGGATGCCGCGAAACCACATCAGCGAGCTGGCAAGGATCACGTCCACCGAGCACGGCTGATCGCCGAGAAGATAGGGCTGGCGCGCCAGCGTCGCGATGAAGCGTTCGGACATCGCCTGGTAGAGGCGCGCCGCTTCCGCGTTGGTTGCCGTCCAGCCGGTCAAGTGCGCGATCGCCGAAGGCTCCGCGACACCGCTGTAGTAGGAGAGCCAGGAGAGATAGGGCGCGCGTTCCGCCGTGCCGATGTCCCGCCCCATCTCGCAGCCGGGAAAGAGGTCCGTCAGGTACAGCGCGATCGCGGTCGATTCCGTCACCAGGGCGCCGTCGTGGATCAGCGCCGGAACCTGGCCGTGCGGATGCGGATTTTCCGGATCGGGGCCGCCGGAGCCGTCCGCCCGGCGGATGTTGACCAGACGAATGTCATAGTCCGCCCCCAGCTCCTCCAGCAGCCAGAGCATGCGGAACGACCGCGACTGCGTCGCGTGCACGAGCGTCAGCATGGCTTCCTCCCCTTGCCGGCCGATCGCGCCTCAGACGGCGATCGGCGCCTTAATGCTCGCGTCGGCCTCGTAGCCGACGAGCTCGAAGTCCTCGAACCTGAAGTCGAAGAGATCCTTCACCGCCGGGTTGAGCTTCATGAACGGCAGCGGCTTCGGCTTGCGGCCGAGCTGCTGCTCCGCCTGCTCGAAATGGTTGGCGTAGATGTGGGCATCGCCGAGCGTGTGGACGAAATCCCCCGGCAGGAGATCGGTCACCTGCGCCACCATCATCGTCAGGAGCGCGTAGGAAGCGATGTTGAACGGCACCCCGAGGAAGATATCGGCCGAGCGCTGGTAGAGCTGGCAGGACAGGCGGCCGTCGCTCACGTAGAACTGGAACAGGCAATGGCAGGGCGGCAGCGCCATCTCGTCGACGAGCGCCGGGTTCCAGGCGGAGACGATGTGGCGGCGCGAGTGCGGGTTCTTGCGGATGCCGTCGACGAGGGCGGCGATCTGGTCGATGTGACGCCCGTCGGGCGCGGGCCAGGAGCGCCACTGGTAGCCGTAGACCGGCCCCAGGTCGCCCTTCTCGTCGGCCCATTCGTCCCAGATGGTGACGCCGTTGTCGCGCAGGTAGGCGATGTTCGTGTCGCCCTTCAGGAACCACAGCAGCTCGTGGATGATGGAGCGCAGGTGCAGCTTCTTCGTCGTCAGCACCGGGAAGCCCTCCGAAAGGTCGAAGCGCATCTGGTAGCCGAAGACGGACCGCGTGCCCGTGCCCGTCCGGTCGGACCGGTCGGTCCCGGTCGTCATCACGTGGCTGAGGAGATCGAGATATTGCTTCATGGTGCGGCCGCCGATTCTGGTGTCGCCCCTAATCTAGGGCGGGCACGCTCTCCAACCAATGGAAAAAGGGAAGTATCCAGTTCTTTTGGGCCGCCCCGGCCAGTCTCCCCCAGTGAGCCTGCCCCGGTGAGCCTGCCCCGGTGTGCCTGGCGGCCAGCCCGCCGGCGCCGGCCGGCGGGCAGCGCGAATGCGCTCAGGCGAGGGCGTCGAGCTTGTCCAGTTCCTTCGCCGTCAGGTAGTAGAAGGTGACGCGCGATTTCGTCCGGTCGTCGGCCATGGCCGCGCAGACCTTCTCGAGCGCCTTGTCGGCGGCGGCGCCCGTCACGCCGAGCTTCTTGCCGCACCACTTCTCCTTCACCCGCTCCAGTTCCTCGGGATCGGAGCACGAGACGAGCGCGGAATCGCGGTTGCGCAACGCGATCCCCAGATGACTGACGATCTTCTTCACGACGGCCTCGTCGGCGCCACTGTCATATTTGCGAACATCTGCGAGATAGTCGGTCATGCTGTCTCCTCTTTCTGTTGCCCCGGCGCGCCGGGTCGATATGAGAGCAACGGGATGTGTGAAGGAATTCATTGCTCTAGGGCCAACGACGCCAGTCTTTCACGCATAGATGGCAAGTCAAGCGCAATCCGTCCGGAAGCTGCCTTTCGCCGGTCACCTTGCCTCAAAAAAAGTCACGGGGACCTTTTCTTGAGCCCGGGAAGGGCCTATATCTCTGCTGCTGCCTCGCGCAGCTATGGCAATAAACGGGCGGTGTAATAAACCCATTGGACCCGGGGGCGGTACCCGGCGCCTCCACCAAAAACCGATCCTCTCCGATCGGCTTTTGATGGGGGCGAAATAGGATCGACAAGGGCGTAAAGATCGACTTTTTGCTCGGCATTGTACCACCGTTATCGGGCTAAAATTATAGTTGCAAACGACAACTATGCTGAAGCACGTCTCGCTGCCTAACGGCGGTGCGACACTTCAAATCAAGTCCTTGCGGGTAGCACTGTAAGGCGGGGTCCGAAGGCACCTGGCAACAGAAGCCTTCACCTTCTCCCCTCTTTCGAAATGGTTTATAGCTGTCGTTCGGGATGACTCGCAGCACGTCCGCGTGCAGCCGCCCTTTTGACGAACAACGGGCCGGAAACGGCCGATCGCGTTTGACGCCGGCGCCGCTTTTCGGCACAAGGCGGAAAATGTGAAACAGCAGAAAGACGGGCTCTGATGGCGCAAGACCACATCCGCTACGACATACTCGCTCAGGACGCCCTCCGCAGCGTCATCCGCAAAGTCTTGAGCGAAGTGGCGGCCACGGGCCATCTGCCCGGCGATCATCATTTCTTCATCACCTTCCTCACCGGCGCGCCGGGCGTGCGCATCTCGCAGCACCTGAAGTCGAAGTATCCCGAGCAGATGACCATCGTCATCCAGCACCAGTTCTGGGACCTGAAGGTCACCGAGAGCCTGTTCGAGATCGGCCTGTCCTTCTCCGACACCCCGGAGAAGCTGGTGATCCCCTTCAACGCCATTCGCGGCTTCTACGACCCCTCGGTCTCTTTCGAGCTCGAGTTCGACGTGGCCGCAAGCGAGGACGAGGAAGAGGACGAGGCCGCCTCCGCCGAGATCACCGCCTATCCGGTCGAAAAGGCCGAGGACGGCGAAGGCGAGACCGCGGCGGCCGGCGACGGCGAGAAGAAGCCCGGCGGCTCGGTCGTTTCGCTCGACTCCTTCCGCAAGAAGAACTGAGGGCGGCGGCATGAGCGGCGACGTCGTCAATCTCCGCCAGTTCCGCAAGCAGAAGGCCCGCTCCGACAAGGAGCGGCAGGCCGACCAGAACCGCATCGCCCATGGTCGCACCAAGGCGGAGAAGACGCTCACCCGCGCCCTGAACGAGAAGGCGGAAAAGACGCTGGATCAGGGGCGCATCGAAAAGCCGGAATGACCGCCACGCCGGAAAAGCGCGCCTGTTCAAGAACTTGCGAGCCTTCCTTGAATCGATCGGCCAACAGCCCTCTCAGATCGAAGGTCGAAGAGCGGTGATCCGCAAGCACTCCGCCACCCTGCACGGCCATCGCACCAGCTTCAGCCTGGAAGAGCCGTTCTGGCTGGAGCTGAACGCCATCGCCGCCGCGCGCAAGATGGCGCTCGCCGAACTGCTGTGCGAGATCGACGATGCCCGGCCGCCCGACAGCAACCTGTCCTCGGCATTGCGTGTCTATGTCCTGAACGTGCTGAAGGCCGGAAGCAGCCTGACCTGAGATCGCGTACGGGCCCTGTGCGACGGGGCCTCAGTTGACCCCGGGGAGTGACTCGAAATTGAGGTGCTGGCCGCTGATCGGCGGCAACGGCTCGCGCACCACGCCTTCCTCCGGAGCGACGCGGAAACCGCCCTCGGGCTCGGCCTGCTGCTGCCGTTTCTCGGCCGCCTGCCTCTCCGCGGCCTCCTTCTCGGCGGCCAGCCGCTCCGCCTCCAGCCGCGCCCGCTCTTCAGCCCTCTGGCGTTCGACCTCCAGCCGCGCCGCCTCGCGCCGGCGCTCCTCCTCCAGCGCCTGCAGGCGCATCGCCTCGGCAAGCGCTGCCCGTTCCGCCGCGCGCGAGCGATAGAGGGCCGCCTCGCGGCGCAGCCGCTGCTTCTCCAGCATGCTCGCCTGCAGCAGTTCCACCCGCCGCCGCTCGCGCTCGAAGCGGCGCAGCGACAGGTAGTTGCTGAGCGGCTGCGCGTCGAGACGCAGTCGCGGCGCGGCAACCGGTCCCTCGAACAGAAGCGCCACCTCGGGCTCGCCGCCGGCCATCGCTTCCTCGCCGGCCCGCAGGCGCATGACCAGCTGGCCCTGCAGCGTGCGGTCGGCAAGCCCGATGTCGACCGAACCGTTGAAGCTCGCCGCCCCGTCCGCAGCGGTGATCGTGTCGGCCCGCAACCGGCCCGATGCGATGGTGAAGGGGATGTTGACGGTGCCGAGCGCCACGTCGCCGCCGAGCGTCTGTTCGCGCGCGATCGTCTCGACATTGCCCACGCCGATCTCGCCGTCGATGGCATCCGCCGCCGACAGGATGGCACTGAACCCGCCGCTCTTGATCCCGCGCAGCCTCAGATCCTCGAGCTGGGCCTCACCCGACCCGCTGGCCGCGGCAACCATGTCGGCGATGCTGGCGCCCGAGGCGTCCAGCGCCAGGTTGACGAAGGCCTTGCCCTCGGCAACGGACCCGCCCTCACCGCTCCAGACGAGTTGCGACAGGTCCCCACCGGCGAGCGTCACCCGCGCCTCCATGAGGCCGTTCGCCCCGGCATTGGCCATTTTCAGCCGGCCGCCGACCCGTCCGCCGAGCCAGTCGCCGCCGATCTCCTCCAGCGCCAGGTCCCCGCCGGTCCAGGCGAGCCTGGCGGCGAAATTCTCGATCGGGCCGTAGAGCCCCGTCCAGAACTGGCCGGCGGCGAGCTTGAGCTTGAAATCGGCGTTCTCGCGAGCCGGCGTACCGATCCCCGCCCGGCTGAAGCCCAGCCCCTCCACGTCGTCGACCGGCCCCAGAACGGCTTCCGCGAGCCAGGCGAGGTCGACGGTGTCGAAGGTGAGGCTGCCGCTCCCCTTGGGGACCTCGGCTGCGCGGTCCAGTGCGATCTCGCCCGACACGCTGTTGCGGTCGACCGTCCCGGAGATGTCGGCCAGGCGAACCGTGCCGGCATCGACGGTCGCCCTCGCCTTCAGCGCCACGGGCAGGCCCGCGCCGGTCTGCGGCAGCACGATGTCGTTCATCACCAGGAAGGGCTCGATGTCGGCGGCTTCGGCCGACAGGTCCATTTCGCCTTCGAGGAAATGCTCCGCCGAAAGATCCGCCGTCCCCTCCGCGCTGATCGAGGTGCTGCGCGTCGAGAAGGAAACGGTGAGATCGGCAGGCCCGCCGGTGGGCTGGGCGATCTTGATCGCAACGGTCCCGTCGGGCTCGGCGTCGAATGGCAGCGGCTGCAGGCCGAGCTGCCCGGCCAGCACCACCGTGCGCGGATTGGTGAGGGTCGCCTCCGCCTCGATATTGCCCCCTGCCATGAAGTCGGCGAAATTGCCGGCCGACGCGCGGGCCTCGATGCGCCCGCCATTGGTCGTTCCGGACACGATCAGGCCGAGCGGCCCGTTGCGGCTTCCCGGCAGCGCCAGCGTCAGCTTCAGGTCGGCATCGTCATAGTAGCCGGCGCTGGCGACAAGGCGCGCAAGTGCCGGATGCGCCGGCAGATGCCGCGCCAGTATCGCCAGGACCGGCTGCATCCGCTCCGCCCGCAGCGACATGTCCAGCCCCGCCGACGGCAGCGACAGGGTGCCGCCGAGCTGGCCCTTGATGGACGCGGACGCTCCCGCGACCGAGCCGATATCCAGCCGGGTCACCGATAGCGCGCCGTCCTTCAGCGTCAGCAGCGCATCGACGTTGTCGGCCTCCTCGCCGAAGGCGGTGAAGCGCTCCGCCTTCAGGTCGACGGCAATGGCGTGGCGCAGCAGGGTGTCGGCGGACGCCTCGCCCGCGACGAGCCCCGCCAGCGCCCTGAGCGTATCGAGCTCGACCCTGTCGCCGCCGAGCTGGATGGAGAGGCTGGGCACGTCGTCATCCGGCGACCGGCGCTCGATCCGCCCCTTCAGCGACGCGCCGCCGGCGGCGATCTCGAGGTTTTCGAAACGCTGGATCTGGCCGGTCAGCTCCACTTCGGCCGCGAAGCCGGCGCTGCGCAGCTTGCGGATCTCCGGATCGACCGATCCCGCGAGCCAGGCGGCGAATCCGGACGGCTGGTTCGAGGCCACCAGCAGGTCGCCGACGAAGGCGCGCGTCCCCTTGAGCGTCAGCCGTCCCTTCGCGTCGACGGTGGTGCGGCCGGGGAACTGGGCGGTTCCGCGTGTCACCGTCCAGCCGTCGCCGTCCGGCTCGACGTCGAGCATGACCTCGCGGATGGTCGTGTCGCCGACGACGATCGCCGGCAGCTTCAGGCTCGCCCGCCCGGGCACCTGCGGCACCGGTATGTCCGCCAGGATCGCAAGCAGCCCCTCCAGGCGCTGCCGCGCCGAGGTCTGGGCGTTGCGCCCCGTCTTGCCCTGCTCGCCGTTGCGGCCGATCCGGCTGACGTCGATCTGCTGGCCGTCGGCGATCAGCAGGAACTCCGGCTGCTTGCCGGTATCGAGCGTCGCCTCGCCGGTGACGAGATAGGGATCCGCTGGGTCGCCGGCCTCGAGATTGTAGCGGGGAACGCGCAGGCGATCGTTCGAGAGTTCGAAATCGCCGGCGACGCGGATCGCGTTCGGCAGCGGCTTGCCGTTTGCGGCCGGCTTCTGCCCGAGCGCGAAGGCGCCCCGGTACTGCGGCCGGAAATCGACGACCTCGAGGTCGCCGTCGAGGTCGACGGTGAAGCCGATCTGGTCGGGGACCACGCGCGCCTTCATCTTCAGCACGCCCCGCTCGTCCGTCTGTCCCGTGGCGATCTGGAAGGCGCCGGCGTTGCCGTCGAGCACGCCGCGGCCATCGATGCGCCACGGACCGTTGAGCGATCGCGCCGACATCCTGGCGTCGAGGGTGCTGATGCGGCGGGTGCGGCCGGCCTGTTCGTCGATGAACTCGATCTCGCCGCCGGTCACCGCCACGTTCTCCAGCACGACGGTCTTGGCCGGAATGTCGGACTTGCGCCCGCGCGCCCAGTCGAGCGTGCCGTCGGCCATGAGCTTCAGGCGCACCCTCGGCTCGTCGATGCGCATGTCGAAGATCAGCGCCTCGCCGCTGAGAAACGGCGCCAGCTCCGCATCCATGGAGAACCTGCGGATGGTGACGGCCGCGTTCCCGTCCGCATCCTCGCCGACACGCACGTCATGCAGGGTCACGGACGGAAAGGGGATCAGCCTTGCATCCACCTTGCCGTGGACGACGACATTGCGGCCGACGATCCGGCTCGCCTCGCGCTCGAAATCCTGCCGGAAGCCCGTCCAGTCGATGAAATACGGGGCCAGCAGTGCGCCGAACAGCGCCAGCACGACCAGACCGCCAATCGCCAACATCACACGTGCGAGCACGCTGCCAATCCCGACACTACCGACAAACGTTTGCCGCCGGGAGCGGGCCTACGTTCATGTCCATTTCCATACCCGGCGGTTCTTCGCCCTCGTATCCGAACGACTATAAGCAGATGCCAGGCACATGTCTCACCCCAAGCGAAAAATCTTTCCGGGATTGAGGATGTTGTCGGGATCGAGCGCAAGCTTGATCTGCCGCATGACGTCCACCGCCGCGCCCAGTTCCCGCGGCAGGAAGCCCTGCTTGCCCTGGCCGATGCCGTGCTCGCCGGTGCAGGTGCCGTCCATCGACAGCGCCCTGGCGTTCAGCCGGGCGACGAAGGCCTCGACCTTCTCGATCTCGGCCGGGTCCTTGTCGTCGAAGACCACGCTGACGTGGAAGTTACCGTCTCCCGCGTGCCCGACGATCGGCGCCAGCAGGCCGTGCTGCTCGATATCCGTCTCCGTCTCCGCCACGCAATCGGCAAGCCGCGAGATCGGCACGCAGACGTCGGTCGCCAGCACCGCAGCCCCGGCGCGCAGGGCCTTGGCGGCCCAGTAGACGTTGTGGCGGGCCTTCCACAACCGCGCCCGCTCGTCCGCATCCGACGTCCATTGGAAGTCGCCGCCGCCGCACTCCGAAGCCACCTCGCCGAACTGCTGCGACTGCAGCGCGACGGTCTCCGCGCTGCCATGAAACTCCACGAACAGCGTCGGCTGCTCGGGCAGCGTCAGGCCGGAATAGGCATTGCAGGCCTTGATCTGCAGCGCATTGACCAGTTCGATCCGCGCCACCGGAATACCGAGCTGGATCGTCATGATCACGGCGTCGCAGGCGGCCTTGAGCGTCGGGAACCCGCAGATGCCGCCGGCGATCACCTCCGGAATGCCCTGCAGGCGGAGCGTGATCGAGGTGAGCACGCCGAGCGTGCCCTCGGAGCCGACATAGAGCCGCGTCAGGTCGTAGCCGGCCGAGGACTTGCGCGCCCGCCGCGCCGTCCTGATCTCCTCGCCCTTGGCCGTGACCACCGTCACCGCCAGCACGTTGTCCTTCATCGTGCCGTACCGGACGGCATTGGTGCCGGAAGCGCGCGTCGACGCCATGCCGCCGATCGAGGCGTTCGCGCCCGGATCGATCGGGAAGAACAGGCCGGTGTCGCGCAGATAGGTGTTCAGCTCCTCGCGTGTGATGCCGGGCTCGACGGTGCAGTCGAGGTCCTCGGCATTCACTTCGAGTACCTTGTTCATGCGGCTGAAATCGATGGAGATGCCGCCAAAAGGCGCATTGATCTGCCCCTCCAGCGAGGAGCCCGTTCCGAATGGGATGATGGGAACCTTGTGCTCGGCGCACAGCCGCACCGCGGTTACGACGTCCTCCTTGCCCTGCGCGAACAGGACGCCGTCGGACAGCTGGGCCGGAATATAGGTGGTCGTGTGGGCATGCTGCGCACGGATGGCCTCGCCGGTCTGGAACCGGTCGCCGAAGACCTGGCGAAAGGCCGAGACAGCCGTTGCGATCGCCTCCTCGTTGCGCAGCCCCGCCCTGATATCCGAAAGCGCCATCGATCATCCTCCCTCTGCAAGTACGCCGCCATATGGGCAACCCGCAGGGCATCTGTCCAGAGGTGTTTCGCAAGCCCTCCGCACCTTTGTGCGCGCCTATGTTATTAATTTGTAATATACAACGTATTGGCGGATAATTGCAGCCGTGGATGGAAAGAGGAGCGCAAGCCATGAGCCAGCGCAGCGTCTGGACAGTCATCGCCATCGTCATCCTGCTGGCGATCCTGACGGTCAGCTATCGGATCACAAGCGAAAGAGGCACGACCGAAACCACGGCCATGCCCCCGCCCCCGTCCAGCGAGCAGACGGGTTCGACGACCACAGGCAGCGCAATGCCTTCCACCGGCACGACGACGGAACCAAAGCCGGTCGAGGGCATGCAACAGCCGGCAACGGGCAACTGATAGCGCCCCTGCCGGGCTGCACCGGCGCGCCCCGCACTCTCGCGGGGCCTGCTGGCCTTGCGTATCAGACCCCTCAGAAGATCAGGAAATCCGCAGCCGTCAGGTCCAGGCCGGCGTCCGCTCTCGCAATCCGGACGGCCTCCCCCTTGCCCGAGCCGTCGGCGTCATAGAAGAGGTCGCCCGTCCGGCCGTGATAGATGATCCGGTCATTGGCATCCTGTGCCGCCGCACCGACGACGAAGGCCGACCGCGCGAGTTCGCCGGCCTTCAGCGCCGCGAACACGTCGCTGTCGAGCAGGATGCGGTCCTGCGTCACGTCGAAGTCGGCGATCGTGTCCACATTGCCCTTGCCCGGCTTCGTGTCGAAGACGAACTGGTCCCGCCCCGATCCGCCGGAAAGGCTGTCCCTGCCGGAACCGCCGCTGAGACGGTCGTCGCCGCCGCCGCCGATCAGGGTATCGGCACCGCTCCCGCCTGAAAGCCCATCCTTGCCCGCACCCGCGGAAAGCCGGTCGTCGCCCGAACCGCCGCTCAGCGCGTCGTTGCCGGTTCCTCCGGAGAGGCGGTCGTCGCCGTCGCCGCCATAAAGCCTGTCCTTGCCGGCCCCGCCGGAAAGGCTGTCCCTGCCGCCGTTGCCGTAGAGCTTGTCGCTGCCGTCGCGCCCGTCCACCCGGTCGTTGCCGGACAGCGCCTCGATCCTGTCGGCCAGCTTGGAGCCGCGCAGCGTATCGGCGTTCTTCGTCGGCTTGATATAGGCGGGGTCGCCGTCATGGGTGCCGACCAGGCGGTCGAGATCGCGATCGGGTGCCGCGAACGGGATGAAGCCGTCCTCGAGCGCCAGCTTGTTGAACTGCGCGACCCGCGTGCTGCCGTTGACGTAGTCGACGGCGAACACCGACTTGCCGTTCTTGAGGAAGTCCCGCTTCAGGATCGCGATCGTCTCCTCGTCCGGGTTGAGCCGGTTGTTCTCGTCGGCGTCGCCGCCATAGTAGACGTCCTCCACCGCAATGCCGCCGATGGCGTCCAGATAGGCCTTCTTGCGCGCGGTGTCGGAGCCGAGGTCGTTGATGATCCAGGCGCCGTTCTGCGGGATGACGAAGAAATCGGGATTGGTCTCGCGCGCATGCTCGGTCAGCGCGACGATGAAATCGACCATGCGCTGCGCCGCCTGCTTGACGTTCTTAGGATCGCCTGCCTCCCGGTCCTTGTCGGCGACCTCGGCGCCCCAGAAATAATAGCCGTCGACGATGTCGAGATAGGCCGCGTCGAAGCCGACCTTGACGATGGCGTCGAGATCGCCGGTCTTCTGGTCGTTGAAGATGATCTTCTGCCAGTCCGGATCCCAGTAGCGGACCTTGCGCGATTCCGGCCAGTCCGGATTGAGCGGCCCGAGCCAGTCCGGCGCCTTGTCGGTCAGCTTGTCGGGCGCATCCCCGCCCGTGGTCCATTCCTCGCGCCAGTAGTCGCGGAAATCCGAGGCCTCACCGATCGAGATGTAGGAGACGACCACCGAGCGGCCGCCCATGCCGTCCTTCATGCGCGCGATCTCGTCGTGCGAGAAGCGGCCGGCATTCGTGCCGTCGCGCGAGGAATCGATCACCAGAAGGTCGTGGGTCGCCTGGGCGAGCTGGTCGGCGCGCGCGTCATTGCCGTTCAGCCCCTGCAGGGCGTAGCCCCAGTTGTCGACCGTGACGGTCCCCGTGGACGTCCTGAATTTCACCATGGCACTGCTCGATCCCGTTTCATCCTGCACACTCGCCCGAGCCGGCACGCCATCAGGCGCCGGTCACAGCGGAGCGATCCTGGGCGATCAATACGACGCGAATGCTAACGAGCGATGGCTTGCGACCGGCAATTGCAAAGAGGGTTGCCGAGGGATGAAGATCATGCCCGGCCTGTCGGATGGTCTCGCCGGCGCAGACGAACGACACCGGCCGGCGTTCGCCTCATTCCGCGGCCTGCGCCGGCGGGGGCGGCAGCAGTTCGCGCCCCTCCATGTCGATCGCCTTCGGCCCGAGGCCGGCGGCCGCCTCCATCTCCCGCCGCAGCCGCCGTTCCTCGTCGGCATGCGGCTTGCTGAAGCGGGCGATGGTGAGATAGGCGACCGGCGTCAGGTAGAGGGTCACGACGGCGGCGAGCCCGAGGCCGCCGACGAGCACCCAGCCGAGCGCGATGCGGGCTTCCGCGCCCGCCCCGCTCGCCAGCACGAGCGGCAGCGCACCGACGACGGTTGCGATCATCGTCATCATCACCGGCCGCAGGCGGATGTTGGAGGCGTCCTCGATGGCGCTCCGCACGTCCTGGCCGCGATCGCGCAGCTGGTTGGCGAATTCGACGATCAGGATGCCGTTCTTGGCCATGATGCCGACGAGCAGCACCAGGCCGATCTGGCTGTAGATGTTCAGCGAAGTGCCCGTCAGGATCATGGCGAAGATGGCGCAGGCAAGCCCGAGCGGCACCGTCGTCATGATGATCAGCGCGCTGACGACGCTTTCGAACTGGGCGGCGAGCACGAGGAAGATGATGACGAGCGCGAAGCCGAAGGTGATGATCAGGCCGTTGGTGTTCTCATCCAGCGTCGCGGCCTCCGCCATCGGAATGAGGCGCGAGCCCGGCGGCAGCAGCGGCTCGGCCATCTGCTCGACCATCTTCAGCGCGTCGCCGAGCGCAAGCCCGCCCTTCAGCCCCGCCGAAAGCGAGACGGCGCGCAGCTGCTGCTCGCGGGAAAGCTGCGGCGCCACCGCCTTCTCCTCGAGCGTCGCGATCGACGACATCGGCACGATCTTGCCGTCGCCCGTCTTGAGGAAGATGTTCTCCAGGTCGGTCGGGTCGTTGACCGGGTTGGTCGTCGACGAGATGACGACCGGATAGGCCTGCCCCTCCACATAGACGTCGACGATGCTCGTTCCCTCGAGAATGGCCTTCAGCGCCGCCGACAGCCCGTTGATGTCGATGCCGAGGTCGGAGGCGCGCTCGCGGTCGATGGTGACCGACAGCTGCGCCTGGTTCGCCTCGTAGTTCAGGCGGACGTTCTCGAACCGGCCGCTGTCCTCGATCTTCCTGACGAGCTCCGCCGCCGCCCGTCCGAGCTTGTCGTAGTTGTTGCCGACAAGCGCCACCTGCAGGCCGTTTCCGGCGCCGCGGATGCCGAGGCTGTTGGGCTGGATGGCGAAGGCGCGCACCGAAGGCACCGCGGCCGCCGCCGCATTGATGTCGGCGACGATCTGCTGCTGGGTGCGGTCCCGCTCGCTCCAGGGGGCGAGCGTGAGCACCATGAAGCCGCTGTTGGTCGAGCCGCCCTGCCCCGAAACCGAGTAGATGTTGACGATCTCGCCGTTGTCGTAGAGCGGCCGCAGCTTTTCCTCGATCAGGCGCATCTGGTCCTGTGCATATTCCAGCGATACGCCCTGCGGCGCCTGGATGCGCATCATCACCAGCGAGCGGTCCTCGCTGGGGGTCAGCTCGGATTTCAGCGACAGGAACGATCCGGCGCCGAAGGCGGTGAACAGCAAGGCGACGGCGAAGACGACCATCGGCGCGTTGAGGCAGGCCTTCAGCGTGCGGCGATAGAAGCCGGCGCAAAAATTGCCGAACCGCCCGAGGATGCCGCCGTGGCCATGCTCGACATTCTCCTTCGTCAGCATGCGCGAGGCGAGCATCGGGCACAGCGTCAGCGCGACGAAGCCCGACAGAAGCAGCGCAAACGCCAGCACGAAGCCGAATTCGCGGAAGAGCCGGCCGGTCTGGCCCGGCAGGAAGGACAGCGGCACGAACACCGCGCAGAGCGTCGCGGTCGTGGCGATGACGGCGAAGAACACCTCCAGCGTCCCGAGCACGGCCGCCGCCCGCGGGCCCAGTCCCTCGGCGCGCCGCCGCACGATGTTCTCCAGCACCACGATCGCATCGTCGACGACGAGGCCGGTGGCCAGCACGATGGCAAGCAGCGTGAGGATGTTGACCGAGAAGCCGGCGAGATAGATGGCCGCGATCGTGCCGATCAGCGCGATCGGCATCGAGATCGTCGGGATGAGCGTGGCGCGCCAGTCGAGCAGGAACAGGTAGATCACCAGCGTCACGATCGCCACGGCGACCAGGAGCGCGATCTCGACCTCGTGCAGCGCCCCGTCGATGAAGACGGCGTCGTCGCTCGTCACCCTGAGTTCCGTGCCCTCGGGCAGGATGTCCTTCAACTGCTCGACGGTGGCGCGGATGCCTGCGGAGATGTCGAGCGTGTTGGACTGCGCCTGGCGGATGATGCCGAGGCCGATGCCGGGCTTTCCGTTCGAGCGCAGCGCCGTCGTGCCGTCGTCGGGGCCGAGCGTGATCGTCGCCAGATCGCCGAGCCGGACGCGGTTCTGCAGCATCAGGTTCTCGAAGTCTTCCGGCGTGGCGAGGTCGGCCGTGGCCCGCACGGTGATGTCCTGGTTCATACTGGTGAGCGAACCGGCCGGCACGTCGAAGGACGCCGTCTCCAGCGCATCGCTCAGGTCCGCGATGGTGAGGCCGCGGCTGGCGAGCTTCGCTTGGTCGATATCGACGCGGAACACCTTTTCCTGTTCGCCGGACACGTCCACGTCCGCGACGCCTTCGACGGCGGCGAGCCGGTCGGTGACCTCGTTCTCCGCCAGAAGCGTCAGGTCCTCCATCGACAGCCGGTCGGAGGTGAGCGCCAGCCGCATGATCGGCTGGCTGTCGGCGTCAGCCTTGACGACGCGCGGTTCCTCTGCCCCGTCGGGGATCTGGTTGGCGACGCGGCCGAGCGCATCGCGCACGTCGTTGGCCGCCTGGCTGACGTCGGTCGTGTCGGAAAACTGCAAGGTGACGCGGCTGCGCCCGAACGACGAGGTCGAGGAGATGTCCTTGATCCCCTGCACGCGCGACACGGCACCTTCGATCACGTCCGTCAGTTCGCGGTCGACCGTCTCGGGCGAAGCGCCCTCGAATTCCGTCGTCACGGTGATGACCGGCTGGTCGACCGACGGCAGCTCGCGGATCTCGACGCCGCTGAAAGCGGCGAGCCCGGCGACGACGATCAGCGTGTTGACGACGAGCGCGAAGATCGGCCGGCGTACGAACAGCGCCGTGAACCCGCCCTGCCCGCCGTGGATGTCGGTCTCGCCGGTCTTTGCCGCCATCACGTTCCCTCCGCGGCAGCCGGCTGGCGCGGCCGGCCTTCGGCACCCAGTACCTTGACGTCGGCGCCGTCACGCAGCCGCTGCAGCCCCTCGGTCGCGACGACCTCGTTGTCGTCCAGCTTGGCGTCGACGAGCACCCGGTCGGGATTGCGCTGGATGATCTTCACCGGCACCTTCTGCGCCTTGTCGCCGGCGATCCGCCAGACATAGGAGCCGTCGGCGCTCCACTGCAGCGCCAGCGGGTCGACGCTCGGGTAGCGGTCGCCCTCGAAGTGCATGTTGACGGAGAACGACATGCCGGCCCGCAGGATGTCCTGCGGGTTGTCGATCCGCGCCCGGATCCTCAGCGTGCGGCTTGCCTGGTCGATGCGGTTGTCGATCGCCTCGACCGAGCCGGTGAACACCTCGCCGGGCCGGGCGATCGCGGTGGCGGAGATCGGGCCGCCGACGCGGACCTTCGTCGCGAAGCGTTCCGGCACCCAGAAATCGACGAGGATGTCGGAGCGGTCATCGACCCGGGCGATCTCGCTCGACGTGGTGACGTAGTCGCCGACATTGACGAGGATGATGCCGACCACGCCGTCGAAGGGCGCGTTGATGTCGCGGCGGTGCAGGTCGAGCTCGGCCTTCTGCAGCGCCAGTTCCGCCGCCTTCAGCTCGTCGCGCGCGTCCTGGATGGCGACGTCCGTGACGGCCGCAGCCGCCTTCAGGTTCTCGTAGCGCTTCAGCTTGTCGCGCGCCCGGTCGCGGGTCAGGCGGGCCTGGTCTGCGGCGATCTTCTGCTCGTCGTTGTCGAGCCGCGCCATTACCTGTCCCTGCGCCACCCGGTCGCCGGATTTCACGAAGACGTCGATGAGGTTGCCGGTCGAATAGGGCGTCACGATCACCGAGCGGATCGCCTCGCCGTCGCCGATCGCGTTGAGGCGGTCGTTGACGACCGCGAGCTCGACCGGCCGCGTCACGACGAGCGTCGGACCGCCGAAGCCGCCGGCCTGGCGCCGGCCGCCGCCCTGTCCACCCTGCCCCTGTCCACCCTGCCCCTGTCCCTGGCCCCCACCCTGTCGCTGCCTGCCGCCTTCGGCCGCATCCGCCGGGGCCATCCAGGACACGATCCCGTCGGGAACGCCTGCAGCCTTCATCGTATCGGCTGCGCCGGGCGCAAGCCGTCCCCAGACGACGATGCCGACGCCGACGACGGCGAGGCTGACAAGCAGTTGCTTCCAAACGCGCATCCAGGACTCCGGACATGACACGGCCTTCCGCCCGAAGGGCGGTTCGCCGAACGGGCCAAGTATCATGCCTGACCCATGAACCGGCAATGAAAGAATGCGATCATTACGTATTTGTAAGGTTCGCGCGAAAATTCGTTCGCCACCGGTGCTGGTTGCAGCAATCCGCTGTGCTGACGGGGCCCCGCCCGCTTGATAGCCTTCGCATCGGGCGAACCGGGTTCGCCTCGTCTCCATGGACAGTGTATCTTTTCGGAAAGGGGAATGCGATGTGCGACGCTTGTGTGATTGAATCCGTCAAGAGGAACATGCTTTCCAGGCGCAACCTGTTTCGCGCCGCAGCCGCAGGTGCGGCCACGGCTGCGGTGGCTGCCACCGCCCCCCTCGGGCCGGTGCTCGCCGCCGCCCCGACCGGCGTGGCGGACCTGACCCACGAACTCCATGAGGAATTTCCGACCTATTTCGGTCCGCAGCAGTTCTTCCGCGAGCAGAAGTTCAACTTCAAGGAGCATTCCTTCAACCTGTTCGAGCTGCGCTACGGCGAGCACACGGGCACCCATCTGGACGCGCCACTGCATTTTTCCGCCGACGGCCTCTCGGTCGCCGAAATCCCGGTCGAAAATCTCGTCGTTCCGCTCGTCGTCATCGACATTCGCGAAAGGGCTGCGGCCAACCCGGACGCGCAGTTGACGCCCGACGACATCAAGGCCTGGACGGCCGCCAACGGCGACATCCCCGACAATGCCTGCGTCGCCTTGAACTCCGGCTGGTCGAAGCATCTCGGCACCGACACGTTCCGCAACGCCGACGCCGACGGCAAGCTGCACTTCCCCGGCTTCCACGTCGAAGCGGTCGAGGCCCTGCTCGAGACGAAGGCGGCCGGCATCGCCGTCGACACGCTCTCGCTCGACTACGGCCTTTCGCCGGATTTCGCGGCCCACAATGCCTGGCTTCCGGCCGGCCGCTGGGGTCTCGAGGCGATCGCCAATCTCGACAGCCTGCCCGCGAAGGGCGCCACGCTCGTCGTCGGGGCGCCCAAGGTGCGCGGCGGCACCGGCGGTCCGTCCCGCGTGATCGCCCTTCTGTGAGGCTTGCCGATCTGAAGCTTGCCAAGACCGGCGGCCGCCGCCGCCGGTCCAACTCCAAGAGGAAGCGTCCCCATGAGCACCGTCAAGCCTGCCCCCGACCTCGAGGCCGATCCCCGCGTGAAGGCCGTCTTCGACGATATCCGCGCCACGCGGAAATCCGACTTCATCAACAACATGTGGCTCTATCTCGCCTTCGACCCGGCGTTGCTCGAAAGCACCTGGCGCGACGTCAAGGCGATCATGGCGACGCCGTCGGTGCTCGATCCGCTGGTCAAGGAGATGCTCTACATCGCCGTCTCGGCCACGAACGGCTGCAGCTACTGCGTTCATTCGCACACGGCGGCGGCGAAGGCCAAGGGCATGACCGAGGCCCAGCACGCCGAGCTTCTCTCGATCATCTCGCTCGCGGCGCGGACCAACCAGCTCGCGACCGCCCTGCAGGTCCCCGTCGACGGAGTGTTCGACGCCGACCGCAACTAGGCTGGCATCCGGGAGCGTTGCCGAAGCGCACCACCGGCGCGCCGACATGCGCCGGCGGCCGGGGCGGCGCACAGGCTTTGCTTGAAGGAACCGCGGCCGCCGTGACAAAGATGTGATCGCAGACCCGCCTTGCGTTCACGCAGACAACTTCGCTACGGATCACAGCACCCGCACAACCCCGCCTCGAAAGACCCGCATCGCATGTCGCCCACTTCCCGGAGAACGTTCCTACTGGCAGCCGCGTCGGCGGCACTGGCAAGCTGCTCCACGTCCATGCCGCGTGGCTACGCCCCCGTCCCGGTCGCGCCCCGGCGTCCCATCGTGCCGCCGAGCGATGCGGAGCTGCAGGTGATGTACGGCCCGGTCGAGGACGGCGGCTTCCTGATTCCCCCGGTGCCCTACCAGGAGATCGACCCGCAGTTCTACCGCCAGCGGGTGATCGACCCGACCGGCGAGCCCGCCGGCACGGTCGTCGTCGACACCCCGAAGCGCTTCCTCTACGTCATCGAGCCGGGCGGGACGGCGATGCGCTACGGCGTCGGCATCGGCCGCGAGGGCTTTGCCTGGCAGGGCGAAGGCGTCATCCACTGGCGCCAGGCCTGGCCGCGCTGGAAGCCGCCGAACGAGATGGTCGCCCGCCAGCCGGAGCTTGCGAAATACTCCATCGAGAACGGCGGCATGGAGCCGGGCCTGAAGAACCCGCTCGGCGCGCGCGCCCTCTATATTTTCCAGAACGGCGAGGACACGCTCTATCGCCTGCACGGAAATCCGGAATGGCGTTCGATCGGCAAGGCGGTCTCCTCCGGCTGCGTCCGCCTGATGAACCAGGACGTGATCGACCTCTACACCCGCGTGCCGCAGCACGCCCGCATCGTCGTCTACCAGTAGGAGACGCCCGTTCCCTCATGTCCGGCCGCCCGCTTGCCGGCAGGCGACCGGAATAAAAGAGGAACGCGCAACTGGCCTTTCGGCCCCGAATCACTACATTGGGCCGCATGATGAGCGGTTACGACGACATTCCCTTCTTCGACGACGACGATCCGGCGCTGAAGAAGGCCCCTGCCCCCGGCCCGAGGTCCCCGGCAGCCCCTTCCACGGCCGGACCGGGCCCGACCGGCGGCATCGCCGCGCGCGCCATGGCCGCCCGCGATCAGCACCGCGTGCCCGACTATCTCTCCGGCCTGAACCCGGAGCAGCGCGAGGCGGTCGAGACGCTCGACGGACCGGTGCTCGTGCTCGCCGGCGCCGGCACCGGCAAGACGCGCGTCTTGACCACCCGCATCGCCCATATTCTCGCGACCGGCCGCGCCTATCCCTCGCAGATCCTCGCCGTCACCTTCACCAACAAGGCGGCGCGCGAGATGAAGGAGCGCATCGGCCTGCTCGTCGGCGGCGCCGTCGAGGGCATGCCCTGGCTCGGCACCTTCCACTCGATCGGCGTCAAGCTCTTGCGCCGCCACGCCGAGCTCGTCGGGCTGCGGTCCGACTTCACCATTCTCGACACCGACGACGTCGTCCGCCTGATTAAGCAGATCATCCAGGCCGAAGGGCTGGACGACAAGCGCTGGCCGGCCAAGCAGTTCGCCGGCATGATCGACACCTGGAAGAACAAGGGGCTGGATCCGGCGCAGATCCCCGAGGGCGACGCCCGCGCCTTCGCCAACGGCAAGGGCCGCGAACTCTACGCCGCCTACCAGAACCGCCTGAAGACGCTGAACGCCTGCGACTTCGGCGACCTGCTGCTGCACCCGATCCGCATCCTGCGCACCAATCCGGATATCCTCAAGGACTACCACCAGAAGTTCCGCTACATCCTGGTGGACGAGTACCAGGATACGAACACCGCCCAGTACATGTGGCTGAGGTTGCTGGCGCAACGGTCGACCCGTCGCCCGATCTCCCCCCTTGAGGGGGAGATGCAAGCCGCACCACGTTCCGAACCATGGGATGATACAGGCGCCTATCGGTCCGAAGGACGGCAAGGCCAGGCGGCCGTCGCGCCCGATGGCGCGCCCCCGCGGAGCGAGCCGCGCAGCGGCGACAGCGTGAGCGCAAACGAAAAGCAGCAGATAAACATCTGCTGCGTCGGCGACGACGACCAGTCGATCTATGGCTGGCGCGGCGCCGAGGTCGACAACATCCTGCGCTTCGAGAAGGATTTCCCCGGCGCCAAGGTGATCAAGCTGGAGCGCAACTACCGCTCGACCGCCCATATCCTCGGCGCCGCCGGCCACCTGATCGCCCACAACGAGGGCCGGCTCGGCAAGACGCTGTTCACCGACCGCCACGACCCCGAGGACGGCAAGGTCGTCGTCCACGCCGCCTGGGATTCGGAAGAGGAAGCCCGCGCCGTCGGCGAGACGATCGAGAGCCTGCAGCGGCCGGACAGGAACGGCCGGCGCCACAACCTCAACGACATGGCGATCCTGGTGCGCGCCTCCTTCCAGATGCGCGAGTTCGAAGACCGTTTCGTCACCCTCGGCCTGAACTACCGCGTCATCGGCGGCCCGCGCTTCTACGAGCGGCTCGAGATCCGCGACGCCATGGCCTATTTCCGCCTCGTCTGCCAGCCGGCCGACGACCTCGCCTTCGAGCGCATCGTCAACACGCCGAAGCGCGGGCTGGGCGACACCACGATCCGCAACCTGCACGACTATGCCCGCGCCCGCGACATCCCGATGCTGGCGGCGGCAGCCGACATCGTCGAGACCGACGAACTGAAGCCGAAGGCGCGCAAGGCGCTGTTCGACGTCGTCGCCGACTTCAAGCGCTGGTCGGCGCTTTTGGAGACCATGCCGCACACCGAGCTTGCCGAGCAGATCCTCGACGAGAGCGGCTACACGGCGATGTGGCAGAACGACAAGTCGGCCGAAGCCCCCGGCCGGCTGGAGAACCTGAAGGAACTGGTCCGCTCGATGGAGCAGTTCGAAAGCATGCGCGGCTTCCTCGAGCACGTCTCGCTCGTCATGGACGCCGAGCAGAACGAGGATCTCGACGCCGTCTCGATCATGACGCTTCACTCGGCCAAGGGGCTGGAATTCGAGACCGTCCTCCTGCCCGGCTGGGAGGAAGGCCTGTTTCCCCACCAGCGCGCGCTCGACGAGGGCGGTCGCGCCGGCCTCGAGGAAGAGCGCCGGCTCGCCTATGTCGGGCTGACCCGCGCCAAGCGCAACTGCCACATCTGGTTCGTCTCCAACCGCCGCATCCACGGCCTGTGGCAGTCGACGATCCCCTCGCGCTTCCTCGACGAACTGCCCGAGGCCCATGTCGAGGTCGCCGAGACCGAGCAGTCCTATGGCGGCTACGGCGGGCGCGGCGGCTACGGCCAGTCGCGCTTCGACAAGCAGGAGCCGTTCCAGAACGCCTATTCCACCCCCGGCTGGCGCCGCGCCCAGCAGAACAAGACCGACGCCACGCGCGACAACTGGGGCAGCCGCTCCGGCCATGCGGTCGAGCGCATCGGCTACGGCGAGAGCGGCCCGCGGGCGCGCACCATCGAGGGCGAACTGGTCGCGAAGTCCACCACCAGCGAGCCCTCGCGCTTTGCCGTCGGCGACCGCGTCTTCCACCTGAAGTTCGGCAACGGCAACATCGCCGCGATCGAGGGCAACAAGCTCACCATCGACTTCGACCGCGCCGGCCAGAAGAAGGTGCTGGACGGGTTCGTGGAGAAGGTGTGAGGATACGCCGTTGGAGGCGTATCCGGGTCAGCACGCGGCGTGGCACGACTTGATGCTCGCCGCACCTTCCACTATCTTCATAGAGAGTTCGTTTGCGCCGGAGCCAATCATGTCCAAGCCTCTACCCCCGCTTTTCTAAAGCTGCCGCGAGCTTCTTCCTCGCCTTCTTCTCGAAGCGCTGAATTTC
This sequence comes from Mycoplana sp. MJR14, assembly GCF_029210525.1. Lineage (NCBI taxonomy): Bacteria > Pseudomonadati > Pseudomonadota > Alphaproteobacteria > Hyphomicrobiales > Rhizobiaceae > Mycoplana > Mycoplana sp. MJR14. Next base: position 138,982 of record NZ_JARGEO010000012.1, read on the forward strand.
CTGCGAGCTCCAGCCGTGTTTGGGCTGTGTGACCGGGTTGGCGGATTTTGCCCCTGAGAAAAAGTCCTCGGCAGGCGGCACCAGATGCCTTCGGTCCTCATGGACAGCAAGCTTCAGAACAAGGGCGCTGAGTTTCTGGAGATATCTCCAGAAGACTGAATTTCGCTTTTCTCCAAGCGTAGACAGCGATATCTCGGCATATCTGTATGCATCAACGCCGGTTTCGATCGTCTTGATGAGCCCGCTCAGCTTGCGACCAACTTCAATATTTGCAAACCCCTCGCTCGAAATCGCACCGCACATGCTGTCGAACAACTCGCCATAGGTCAGGAACTGGCGGATGGCGTATATCTCTGCAGATTCCAGCCAGTGAATGAATTGCATAAGTTCATTGGAGTCGCCGTCCTTGGATGAGGCCATATTGAACCGGAAGTCGTCTGCACCGTTCACAAGCAAGTCCAACAGCTTATCGGCCTCTGTCGGACAGAACTTCTTCTCGAAGTCGCGCATCCAAATTCGCGCATCGAAAACATAGCGGACCTGCGCCGATCGGAATTTTCGTCTTCCTTCAATCCCGGCACGCAACGCGTTAAACGCTTCACGACCGAGGTAGGCAATGCCTGCCAGGACCACGGTGGAAATGCCGGCAATGATCGCGTCCGTGAGCTCATCGGATGCGGCGCTCTCCGATGCATCCAGCCCCATTACCCCCGACACCCGCCCGATGAAATCGACATAGGCTGCGACAGCAGCTTTCAGCATATCCAGCATGGTTCCCTCCAGCACCCACCGCCGTTGACGGAACCGGATTGTGATCGGAACGCAACCAGTAGTAAAGAAGAGATAAACATCCATCCATGGTTGCCAATGGATTCGTATCTGCGGCTCGACGGGGTCAAACAGCAACCGGCGACGAAAATCTCCGATCGTGATTGGACATCTGCGCCCGGTGGAGTCACCCTTCATCCGGGGGCTGCATGAGCATTGGGGGACGGAACATCCATCCTCAAATGGGAGTCCAAGATGAAGCATCAAACAGTAGAACAACTGCGGCTTGTTGCAGAAGTCGAGACCTTTCCGGCTCAGACATTGACGCGCACGGAGCGCCTCGAGCGCTGGGCGGAACTCCTTGAGAAGAATCCGCATTGGCACCTGTCGACGCTACGCCAGACCGAACACCAGTCGCCGAGCGTCCGCAACGCCATGCGGGGTGACGGCTCGCCGATCTCAGTGGCCTTCGCCGATCCGGTCCTGCGGTCCGCCGGGCTGGCCGACGACACCTACGGCGAGGCGCGGCGGTTCTTCGAACTGTCCGACGACGAGTTGCACGAGGTCATCTGCTACTGCCACTACGGATCGGCCGTGAGCGCCGGAACGGCGGCGGCACAGATCCGGGCCATCCTGGCACCGAAGCCTCCGGGCTTCTTTGCCGTACTGCGCCGGCTGTTCATGGCATAGCGCCCTCATCGTCCGGATGTCGGCAAGGACCGTCCGGATACGGGATCGCATGCGGGCACGGCACCTGCGGGAGCGGGTCCGTGCGCGGCGCCGCGCGTGCGGGCGCTTTCAACGCGCCGGCGTCGCCGGAAGAACGCCACGAGCGAGAGAATTCAATTCCGCCGGTCGGCATGCCCGGCCGGCGATGGCTGCCGGCAATACGCCGCTGGACGCCGGAGTTCGATGTCGGACGCCGGAAGATGGCTCGTGGCCTCATCGGCGTGCCGCCGGAAATGCCCCTTTGGGAGTGTCCCCTTGCAGGACTAGATTCGCTTGCCGATCAGCGAGGCCAGCCGCGAACTGCCGATGCTGGGCACGACGACCAGCGTGTCGATCTCGCCCCGCTTGAAGGCGGCGAGGAAGCGCGGATAGTTCTTGAACGCCACGCAGCCATGCGAGTTACCGCTCGCCCCCAGCAGGTAGGAATGCGTCAGGAGACCGGTCCGGCCGAGCGGGTGCTGGCCGTCGACCGAGGTCATCCGCAGGGCCTGCACGCCATGGAACAGCTTCTCGCGCATGGAGAGCTTGAAGGTGCCGGGCGGCGTCGGGCCGCGCATCTTCATATGGGCGTAACGCGGGTTGTCGCGCATCTTGCCGATGCCGGAATGGGCCTCCAGCCGCTCGCCGTTCGGCAGGTGCACGATCCCGGCGGAGATGTCGTAATAGGCGGTGCGTCCCCGCGCCTTCCGGCCGAAGCCGCTGAACAGGCCGGGCCGCGTCTGCCGGACCTCGTCGTCGTCCTTCAGCTGCGACGGGCTGGCATAGGCGAGTTCGCGCGCGGCAGGCTTCGCGGGCTGGCGCTCGCTGGCCGCGTCGTCGACCTTCGCCAGCCGCCGCGGCCGGGCCTCCGGCAGCGGGATCGTGTCGGGCAGGCCGAGTTCGGCCGCCTCCTCCGGAAGGACCAGGTCGAAGGGCTTGTCGAGCGGCTGGCGCGCAACGTTCGGATCGACGAGCGCGGTGACCAGCGACGTCTGCACGGTCACATCCGCCGCCGCCACGGTGCCGGCCTCGGCCCGCGAGAAGCCGGCCAGCGCATAGGCCTTGGCCGTCCTTGCCGTCTCGCGCTCGATCTTGGCGGCGGCGAGAGCGGCGCGCCGGTCGTAGTGTTCCTTGATCACCGAGACCGTGAGGCCCGCCGGCCAGAGCTGGTCGGCCGGCGTCTTCGACAGCCGCGAGAACTTCTTCACGCGAATGTTGCGTTCGCCCGGCGTCTTCTTCACCGGCGGCATTTCGAGAGAGGCCTGCAGCCGCCCCTGCTTAGCGGCAGCGGCCGGCGAGGCAGCGGGCTGGACCGTGGCGAGCCCGGCCGCGACCCAGGCGCCGGCGGCGAATGCAAGGCCCATGGCCATCGCGCCGAAGAGCATGCCGCGCGTGGTCCTGAGGATGGAGCGCCCCCCGGAACGGGAGGGATGGTCACCGCACGCAACGACAAATGACGCCATGATACTCGTTACCCAAACTACTGGTTACTCGATCCGGCGCCAATCGAACGGATTGTCGTCGGGACCGGCCTGATGGCGTCGCAGCGCCCGCTTCTGGGCGCCCCGTGCCATGCACGCTGGTCGAAACAATGACCGAAATGCTGTCAAACTATGGTAAGCAAATCCTTTACGGCGTCCCGGATTGCGCCGGTCGGACGGGGCGGCGGGCTGGTCGAGGACGTAAATCATCCAGCGTTTTCAACGGCATTGATGGCGAAAAACGCCGGTGAAAATTTTCTCGCGGGCCGCGGGCCGGGCGCCGGCGGGCCGATGAAATACTTTACCTGCTAATGAAGGAGAAAGGGCGGGAACGAGGCGCGAGCCGGCCCGCCTGGACGACAATGTGGCGGATGAGACGCAAACGCGGCCACCGCGCGCAAGGGGTGTCCGCGCGATCCTCGTCGCCCGTCAGGTGCCGGGCCGAATCCGGCCGGTTGCGGTGTTTCAGGCCACCTTCAGCGGCGGCATGCCGTCATGGATGGCCTTGCGGATCTCGGCGCGGAAGGCCGGCGTGTCCTGGTGGCCATGAACGCTCACCGCGTGCAGCACGGCGGCGTTGACCAGTTCCTCCTCGCTGTCGGCGGAGATGGCGATCGTGCACTTCATCACGCTCGGAAATTCCCGGCAGTCGATGTATCTGCGCCCCATGGATCCCTCCCGATGCCCGGCGGCCCGGATGCGGCCGCACCGTCTTGAGGATACGTCCGCTCCGCGCAATCGCCAAATCACAATGCCCGGCGCCCAGTGCCCGGCACCCAGGGGCGCCCGGCACTGGCCCCCTGATGCTTCAGCCGATCGCGGGCAGCCGTGCCGCCCAGCCGGTTTGCGCCTCATAGCTTGCGGCGACCTGCAGCACCGCCCGGTCCGCGCGCGGCGGTCCGATGATCTGGATGCCGGCGGGCAGCCCCTCCGCGCCGAATCCGGCCGGCATGGCGGCCACGGGCAGCCCGGCCATGGTCGGCCCGATCACCACCTCCATCCAGCGGTGATAGGTGTCCATCGCCCGTCCCGCGATCGCCTGCGGCCAGTGCATGGTCGCGTCGAAGGGGAACACCTGCGCTGCCGGCAGCACCAGGAATTCGTACCGCTCGAACAGGGCCAGCACGTATCGGTACCAGTCGCTGCGGATCGCAGAAGCCGCCGCGACCTCGGCGGCCGAAAGCCTCAGCCCGTTCTCGATCTCCCAGCGCAATTCCGGCTTCATCATCGCCCGTCTGTCCGCATCGTCGTAGTCGGCCGCCTGCGCCGATGCGACGAGGAAATGGCGGTACGTCCTCCAGCCCTGCCAGAGGCGGTCCATGTCGAAGCCCGGCGGCACCTCGGCGACGGATGCCCCCATCGCGACGAAGGCGTCGAGCGCCGAACGGCAGAGCTCCAGGACGCCGGGCTCGAACGGCAGGTGGCCGCCGAAGTCGCCGAGCCAGCCGATCCTGACCCCGGCGAGATCCCCTGCCCGGCCCGGCGCAAGATCCTCGCGCGGCAGCGACAGCGGATCGCGGGCATCATGGCCCGCCTGGATCGCAAGCAGCGCCGCCACGTCGGCGACGCTCCGCCCCATCGGTCCGTTCACCGCATGCTGGCCGAGAAAGAGCTCGTTGCCGAGCGAGGGCACGCGGCCGAAGCTCGGCCGGAAACCGATGACGTTGTTGAAGGCCGCCGGGTTGCGCAAGGACCCCATCATGTCGCTGCCGTCGGCGACGGGAACGAGCCGCGCGGCCAGCGCCGCCGCCGCCCCGCCGGACGAACCGCCGGCACTCTTCGTCCGGTCGTAAGGGTTGCGCGTGACGCCGAAGACGTCGTTGTAGGTATGCGAGCCGAGCCCCATTTCCGGCGCATTGGTCTTGCCGATGATGATGGCCCCGGCGGCACGGATGCGCTCGACATGGATGTCGTCAAAGTCCGGGACGAAATCGCGGTAGAGGCGCGAGCCGTAGGTGCATCGCACGCCCCTGGCCTCCGAGAGATCCTTGACCGCGAACGGCATGCCGTGCAGCCATCCGCGCGACCGCCCCTCCGCAAGCGCCCGGTCCGCCGCCGCGGCCTCCTCCATCAGTTCATCTGCCTCCCTCAGGCTGACGATCGCGTTGACGAGCGGGTTGACCGCCTCGATCCGCTCGAGGAAGGCCTGCATCACTGCCCGGCAGGAGACGCTGCGGGCATGGATGCGCAGCGAGAGTTCGGTTGCGGACAATGCCGTCAATTCATCCACTTCGGCTTCCTTCTTCTTCGGCATTCTTCGCTTTGGCATGCAATCCATAGCGCACCCGCTCTCCGGCGCAAATCGTAAGCCCCCGGAAATCCGCCCACCGCGACGGGGATGAAGGGGGCTCGGTCGGCCTCCCCCGTTGCTCCCGGCTTCCAGCCGCCCTAACGTCTCCCGGAATCACCCGAGGAAGGCACCGAGAAGGATCGAGAATACGAGCTGACCATCACCGATCCGCAGAGCGTCCTCGCGACGATCGCGGCGGCAAAGGCGCCCTGAAGCCCGCGCGGACTGCGCCTCGCCATTGCAAAGCGCATCAGAGGACCTAAGTGATGGGCAGAAGGTCTGCTGCAATGCATGAGACTTTCCGCATATCGCCTTGAATCGATTCCGTTTCATCGCCCCCATCGAACCCACGGAGAACGCCCGCATGACCGCTTCCCGCCTTCGCATCGCCCTGGCTGCAGGCCTTGCCCTCTTTGCCACAGGCACGCTGGCCGACACGGTCGGCGAGGTGGGAGTGGACTGGATGGGCAACGACATCCTGATCGATGCCGTCAGCGACCCGGACGTCGCAGGCGTCACCTGCCACATCACCTATTTCGACCGCGGCGTGCTCGACCGGCTGCAGAAGGGCAACTGGTTCGAGGATCCCTCCAACAACGCCATCGCCTGCCGGCAGACCGGCCCGATCACGATCGGGGAGATCGACCTGTCGAAGGGCGGCGAGGAGGTGTTCAAGTCGGGCCTGTCGCTGATCTGGAAGAAGCTGGTCGTCACCCGCATATACGACCGCAAGAACGACACGCTGATCTATCTCGCCCATTCACGCGAACTGACCGACGGCTCGGCGAAGATGTCGATCTCCACCGTGCCGCTGTTCGGCGAGAACGTCACCTGGACGAACGGAAAGCCGCAATAGGCCGGATCGCTCCGGGCCCATTGCGGCCGCCTCCTCCGTGACTGCCGGCTACAGCTACATGACGATGAAGGTCACGCTGCCGTCGCCGTTCTGCTGGACGGAAATCACGTTGTCGACATCGACCTGCTGCGCTTTCAGCGCCGCGACCAGGTCCGGATTCGAGCGGATGTCGGACTGCAGCTTCCGCACATCCGCGCCATGACTGTCGGAAAGCAGCCGGTACTGCTCGCGGGTGTCCTCGTCGGAAACCTCGTCGACGCGCATCACCGAGATCCTGGTGATGTCGACGGCCTTGAAGTCGCCGACGCCCGATACGGTCGGTGCGATGGCGCCGGTGCTCATCATGTCCATGTCCTGCCCGCCGGCCTGCTGGCCGCCGCTGGCGTCGGGCGGGTTCATCGGGTCATGCGACGCCTGTGCCATCTCGATGGCGGGACGCGGGGTCGGGACCGGCACGGTCATGCCGTCGATCGTCGTCGCGGCAAGCGCAGGAGCGGCGATCGCGCCGGCAAGCAGAATGGACGAAAGGGTTGCGAACGGTTTCATGATGGTCTCCCTGCAGCGCTTCCTGCGCCTTCGCAAAGACAAATGTCGCTCGCCGCCATTTGTTCCGACCACAGGCCGGCATCACCCCGCGCGGGCCTCGCGCAGGATGTCGGCCTCCGTCACGGTCACGACACCCGCCGCCGCCATGGCCTGCTCGGCGGCCGCGATCGTCTCGGGCGCAATCCCGCGGCTCAGGTCCTCGATGAAGCGCACGCGCACGCCGGGAAGCATCTCGACCGCATCGATCGCCGAGGCCTGCACGCAATAGTCCGTCGCAAGCCCGCCGATGTCGATCTGCGTCACGCCGCGCGTGCGCAGGTAGTCCGCAAGCCCCGTATGGGCCGTCCGGTCGTTGTCGCGAAAGGCGGAATAGCTGTCCACCTCGCGGTCCATGCCCTTTTTCTGGATGTAGTCGATCCGCGTGACGTCGAGCGCGGGATGTAGCGCGGCATCCTCCGTGTGTTCGACGCAGTGGTCCGGCCACAGCATCTGCGGCTTGCCCTTCAGTTCCCCCATCTCGAAAGGCGCCCGTCCGGGATGGCTGGAGGCGAAGCTGCCGTGGTCGGCGGGATGCCAGTCCTGCGAGGCGACGATCAGGTCGTAGCCGCCTTTCGCCATCAGCCGGTTAGCCACCGGGATGACTTCGTCGCCCCCGGGAACGGCTAGGTTCCCGCCCGGGCAGAACCCGGACTGAAGGTCGATGAGCAGCAGGCATTTCATGATGGGCACTCCATATCCTTGTCGTATCGTCCGGGATCGGCTCCCAGGCTACGATCAAGCATGGAGCATGGCATTGCGAAGAATCAAGGGGATGCAGGGATCGGCGGGACGAAAATGCCGCACGCGCGAAAACCCCGGCGACGTCCGTCCCGGGGTTCTGGCCGGCGACAGCCGCGCTTTCGGGATCAGGCGGCCTGCGCCAGCTCGTCGGCGATCACGGTGTCGAGGTTGAGGAAGCAGACCATCGTCTTTTCCAGGGCGACGATGCCGCGGCAGAAGGCGCGCTGGGCTTCCGGGATGATCTCCGGCGCCGGCTGCAGGTCTTCGCTCTTGATGGTCATCATGTCCGAGACCTGCTCCACGAGGAGGCCGACGAGCTTGCCGGCGATGTCGGTGACGATGATCGCCGAACGCTCGGACGGCTCGGTCATCTTCATGCCGAGACGGCAGGCCATGTCGATGACCGGGATCACCGCGCCGCGCAGGTTGATCAGGCCGAGCACGTAGGGCGGGGTGTGCGGCATCGGGGTCACCGGCGCCCAGCCGCGGATCTCGCGGATCGCCATGATGTCGATGCAGAATTCCTGGTCTCCGAGGTGGAAGGAGACGATTTCGAGATATGCGCCGGATTGCTTGATGGCGTTGGACATGGATCGGAGTTCCCAGATTCGGCCGAGGGATCGCAACTGCGCTCAAGGCCTGTGCGGCCGGCGGACCTCATGCCCGAGAGGCCAGGACGGCCCATACGCTTTCGCAAGCTTTGCAGAGACAGATTAAGCAAACGCTAAGAATCCATGTGAACGTTCGGGATCGGCACAGCGCGCGGCATTGCGGCCCGCTCCCGCCCGACCGCGGCAAGGTCTCGCAGCGTCACGCTGCCCCATTCCGGTCGGGCCGCACCTGCGCTAGAATGCGACCATGACACCTGCCCGCCACACTCTCCGCGCCGTCGTCCTCCTCTCTTCCGGGGCGGCCGTGCTTGTCACGCTCTCCACACTGGCCTTCGCCGGCTGGCTCGAGCATGGCTCGTCGATCTTCCTCTCCATGGCCGAAACCGGGCTGTCCTGGTGCTTCTGACGGCGCCGGGCCGGCAGGGCCGTCCCTGGCCGCGCCTGCTTGCGGCAAAAGGTACATTTGCCCAGGGCGCCAGGACGGACTAAGAAGCGGTCTCAACGGCCGCGCCGCGGCCGACCTGCCGATGACGGATTGCCCATGAAGACCGTACGCATCATTCTCTGGATCGCCATTGCCCTCCTCGCCGGCCTGCTCGGCTGGCTGACGCTGGAGATGACGCGAACCGACGACCAGCTGGCCGAAGGCCCCTTCGGCGTCCCCTTCAGCCTGGTGGCGCAGGACGGCAGCCCCATCACCGAGAAGGCGTTCACCGGCAAGCCGACCGCGCTGTTCTTCGGCTTCACCCATTGCCCGGAAGTGTGCCCGACCACGCTGTTCGAGCTCGACGGCTGGCTCGCCAAGACCGATCCTGACGGCTCGAAGATGCAGGCCTACTTCATCACGGTCGATCCGGAACGCGACACGCCGGAGGTCCTCGGCGCCTATGTTTCCAACGTTTCCAAGCGCGTCACCGGCATTTCCGGTCCGGCCGACAAGGTGATGGACATGGTCAAGGGCTTCCGCGTCTACGCCCGCAAGGTTCCGGTCGACGAAAGCCAGCCGGACGGCGAATACACCATGGACCACACGGCCTCCGTCTTCCTTCTCGATAGCGACGGCCGGTTCCGGGGCACCATAGCCTATGGCGAGAACCCCGATGTTGCCGTACAAAAGCTGGAGAACCTCATCAAGGGATAGGAACCTCCGCCCATGGTTTTACGCGCCGACACCTCGATCCTCATCGCCGGCGCGGGACCCGTGGGACTGGCGCTGGCGCTCGAACTGGCCCGTCGCGGCATCAGGCCGCGGATCGTCGCAGAGACCGATGGCCCGGTGGCCGAGAACGAAAGCCGGGCGCTCGGCGTCAACGCCCGCACCCTGATGCTGCTCGGCCCCTCCGGCGTCGCCGGCGACATCCGCGCCCAGGCGCTGCCGATCGAGGGTCTCCAGCTTTCCTCGCTCGGCGCCCCGCTGCTGCGGATCCGCACCGACCGGTTCCGCGGACCGGGGCCGGCACTCAGCATCCTGCCGCAGGGCGTCACCGAGCGCCTGCTTCTGGAGCGGCTGCGGGCGTTCGAGATCGAACCGGAATGGCATACCAGGGTCAACGGCGTCGACGGCACGCCCGATGCGCCCGAGGTGACGCTGGTGCGCAACGACGACAGCGGCGAAACCGTCAGGCCGACGATCCTCGTCGGCGCCGACGGCGCCCATTCCATGGTGCGCAAGGCCTGCGGCTTCGGCTTTCCGGGCGACGCGCTCGACAACCTGTTCTTCCTCGCCGACTATGCCTATGACGCCCCGGTCGACGCCACGCATGGACGGGTGCAGTTCTTCAATCCGGGCGTGCTGGCCTGCATCCCGGTCCGCGCCAACGTGTTGCGCTACATCTCCACGCTTCCGGACTACGAAGACCGCATCGTCCATCCGCGCCCGAACGGCGAGCAGCGCTGGCGCTCGCAATTCACCGTCAGCTTCCGCCACGTCGAGGCGATGTCGGAGGGCCGCGTCTACCTCGCCGGCGACGCCGCCCACATCCATTCGCCGATCGGCGCCCGCGGGATGAACCTCGGCATCGAGGATGCCTGCTGGCTCGCCTGGCTGATCGCCGAGGGCCGCGAGGCGGAATATTCGAAGCTGCGGCTGCCGGCAGTGCGCGGCGTGCTCCGCCAGACGCGCATGCTGACCGCGATGGCGACGATGGATCAGCCGGCCTCGCTGGCGTTGCGAAACCGGATCCTGCCGCTGATGGCCCACCTCCCCTTTGCAGAGAGGGCGCTCGTCCGCCGGATCGCCGGCATGGACACTCCACACCCGCCCTGGCTCGCCGCCCCGCAGTGATGCGCTTTGCGGCAGGCGCCGAACGTGCTACTGCGCCGCGGGCCGGATGGCGGCGCGTTGGCCGCCGCACGACCCGGCACGGGAAATGGCCAGGGCATGCCGTCCGGCCGGCAAGCAGGAAAACCGAGACCTTGAGCGAGATCCGCCTTTTCATCACCACGACCGAAAAGAACGCCGAAGCGATCCTGTCGCTGATGACCGACGCCTTCGAGGACGAGGGCTATGCGATCGCCACCATGGAGATCGACGAGAAGCGCGACATCTGGGAAGCCTCGCTGTACCTGATGGCCGACGAGGAAGAGGAGATGCGGGCGCGGTTCGCAGCACTGGTGAAGCCCGCCTTCCCCGCAGCCAGGATCGAGCGCGAGGACATTCCCGACGTCGACTGGATCGCCAAGTCGCTGGAGGGCCTGCAGCCGGTGCGGGCCGGGCGCTTCGTCGTCCACGGCTCGCATGATCGTGACACCGTACGCCCGGGCGAGATCGCAATCGAGATCGACGCCGGCCAGGCCTTCGGCACCGGCCATCACGGCACGACCGCCGGCTGCCTCGAAGTGATCGAGCGGGTGATGCGCTCGCGGAAGATCCGCTCCGCGCTCGATCTCGGCACCGGCAGCGGCGTGCTCGCCATCGCCGCCCGCAAGCTCGCGCCCATTCCGGTGCTGGCCACCGACATCGACCCGATCGCCACCAGGGTCGCCCGCGAGAACGTGCGCAAGAACGGCATCGCCAGCGGCATCGTGCTGGAAACGGCGACCGGCTTCCACCACACGGCCTTCCGCCGCCATGGCCCCTTCGACCTGATCATCGCCAATATCCTGGCCCGCCCGCTGATGCGAATGGCACCGCAGCTGGCCGCTCACCTCGCCCCCGGCGGCCAGGTCGTCTTGTCCGGCATCCTCGCCAACCAGCGCTGGAAGGTGATCGCCGCCTATTCCGGCGCCGGGCTGCGCCACGTGCGCACCATCTGGCGCAACGGCTGGGTCACGATCCACCTCGACCGTCCCTGATTTCCTGACAGAAAACCTCCCGGCCGCGCAGGGATGCGACCGGGAGGCATGACCGAAAAGGTCTCAAGAAAGAGAAAAGGCGGTGCCGGAGGCACCGCCTATGGACCGGTTTCCCGGCCTGTCCGCGAGCTGGGAGGAGGAT
>NZ_JARGEO010000013.1:0-147844 GCF_029210525.1 Mycoplana sp. MJR14
GCTCCGATATTTCCATCGGGCCGGTGTAGGTCTCAAGCGCGGCACCGTCCGGAACGCCGGCGGTGGCGGCATCCGGGAAGCCGGTGGCGGCAGCGGCATCCCCGACCAGGATCACCCCGGGCGCGGGCCCCTCGCCGGCGCCGCCGGCCTGCGCGACCGGGCGCCAGGGTTGTGCAACTGCCGCCGGGCCAGGGACCGCAGTCACCAGGACCGCGGCCACGGCCCCGAAGGCTTTCGCAAGGCGTATCGCGGCAAGGCTGCACGACATCGGCATGAGCTTTCCCCTTCCCCCTGGAAAGCCCGATTGTGTCGCATCTCCGGGCCGGAGGAAAGCCGGCAGGCGCGCCGTGCTCGTCGGCACCGGAACGAGGACGCCGGACGGGCTTTCCGGGTTCCCGCTAACGCGATGCCAGGATGGCCTCGGAGGCCTTCTCCGCGATCATGATCACCGGGGAATTGGTGTTGCCGGAGACGATCCGCGGCATGATCGATGCGTCGACGACGCGCAACCTGCCGATCCCGTGCACGCGCAGTTTCGAATCCACGACCGCCAGCGGATCGTTGCCCATCTTGCAGGTGCCGACGGGGTGGAAGATCGTCGTGGCGATATCGCCGGCGCGGCGGATCAGTTCGTCGTCGCTCTGATACTCCCGGCCGGGCACCACCTCCTCCGGGCGAAACCGGGCGATCGCCCGCGTCTGCATGAGGCTGCGGGCATGGCGGATGGACCTGGCGGCGAGCAGCCGGTCGCCGGCCGTCGAAAGGTAGTTCGGCCGGATCTCCGGCGGCAAGCTCGCATCGCGCGCGGTCATGTGCACCGTGCCGCGACTTTCCGGCCGCAGGTTGCAGACCGAGACGGTGACCGCGGGGTAGCGGTGCAGGGGTTCGCCGAGCCGGTCGGTGCTCAGCGGCTGCACGTGGTATTCGAGATCGGCGGTGGCGACCGCCGGATCGCTCTTGGCAAAGATGCCGAGCTGGCTCGGCGCCATCGAGAGCGGCCCGGACCGCCTGAAGGCATATTGCAGCCCCATGCCGGCCCGGCTGAGGAGATTGTGGTAGAGCTGGTTCAGCGTGCGTGCGCCCTCGATCCTGAAGACCGTGCGGATCTGCAGGTGGTCCTGCAGGTTCTCACCGACGCCCGCAAGCGCGTGACGAACGGGCAGCTCCAGCGCCGAGAGCACCTCCGGCCGACCGATGCCGGAGAGCTCGAGGATCTTCGGTGAGTTGATCGCGCCCGCCGACAGCACCACTTCGCCGAGGGCACGGGCGACGCAGAGCCGCCCGCCGTGGCGGAAGCGCACGCCGGATGCGACCTTGCCGTCGAATTCCAACCGTTCGGTCTCCGCACCGGTCAGCACCCGCAGGTTCCTGCGCTTCATCGCCGGCCGCAGGAAGGCCTTGGTGGTGTTCCAGCGCAGGCCGCCCTTCTGGTTGACCTCGAAATAGCCCGAGCCCTCGTTGTCGCCGCCGTTGAAATCGTCGGTCTTGGCAATGCCGATCTCCTCGGCCGCATCCCGGAAGGCGTCGAGGATCGGCCAGGACAGGCGCTGGCGCTCGACCCGCCACTCGCCGCCGGCCTTGTGCAGGGCGGTGTTGCCGCGGTGGCTGTCCTCCGACTTCAGGAAGTAGGGCAGGACGTCGTCCCAGCCCCATCCCTCGTTGCCGGCCTGCCGCCAGCCGTCGTAGTCGGCCGCCTGCCCGCGCATGTAGATCATGCCGTTGATCGACGAGCAGCCGCCCAGCACCTTTCCGCGCGGATAGTTCAGCACGCGGCCGTTGAGGCCCGGCTCGGCAGCGGTCTTCATCATCCAGTCGGTGCGCGGATTGCCCATGCAATAGAGATAGCCGATCGGCACATGGACCCAGTGGTAGCGGTCCGTGCCGCCTGCCTCCAGGAGCAGGACCCGGTTCCTCGGATCGGCCGAGAGCCGGTTGGCAAGCACGCAGCCGGCGGAACCGGCGCCGACGACGATGAAATCGTAGCTGCCCTCGTCCAGGGGCACTTCATCGCCAAGCATGGTCACGCCGCACCTCCACGTTGTCACAGGCCCGACTGCCGCAAGCGCCGCCGCTGGCGGCGTCATCGCTTCGTTGGGGTCCCCTGGAGGTCGTAGCGCCGCGCGCGATGCGCCGCAAGGGTGCCCCCCGCCGGACCCGGGGAGGCACCGCCTGCGGCTGCAGGTTACATCGCCGCGAGCACGTGCGGCCAGACCTCGACCGAGCCCCGGTAGATCATGTGCAGGGCCACGTAGAGGATGAGCGCCAGACCGACATAGGCGATCCAGTGGTAGCGGTTGAGGAGACGGGCGATGTAGTTGGCGGCGATACCCATCATCGCGATCGAAAGGATCAGCCCGATCACGAGAACCGTGGGATGGTCCCGAGAGGCGCCGGCGACCGCCAGCACGTTGTCGAGCGACATCGAAACGTCGGCGATGACGATCTGGGTGGCGGCCTGGAGAAAGGTCTTCTTGTGGGTGACCGCGCCGTTGTCTTCCTGCTCGTCCGCGCCCGCGGCGGCACGAAGCTCGCGCCACATCTTCCAGCACACCCAGAGCAGGAGGACGCCACCGGCGAGCAGCAGGCCGATGATTTCGAGCAGCTGGACGGTGACGCTGGCCAGGGCGATGCGGAGAACGGTCGCGGCGAGGATGCCGACGAGAATGGCCTTCCTGCGCTGCTCCAGCGGCAGGCCGGCCGCCGCAAGGCCGATGACGACCGCGTTGTCTCCGGCGAGTACCAGGTCGATCATGATGACCTGCAGCAGAGCCAGGAAGCCGGACGATGTGAATATTTCCATGATTCGCGCCTCGAGATAGAATTCGGGATGCCGTGCAATAAGGGCGCCGCCGGGCGTGCGCAAGTGCGGCTCTGCAACGCTTGCGCAGCGATGAGGCCATGATCGCCGCGATCGCCGGCAAGCACGTCCCGACGGTGCGATCACAGGTGGTCCATCAGCCGGCCGAGCCCCCGGCGATGCCGCGCGTTTTCAAGCGCCTGCACACGCCTCCTTCAGGACCGTGATCGGGCCGAAGGTCCGCGGCGCGGCACATGTCATCAAGCGGCGCTATCGGCCGCGCGTGCGGAAAGGCGCCGGTCGAGCCGTGGATAGACCCGCCGCGCATTGCCTTCGAAGATCTTGTAGCGTTGCTCGGCATCCAGGAAGGCCAGCGCGTCGATGTAGCGCTTGGTGTCGTCGTAGTGGTGGCCGGTCTCCGGATCGATGCCCTTGACCGCGCCGAGCATTTCCGAGGCGAACAGGATGTTGTCGGTCGGAATGACCTTGGCCAGCAGTTCCATGCCCGGAAGATGGTAGACGCAGGTGTCGAAGAACACGTTGCCGAGGAGATGTTCGGCGAGAAGCGGCCGCTTCAGCTCCTGCGCCAGCCCCCGGTAGCGCCCCCAGTGATAGGGCACCGCGCCGCCGCCGTGCGGTATGACGAACTTCAGCGTCGGGAAATCCTTGAAGAGGTCGCCCTGGATGAGCTGCATGAAGGCGGTCGTGTCGGCGTTGATGTAGTGGGCGCCGGTGGCGTGGAAGTTGTGGTTGCAGGACGACGACACGTGGATCATCGCCGGCACGTCCAGTTCGCACATGACCTCGTAGAGCGGATACCAGGACCGGTCCGTGATCGGCTCGCCGGACCAGTGGCCGCCGGAGGGATCGGGATTGAGGTTCACGCCGACGAAGCCCAGCTCTTCGACGATCCGCCGCAGTTCCGGTATGCATTCCGAAGGCGCGCGCCCGGGAAACTGCGGAAGCTGGCCGACGGGCGCGAAGTTCTGCGGCAGCAGCGTGCAAACGCGATGAATGAGGTCGTTGCAGACCGACGTCCACACGGCGGAGATGTCCGCCGATCCGACGTGATGCGCCATGCCGGACGCCCGCGGGGAGAAGATCGTCAGATCGCCGCCGCGCTCCTGCTGCTTCTTGATCTGCGGCTGCACGCTTTCGATCAGCTCCTCGTCGCTGATCTTCAGGGAGCCGGGCGACGGCCGTCTCGCGGCATCCGCCAGGCCCGCCAGCTGCCTGTCGCGGAACAGGCCGAGCGCTGCCGGTTCGGTCGTATAGTGTCCATGAATGTCGATGATCATCGTTCAATCTCCTGGCCGGATGGGAAGCCGGCTTACTCGTCGTCGGTGAAGCGCCAGGGCGCGACCCAGTGTTCGAAGCGAAGGGCGATCGTGGTGTAGACGACGCCCATCAGCATCAGGCAGAGGATCGGCACGAACATCGCCGCCGTCTCGAACTGGTTGCCGTACTTGATGATCAGCGCGCCGAGGCCGTTGATCGCGGTGAAGAACTCCGCCACGACCATGCCGATGATGGCCCGGCCGATACCGAGGCGGATGCCCGTCATCATGAAGGGGAGTGCGGCCGGCAGGATGATCTTGCCGAAGATCTGCCGCTCGGTGGCGGCGAACGCGGTGCCGACGTCGATCAGCTGGCTTGCCACGTTGCGAACGCCGCTCGCCGTGTTGATGAGCACCGGGAACACCGCCAGAATGAAGACGATGAAGAGCTTTGCCGGAAAGCCGAGGCCGAACCAGAGGATGACGAGCGGCGTGATGGCCACGAGCGGCGTCGCATAGAGCGCGTTCACCAGCCAGTCCGTCGCCGCATCGACATACCTGTAGCGGCCGATCAGCAGGCCGAGGGCGACGCCTGCGACGCAGGCAAGGATGAAGCCGAGCGTCAGTGTCTTCATGCTGTCCAGGAATGCGGCCAGCAGCTCGCCGCTGGCGATCATCCGGTAGGCCGCGTGGACGATGTCGCTGGGATAGGCCATGAACAAGGGGTTGACCTGTCGTCCTGCGACCTCCCAGATCGCGAGGACCGCGACGATGGACACAAGCCGGACAAGCCAGTAGCGCTTCACCGGGGCACCGGGCTCGAGATCCTCGATGAGATCGTCCGCCGCGACTGCGCCGCCGATCAACGTGTTGCTGGTCATCTCTTCAATCCTCCCGTTCGATTTCGTCAGCTGTTCGCAGGCGCGCTGCGGATCAGGTCCCAGATGTGCGCGCGGATGGCCTGGAACTCGGGGTCGCCGCGCATGACCGGCAGCTCCGGACGCTCGCCCGCGAACGGCAGCGTGATGACCTCCTTCACCCGGCCCGGCTTCGCGGCCAGAACGATGATGCGGTGCGAAAGGTAGATCGCTTCATCGAGGTCGTGCGTCACGAAGAGGATGGTTTTGCGCGTCTGCGCCTGGATGCGCAGCAGCTCCTTCTGCAGCACCTCCCGGGTCTGTGCATCCAGCGCGCTGAAGGGTTCGTCCATCAGCAGGATGGTCGGATCGATGGCCAGTGCGCGGGCAAGGCCGATGCGCTGCTGCATGCCGCCGGACAACTGATGCGGGAACTGTTCCGCCGCATGACCGAGCCCCACGAGCGCAAGCAGCTTCCTCGCCCGCTCCGCCCGCTCGCCCGCGGCCATGCCCTGGAGCTCCAGGCCGAATTCGACGTTCTCCCGGGCCGTACGCCACGGCAGCAGGCTCGGTTGCTGAAAGACGAAGCCGCGGTCGCGGCCGGCGCTCTTGACCTCCTGGCCGTCGACCTTGATGGTCCCGGAATCGTGACGGATCAGCCCCTGGATCGTCCGCAGCAAGGTGGTCTTGCCACAGCCGCTCTCGCCGATCAGCGAGACGACCTCGTTCTCGTAGACGTCGAAGCCGACGTCGCGCAGGACGGGCAGGAACAAGCTTTGCTGCCCGTTGGCATTGCGGATGCGGAAGGTCTTGCAGATGCCGGAGACCGCGAGCTTCACCTTCTGGGCAGGATTGGCGTTCATCACATCCTCTTTCAGGACTATCTGGTTCATCGTCCGAGTTCCCTTGTCTTGTCGTGAAACAGTTCGTCTACGGAGAGGCGGTGATCGATCAGTTTCTGCTCCAGGCAGTGCTCGATGACCGTCTCCAGCGAGTGACGCAGGGCGTCGATGCCGATGGGGTTGATGTCGATCCCGTCCTCGGTGCTGCCGTGGCCGGCGGCCTTGCTGGCCACGAGCATGTCGAAGAACTGCCGGACAGCCTCGGGCCGCCGTTCGATCAGGTCCTGCGATGCCACGACCATGTGGTTGATCGGAATGACCCTGTTCCGCGCGTAGCCCCGCCGGGCATCGCCCTTGGGATCCTCGATCACGGTGATCAGCCGCGGATCGTCCTTGGGCAGGTCGTTGCCCATGATGCCGGCGTCGATCTCGCCGGCCTGCAGCATTTCGGCGACGCTGCGGCCCTCGGGGGCGCGGCGGGCATTCGCCGGGGCGGCATATTCCGCAAGGTGTCCGTCCTCGAAGGTCAGCCAGTCGATCTTGTTCAGGTCGACGCCATACTCGGCCGACAGGATCCCGCGGGCCCACATGACGGTCGTCTGCGAGTAGGAGCGGACGCCCACCGTCCTGCCTTCGAGGTCCTTCGGCCGGAGCTTCGAAAAGTCGGCGTTGCAGACGATGGTCTTGTGCTGGAAGCGCGCCAGCAGCGTGACCGGCAGAAGCCAGATCGGCTTGTTGTAGGCACGCGCCTGCAGATAGGTGACGATCGCCATTTCCGAAATGTCGTAGGCACCCCGCCGGATCATCGGCTTGAACGCCTTGGTGATCGGCACGATGTCCTCGAAGTGGAAGCGTCCCACGGTCCCGGCCGTCGCGTTCTTCTTGACGGGCAGGGTGATCGGATAGTCGCCGAGCGCGACGCGGACGGTGTCGCTCGCATCAGCCATGGCGCGCCTCCGCCCCGGATGTCTCGGAAAGCACCGGATAGAGCCGCTGCGCCGTGCCGCCGAATATCCAGGCCCGGTCTTCGGCGCTCACGTCGGAAAGGGCCGCCCTGGCGCGGTCGAGCAGCGACTTCAGTCCGCCCGGCGAGGCCGGATGGTTGGAGCCCCAGGCGATCTGCGACGCCCCGATGCGCGAGACCAGGAGCGGGAAGAAGTCGGATGCCGACGCGTTCGCCTTCTCCAGCGCCTCCAGCGCACGCACCGTCAGCTTGAAGTAGATGTTCGGATTTTCCGCCAGTTCGAACAACCGCGCCGCATTCGGGAAATCCTTGCCGCCCGAGAGATCCGGCCGCGCAAGATGATCGAGCACGATGCGGATCTTCGGAAAGCGCCTGATGATCGCCTGCAGGTCGTCGATGCCGTCCTGGGTCATCTGCATGCAGACCGGCAGTCCGATCTGCTCCGCGTGCGCCCAGGCGGGATAGGTCTTCGGATCGGTGAACCAGGTCGCCTGTCCGGGCATGGTGCTACCCGTCGTGAACAACCGCAGGCCCGTCAGTCCCCGGGCGATCCACGCGTTGATCTTCTGCACGGCGTCGTCGGCGAGGATGTCGACCGAGCCGACGGCGGTGAACTTGTCCGGCCGGGCGGCGACGGCGTCGATGACGTAGCTGTTGTCATGGCCGTAGCAGGTGGACGCCTGGACGATCGCGGCCTTGTCGACACCGGCCTCGGCCATGTCGGCCAGGAGCTGTTCGTAGGACACCGGCCGTTCGGCCGACCAGTCCGACTGATGCCCGCCGAGCGGCGCCCGCGGATACCGGGCGGTGTCCGTCGAGATAACGTGGGGATGGATATCAATGACGCTGGGACGCATTGTTGCAACTTTCCTGAAGTGTCTGGGGTACGGATCGGGCCGGCTCAAGCGGCGCGCGCCTTGCGGACGTCGAGGAACAGCTCCTCGATCGGCACACGGCGCGGAATTAGCTTCTGCTGGAAGGCATAGGTGACGAGCGCCTCGATCGTCGCACGGTTGGCCTCCAGCCCGTTCGGCAGCGGGTCGTCGCCCACGAACGGCATGATGTCGGCATACTTGTCGCGATCGAGCACGTCGGTCGCCCCGCCATGCAGCTTCGTCAACCACTGCTGCTTGGCCTGCTCGAAGGCATCGAACAGCGCCCCCGCCAGCAACGGATATCTGGCGAGCACGTCGTTGCGCACGACGATGCAGCCGTGGACGGGATAGACGCCGGTCCGCCTGTACCACGCCGCTTCCAGTTCGAGGGCGTTGTCGAACAGCTCCCGGTACACCGGCGCATCCTTGTTGGCCGCTTCCCAGCCCGCGGTCGGCGCGCCGGTGCGGCCGATGCCGGCACGGCTTGCAAAGCCCGCCTGGATTTCGCCGCTCGCCATCATCGAAGCCAGCGACTTTCCCTCCGGCGCCGGCGTGACGTTGGCCGGCAACTTCAGCGAGGAGACGTGCTCCTCGTCATCGACGATCCACTGGATCCTGTCGTTGTCGACCCCGTATTCGTTCATCAGCACGCCGCGCGTCCACACCCCCGTGGTCACCGAATAGGCGCGCACGCCGACCTTCTTGCCCTCCAGGTCCTTCGGCGTCGCGATGCCGGCATCGTCCCGCACCTGGAAGCCGGAGTGATGAAAGCGACGGCTGAGAAAGATCGGCAGCGCCGTGATCGGCACGCCCGCCGCCTTGGCGATGACGTAGGTGGTCGGCGCCAGTTCGCAGATGTCGAACGCGAGATCCCGGACCATGCGGCGGAAGGCGGCGATGATCGGCGAGACCTCGATCTGGTTGATCGCGACGCCGTCGACGGGAATTTCGCCGCTCTTGATCGCCGCCGTGCATCCGTAAGTGGCGACGGCCATCGAAAGTGTGGGAATGCTCATCAATTTGCCTCGAGTAGTTTGGTTGCTTCTTTCGCGAGAGACAGGTCGACGACCGTGTCGAAGGCGAGCTTCTCCTTCTGGATTCCGAACTCGAGGTTCAGACCCTGCATGTAGTCGATCTGCTTTTCGGTCAGGATCAGGTCGGGGCTGTAGGTCCTGTTCTCGCGGGTGAACTTGATCATCATCCGGCCCTGCGCCTCCTCGGAGGCGCCGATGGCGGTCTTGTAGGCCTGCATGAACGCTTCCTCGGCATTGGGATCGTCCATCATGAAGCGGTACATCTTGCAGTAGGCCGCCAGCACGCGGATCAGCCCTTCGCGCTTCTCGTTGATGGCCGTCTGCGAGGCATAGGATCCCTGGTAGGGATACTCCGGAAGATCCGTCCAGAAGTCGGCGACCGCATGCACACCGTATTTCTCCTGCTGGTCGTAGACGTCCGTCATCGCGGGCCCCGCGTCCACCTTGCCGGCGACCACCGACTTGAAGACCGCCGCACTGCTGCCGATGTTGACGAACTGCACCTCGGACGGATCGACGCCGTGCTTGCGCAGCAGCGCCACGACCATCTGGTGCAGAAGCGCCCCCAGCGCGCCGGTCCCGACCGTCTTGCCCTTCAGGTCCTCCACGGTCCTGATCTCGGGGTTGCTGCTGTACAGCGCCTGCGCAATGAGCTGGTTGGCAGCGGCGACGATCTTCAGTTCGGCGCCCTTTTCGATCGCCGGCAGGACCTGCGAGAACCCGGACAGGAGGCAGATATCGCTCTGCGTGCTGATCAGGCTGCCCATCAGCTTCGTGCCGTCCGCCACGTTCGTCGTCGTCGCGTTGACGTTGAATTCCTTCAGGTAGCCGAGCTGGTCGAGCAACGCCTGCAGGACCAGGGTGGCGTTGGAACTCGTGTTGACGATGTTGACGGTGTAGGGCAGGTCGGCAAGGTTCGCCGGCGCGGCCATCAGCGCGGAAAAAGGCGCCGATCCTGCCAGCGCCATGATGCCGCCGCCGAGGCGAAGGACGTTTCTGCGCGAGATATTCAGGCCATCAGTTTTCATATCGCTCCTCCCGATACATAGATTGAGCAGAGGCTTGGGGCCTCGAGATTGCATGCAATCACGGATGTTTTCTCAGCCTGCCGTTGCGGCTCTCCTCAAAGCCGAATGCGGCGGTTTGCCCGGTCAGGCTGCAGCTCCTAGAGGGGAAATGTGGACGAAAAAGACGGGCTTGCAAAATTAAATGGCTGCCCGCAGTTATAAGTTTTGGTTACATGCAGGATTGACGCGATGCCCTCGTCCCAGCCCAATATTCGCCAGCTGCGCGCCTTCGATGCGGCTGCGGAGCACCAGGGCATCAGCCGCGCCGCCGAACGGCTGAACCTCTCCCAGTCAGCGATCAGCCAGTCGATCGCCCAGCTCGAGGCGACGCTCGGAACGACGCTGTTCCAGCGCCGCGCCAATGGCAGCTTCCTCACCCGCGAAGGCGAGGTGTTCCGCATCCGCGTCGCCCGCGCGCTGAGACGCGCCGAGCTGGCGCTGTCGAATGCCGCAGAGTTCAGTCGCGCCGGCAGGGGCACCGGCGAGCCGATGCCGGGCAACGTCACCTCCGTGCAGATATCCGCGCTGATCGCGATCGACGAGCACGGCTCCTATTCGGCGGCCGCGACGGCACTCGGCATCTCCCGGCCGGCGCTGAACAGGCATGCGCGCGACATCGAGACGATCCTGCGACGGCCGCTGTTTTCGCGAACGCCGCGCGGCAAGGCGACGACGAAGACAGGGCACGAGCTCGCCCGCGAACTGCGGCTGTCGATGAAGGAGGTTCACTACGGAATAGAGGAGATCGCGGCCATCAAGGGCGAGAGCCACGGAACGATCGTCATCGGAATCCTGCCGCTCGGCGCATCCCTGCTGGTCTCGCAGGCGCTCGGCCAGTTGTCCCGGGAATATCCGAAGATGAAGGCGAGGATCGTCGAAAGCCCCTTCGAGGCGCTGCTGAACTGGCTGCAGACGGGCGTGATCGACATCATCATCGGCACGCTGCGGCCGACGCCGCTGACCGGCGACATCAACGAGAGCCCGCTGTTTCCCGACCCCTACTGCCTCGTCGCCCGGAAGGATCATCCCCTCTGCGGCCTGAACCAGGTTCGGGAGGAGGATCTGGTCCGGTACGAGTGGATCCTGCCGCGCCAGGACACGCCGCGGCGTGTCGCCGTCGATTCACTTTTCCAGAGTTTTGCCGTGCCGCCGACGACGGTGGTCGAAACGAGCTCGATGGCGCTGACCCGTGACCTGCTGATCTCCGGCGACCGGCTGACCCTGCTGTCGCGCGATCAGATCGTCTTCGAGGACAAGCTGGGGCTGCTGGCCGTCGTGCCCTTCCCGCTTCCCAGTCCGATGCGGGTCCTTGGCACCATCACCCGGTCGGAATGGCTGCCCACCGACCTGCAGAAGAATTTTCTCTCGATCCTGAATACGCTGGCGGAAAAGACCGTGTCGGCGATGGCCTGAGCCCGACCGGCCGGCAATGCGCATCAGGCCATGCAGCGCCTGCGCACGCTCGATCCGGCCCTGCGGCTTTCCACCCTCAACGCCTGGCCGCCGATCCATTGCCCGCAGGATCCGGCACGGTTCGCCGACGGACTGCGGCTGGCCGGCCTGGCTGCGTGGCGCCGGTATTGCGCACAACTCGTCCACGCCGCCGCGCGGCTGGTCTTCGCTGGATTGAGGGGAAAGAAGACGACACCCCGGCGCAAGGGGGGGGATCAGCGCGGCCGCGCGGGCTGAAGTGCCCGATGCCCGGCCGCGCCCGTTCGTGATCTACTGCTTGACCAGTTCCTCGAGTTCCTCCCGAGACAGGCACCGATCCTGCCGATCACCGGCTTGGGTCTGGCAGAACCTGAACTCGGACAAATGGGGCAAATTCAATGCCTGCTTGACGGTGAGCAATCCCAGCGGCACCCGGCCGCCGGCAACCACCGCCGATACTTCAATGACTTGACGCATTTTTTCCCTCCCTGGGCTTGCGAGAGCATATGCCTGACCTTAGCGGCAACTTGATGGCACTGGCTTGCGCAGTGTCTAGGGTCAGGACCTAGTTCCCCATCGCCGCCAGCACGATCGCTGTCGGAATGCCGACGGTGATCAGGGTGCCGGCCACCACCGAAGCAAGCTTCCACATGCGCTCTCGCGCCGCCTGTCTCTGGTCCCACTCATAAGCCATTGCGTCCTCCTCACCTTGCGGCAGGGAAGCAGTTGCCGGTCGCGGAGTCGAGTCGGATGCCCCGGCGGATGGCCGCCGTTCCGATACCCTCTCAGATTGCCGCCCCTTTTCGGGCAGGATCCCGGCCGAAAGCCGCCCCCGTTCACCCTGCCGGGCGGCGCAAATCCGGCTTTCACCGATAGAGACTACGCGATGCTACGGGTTATTCGCCGCGCGGCGGACTAGGATCATCCCGATCGCTGCGCACTCGCTGGACCCGAGGATTGACATGTTCCTGGACTATTTCGCTTTGGGCGTCCTGTTCTTCATGGTGTTCACGCTCTTCTACGGCATCATCGCCATTCACGACATTCCCCATCTGATGGCAAAGGCGCGCAATCATCCCCACCAGGACGCGATCCACGTGGCCGGCTGGGTCAGCCTGTTCACACTGCACGCCATCTGGCCCTTCCTGTTCATCTGGGCGACGGTCTACCGGGAGGATCGCGGCTGGGGCATCCGGACCGACGGCAAGCTCCAGGCGGAGAAGGAAGCCAATGCCGAGGTTGCGGTCCTCCAGGCCCGCGTACAGGAACTCGAAGAGCAACTGCGACTGAAGACGGGGAGCGCCTCCTGATGGACCTGCTTCTGATCCTGACCTACACGGCCATCTGCATTGCCGTCTTCAAGATCTTCCGGATCCCGGTGAACCAGTGGACGGTGTCGACGGCGGTTCTCGGCGGCATCTTCCTCATCTCCGCGCTGATCCTGCTGATGAGCTACAACCACCCCTATTCCGGCGACGGGCGCATCTACTTCACCTCCGCACCGGTCATCCCCGCCGTCGGCGGCATCGTCGTGGAGGTGCCCGTCGTCCCGAACACGCCGCTGAAGAAGGGCGACGTGCTGTTTCGCATCGATCCCCGCCCCTATCAGTTCACGGTCGACCAGAAGCGGGCGGCGCTGGCCGAGGCGGAGCAGACCGTTCGCCAATTGAAGTCGGCGATGGATGCCGCCGATTCCGTCGTGGAAGGGGCCGTGGCCGACAGCGACCGGGCAAAGCAGAGCTTCGAGAGCTATCTCGAGATCTTCGAGACCTCCCGGGCCCGCACCGGCGGAACGGCGGTCTCCGAGCTCGAGGTCGAAAACCGGCGCGGCCTCTATCTTGCTGCGGTTGCGGCGGTCGGGACGGCGAAGGCGCAGGCCATGCAGGCGCGGCTTGCCTATGAATCGCAGATCAACGGCGTCAACCCCGCCGTCGCGCGGCTGACGGCGGAGTTGCGCAATGCGGAATTTGAACTCGACCAGACGACGGTCCGCGCGGCGAGCGATGGCTATGTGGCCCAGGTCTTCCTGCGCCCCGGCATGATGGCTAACCCCCTGCCGTTGCGCCCGGTCATGGTCTTCATCAACAGCGAAGACCGCATGCTGGCCGCCGCCTTCATCCAGAATTCGTTGCAGCGCGTGCGCGTCGGCGACGAGGCCGAAGTGTCCTTCAAGGCCGTTCCCGGCAAGATCTTCAAGGCCAGGGTCGCCGCGATCATCGATGTGATGGCGCAGGGCCAGTTGCAGCCGACGGGCGCGCTGATCGACCCGCAGGCGCCCGAACGCCTGCAGCCGGGCCAGACGCTCGCGAGAATAGACATCCTCGAGGACACCAGCGCCTACCAGCTGCCGGGCGGCGTCGTCGCGGACGTCGCCGTCTACACCCACCACTGGCACCACGTCGCGATCCTGCGCAAGGTCCTGCTCCGGATGAGCGCCTGGATGAACTACGTGTTCCTGGAGCATTGAGATCGGCGATTGCCGACGCCTGGATGAGGCATTGCAGGCCTCACGCATATTGGAGACCGCCAATCGCGGGCGGACGAGCAACGAAGCGCCGTCTGGGGCCATTGGGAGATAGGGCGATGAACAAGAAGGCTGACAGGAACGAGGCGGCCCGGCAGGACGCCAAGGAAAACGGCAAGGTGCGGGACTACGACAAGCAGATGGAGAAACTGCAGGAGGAGATCGCGTACCTGCAGGCCTGGGTCAAGAAATCCGGCGCGCGCATCGTCATCATCTTCGAGGGCCGCGACGCTGCCGGCAAGGGCGGGGTCATAAAGCGCCTCACCGAACGCGTCAGCCCGCGCGTGTTCCGCATCGCCGCCCTGCCCGCGCCGAGCGACCGGGAGAAGACGCAGATGTACATGCAGCGCTACATCGCCCATCTGCCGGCGGGCGGCGAGGTCGTGATCTTCGACCGCAGCTGGTACAATCGCGCCGGGGTCGACCGCGTCATGGGCTTTTGCAGCGACAAGAAGGCCCGGCGCTTCCTGGAGCTCGCGCCGCGCTTCGAAGCCGCGATCATCGAAAGCGGCACGATCCTCCTGAAATACTTCCTGACGGTGAGCGAGGAAGAGCAGGAGCGGCGCTTCCGCCGCCGCATCGACGATCCCGTCCGGCAGTGGAAGCTCAGCCCCATGGACGTCGAATCCTATCGCAAGTGGTGGGACTATTCGCGCGCCTATGACGAGATGCTGCGCATGACCGACACCGACTACGCGCCCTGGTGGATCGTGCCTTCCGAGGACAAGAAGCGGGCCCGCATCAACTGCATCTCGCATATCCTGAAATCAATTCCCTACGAGCGGGTGAAATTCGATGCGCCCGATCTCGGCAAGCGGCAGAAGAAGCCGGGCGACTATGTCGAGGACACCGGTCCGCGTCGCCTCGTGCCGGACGTGGCATGAACGACGACCTCTGGCGGGACGATGGCAGCGCTGCGCTGCCGTCGTCAGGCGGTAGCACGTGAACGAACGCCGGAGATGCCGTCCCCGGCACCGTCCTGGCCCGCACCCTGTCAGGCGCCCCGTTCAGGCGCCCTTCAGTGCCACGCCATGCCCGAGAAGGTCGAGTTCACGATCGTTCCCCGCTCGCCGCGCACGATCTGCTCGATGTCGGCCAGAGCGCCGATCGCGGCGGTCTTTCCGGTCCGCTGGGCGAAGCGGCAGGCCGCATCGACCTTCGGTCCCATCGATCCGGCCGGGAACGGGTATTTCCGGATCGCCTCCGGATTGGCGCGATGGATCGCCTTCTGCTCCGGCTTGCCCCAGTCGGTGAAGACGGCATCGGCATCGGTCGCCATGATGAACAGGTCGGCCTCGAGTTCGCGGGCGAGCAGCTCCGAGCAGAAATCCTTGTCGATGACGGCCTCGATGCCCGTCAGCGAGCGTTCCTTGCCCTTCTCGTACATGGTGGGAATGCCGCCGCCGCCGGCACAGATGACGATCGTCCCCTTGTCGAGCAGCCATTTCACCGGCCGGATCTCGAAGATGCGCTTGGGCATGGGCGACGGGACGACCCGCCGCCATTTCTCGCCATCCTGCTTGAAGACCCATCCCTTCTCGCCGGCCATCCGGTCGGCATCGGCCTTCTCGTAGACCGGCCCCACGAACTTGGTCGGGTTCTGGAATCCGGGGTCGTCCGCATCGACCTCGACCATGGTGAGCAGGGTGGCGAACGGGACCTCGAAGGGCAGGAGGTTGCCGAGTTCCTGTTCCAGCATGTAGCCGATCATCCCTTCGGTCTCCGCGCCGAGCACGTCGAGCGGATAGGCCTCCTCTGGCTTGTAGGATGCCCCCTGCAGCGCCAGCAGGCCCACCTGCGGCCCGTTGCCGTGGGTGATCACCACCTGGTGCTCCGTGGTGATCGGCGCGATGGCGACGGCGGCAGTATGGATGTTGTGCCGCTGCACCTCCGCCGTCATCGGTTCGCCGCGCTTCAACAGCGCATTTCCGCCCAATGCGATCACGATGCGCATGGTCAGTCTCCCAGCGTGGCCACGAGAAGGGCCTTGATCGAGTGAAGCCGGTTCTCCGCCTGCTCGAAGGCGATGTTCGCCTCGGACTCGAAGACGTCGTTCGTCACCTCCAGACCGTTCGTCATGCCGTAGTCGTCGGCAATCTGCTTGCCGAGCACCGTCTCGGTGTCATGGAAGGCGGGCAGGCAGTGCATGAACTTGACCTGGGCGTTGCCGCTAGCCTTCATCAGCGCCTTGTTGACCTGGTAGGGCGTGAGAAGCTTGATCCGCTCCTTCCAGACCTCCTTCGGCTCGCCCATCGACACCCAGACGTCGGTGTGGATGAAGTCGACGCCCTTCACGGCGGCCTTCGGATCGTCGGTGACGGTCAGGCGCGCGCCCGATCTCTCCGCCAGTTCGTCCGCGATCTTGCGGTATTCGTCGGCCGGCCAGAGCGATTTCGGGCCGCAGATGCGCACGTCCATGCCCATCAGGCAGCCGACGATCAGCAGGGAATGGCCCATGTTGGAGCGCGTGTCGCCGACATAGGCATATTTGATCTCGCTGATCGGCCGGTCGGCGTGCTCGCGCATCGTCATCACGTCGGCGAGCATCTGGGTCGGGTGATATTCGTCGGTCAGGCCGTTGTAGACCGGCACGCCGGCATATTTCGCAAGCGTCTCGACACCCGTCTGCGCCGACCCGCGATACTCGATCGCGTCGTACATGCGCCCGAGCACCCGCGCGGTGTCCTTGAACGATTCCTTGTGGCCGATCTGCGAGCCGGCGGGGTCGAGGTAGGTGACGTTCGCCCCCTGGTCGGAGCAGGCGACCTCGAAGGCGCACCGCGTGCGCGTCGAGGTCTTCTCGAAGATGAGGCAGATCTCCTTGCCCTTGAGGTGCTGTTGCTCGGTGCGGGCATATTTGGCGCGCTTCAGGTCGCGGGCCAGATCGAGAAGGAAGCGGAACTCGCGCGGCGTATAGTCCTGTACCGTCAGAAGCGAACGATTGCGAAGGTTGAGGCTCATGGTGCAGCTCCAGCAGTGTTGGCTTTTCGGATGGCTCGGAAGCGTCAGGCCGGATCGCGCCAGATCGGGCAGGTCATGCAGTGCCCGCCGCCGCGACCGCGGCCGAGCTCGGAACCGCGAATGGTGATGACCTCGACGCCGGCCTTGCGCAGCAGCGTGTTGGTATGGGTGTTGCGGTCGTAGGCGACCACCACGCCCGGCTCCAGCGCGACCACGTTGTTGCCGTCGTCCCATTGTTCGCGCTCGGCCTCGTAGGCGTTGCCGCCGGTGGCGACGGTGCGCAGCTTCTTGACGCCGAGCGCCTCTGCGACGACCTCCAGCATCGGCCTCTTCTCCGGATGCACCTGATAGGCGCCGTCGTCGCCGCTCGGATGGACGCTGTAGCAACGGATCTGATCGACGACGTCGGCAAAGAGCGTCACGAGGTCGCGATCGCAGAAGCTGAACACCGTATCGAGGTGCATGGCGGCCCGGCTCTTCGGCATCAGGCAGCCGATGACGCGCGTGGCGGCCTTGGCCCTGAACAGCGCCTGCGCCACCTGGCCGACGGCCTGGTAGGTCGTGCGTTCGCCCATGCCGATCAGGACGACGCCGTTGCCGATCGGCATGACATCGCCGCCCTCCATCGTGGCGTTGGCGAACGGCTCGTCGGAATCCCCCCACCAGATCCGGAAATCGCCGCCCTTGAAGGACGGATGGAACTTGTAGACCGCCCGCTGCAGCAGAGTCTCGGCCCGGCGCGCGGGCCAGTACATCGGATTGCAGGTGACGCCGCCGTAGATCCAGCAGGAGGGATCGCGCTGGAACAGCGTGTTGGGGATCGGCGGGATGACGAACTCGGGAGCGCCGAGCGCCTCGAGCATGAGATCCTTTCCGCGGATGTCCGGCAGGTCGGAGACCGCGATGCCGCCGATCAGAAAGGCCGCGAGCTGCTTGTCCGGCATCTCGTCCAGCCAGGGGCGAATGGCGTCCGCCACCTGCACGCCGAGCACGTTGGGGACGATCCGGCGGTCGAGCACGAAATCGCGCGCTTCTGCGTCGGCGAGCGTCTCGGCGAGCAGATCGTGAAGCTCCAGCACTTCGACGCCGCGTTCCTGCATCTTCAGCACGAAGTCGTAGTGGTCCTTCTGCGCCTCGTGGACCCAGATCACGTCGTCGAACAGAAGGTCGTGGCAGTTGCCCGGCGTCAGCCTCTGATGCGCGAGCGATGGCCTGCAGACCATGACGGTTCTCAGCTTGCCGACTTCCGAATGGACACCGAAATTGCGCATTGTGGCTCCTCCACCGCAAGGAATGCTTCGAGATTGGGCGCACCGCTCGCGACTAGAAGGGACTGATCCTTCCGGTCCACATCAGGTAGAGGGCGAGCAGCGCCAGAACGCCGATGCCGATCGCAATGGGCAGTTCCTTGCCGACGAAGGCGGGCTCGCCATGCTCCCTGCGCGCCCGCGCATAGACGAGGATGCCGGGTGCGAAGAGCACGGCGCACATGAGCAGGTAGGTGAGCCCCGCCGCATAGACGAGCCAGACCCCGTAGAGGGTGGCGATCAGCCCCACGATCATGTCGCGCCTGCGCGCCTTGTCGCCGGGGCCGTAGGTCTCGCCCGTCATCGCGAGCTTCAGCGCATAGGCGCCGGAGAAGACATAGGGCGGAAGGATCGCGACCGAGGCGATGAAATAGAAGAACTGGTAGGCGCTCTTGGAGAAGAAGCTGAGCACGAGGAACACCTGGATCAGGATATTCGTCGCCCAGAGCGCGTTGACCGGCGAGCCGTTGGCGTTCTCGGCGGCGAACCATTTCGGAAACGTGCCGTCGCGGCCGCAGGTATAGGGGATTTCGGCGCACAGCAGCGTCCACGACAGGAACGCGCCGCCGACGGAGATCATCAGGCCGATATTGACGAGCGAGGCGCCCCAGCGCCCCACCAAGGGCTCCAGCACGCCGGCCATGGAGGGCACCTTGAGACCGGCGAGCTCGGGCTGGCTCAGCATGCCGGTCGAAAGCATCGACACGAGGACGTAGATCCCGAGCGCGCCGAGAAAGCCGATCACCGTCGCCCGCCCGACGTCGGACCGCCTGGCGGCCCGGGCGGAATAGACGCTGGCGCCCTCGATGCCGATGAACACCCACAGCGTCACCAGCATCGTGCTCTTGACCTGATCCATGATGCTGCCGAGCCCGGCGCCCTCGCCCGTGGCGGCCCGCCCCCAGAAATCGAAGGTGAACCGGTCCCAGTTGAACGCGACGATCGCAATCAGGATGAACAGGAACAGCGGAACGAGCTTGGCGACCGTCGTGACGATGTTGACGAAGGCGGCCTGCTTGATGCCGTTCAGCACCAGCGCATGGATCAGCCACAGGCAGACCGAGGCGCCCAGGATCGAGATCAGGTTGTTGCCGTCGCCGAAGGCGGGAATGAAGAACGACAGCGCCGAGAAGATCGCCACCGCATAGGCGACGTTGCCGAGAAACGCGCTCAGCCAGTAGCCCCAGGCGCTGTTGAAGCCGATGAACGGCCCGAAGCCGGCCCTGGCATAGGCATAGGGGCCGGCGTTCAGGTCGGGCTTGCGGTTGGCCAGCGACTGGTAGACGAGGGCGAGCATGAGCATGCCGAGCCCGGTGATGATCCAGCCGATCAGGATGGCGCCCGGCGAAGCGCCCCGGGACATGTCGGACGGCAGGTTGAAGACGCCGCCTCCGATCATCGAGCCGACGACGAGCGCCGTGAGCGGCAGGAGCGTCAGCTTGTCCGACGGCTGTTCTGCTACGACTACATGATCGTGGGTGACTGCCATGACATTCTCCGGGTGCAGGAACGAGGCACGTCGGCAGGTCGATGCGTGGAGGAGACTGTATCGTTTTCAGGCCGGACTTGGACGTATCTTACCGGAGCATACTGACCGCAGACATGTATTGCCGGCCCTGGGCTTGCCGCCGGTTTTCTCAGGTTGAGCGGTTCGCCCGTCGCCGCCGTCGTCGGTGGCGCGATGACGCCCGCAGCCGCGTCGGGAGAGGTGTCCGAACCCGTGCTGCCGTCCGATGGACGACGTACTAGCGATGTTCACGTATATTACTTCAGGCCGCGCCTGCCCGGGCCTAGTCTCGACGGAACGCAACAATCCGGAGCCGCCGACATGTCGCAGACCCCTGTCGATCCCAATGCCGCCGTCGTCAGTGCCGAGGAGCTGCGCAAGCAGATGCTGGAAAAGCAGCTCGCCGAGATGGAGCGCGAAGACAAGCTCAGGGACCTCAAGCGCGAGGAGCTTTCGAAATTTGCCGACGACTTCTTCCACAAGCATGTCGGCGAACAGGAGCGTGCCATCATCCGCAACGTCGTGGCGCGGGCGGTGAAGGACGGCAAGATGGAAGCCCTCGTCTACAGCTTCCCCTCCGACTTCTGCACCGACAGCGGCCGGGCGATCAACAATGCCGACCCGGACTGGCCGAATACCCTGCAGGGCAAGGCGAAGGAACTCTACGACCGCTTCAAGGACGTGGCGCAGCCGCAGGGCTATCGCCTGAAGGCCATGGTCATCAGCTTTCCCGGCGGCGTGCCGGGCGATATCGGCTTCTATCTGAACTGGGAGCCGCCGGTCGCCTGAGGCAGCGGCGGCAGGCTCAAATTGAAAAGGCGGACGGGAGCCCTCCCGTCCGCCTTTGTCCGATCACTTGCGTCCAGGTGCTCAGAACTCTTCCCAGCTGTCGTTCTTGACTGCGACGGCCGCCGAGCCGTTCGAGGCGAACGCGCTGGCGAGGCGGTTCATCATGCCGCGGGCGGGCGAGCTCGAAGGAGCGCTCTGGGCGCTGGCCGCAGCAGGCACGGCCGGGCACGCCGGAGATGCCGAGGATGCCGCCGGCCTGTCGTAGCCCAGCTGGAACTGTCCGACCAGTTCGCGCAGCCGCGTGGCCTCCGTTGCCAGCGTCGCGCCTGCGGCATTGGCTTCCTCCACCATCGCTGCATTCTGCTGGGTCACCTGGTCCATCTGGTTGACGGCGGTGTTGACCTCGGCGAGCCCGATCGACTGTTCCCGCGACGAGGTCGCGATCGCATCCATGTGCTGGTTGATCGAGACGATATAGCTTTCGATCGCCCGCAACGCCTCGCCCGTCTGGCTCACCAGCTGCACGCCGTTTCCGACCTCGACCGAAGAGTTGCTGATCAGCCCCTTGATCTCCTTGGCGGCGGTGGCGGAACGCTGCGCAAGCTCGCGGACCTCCTGCGCGACGACGGCAAAGCCCTTGCCGGCCTCGCCTGCACGCGCGGCCTCGACGCCCGCGTTGAGCGCCAGAAGGTTCGTCTGGAACGCGATGTCGTCGATCACGCCGATGATGTTGGAGATCTGGTTGGAGGACTGCTCGATCTTGCCCATCGCGTCGACCGCGTTCGCGACCACCTCGCCCGACTGCCGGGCGCTCTTGTTGGCCTGGATGGCCACCGAGCGGGCTTCCTCCACGCGATTGGAGGAGTTGGCGACGTTCGTCGTGATCTGGTCGAGGGCTGCGGCGGTCTCCTCGAGCGAGGCGGCCTGCTGCTCGGTGCGCTTGGACAGGTCGTCGGCGCTCTGGCTGATCTCGCGCGAGCCGCTGTCGATGGAGCCGGTTGCCGCAGCAACGGCGGCCATCGTCTCGCGCAGCTGCGCGACCGCGCGGTTGAAGTCGCTGCGCAGGCTCTCGAACTCCTCGGAGAACGGCTGGGTCAGCTGGACGCCGAGATCGCCGGAGGCAAGCTGCTGCAGCCCCGAAGCCAGGCCGTTGGTCGCCTGCGCCATCGCTTCCGCGCGGGCCCGGTCCTGTTCGGCGGCAAGACGGCGCTGCTCCTCGGAACTGGTCCTTTGGGCTTCCGTCTCGCGCTCCAGTTCGCGTGTCTTCAACGCATTGTCCTTGAAGACCTTCACCGCACGCGCCATCGCGCCGACCTCGTCGGGACGGTTGTCGCCTTCGATCACGGCCGCAAGGTCGCCACCCGCCACGCTCGTCATCGTGCCCGTCAGCCGGGCGATCGTGCCGCCCAGCGAGCGGGCGAAGAAGAAGAAGCCCAGGAGCGACAGGATCGCCACCACCACGGTGCCGATGATCGTCATCCAAAGCGCCGTCCTGCCGTCGTTCACGACCGAGCTGACGTCGGAGGCGATCTCCAGGATGCCGATCTTGGTGCCGGAGTAGTTGTTGAAGGGAACGGCCTTGACGACGAAGGTCGTGTCGTCGAGCGTGACCTGCTTCTGAATGTCGGCGCCGTCGAAGGCGGCCTTCAGGTCATCGGCCGACAGAAGCGGCGTCTCCAGGGTCGAGGCCTGCTTCTCCAGCTTGCCGTCGACGAGGATGTGGACCGCCACGTCGCCGCCGATGCGCTGCGCCAGCGGCTCGAAATAGGCATTCGTCAGGCTCGTGCCGACGTCGACGACGCCGACCGTCTGGCCGTTGTCGATGACCGGGGCGGAGGCGAACATGCTGACGGCCGTGCGCCCGGGCTCGATGCCGGCCACCAGCTTGCCGCTGGAGAGGGCCTCGACAACGGTCTTGCGGCGGCCGGTGATGTCGTCGCCGAACTTGTCCGGCGTGTGGATGCGGGCGACGGCTTCACCCTTCGCGCTGATGAACGTCATCAGCTGCAGGCCGCCGTCACGCACGACCCCCGGCAATGCGGACGCATGCCGGGCGATGATCTCCTCGCGGGCATTGTTCTTGATCAGCGCGGCCACCTCGGGCTCCGCGGCCAGCGTCAGCGCAAGCGCGGAGGCGGCCTTCCGCTGCGCCGCCATGTCGGTCTCGATCAGGGCGAGGTCGCTGGAGACCTCCCGCTGCAAGGCATCGCGGGTCGCGATCGACTGCCGGTACCACGCCGTGCCCCCGATCGCGATGCTGGAAAAGAGAACGGCCGCAAAGCCGCAGGCCGTTATCGTCATCCACAACGGACGTTTGATTGCAATTTCAGACATTGATCCCCACCCTGACAGAACTTCAAGCTGTCTCACAGATGAGGAGAAACCTTCAATTTTAAGTAAATCCGAATAGGGCGCCTCATCCCTAATTCTGCTAGTTGCGCGCCTTGCGATCGCGCCCCCATCGCCCTCAGGATCGAGCTTGTCCCCTACGTCACGGGTCGCACGTCGCGCCCCTAGCCCGGCGAAACCGGCGGTGCCGCGGCAGGCGCTTCGGACTTGAGCGCCGGCGGCAAGGCGGTGCCGGCAGGGGCGACGTTGAGGCCTGCCTTGCGCAGTCCCTCGATGAAGTGGTTCTGGTCCTCGGCCCGCAGGATCCGCGTCGCCACTTCCTTCCGCGGATCGACTAGATACGCGGGCGCATGGCGCTCCAGCCACTCCTTTTCAAGGCGGGCCTCGGCCATCTTGCCCCTCTGGCCATAGATCGCCGCCAGGATCATGTGGAAGATCGGATTGTCCTTCAGGTTGGAGGCCCGCGCCCACCGCTCGGCCTCCTGATAGTCTCCGCTCATGTAGGAGCAGACGGAAAGCGCGGATTGGAAATAGTCCATCGGCCCCGGATTGCGCGCGACGCTGCTGGCGACCATGCGGCAGCCGCGGTCCCATTGCCCGGCAAGCGCCAGGCGGAAGCCGAACTCGCCCGCGAATTCGCTGTCGTTGGGGTTGATCGCAAAGGCCCGCTCGCCGACGGCCAGCGCATTGCGTACGTCGCCGTTGAAATAGTAGGCGAGCATTTCCGCCTGCAGCGCCCGCACGTTGCCGGGGTCGAGCCCGACCGCCCGCTCGGCGGCCTCGATCGCGAGTTCCAGGGGAGGCAGGTCTTCCGGACGATCCGGCCCCTCGAGGCGATAGCGAAACCGCAGTTCGTCGAGATAGGTCAGCGACAGGAGCGCCCAGGCCGTGGCATAGCTCGGGAACGCGACGACGACGTCCTTCAGGCAGTCCTGCACCGCGGCATGGGTCTGCCGCTTCAGGTCGGCCCGGTATCCGTAGTACGACAGCGCGCAGGCATAGGCCTTCGCATCCTTCGTCGGGGCATCGGCGAGTGCGGAGGCATCCGCCTGAAAGATGACGCCGTAGGGCTGGGCGAGCGACACGGCGATGTCGCTCGCGATGTCGGTTTCGATGTCGAGAAGCTCGCGCGCGCCGATCTGCGCATCATAGGTCCTTGTCCAGATGACCGCGCCGTCGCGCTGGTTGACGAGACGCGCGGACAGGCGGAACCGGTCCTGGTCGAGCCGGACCCGGCCCTCCAGCCCGTAGCGCGGCAGGGCGGAAACCGCAGCCGGCTCGTCGAGCCGGGCCGGCGACGTTCCGGCCACCACCTTGATTTCCTTGAACCGCGCCATCCGGCCGATCACCTCGTCGGTGAGACCGCGGGCGAGAAGCGATGACCCGGGCAGCCCGGAGATGTCCTCGAACGGTGCCACGACGACGTTCGGCATCTCGGGCACCGTGTTCCCGCCCGCGCCGCCCCCGGCGGCCACGAGGCGCTCGAGTGTCGGGCCGTTGAGAGCAGCCCAGCCGGCCACGCCGAGAAGAAGGATGGCGGCAGCGAACAGCCCCAGCTTCCGGACACTGGCTTTCGGCCGGGGCCCCTGCCCGGGCAGGTCCCGCGTCACTCTCGGCAGTTCTGCATTGAGCTGGGTGAAGGTCGGGACATATCCCCCCTTCGGGATGGTGATCAGGATCGGGTCGTCCTGCCCGGCGATGAGATAGTAGTGCTCGAGCGCGCGCCGCACCCGCCCGGCCTCGATGCGGACGACCGGATCGTTCTGGGCATCGAACGACGCATCCCGGCCGAACACCTCGAGCGCCACCGAATAGGCCTTGATGCGGTCGGACCGGCCCTGCAGGGCCTCCTCGACCACGTAGGACAGGAATTTCTGCGCACGATCCGGCGCGTCGAATGCCGGGCTGGACCGGATCCTCGCCAGTTGGTCTCTGATGTCCTGATCCATGGGCGGCGCCAGAGCATCCGCCGGAACAACTCCCGGGCGTGCAAAGCTCATTTTCTCCCCCACCGAGGCGATTTCAGGGGCTGCGGCCCCGCACATCCTGGTACGCACGAGCATCCTACGCGCAAATACGTGTCACGCAACGACAATCTGTCGCAGGCGCCGGATCGCTCCCCTCGCCGCCGGCGACGATCGGGCGGTTACCGGAGCGAACGCGACCGCCCGGGGGGATGGGCATGGCGGCCGCCGAAAATGCCCGTATCCTCAAGTATGTTACGTCAAGGCGCGCCAAAGACCGTCTAGTCTGACAGCTCGCAGCACCGGATGAGGTTGTATCTGCGGAGGTGGGCCATGACGGAAGGGACCGGCTTCGAGACGGGCGATGGAGGACTGGCCTCGGTCCTCAGGCGGTTCCCGACGCACGCAGCCCAGATCCACGCGCTGATGGAGCGAAGCGAGAACTTCCGGACGATGTGCGAAGACCTCGCCCTGGTCGAGCAGGCCCTGCTCACGGTCGATCAGATGCCGCCGGACATCCGCGACGACCGCCGCCGCGAATTCGCCGAACTCGTCGACGGCCTCACCGCCGAGATCGCCCGCGCCCTGAGCGACGCCAAGGTCGTTTCGATAACCGGCAAGAACACGCCGCCGCGGTGACGGGCGTTCCTTGACCATCAGCGGTCGCGCCAGGGAACCGGAGACGACTTGTGGCCCGTTCCCATCGCGAGCCGCCGACGACGGCGTGGTGGCGTGGATAGCCTCACGCCGTCGCTGAAATCAGTCCAGGGCGCCACGAAAGAGTCATCCTCCTGGCAACGCCGCCGCCCGCGCCATTGTCAGAGAAGCTGCCGCTGCGACAGGTTGCGCATCAGGTGGGAGATGCCGAAATCCCAGGGCGGGCACTCGGTCGAAAGCCGCACGCGGTTCGTCAGCGCCCCGAGCCGGTCGTTGGCGATCGTGACGATGTCGCCGATCTTGTGGGTGAACCCCTGCCCGGGTGAATCGCGGTCCTCGGTCGGCGCAAACAGCGTGCCCATGAACAGCATGAAGCCGTCCGGATACTGGTGATGGCGGCCCAGCGTCTGGGCGACCAGCTCGAGCGGGTCGCGGCTGATCTCCTTCATCGAGCTGCTGCCGTTCAGCACGAAGCCATCCTCGCCTTCGACCCTGAGCGACAGCTCGGCATTGCGCACGTCGTCGATTGCATAGGTGGGATCGAAGAGGCGGATGAACGGGCCGATCGCGCAGGACGCATTGTTGTCCTTCGCCTTCCCGAGAAGCAGGGCCGAGCGCCCCTCGACGTCGCGCAGGTTGACGTCGTTGCCGAGCGTGGCCCCCTGCACGACGCCGCGCGAATTGACGGCAAGCACGATTTCCGGTTCCGGATTGTTCCACCGCGAGATCGGGTGCAGGCCGACATCGGCGGCATGGCCGACGGATGAAAGCACCTGCCCCTTGGTGAAGACCTCCGCGTCCGGGCCGATGCCGACCTCGAGATACTGCGACCAGACGCCCTCCTCGATCAGCGCCTGCTTGACCCTGGCGGCCGCCGGCGATCCGGCCTTCAGGTTGCGCAGGCTGTCGCCGATGAGCGCGGTCACCTTCTCGCGCATCTTCTGGGCCAGGTCCGGGTTCCCGGCGGCCCGCTCCTCGATCACCCGCTCGATCATCGAGCGCGCGAAGGTGACCCCGCAAGCCTTGACCGCCTGCAGGTCGCACGGCGCCAGGAGATGGAGGGTCCGGCTGCTCCCGCTCCCGACGGAAAGGCTCAGCAGTTCATCCAGCCCTGCGACCACCGTGCCTTCGGCGCGCGCCGCGTAGGCGGCGGCGTCGTCGCGTTCCAGCAGGTCGCGAATCGTGGGCACCGCCTTCGAGGTGATGTCGACGACGGCGCCGCCCCTGACCACGACGAGGCTCGGCCCCTGCACCCGCGGATCCCAGATGCGGCCCACGAAGGTGCCGGTCGCGAAGATATCCTTGCTGCTGTCCACGTTTCAGTGCTCCTTGAATGCCATGGTCAAAATGCGGTCCTCGGTCATGTCGGCCCGTTCGAGAATACCGGCCAGCCGCCCCTTCGACAGGACCGCGACGCGGTCGCAGACGGCCAGGATCTCCGGGACCTCCGAAGAGGCGATGACGACCGTCAGCCCCTTGTCCGCCTCCCGCGTCACGATGGCGTAGAGATCCGCCTTGGCCCCGACATCGACCCCATGCGTCGGCTCGTCGAGAAGCAGGATGCGGGGCTCGGCCATCAGGGCGCGGGCAAAGATGACCTTCTGCTGGTTGCCGCCCGACAGCGTGGAGATCGCCTGCCGGTCGCTCGCCATGCGGATGCCGAGGCTCTGGCGATAGGCTTCCGTGCGTCCGTGATCGCCGCCGCGGTCCGAGAACGGTCCCCTGGCAAAGCGCCGGAGGCTGCTGATCGCGGCGTTATCGCGAACCGCGTGCTGCGGCAGGATGCCGGCCGTCTTGCGCCCTTCCGGCACCAGCGCGATCCCGGCGCGGACGGCCTCGCTCGGATCGCGAAGCGCCACCGGCTCTCCGAACAGCGCGATCGTTCCCGCGGTCGCAGGATGGACGCCGTGGATCACGTCGAGCAGTTCGGTCCGCCCGGCGCCGACCAGACCGAACAGGCCGAAGACCTCGCCCTTCCGGACGTCGAGGTCGATGCCCTGCAGCAGGCGGCCGTCGCAGACGCCGCGCAGCGACAGGGCGATCGCACCCTCGTCGACGGCGCGCGGCCGGTATGCGTAGATCGACGGCTTGCCGGTCATGTCGGCGATGAGCTGCCCGCGGGTGGTTTCTGCGGGGCGTCGCTCGCTGACGACGGCGCCGTTCCGCAGGACGACGACGCGGTCGCAAAGCGCCATCGCCTCCTCCAGCCGGTGGGTGATGAAGATGATGGCCGCACCCGCCGCCCGCGCCTCGCGGACATAGGAGAAGAAGCCGCCGACCTCGTGCGGGGTGAGCGACGACGTCGGCTCGTCGAGGATCAGGAGGCGCGGCTTTCGCCCGGCTGCCTTGGCGATCTCGACCAGCTGCTGCTCGCCCGCGCGCAGGCTGCCCGCCTCGCGGCGCGGGTCGATATGGCCTGCGCCGACGCGCGCCAGGAGGGCGCGGGAAGCATGCCGCATCAGCCCGAAATCGACCAGGCCGGCCCTTGTCTTCGCCATCCGCCCGAGATGAAGGTTCTCGGCGACGGAAAGCGCGCCGACCACCGACAGTTCCTGATGGACGAAGCTGACGCCGGCATCGATGCCCTCGCCGACCGAGGCGAAGCGGACCGGCGCCCCGTCCATCTCGATCGTGCCGTCGTCCGCCCGCAGGCCGCCCGACAGGATATGCATCAGGGTCGACTTGCCCGCCCCGTTCTCGCCCAGCAGTCCGACGACTTCGCCGGCATGCAGGTCGAGATCGACGGAACGGAGCACGGCATTAGCGGAGAAGCTCTTGGCGATGCCCCGGGCGCGGACGAGAGGCGGGGCCGCGGCAGGCGCGGCGGCCCCTGTTTCGACGTTACTCTGCATCATCGGGGGTGAGGAGCTTTCCGGTCACGGGAATGACCTTGGCCGGAGGTTCCTGGCCGGCGACGAGGTAGTTGTAGAGCATCACGCTGGAATC
Source organism: Mycoplana sp. MJR14 (assembly GCF_029210525.1). Classification (NCBI taxonomy): domain Bacteria; kingdom Pseudomonadati; phylum Pseudomonadota; class Alphaproteobacteria; order Hyphomicrobiales; family Rhizobiaceae; genus Mycoplana; species Mycoplana sp. MJR14. The sequence goes on from NZ_JARGEO010000013.1 coordinate 28,149, forward strand.
GAGCGCCTGCTGGTAGGGCGCCTGGTCGAGCAGGCCGACCATCTCGCCGCTCTTCAGGTACTGCATGTTGTCCGGCGTGTGGTCGAAGCCGACGACACCCACCTTGCCGGTCAGCTTGAGGTCCTTGACCGCCTTCGCCGCGCCGAAGGGGCCGCCGGCGGTGACGTAGACCATCGACAGGTCCGGATTGGCGGTGACCATGTCCTGCACCAGCGAATAGGCCGTCTCCGCCTTGTCCTTGTTCTCGAACAGGCCGATGATCTGGATGTCCGGGAAATTGGCCTTGATGTAGTCGAGCGCGCCGTTCATCCGCTGGGTGTGCTGGGTGGCGCCGAAGTAGCCGGTGATGACGCCGAGCTTGCCCTTGCCGTCCATCTTGCCGGCGATGTACTCGCCGATCTGCTTGCCGGCGGACGTCGCGTCCTGACCGATGAAGGCGAGGCGCTTCGATTCCGTCGCCCCTTCGGCGATGATGTTGAAGACCGGCACGCCTTCGTCGGTCGCCTCGTTGATGATGCGGGCCGTGCCGTCGAAGATCGGAACCACGACGATGCCGTCGTACTTCTTGGCCAGCGCGCCCTCGATGCCGGCCACGACCGCTTCTGCGGAGAGTTCGTCGCCGAGATCGACGAAGTCGACCGTGGCGTCGAATTTCGACAGATAGTCGTTGGCCGCCTTGGCGCCTTCCGTCACCGGCGTCCAGAAGGGATTGTTCTGGAACGAAAGGAAGGCGATCCGCACCGGGCCCTTGGTGTTTTCGACGGCGGCGACGCTGCCGCCCTCCGGCGGCTCGGCCGCAAGGGCGGGAAGGGCGATTGCGGCGGCAGCCACTGCCGCCAGTGCCATGGTCCTGATTGTCTTGAGCATGTGTCTATCTCCTCCAGAAACAAGATCAGTCGTCGTCGCCGCCGCGCTGGAGCCCGTCCAGGCCGACGGCGAAGATGATTACGAGGCCCTTCGTCACCACCTGCCAGTAGGCGGAGATGCCGAGCAGGACGAAGGCGTTGTTGAGAAGCGCCATGAGCAGCGCGCCGATGACCACCCCGAGGATGGAGCCGCGACCGCCGCTCAGCGCCGTGCCGCCGAGGATCACCGCGGCGATGACATCGAGCTCGTAGCCCATGCCGAGGTTCGGGTCGGCGCTTGCGAGGTTGCCGGCCAGAATCAGGCCGCCCAGCCCGGCCAGAAGGCCGCAGAGGGCAAAGACGAACACGCGGATCGCGCGCAGGTTGACGCCGGCCAGGCGCGAGGCCTTCGGATTGTCGCCGATCGCATAGATCTCCCGGCCGACGACGGTGCGGCTTGCGAAGACGTGGACGACGACGGCGAGCGCGATCATCAAGAGGAAGGACACGGGGATGTCGAAGATGCGCCCGGCGCCGACGAACTCGGCGAAGCCTCCGAACGGCACGGGAATGCCGCCGGTCATCAGCAGCGCGATGCCGCGCGCGATCGAGAGCGTGCCGAGCGTGGCGATGAACGGATTGATGCGGAACCGGGTGTAGAGCACCCCGTTGACGAGGCCGCAGGCAAGGCCGGTCAGAAGCCCCGCGACAAGCCCGATCGTCTCGCTGCCCGTATCGCGCATCAGGACGGCGGCGACGACCGCGGACAGTCCGATGACCGAGCCCACCGACAGATCGATGCCGCGCGCGATGATCACGAGCGCCTGGCCGAGCGCGACGATGGCGACGACGGAGGCCTGCCGGCCGACGTTCAGCAGGTTGCGCGGCTCGAGGAAGTAGTCGCTGGCGAGTGACAGGTAGATCGCGACGATCGCCAGCATGGCAAGGACCGAGGCCTCGCGGTGCCGGCCGAGGCCGCGCACGAATGTCAGGGTCTGCTGCATGCCATCACCTCCGACGGAACACCGGTGGACGCTTCTCCTTGAAGGCGGCACGTCCCTCGGCCGCGTCCGCGGTGGCGAAGCAGATCGTCTGCAGGTCGCGCTCGTATTCGATCGCCTTGTCGATCGGCATCGAGACCGCCGCCTTGAGATTGGCCTTGGCGGTCTCGGCCGCAATCGGCGCGCGCGAGGCGATCGTCTCGGCAATGGCGCGCGCGCGGGACAAAAGTTCCGCCTGCGGCACGACCTCGCTGACCAGCCCCCAGGCAAGCGCCTTGTCCGCGGGGATCGCGTCACCCGTCATCAGCATCAGCGCCGCGTTGGAGGCACCGATCGAGTGCATCAGATGCGCCGCCATGCCGCCGCCGCCGATCCAGCCGAGCTTGATCTCGGGCGCGGCGAACTGGGCGTTTTCGGAAGCGATGCGGATATCGCACGACATCGCCGTCTCCAGCCCGCCGCCGAGCGCATAGCCGTTGACCGCGCAGATCGTCGGCTTCAGCAGGGCCCGGAAGGCATCGCAGTAGTCGGGGCGGTTGCGGAACTGCCAGGGCGTTTCGTAGGTGTCGAGCTCGCGGATGTCGGAGCCGGCGCAGAAGGCCCGCTCCCCTGCCCCCGTCAGGATGACGCAACGGATCGTGTCGCTGTCGTTGCACGCTTCGACGGCGGCGACGATCGCGTCCGCCATTTCCGGCGTCACGGCGTTGAGCTTCTGGGGGCGGTTGAGGGTGATCGTGGCGATCGCGCCGTCCACGGCAAAGAGAATGTCTTCCGTCATTTTTCCTACCTTTCGCCACCGGCCACGCGGTGGCTTGCATAGAGAGCCTGCAGGGCGTCGAGCACACTGCCGGCGGGTGAGCGCGCCTCCAGCGCCTCGCGCAAGAGCGCCGAGGCCTTGCCCTGGAAGGCGATGTAGCCATCGTGGCGCGGGCGCACGTAGGCCTGCTCCAGCGTCTCGGCCGTGTTCTTGTAGAAGTTGCCCCAGCGGGCGTTCACCCCGGCATCATGCCAGGCTTCGCGGCGTGACGGCTGGCCGTCGTGGCCGGGGATGAAGCCGACCTGCGCCTCCCGCCCCATCAGCCAGAGCAGATGCTGCTTCAGTGCCGGCGTGACCGCGCACCGCCGTGAGATGCCGATGCCCGTGCCGCCGAGCGTCGAGCCCGGCCGGCCGCCGGCGATGCGCCGTGGCGCGTCGTGGAAGGCGATCGGGCGCCCGCCTGCAGGGGCGGCATAGTTCACATAGCCGTAGATCAGCGGGCAGAGGACGACGTCGTCGTTCGCGGCCATGTGGCCGAGGATGCCGATCGGGTTCTTGTCCCTGACCGATGGCGGGCTGCGCGAAAAAAGGTCGGACATCAGGTCGTAGACGCGCTTTCCGGTCTCGGCCGAGACCAGCACGTCGGGATCTCTTTCCGCCGGCGGTTCACCGTATGCGGCGGCGATCGACAGGAAGGAGAGCGCTGCGTGCGGGCCTGCGAGCGAGAGCGCCACCTTCCCGGTCTGCCGCGACAGGGACACGACGTCCTCCCACAGGACCGGCACCGGCCCGGGCAGCAGCTCCTGCCGTGCGGCAAGCACCTGCGTCGCCGCATCGAGCGGCAGCGCCCTGTGCGACCCGGCGAAGCGATAGCTTCTGAGCGACGGCCCGATGCTGTCGGCCTCGAGCGCTGCGACGGTCGCGGCGTCGAACACCGCCTCCAGGGGCTGCAGGCAATCCCCGGCCACGGCCTCGCCCACATGCGGATGGTCGAGCACGACGAGGTCGTAGCGGGCGCAGAGATCGGCGATCGGATGGGATTCGAAGCCTTCGAGCGGCTGTTTTTCCCACGCGATGGAAAGGCCGCTTTCGGCAAGCTCGGCGCGCCGCGCCGCAGCGGCGAGCGCATTGTAGCCGCGCGGATGATCCCAGGTCAGCCCTTTCAGGCGTTGCATGCTCACGCCTCCCCCACGGCGATGGCGCCGGCCCGCGCGAGGCTTTCGATCCGGGCGTCGTCATATCCCGCGTCCTTCAGGATCTCGCGGGTGTGCTGGCCGACGGTCGGCGCGCCCCGATCGATCGTCGACGGAGTCTTGGAGAACTTGATCGGGAAGCCGGGCGTCTTGACCCGCCCCTCGGTCGGATGGTCGTACTCGACGAAGGTTCCGTTGTGCTTGATCTGCTCGTCCTCGACGAGCTCGGCATAGCCGTAGACGGGACCGCACCAGATGTCGGCGGCGCGCATGCGCTCCAGCCATTCGGCGGAAGTCCGCGTCTTGAGCCGCTCGCGCGTCTTGGCGAAGATCTCGTCGCGCCTCGCCCAGCTGTCGACCTCGTCCTCCATCGTCAGGAAACTCTCCTCGCCGATCACCTCGCCCAGCGTCTTCAGCTTCGGGAAGGCGACGATGATGAAGCCGTCACGGGTGGCAAAGGCGCCGTAGGGCGCCCGGATGTAGACATGCGCATGCGGCTCGGCCGAACGCGCCTGCGGCTTGTTGCCGATCGTGAAGACCGACAGCTCCTGCATCTGGATCGTGGTGATCGCGTCGAGCATGTTGACCTGGACGAGCTGGCCCTCGCCCGTCCGCTCCCGGTGGAACAGCGCGGCCAAGGCGCCCTCGAAGGCGTTGTAGGCGGTGATCGCATCGACGAGATACTGGCCCGCGGCGGTCGGCGCCTCGTCGGCCCGGCCGGCCGAGAGCATCGCGCCCGACATGCCCTGGAGCACCAGGTCCTGGCCGGGGCGGTTGATGTAGGGGCCGTCCTCGCCGTAGCCCGACATCGACACGTAGACGAGGCGCGGATTGATCTTCGACAGGGTCTCGTAGTCGACGCCGAGGCGCTTTGCGACGCCCGGCCGGTAGTTCTGCAGGAACACGTCCGCCGTCTTCACCATGTCGAGCAGCACCTGCTTGCCCTCGGGCGACTTCAGGTCGACGGCGAGCGAGCGCTTGTTGCGGTTGAGCGACAGGAAGGAGACGTTGATCTTGTTGCCCCCCGCCCCGCCGGCCGAGACGTGCCGCTGCCATTCGCCGGTCACCGGCTCGACCTTGATGACGTCGGCCCCGAGATCGCCGAGCCTTTGCGCGGCGAAGGGCCCGGCCATGGCGATCGAGCAGTCGAGGACGCGAAACCCGCTAAGAATTCCCATTTCTTTCAAATCCTTGTGTGTAGACAAAACTCAGTGCATCACCCAGCCGCCGTCGACGTTCAGCGTCTGGCCGGTGATGAAGCCTGCGGCATCGGAGATCAGGAAGGTCAGGGCGGCGGCGATGTCGGCCGGGCTGCCGCGCCGCTTGACGGCCTGGTGTTCCAGCACGAAGCGCGTGTAGCCGTCCGGATCCGGATGGATCTTCTCGGCATCCGTCGGGAAGGCGCCGGGCGCCACCGCATTGACGGTGATGCCGTAGGCGCCGAATTCGCGCGCCCAGGCCCGCGTCAGCCCGACGAGCGCCCCCTTCGACTGGACGTAGGGCGAAAGGTTCGCCCAGCCGCCGTAGACGGTGACGCTGGCGATGTTGACGATCCGCCCCCAGCCCTGTTTGCGCATGTGCGCCAGGGCCGCCTGGACGCAGACGATGCCGGCATCGACATTTACCCGCTGCACCGCCTGGAAGTCCTCGATGCTGTAGTCTTCGAAGGGCTTCGACGGGTAGATGGCGGCGTTGTTGATGACCACGTCGAAGCCGCCGACCTCACCGGAAATGCTGTCGAGTTCGGCCCGCAGACCGGCAAGGTCGGAAAGGTCGATTGCCCGGACCGTCAGGCCCTTCAGGCCCTCCTTCGCCACCGCATCGACCAGCGCGGCGGTCTTGCGCGGGTCGTTGTCGATCGCGACCACCCTTGCGCCGGCGCGCAGGAAGCTCAGCGTGGTCTCGGCGCCGAGGCCGCCGGCCGCCCCCGTGTAGAGAATGACCTTGCCCGAAATCGACATGGCGGCGTTCGTCTCCTTGGCTGGGGAAAACGGGGCGTTCATCACCGGCCCTCGATCGCCGCGTGATGGCCGCTCGGCGCCGGGAAATCCTCGGCCGGCTGCCCGGAAAGGCTGCGGATCCTGCGTTCGCTGGCCGCGATGGCATCGGCATCGGGCAGGATGCGGAAGATCGTGTCGTAGCGGCGCTCCTCGGCGTGCTCGAGCCAGATCAGCTCGCCACGCTCGCGCGCGGCGGTATGGCCGAGCACGTGATTGGTCGAGGGCTCGATCCCGAGCGCGTACTGACCCGCCTGCAGGTTCTGCCACTCGTACATGCAGGGAAACTGGTCCTTGCGGGTGACGACCTCGAAGCCGATGCCGAGCGCGTCGTTGACGAGGGCGACCGGCACCTCGCCGTTGCCGTCGGCGACCATCTCGTGCTGCCAGACCTGTTCGTGGAAATTCAGCTGCGGCGCCGGCATGGTGCGGTAGCCGACGTCCTGCCTGCGGTAGTCGGCACCCGCATGGGCGGCCCACACGACGTCCCTGATCGGCGCGAGATAGCGAGACTTCTCGGCCAGCACCGGATGGCCGACATTGATGTGGTAGCAGTACATGTGCGGCGTGCGGTAGAAGCCGCGGTTGACGACCCGGTCGGTCAGCCGGATGTCGTTCGTGCCCGCCTTGATCTCGATGCGGCGGACGAGTTCCAGGTGCTCTCCGAACACCGTTCCCTGCGTCACCACGCCCTCGCACCAGAGCACGCAGTCGTCGCCCTGCCAGTCTTCGCCATATCCGGTGAGTTTGCCGGGGATGGTGCCGATGCGCCCGTGCAGCGAATGGCTGATCGTCTTGCGCGGGCCGTAGACGTAGCTGTCCCCGGGCTCGTCGTTCATGAACAGGATGTGGTCGAGCCCGCAGGTCACCATCAGCCCCGAGAAGGAGCGCAGCCACGCCAGCCCGCCCTCGCCCTCATATTCGGCAAGGCCCGGATGCTTGAAACCGGCCGGCGAGTTCCAGCCGATCGCCATGCCGCGATAATCGCAGTCGGCGATGTCGAAGGCGCGATCGATCAGCACCGTGAAGCGCAGGCCCGTGCCGCTGCGGAACTCCAGCATGCGGATGCCGCGCTCGACGCCGTCTCCGAGCGTCATCAGGCGCACCCCGGCAAATTGCGAAAACGATCCGGCGTTGGCGGCGATGTCGCGTCGCGACATCGCCCTCCCATAGAGTTCGACCATGTGAGTATTCCTGTTGTGAGCCCGGGTTGTGCGGACTTTCCTGTCTGGAGTTGGGGTGGCCGGACAGGAGCCCGGCCGCCGGGTTGGCGTTAGAGCCCGTTCGCGCGAAGCTTCCCGTCGAGGAACTTCTTGGCGCGCGGAACGTCGCTCTCGTCGAGGTGTTCGATGATGATCGGAATGTTCGGATGCTTCTTCGAAAGCCGCTGCAGGTAGAGATCGTAGTTCAGCGACCCGAGCCCCGGCGCCGGCAGCTCGATCTCGCCGACGCCGCGGAAGGTGTGGCTTTCCAGCGCATCCGCGTCGCCGATGTCGGCATGCTTTTCCGTCTTGTCGTCGCCCGACCGCTTCACGTCCTTGGCATGGGCGATCTTGATCTTGTCGGAGAGCGTGTCGAACACCTGGTTGAGGATCGCGTCCATGCGGTCGATGTTGTGGGATTCGAAATAGTTCGTCGGATCCATCAGGAGCCCCAGCCCGGGATGATCGACCTGGGCGAACATCTTCACCGTCTCCTCCACCGAGCCGACCACGTTGTTGACGTAGGTCTCGAGCAGGAACACCGCGCCGTGGTCGTAGGCATGCTGCGACAGGTCGGCGATGACCCTGCGGCACTCCTCGAAGCCCTCCTCGGTCTTGTTCTTCGGATGGTGCACCCAGTCGGATTCGGTGTTGAACGTGCCGGTCTCGGAAATGACGTAGGGTGTGCCGAGATGCTGGGCGTAGCGGATGATTTCCTTCAGGTAGCCGACCCGGCGCTCGCGCTCGGCCTTGTCGGGATGGATGATGTTCGTGTAGCCCGAGATGCAGCAGATCGGCAGGTTGTGGTCACGGAAGGTCTCGCGGATGCGGACGCATTTGTCCTTGGTGATCTGGCCCGCGGACAGGTCCATGTCCTTGAAGTGCATGTCGAGCTGGACGGTGTTGAAGCCGAGCCCCCTGATCTTCTGCGCCGTCTCCTCGAGGCCGTAGGGGAAATAGCCGGAGAAAATGCCGGTTTGCATCATGGTGAAAATCCTCCCTTGGAATTCAGTTGATTGCGATTTCTGAAAGCCTGACCGTCCGCCCCTCCTCGATGGAGCGGTAGCCCGCCTCGACGAGCGCGACGGTCTTGACGTTGTCGGCGACGGAGAGCGCCGGCGGCTCGCCGGACTTCACCGCGTATTGCAGCTGCTCCATCACGCCGATGAAGGCGTGCGGGAACCACATCGTCTCCCATTTCGGCGAGACCCATTTGCCGCCGGTGGTCCTCTTCGAGGCGTAGGAAAGGGTGGACGGCGACCCGTCCGGCCAGCCGATCGTGCCCTGGGCGACGCCGTCGGTGCCCTCGACCCGCCACTTGATGTAGATGTCGCTGTCGAACCCCTCCTCGCGCGGCCCCGACCAGACGTCCTCCATGGAGACGGCGAGCACGCCGCCCGGGAACGTCAGCGTCGACACGGTGATGCCGTCCTTGTGGGCAAACTGCGTGCGCGGATCCGTGCGCGTCACCGTGGTGATCGCCTCGGGATCGCCGAACAGGAAGCGCAGCACGTCGAGGTGGTGCACGCTCATGTTCGACAGGGTCAGCCGGTCATAGTCCTCGAGGAACGTCTGCCAGTGCGGAATGGCGCGCATCTCGATCGTCGCCATGACGGCGGTGCCGAGTTCGCCCCTGTCGAGGATCTGCTTCAGCACGCGCATCGACTGGTCGTAGCGCATGTTCTGGTTGACCGAGAGGATCTTGCCGGCCTTCGCCGCCTCGTCGCGCAGCGCCCTGGCGTCCTCGAGCGTCAGCGCCAGCGGCTTCTGCGCCAGGATCGCCTTGATGTGCGGCTGCTTCAGCGCCTGCAGGATCAGGTCCGGCTGCTGGTCCGGCGGATAGGCGATGTCGAGGATCTCGATGCTCGGATCGGCAATCAGCGCCGGGGGCGTGTCGTGCACGGTCGGAATGCCCCAGCGCTCGGCGACGGCCTTCACCTTGGCCGTCGTGCGCGAAGCGATGGCTGCGACCGGAAAGCCCGCTTGTCTGTAGGCGGCCAGATGGCACTCGGCCATGATCATGCCGGCGCCGATGCAGCCGATCCGGTAGTCCTTCACCCGCACCGGCGGATCCGGCACGAAGCCATGTGTGTCGCTCATTCGCTCCTCCCATTTCATCGCATTGTTCATGGACGCAGCGCCTCTCCCGCCGCGCCGAAGAAGTGCACCCGCTCGGGGTTGCAGCTCAGCGCCACCCTGCTGTCGATGCGGATATCCGGCTGGCCGCGCAGGAGTGCCCTGAGCTTCTGGCTGCCGGTATCGAGCGTGACGACGGTGTAGCCGCCGAGCGGCTCGACCTCGTAGACCGTGGCCGGCCGGCCCGCGTGACTTGCGGCCCAGGGCTCCACCTTGAGGTCTTCCGGCCGGATGCCGACCCCGGCGACGTTGCCCGGCATCCGCTCCGCCGGCAGCAGGATCGTCCCCTCCCCCGTCTCCGGCCGCCCGGATGGGCCGGCCGCCAGAATGTTCATCATCGGCGCGCCGAGAAGCTGGGCGACGTAGCGGCTGGCGGGCCGGTCGTAGATGTCGACCGGCGCACCGATCTGCCGGATCTCGCCGTGCTCCAGGATCGCCATGCGATCCGCCACCGACATCGCCTCTTCCTGGTCGTGGGTCACGTAGATCAGGGTCTGGCCGAGCTCGCGCTGGATGCGCTTGAGCTCGACGCGCGTCTCCTCGCGCAGCCGTGCGTCGAGCGCCGAGATGGGGTCGTCCATCAGGTAGGCGACCGGGTCCCGCACCAGCGCCCGGGCGATCGCCACGCGCTGGCGCTCGCCGCCCGACAGGTGCGCCGGCAGCTTGTGCAGGAGATGCGCGATATGCAGCTTCGCGGCGACCGCATCGACGCGGGCCCTGATCGTCGCCTCCGGCACCTTCCTTTCGACGAGAGGAAAGCGAACGTTCTCCGCCGCCGTCATGTGCGGAAAAAGCGCGAGATTCTGGAACACCATCGCAACGTTGCGGTGTCCCGGCGAGATGTGGTTCACCGGCCGGCCGTCGATCAGGACCTCGCCCTCGTCCGGCGTCTCGAGCCCGAGCATCAGCTTCAGGATCGTCGACTTGCCGGAAAGCGGCGGGCCGAAGAAGCAGAAGAACTCGCCCGGCTGGATATCGAAGCTTGCGTTCTGCACCGCAACGGTCTTGCCATAGCGCTTGCTGACATTGCGGAAGGAAATCCCGGCCATCCTCACGCCCCCCTGATGGCGATGCCCGTTCCGGCATCGAAAAGCCGCACCGACGCGGGCTCGATTGCGATGGAGACGGCAGCGCCGCTCGCAACGGCCACGTCGTTGTCGAACACGGCCTTCACCCGCTGCTCGCCGGCGCCGAGATGGACGACGGTGCGCGCGCCGATGCGTTCGACGAAGGTCACCGGCAGCGGCATGCCCTCGGCGGTCCCGGACAGCGACACGCGCTCCGGGCGGAACCCATAGACGACCTCCCGGCTGCCGCGCTGCCGCACGGCGCTCGCCAGTTCCGGGTCGAGCGGCTGGCTTCGCCCCAGTTCGCCGAGATCGACGACGAGCCCGCGGTCGCTGTCGGCGAGACTGCCCTTCAGAAGGTTCATGCCCGGCGAACCGATGAAGCCGGCGACGAACAGGTTGGCGGGATTGTTGTAGACCTCCAGCGGCGTGCCGACCTGCTGCAGCACGCCGTGATCCATCACCGCGATCCGGTCGGCCATGGTCATCGCCTCGAGCTGGTCGTGGGTGACGTAGACCATCGTCTGGCGGAACTGGCGCTGCAGGTGCTTCAGCTCCGTGCGCATCACCGCACGGAAGGCGGCATCGACGTTCGACAGCGGCTCGTCGAGCAGGAAGATCGCCGGCTCGACGATGGCGGAGCGGCCGATCGCCAGCCGCTGCAGGATATTGACCGACAGCTTGGCGGACGGCTGCTTCAGAAGGGGCGTCAGCTGCAGGAATTCGGCGATCGCCTTGACCCGGCTGTCGACCTCGCGTTCCGGCAACTTCCGGACCCGCAGGCCGTAGGCGAGGTTGTCGTAGACGTTCATGTGGGTGAAGATCGCATAGTTCTGGAAGACGAAGCCGACGCCGCGCCGTCCCATCGCCACGCCGTTCATGTCCTTGTCGTCGAACAGGATCCGGCCTTCGGACGGGGTCTCCATGCCGGCGATCATGTTCATCGTCGTCGACTTGCCGCAGCCGGACGGCCCGAGCAGCGCCATGAACTCGCCGTTGCGGATCTCGAGATCCATCGTCTTCAGCGCCGTGAAGGCTCCGAAGCGCTTGACCAGGTTTTCAAGACGAATGGCCGTCATCGGATCACGCCTCCTTGCCGGCGTTCATGCGGCTGATCGCCAGCGAGACGAGGATGGAAAGCGCGACGAGGATGACGAGCGCGATTGCGGCGACATAGCCCCAGATCAGGTCCTGCTGCGTCACCTTGTAGATGTAGACGGAGATGGTTTCGGTCGCGACACCCGGCCCGCCGCCGGTCATGATGTAGAGCGTGTCGAAGATCTTGAAGTTCTCGATAACTCGGATGGCGAGCGCGATGATGATGATCGTCTTCATCTTCGGCAGCACGATGGTGCGGAACCGCTGCCACCAAGAGGCGCCGAGCAAGGTCGCCGCGCGCACCTGGTCCTCCGGGACGCCGACGAGACCGGCCAGCAGGATGAGGAACATCAGCGGCGTCCACTGCCAGATGTCGGCGATCATGACGGCGACCAGGGCCGTGGTCGGATCGGACAGCCAGGCGATGGAGACGTTCATGCCGGTCAGGCCGGACAGGATGTCGTTCACCGGCCCGCCGGACTGGAACAGCATGAAGAACATGTAGCCGGCGACCGCAGGCACCACCATCATCGGGATCAGCATGATCGAATAGAACACGCGCCTGCCGGCGAAATCGTCCATGAACAGGATGGCGAGGCCGAGACCGAGCAGGAATTCGGCCGGCACGCAGATCAGCATCACCAGCGCCGTCCGCCCGAGCGCGCTCCAGAAGCGGCCGTCCGCCATCAGGTCGGTATAGTTGGCAAAGCCGTTCCACAGCTCATGGGCCTGCCACCAGCCGATGCCGTCGAGCGGCGACCAGTCGGTCAGGCTGATATAGAGCTGCATGAGCAGCGGAAAGACGGCAATGAAGAGCACCAGCACCTGCGCCGGCAGCGTCAGGGCAAGGCCGAGCCGGCGGCCGCCATCTTCCGACCGGGCGTCGTGATCGAGAGCCGCGTCGACCATGGATATCTTCTCCGGGGTTGCGAGGCTGCTCATTGCTTCAGGGCTCCGAAGGTCAGGCCGCGCACGAGATGGCGCTGGATGGCGATGCCCATGATCACCGGCGGCACCGCCGCGATGAGCCCGAGCGCCGCCTTGGCGCCATAGAGCTGGCCGGTCATCGAGGATGACAGCGACGCCATGTAGACCGGGATCGTCACCCACTCGCGGGTCGTCAGCAGCAGCGCGATCAGGTAGTCGGACCAGTTGAGAATGAAGACGAAGAGCGCCGAGCTTGCAAGCGCCGGCCGCATCATCGGCAGCGTGATCTTCAGGAAGACCCGGCCGCGCGAGCACCCTTCGACGAGCGCGGCATCCTCGATCTCGCGCGGCATGTCGTCGAAGAAGGTCTTCATCAGCCAGAAGGCAAACGGCAGCGTGACGATGCCGTAGATCAGCGCCAGGCCCCACCAGCTGTCGACCATGCCGAGAAAGGCCCACATGATCATCACCGGGATCATCACGGCCATCGGCGGAAACAGCCTGAGCTGGATCAGGGCCAGGGGCAGGTTCTGGCCGGAGCCGAAGCGCGACAGCCCGTAGGCGGCCGCAGTCCCGCACCCCATGGCGATCAGCGTGCCGAAGACGGCCGACAGCAGCGACGACAGGATCGGCTTGCCGGCGGTGCGGTCGAGCGCGACGATGAGGTCGCTGGTCGAGGTGCCGAAGATGAAGCGGAAATTGTCGAGCGTCGGGTTCTTCGGCCACCAGGTCAGGTCGGCGCCCGCGGCCGACCATTCGGCGATCGGCTTGAAGGCCATCGAGGCCATCCACAGCGTCGGGATCAGCGTGATCGCGAGCGCCAGGGTGATGACCGAATAGCGGAAAATTTCGAAGGGCAGGGAGCGGTTCATGGCGTCAACTGCAGCATCTGCGCGCAAGCGGAACGGAAAGAGGCGATCGCGCCCGCCCCGTTCCGTCGGTCCTCCGGCGATCAGCCGGTGACCGGATCGAGCACGGTCGGCCACGCCTCCTTGTTGGATTTGATGGCGGACACGAGCTTGTCCTCGCCGATGCGCCGCGCGATGCGGTTCCACTGGCGCTCGGTATCGGCCATCGCATCTTCCGGGCTCTTGGTCTTCGTCAGCGCCGCGACGAGGTTTTCGTCCAGCGCGTTGTGGAAGGCGGTGGCGCCCGGATAGTTGATGGTCGGCACGGTGCGCGCCACCGTCTCGCGGACGATGTCCATGTGATAGTCGTGGTAGGTCTGGCGCACGAGCGGATCGGCGAAGTTCGACAGCTGGAACGGGTCGAAATAGCCGCCCGGATTGGCCGTCATCCAGGAATAGATGCGGCTGGACCCCAGCCACTGCAGCAGCAGGTAGCAGGCTTCCGGATGCTTGCTCTGCGCGGACACGGAGGCGGACAGGTTGAGCCACAGCACCGAGCGGCGGACGAGCTGGCCGTCGACCGCGCGGCCGGGGGGCAGCATGGAGCCGACCTTGCCGGTGACCTTCGAGCCGGAATTGGCGGCGTTGTCGAGGAACTTCGGCAGGTTCGAGAAAGCACAGGTCATGGCGGCACCGCCGCCGGCGAAGTTGCCGTACTGCTCCGGCCAGCCCCAGGAGATCGCATCCGGCGAGTGATAGGACAGCGAGGCGATGTATTCCCGGGTCGCCTTGAATCCGGCTTCGCCGTTGATCAGCGGCTTGCCGTCGTCGTCGAACAGGAACTGGTTCGGCGCGGCCATCGAGACGAAGCGCTGGTACCAGTTGGTGTAGCCCCAGCCCTGGTTGCGCAGGTCCGTGCAGCCGAACAGCCCCTTGTCCGGGCGATGGAAGAAGGCTGCGACCTCGTCGAGCTGCTTCCAGGTCGAAGGCGGCGCCAGCGCGTAGCCGTGCTGGTCGGCGAAGGCCTTCTTCTCGGCCTCGTCATCAAACAGGTCGGTGCGGAAATTCCAGGTCTGGAAGTCGCCGTCGAGCGACACCCCGTAGGTCGAGCCGCGATACTGGTTGAGCAGCGACACGCCCTTCTTTCCGTTGACGTAGCCGCGCTCGGCATCGTCCCATTCCGGCTTGTGCTGGGCGACATAGTCATCGAGGGCGACGATGCCGCCGGTCTCGGCGAGGTCGCCCAGCCGGTTCCATTCGACGGCATAGATGTCGAAGGCGCCGCCCTTGGTGGAGATGTCCTGCATCGTCTTGGTGAATTCCTGACCGTTCGGCACGCCGACGATGTCGAGCGTGATGCCGGTCTCCTTCTCCCACAGCGCCTTGATGGAGGGCGCACCGGCCGGGAACGGCTGGGTCAGCTGGCCGATCGATCCGTCGGACAGGCCGAGCACGATGCGGTCCGGCGCCTTGCCGGCGCCCTTCAGCGCCTTGACCGCCTCGATGGCCCGCCCCTCGGGCGTATCCGGGCCATACTGGTAGCGCTCCGCGCCATCGAAACCGGTCGGGCCGCCGATCATGCCGGGGGCCAGCGCATCCGCGGCGTAGGCACGCCCCGGTCGAATGAATTGCGGCGCGATGCCGACGGCAGCCGAAAGCGCGATGGCCTTGCCGCTGCCTGCCAGAAACCGGCGCCGGGACGTCCGATAGATATCTGCCATGATGATCCTCCCCAACTCGGCAGACTTACTCCTCCGCTACCGAATTGAGGCGATACTGGCGCGCACCCCCATCGAAGTCAACATCATTTTTGATCATTTTTCATCAATTCATCATCTGTCATTGAGGCGAGATTGCCGATCACATCCCTCAATTTGATGATTTGTTTTGACATTTGGCCGTTCGAAAGACGGCATTTTGGCGTGAAATGCGGATTTGCGCTGGAAACAGCACGAAGGGGCTTGCAAAATGGCTGAAGAAATTTACATCATTTCACATCATTTTCGAAAGAAGGATTCGCTGTGCGATCGACCCTGATTGACATCGCCCGGGAAGCTGGCGTCTCCAGCGCCACCGTCGATCGCGTGCTGAACAACCGCAACGGCGTGAAGGATCGCACGCGCGAGATCGTCATGGATGCGGCGCGCCGCCTCGGCTATGTCGGCACGGGCTCTCCGCCCGCCGTGGCCGACAGCCGCGTCCGCCTCGACTTCGTGCTGCCGGCGGGCACCAACACGTTCATCGCCAACCTTCTCGAGCAGTTGGAGAGCCAGTCGGCGAAACGCTCCGACCTCGACGTCCGCATCCATTCGATCGAGGGCTTCAACCCGGACACGCTGGCCGAGACGCTGCACGGCCTGCACGGCCAGACGATGGGCGTCGGCGTCATCGCGCTCGATCACCCGACGGTGCGCGAGGCGATGCGCTCGCTCGCCTCTTCCGGCGTCCCCATCGTCACCCTCGTTTCCGACATCCTGCACGTCCCCCGCTTCGGCTATATCGGCATCGACAACCGGGCGGCGGGAAGGCTCGGCGGATACCTGCTCGGCCGCTTCCTCGGCCACGGCGTCAGGCGCAAGGTCGCGCTGTTTGCGGGCTCCCTCTCCTATCGCGGCCACGAGGAACGCGAGATGGGCTTTCGTCACATCATCGCCGACGAGTTCCCCGACCTCGAGGTCGTGGAACTGCGGGAGGTCCGCGACGACCGCGACCGCGCCTTCGAGGAGGCGACCGCCCTCTTCCGCCGGCATCCCGACCTGGCCGGCATCTACAACATCGGCGCCGGAAATTCCGGCATCGGCCGGGCGCTCGTCGAAAGCCGGATGGCGCCGGGCATCATCTTCGTCGGCCACGAGCTGACGGAGCATACCAAGCGCCTGCTGCTGAACGGCGTCATGGACGCCGTCATCGACCAGAACCCGCGCGTCGAGGCGCGCGAGGCGCTGTCCATGCTCAGCCGCGCCGCCCGCGCCCAGCCGAACGACTATCACCCGCCGCGGCTGCAGGTGATCTTCCGCGAAAACATCCCGGAGTCCTGAGCCGACCCCGAACGCCGAGGGTCGCATCGCTTCCCGCCCCTTGGAGGCCCGAACTTCGCTACGCGAAGGTTAGGCAAGGGGCACCATTGCCGCTGGCAAACCTTGGTTTGCATTGACGCACACATGCCCGCAGGCCGATGATCGGATGGACGTCAATGCGTGGGGATGCTCTTCTCTGGAAGCGCGATTCTTTTCCCCAATTCGTGCCTGCAATCGAGCCACAGTTCAAACGAGTAGAGAAGCCTGTCAGGCAGCTCTCATGGAAATGCTTCCAATGCTGATTGCCATAGTCGACGATGATGAATCGGTCCGGGTATCCTTGCTCGATCTTCTGGAAGTCTCTGGATACTCTGTCGAGACGTTCGCATCCGCGCCGGAATTTCTGAACTCGCCGCGGATCACGGACATGCGATGCCTTCTCCTCGACATTTCAATGCCTGGAATGTCGGGCGTCGATCTCTATCGGGAACTGACGCGCCAGGCGATCAGGATACCGGTGGTGTTCATGACCGGCCACGCCGAGGAAACCCTCGTCCGCGAAGCCAGGCGTGCCGGATCGTGCCTGTTCAAACCGTTCGCCGGCGGGGAGCTTCGGGCGGCTATCGAGAAGGCGGTCGGGACAGAGCGTGGCCAGGGCCCCGGGTGACGCGCCGGCATCCGAAATCCCAAGATCAGCTCTTCTGCAGCTTTTCGACCTTCCGGACCAGGTCCGCCAGCGATCGGCTCTGCATCTTTCGCATGACGCTCATGCGATGCAGCTTCACCGTCATTTCGCTGATCCCGAGCTGATAGGCGACCTGCTTGTTCATCAGCCCGGCGACGACGCCGACCATCACTTCGTGTTCCCGTGGCGTCAGCGTGTCGGCCAGCGCACGGATGTGATTGCGCTCGGCGTCGCGCTTGCGCCGCTCGGCATCGGTTCGGATCGCGTTGTCGACGGCGGCCAGCAGGTCGTGCGAGACGAACGGCTTGGTGAGGAAGTCGGCAGCGCCGGCCTTCATCGCCTTGACGCTGGCTGGAACATCGGCGTGGGCCGTCAGGAAGATGACGGGGATCCGGCTTCCGATCGAGATCAATTCGCTCTGCAGGTCGAGGCCGGTGCCTCCAGGCATGCGAAGGTCGACGACGACGCAGCCGGGCCCGGTCGTATCGGCCGTGGTCAGGAATTCGGTTCCGCTGGAGTAGGCGGACGCGCGCAGGTTGGTGACGAGGAAAAGATCGAGCAGGGCGTCCCGCACGTGCTTGTCGTCGTCGATGACGTGGACGACGGGCTCGCCAGAACGCTCGGTTCCCAGTTCCATGCTTTCCATGGCCGTTCCTCCACATCCTCCCCCGACCTCGCAGCCTTCGGGGATGTCGGAATCTATCACGGGCCCGGTGTGCCTGGCTGGTAGACGTTCGTTTACTTCACCTATCTCGTGGGACTGGAGAACTGGCTTTTCGATCGAGCGACCTTGCCGGAAGGGTGAGCCGGGCGGCAAGGGCCGCCCGGTGTGATTGGGAGGGAACGCCTGCTTGGCGACGATCGCTCAGGCCGCGGTCTGGTTGCGTTGCATGAACCAGGCCTTGGCGGTCAGCTTGCCGAGCTTGGCCGGGCCGAGCGGCACCAGCGACTGGTCGTCGACGAGCGAGCCGAAATAGCGGGCGTTCTTGTCCGCGACCACGGTGCGCGCATCATGCGTGGCGGCCAGGTAGCCGGCGAGGAAATCGCTCATCGGCTTCTTCTCGGGGCCAGCGATCTCGATGGTCTGGTTGATCGGTGCCGAGACGGCGGCCTCCGCGACGAAACCCGCGACATCGTCGGCCGCAATCGGCTGGAACGCGCCGGGGGACGCATGAACCGTCTGGCCGGCGGTCGCGCTGTCGGCAATCCCGCCCATGAACTCCATGAACTGGGTCGACCGGATGATCGTGTACGGCACGCCGCCCTTCTTCACGACGCTCTCCTGGATCACCTTGCCCGGGAAATAGCCGTTTTCGGGCGACCGTTCGATGCCGACGATCGAAAGCGCCACGTGATGGCGAACGCCGGCCGCCTTTTCCGCCGCGATCAGATTGGACGTCGACTGCTCGAAGAAGGACAGGACCGCGGCCGGCTCGAAGGACGGCGAATTGGCCAGGTCCACGACGGCCTCGGCACCGGCGAGCGCCGCGGACAATCCCTCGCCCGTCAGCGTGTTGACGCCGGTGGCCGGCGAGGCCTGCACGACATCGTGCCCCTGGCCCCTCAGGAGTGCGGCAACCTTGGTTCCGATGAGGCCCGTGCCGCCGATGATAACAATCTTCATGACCAAACTCCTTGTGTTGGGAGACCGGCAGGGTCATCCCGCATGCGTGGAAAGATGTGACGGCGGATGCCCACCGTCGCCCGTGTCGCCCTTCTCACTTGTCGAAGGTCGTCAGCTCCGTTTCGTCCGTGTCGACCACGAAGACCGCCAGCAGCTTTGCCGGCTCCGTCTCGCTGGCATTCGCGCTCACCCGGTGATGATCGCCGGGCACCTCGATCCAGTTCTCGCCGGTCTTGTAGACCTGCACGGCGCCGTCGTTGATCTGGCTCTTGATGCTGCCTTCGATCACGGTCGCGCTGATGAATGCGCTCTTGGGGTGGGTGTGCGAGGGGTTGTGCCCGCCCGGTCCGTACTCGACCAGAACCCCGCGCACGCTCTTGCCGGGGACGTTCGGCAGCACGTGGTCGAACACCACGGTGACCTTGGCATTGTAGGGCTTGTCCGCAGCCGCCGCGGGGAGCGCGAACATCGCCGCACTCAGCAAGCCGGTCGCCAGCATTCGCATGATATCTCCTCCATGAGCTGATTGACTACGCCGCCAATGCTATACGGCGCCCGTCGCGCCGGCATAGGTATACGTAGGGTTATGCGGCCGGCCGCCGGCGCGGAGGTCACGGATCCGGCCGGTCCACCTCGTCGAAGATGCGCACGACGTCGGCGACCGATCGCGCATCCAGCTTCTTCATCATCCGCCCGCGGTGCAGCTTGACCATGATCTCGCTGATCTTCATCTCGTGAGCGATCTGCTTGTTCATCAGGCCCCTGGACACATGTCCGAACACTTCCGCCTCGCGCGGGGTGAGCCTCTCCACCCGCGCCCTCATCTGGAGCGCAATCGTGGTCCGGGCGCGCAGCTCGGCGTTGCGTCCGAACGCCTGCTCCGTCGCCCTGATCAGGCTTTCCGAGCGAAACGGCTTCACCAGATAGTCGAATGCTCCCGCCTTCATGGCGGAAACGCTCGTTGCCACGCTGGCGTTTCCCGTGATGAAGATGATCGGCAGCGGATATCCAAGCCCGGCCAGCTTCGCCTGGAGCTCGAGCCCGGTCATGCCCGGCATCCCGATGTCGAGGAGGACGCAGCCGGGCTGCGAGAGATCGGCATGCTCGAGGAAAGCGCCCGCGCTTTCGAACGCCGCCGCCCGCATGCCGACGGACTCGAAGAAGCCGAGGAGCGCGATCCGAAGGCCGGCGTCATCGTCGATGATATGAACCGTCGGGATCGGCGGCTGCGGCTCCGCGACCTCACCCATTGGGCCCTCCCAACTCTGCATAAGGGTCATGATAGCACCAAACTGCCAGCAATGACGGACCTGCACCCGTCAGGAACGGAAAACGGCCGGGCTCCCGGCGGCGTGAGGATCCCTGCAAGGGCCATGCGATGAGATCGGGCGCACCGAGGCGGACTGTTGGTCGGCACCGGCTCCGGGTTGCACGGAGCATAGCCGGCAACGGCGTCCGGAACCATCAAACGAAGGTTTGACCCGCAGCGCCGGCCGCAGGTTCGGGCGCAATCGGGAGCGTGACCAGGAAGGTCGCGCCGGCACCCGGCGCATTTTCGACGCTGATCGTTCCTTCGTGATCGGCCACGATGGACCGGCATATGGCCAGGCCGATCCCGATGCCGTCCGTCTTCGTCGAGAAGAACCCGTCAAAGATCCGCTCCAGGTGTTCGGCCGGGATGCCCCCGCCCGTGTCGCAAACGCGCAACGTGATCGCACCGCGCGCATCGCACGACGTCTGCACGGTGATCTCACGCCGCTCCGCCCCGGCAATCGAGATCGCCTGAATGGCGTTCAGCAGAAGATTCACGACCACCTGCTGAAGCTGGATGCGATCACCCAGGACGAGGGGAAGGTCGTCGTCGAGCCGGGTCGAGACGGCGACGGCATGGTTGCGGGCTTCGGTCGAGACGAAGGCGGTCGCCTCCTCGACAACCGCGTTGATGTCGACCGGTGCTCGCAACGGGTCGCGCTTGACGGTCATGTCCTGCACCCGGCTGATCACCTGGTTGGCGCGGTGCGCGTTTTCCATCACCCGCGTCATCAGGGCCTTGGCCTTGTCGAGGTTCGGTTCCTCCCGCTCCAGCCATCGGGTCGCGGTGTCGGCGTCGGTCGCGATCACCGAAAGAGGCTGGCGCACCTCGTGGGCGATCGTGGCGACGAGCTCTCCGAGGGCGGAGACGCGCGACGCATGGGCGAAATCCGCCTGCACCCTTCGAAGCTGCTGTTCGGTTCTCCGCTGCGCGGTGACGTCGACCATCATGATCAGCGCAAGATCGGCGCAGTCGGGCGTCTGGGGAAAGGTGGCGAAGAGCAGGACGTCGAGAAGCTGGCCGTCAAAGGCACGCACCTTCATCTCCTCGATGTGATTGCGCGCCCCGGCCAGTCGCGCCCGGACGATCCGCACGGCCGTGTCCGGGCTGGCGGCGAACAGGTACCCCACCGGTCCGAGGAGCGTTTCCCGGTCGGCGGCACGCAGCAGGCGGGCGGCGCTGTCATTGGCCCCGGTCACGACCACCGACTCGCTGGTCAGCCTCAGGACCTCGGAGGTGTCGGTGCGGGCCTCGATGGGTTCGCCACCAGACGACTGCGCCCCTTCGAACGCCCTCGTCATGATCCGGGCATCGACCTGCCAGAGCGGAAGCGGCACGTTGTTGATGAGGTTGCGGTAGCGGGCCTCGCTCGCCTGCACGTCCCGATGGATCTCGGGCGCCACCCAGGCAGCGGGATTTCCGTCGGCGGTCTCCGCATCCAGCGGACGGGCACGCTCGACGATGCTGGCAGTTTGATTCATCGCGTCTCTCGATCTGTTCGGCGGGCATGTCCAGGCCGCCCGCCCGCTCCAAGGCAGGTCTCTCCGCGCATAATACGGTACGTTACCGTACCAGTCAAACGCCCGATCGTTCCCGCCCCCGGACGGTCACGCGGCAACCGCTCCACCAGCCGCCGTCGAGATCGTCAAGGATCGTTGCGAACGCTGCCGAGGACACCATGCAGGAAGGTCTCGACCGCTTGCCGGACCGCGGTCTCGATGTCGCCCTCGCCCGGAGCCTTGCCGCCGCCCAGCAATGCGACGAAATGGATCTGTCCCCGGACGAGCGCCAGAAACTGCTCCGCAGCCAGACGGGGACGGCTGATCGTCGCCTGCGATGCGCGCCGGTTCTGCTCTTCGAAATAGTCCGCCAGCAGCTGCGCGACGCGGTTCGTCGCGACATCGAGAAACCGCTGCCCCACCTGCGGCAAGTGGGGCGCTTCCGCGCTGACGCTGCGGAAAAGCGCAAGGCCGTCCGGCGAAAGCACCGTGCGCAGGTAGCTCGTCCCGAACCGGGTCAGCGTCTCCGGCAGATCGCGCTCAGGCTCCAGCGCCAGTCCCTCCATCGTGCGATCGGCAACGGAGGTCACGACCGCGGAGAACAGCTCCTCCTTGCTCGGGAAATATTTGTAGAGCGTCCGCTTGGATCCGCCGACGATTGCGATCACGTCGTCCATCGAGGTCCGGGAAAAACCCTTCTCGAAGAACACCGTTGCCGCGGCTGCAACGATCACGTTCTTTCTGGCTTCCTGTTTCGGAGAGGTTTCATGGTCCATGGCGGATCGCAAGGGGGCACTTTCTGATAGGACTGATGGTACTCTACGGTACCGCCTCGCGCGCATCAATCGGGCAAGCCCGTCCGATCGTCGGCCGTCAGCCGCCGAAGCCCGAAAGGTCCGGCCTCACTCGAGGCGGCGTCGGAAGAGCCAGGACGCTGCTCCGAGCGTCACCGTCGCGATCACGAGCAGCGGGGCCGTCTGGCGCAGGACCTCGCTGATCGGAATGTCCTTCAGGAAGATGCCCTTCACGATGACCAGGAAATAGCGCAGCGGGTTGATGGCGGTGACCGGCTGCAGCCAGGACGGCATGTTCTCGATCGGCGTCGCGAAACCGGACAGGAGCGTCGCCGGCACCAGGAAGAGAAAGGCGCCGAGGATCGCCTGCTGCTGCGTCATCGACAGCGCCGAGATGAAGAGCCCCACCCCGGCGATGGAAGCGAGATAGAAGAGCGAACTCGCATAGAGCAGGAACAGGGAACCGCGCAGCGGAACCGCGAAGACGAAGACCGCGGCCAGCACGTAGACGGTCATGTGGAAGAGCCCGATCAGGATCGGCGGGGTGAGCTTGCCGATCAGGATCTCGTGCGTGCGCAGCGGCGACACCATCAGCTGGTCGAAGGTGCCGAGCTCGCGTTCGCGGGCGATGGACAGGGCGGTGACGATCAGCCCGATCAGGAGCGCGATGTTCGCGATCAGGTTCGGCACCATGAACCATTGATAGATCAGGTTGGGGTTGAACCAGTAGCGCGGCACGGTCTCGATCGCGGTCGCGACCTTTCGCGCACCCGCCGGCGTCTCGGCGGCCAGTCCGAGCACGATCTGGTTGATGTAGCCGGCAACGATCTGGGCCGCGTTGGACCGGCGCCCGTCCAAGAGGATCTGCAGGTCCGCGGGCTTGCCGGCCTCGATGTTTCGGGAAAACTCCGTGCCGACCGTGATCGCGGCGGTCACCTTCTGGCGGTCGATCGCCTCGCGCGCCGCCTGCGGATTGTCCGTCAGCATGACATGCCGGAACCGCGGCGAGCCGGCGATGCGGGCGGTCAGCTCTTCGCCCCAGTGCCCCGCATCGCGGTTGAGCAGCATGACGTCGACATTGCGCACTTCGAGCGTCGCCGCATAGGAGAAGACGACGAGCTGCACGATCGGCGGCCCGATCAGGATGGTCCGG
The DNA here is from genome assembly GCF_029210525.1 of Mycoplana sp. MJR14. Taxonomy (NCBI): domain Bacteria; kingdom Pseudomonadati; phylum Pseudomonadota; class Alphaproteobacteria; order Hyphomicrobiales; family Rhizobiaceae; genus Mycoplana; species Mycoplana sp. MJR14. The sequence goes on from NZ_JARGEO010000013.1 coordinate 51,304, forward strand.
CCCCTGGGGTCGCGCAGCACCGTCAGCAGCTCTTTCAGCACGAGAGCGATCAGTCTCGACCACCACATCTCAGGCAATCCTTTTGCGCGTGCTGCGGGCAGCAAGGGTGAAGAACACGGCGCCGATCAGGAACATGGCGCCGATGGAACGCAGGAACATCGGCCAGATGTCCCCGGCGAGAAAGACGCTCTGGAGGCAGGGGATCAGGTAGCGCGTCGGCACCACGAAGGTGATCCACTGGATGATTTCCGGCATCGAATTGATCTCGAACAGAAATCCGGACAACAGGAAGGACGGCAGAAAGGCCGTGATCAGCGCCATCTGCGAGGCGAGGAACTGGTTCTTGGTCGCAGCCGAGATCAGCAGCCCCTGCCCCAGCGCCGGAACCAGGAAGACGGCCGACAGCAGGTAGAGCGCCACGACCGAGCCGCGGAACGGGACGTCGAACACGAAGACGGCGAGGACTACGCAGAGCGTCATCGATGCGAGCGCGAGGATGAAATACGGCAGGACCTTGCCGGCGAGAAGCTCGATCGCGGTGACGGGCGTCGCCATGATCGCCTCCATGGTGCCGCGCTCCCACTCGCGGGCGACGACGAGCGAGGTCAGCAGCGTTCCGACGAGCGTCATGATGATCGCGATCGAGCCGGGCACGAGGAAGGAGCGGCTCGTCAGTTCCGGATTGAACCAGAAGCGCTGCTCGACCCGTATCGGCGGGCCCATCGCGGCGGTCTCCGACTTGCGGAGCTGCTGCCAGGTGGCCACCGCGCCCTGCACGTAGTTCTGGACGAAGTTGGCGGTGTTGGGATCCGAGCCGTCGACGATGACCTGGACCTGCGGGTGGGTTCCGGCGGTGTATCTTTCCATGAAGTCCGCCGGGATGACGACGATGCCGCGAACGCGGGCGAGGACCAGATCCTCCTCGAATTCGCGCCGGTCCCGTCCCGTGACCACGGAGAAGTAGCGCGAGGCCTGGAAGCTCGCGGCAAGATCGCTCGTGACCGGCGTGACATCCTCGATGACGACGCCCACGCGCGTATCCGTCGTATCCAGCGAAATGCCGTATCCGAACAGGAAGAGCAGGATCAACGGCAGCACGAAGGCTATCAGGATGCTGCTCGGATCGCGCGCGACCTGCAGGCTTTCCTTGCGGACCAGGGCCAGAAACCGCAGGCCGCGGCCGCCCTCGCGCGATCTAAGCTTGGGATCGGTCATGGGGCACCTTCCACATCCGAGCCTTGCACGAGCGCGATGAAGGCGTCTTCCATCGTCGGGTCGGGGTTTTCGTCGGTGGCCACGCTGGCCTTGAGCTCGTCCGGCGAGCCGAGCGCGATCGAGCGGCCGCGATAGATCAGCGAGATGCGGTCGCAGTATTCGGCCTCCTCCATGAAATGGGTCGTGACGAGGACGGTGACGCCCTTCTCCACCAGGCCATTGATATGCGTCCAGAATTCGCGCCGCGTGATCGGGTCGACGCCCGAGGTGGGCTCGTCGAGAAACAGCGCCTGGGGTTCGTGCATCACCGCGCAGGCGAGCGCCAGCCGCTGCTTCAGTCCGAGCGGAAGGTCCTTCGCCGACATCGACAGGCGCGGCCCGAAATCGAAGATCGACGTCATCAGTTCGATGCGTTCGCGCTTCCTGGCGCCGGAAAGACCGTAGACCCCGGCAAAGAACTGAAGGTTCTGCTGCACGCTCAGATCGCCGTACAGCGAGAACTTCTGCGCCATGTAGCCGAGGCGGTTGCGCGCCTGGGCCGCATCCCGGCGCAGATCGAAGCCGGCCACACGCCCCTCGCCTTCCGTCGGCTTCAACAGGCCGCAGAGCATCTTGAAGGTGGTCGACTTGCCGGCGCCGTTGGGGCCAAGCAGCCCGAAGATCTCGCCGCTCGGAATATCGAAGGTGATGTTGTCGGCGGCCGTGAAGTCGCCGAAGCGCTTGACCAGCCGTCTGGCCTCGATGACCGGACCGTCCTGCCGGGCGGCAAGGGACGCCTGGGCCTCGGCGAGCCTCGAGCGCCCGCCCGGCCCTCCGCCGAGCATGTCCACGAAGGCGTCTTCGAAGCGCGGCTCGGCGACGCTCACCCGCGCCTCGCCGCTGGCGGCAAACCGGGCCTCGCGGCCGGGCGTCGTCACCAGTCTGATCGCCTCGCCCTGGATGCCGCCGTCCACGATGCCGTCCTCGTCGAGGAGCTTCGAAAGCGTCGAGCGCCTCCGCCCGGACACCCCCGTCACCCGGTACACCCGGTCCTTCACCCGCGCGGTCAATTCCTGCGGCTTGCCCGAGAAGAGCAGCTTGCCCTCGTTCAGCAGCAGCACGCGGTCGCAGGCTTCGGCCTCGTCGAGATAGGCGGTCGACCAGACGACGCCGACGCCCTCCCGGATCAGGACCTCGACCATCGCCCAGAGATCGCGTCGGGAAATGGGATCGACGCCGACACCCGGCTCGTCGAGGAGCAGCAGCCGCGGCTTCTTCAGGAGCGCGCAGGCGAGACCGAGCTTTTGCTTCATGCCCCCGGACAGCTTACCGGACAGGCGCGTGGCAAAGCGCTTGAGATCGGTGAAGGTCAGCAGTTCGTCGAAAATCGCCGGCCGGTCCGGCTTCGCAAGCCCGCGCAGGTCGGCGTAGAGTTCGAGGTTCTCCTGCACCGACAGATCCTCATAGAGGCCGAAGCGCTGCGGCATGTAGCCGATCGCCGCCTGGATGGCGGCAGCACCCTTGCGCGTATCGAAACCGAGGACGTCGACCGTGCCGCCGTCCGGCAGCATCAGGCCGGTCATCAGGCGGATCAGCGTCGTCTTTCCAGCCCCGTCCGGCCCCACCAGTCCGGTGATCTCGCCGCCGCGAATGCGGCCCGAAACCTGATCCAGCGCCGGCTTTCCCGTCTCGAAACGCTTGGTCACGCCGTCGAGGCATACGAGATCCGCTGTGGTGGCGGTTTCGGCCGCGCGGTTCATTTCTCTGCCGCCTCTTGATCCGGAAGGTGCAGCGTCACCGGCATCCCCTGGCGAAGGTCCTGGCCGGGAGCGGCGATGACGACACGAATGCGATAGACGAGATCGGTCCGCAGTTCGGGCGTTTCGACGGACTTCGGCGTGAACTCCGCGACTGGCGAAATGAAGCCGATCGTTCCTTCGTAGCGTTTCGCGGGGTTCGTGTCGGAGGCGATCATCACCCTCATGCCCGGATAGATCCGCCCGAGGTCGACCTCACCGATGTAGCTCCGCACCCAGACGGGCGCAGTGAGCGACAGGACGTAGACGGGATCGGACGACGACACGATCGCGCCGGGCTCCTTGATCCGGGACAGGATCACGCCGTCGTTCGGCGCGCGCAAGTCCGTGTCGGACAGCGAAGTGCGCGCGGTCAGCAGCGCCGCCTCGGCGGCCTTCACCTGCGCAGCCGCCGTGGCGATGTCTTCCGCACGGCTTCCCTCCTCGAGAAAGGCAAGCGCCTCCTTCGTCATGTTCGAGCGTGCTGCAGCCATGGCCCGCGCCGCGGTCGCCTCGTCCACGCCGGCTTCGGAGACCGTTCCGCGCGAGCGCAGCAGTTGCGCCCGGTCATAGGCAAGCCGGGCTTTCTCGAGGTCGGCGACGCTGGCCTCGTGCGTGGCTCTCGCCTGGGCGATCTCGGTCTGCCGCGGGCCGGTGACCAGCTTCTCGTGCGTCGCACGCAGCGCCGCAACGTTCGCCTCCGCGGAAATCACCGCGTGTTCGTAGGTATCCCTGTCGAGGCGGGCGAGAAGGTCTCCGCGCTTGACCACGTCGCCTTCGTCGACCAGAGCCTCCATGATGCGGCCGTTCACGCGGAAGGCGAGCGAGACCTGGCGGATGTCGATATTGCCGTAGAGCACCATCTCGTTGTCTGTGTCACGCGCAATACCCAAGGCGGCGAGAACATCGTATTTCCAGCCGACGACGCCCAGGGCGGCCAACACGATCACGATAGGGATTGCCTTGTTCATTTCCATCTCCTGCTCGGGAACCCGCTGAAACAAACGGAGTTGACGGGCTGGCTGCTGCCAGTCCGGTCATCCAGATCCTGGATTTCGAGAACCCGCTGCGCGCTATCACGCAACGCCACTTTCCTTGGACTCCGGCACACGGGGCCCAATGCACACTAAGCAACCGAACGGGCCCCTTCCGCTAGGCCAACGTTGGTATGCGTTGACGCTGCTGGCGGCACGGAAGACGGATGGGCGGTCGGCAACGGAGCGAATCTCCGGAGCGACAAGGACATGGGGCGCAACGGGACCGCACACGGGCGGGAGGTCCGAAGCGCATTGCCTTCCACCGCCCGCGCGCAGCAGTCCGAGGAGACTTCATGAAAATCGACAGTTCGATCTTTAACCTGTTTGCCCAGCGGCCGCGCAAGGCACCGGTCACCGAGACCTCGCCCGGGGCCACGACGCCGCCGCAGCCGCGGCCACCGTCGCTTCGATCCGATGCGCAGCGCGTCGACGACTTCCACGCGAGAATGGCGAAGCAGCAGCTGGATTGGGCGGATGCGAACAAGGACGGCAGCCTCACGAAAGCCGAGTACATGGACGGCCAGAAGCGGCTCGCCGAAGCCAATGACCGGACGTTCGACAGCGAGGCCAGCAGCGAGCGCTGGGCAAAACTCGATCCTGCCGGCAAAGGCGCGCTCGATGCCAACGCGCTTCAGGAGGGCCTAGAGACGCTTCTGCCGGTCAAGGTCGGCCATCTGGACGGCAACGTCGCCGACCGCCTTCGCTCACGGCTGACGTCGGACTGATCGGACCGCGAGCGATCCTGAAAACGCGCCGCAGACCGGACGACAGCCGGCCTGCGGCGCGGGCAGTTTCGGTCCACGCGCTGATCAGTGCGCGTCGCCGCCGGACATCGGGCCGCTCGGCTTCTTCAGCAGAAGCGTTGCGAGCAGGGCGACGACGAGGCTGGCGCCGAGCAGGAAGAACGCATCGCTGAACGCCATGACGTTGGCCTGCTTGCGGACGCTGGCGGCGATGGCGACGACGGCCTTGTGGGCGGCCGTGGCCTGATCGCTGACGCCGTGGTTCATGAAGTAGGCGGTCAGCTTGGCGATCCTGGTTCGCGTCGCTTCCTCGAAGAGGCTGACCGAGTTTGACAGGATGTTGGAATGGAACTGCTCCCGTTTCGTCAGAAACGTCTGGAGCGATGCGATTCCGACCGCGCCGCCAAGGTTGCGCATCATGTTGAAGAGGGCGGATGCGGAACCGGCGTTCTCCCGTTCGATCCCCGCGGTGGCGACGACCGAGAGGGGGGCGAAGACGAGGGCCTGCCCGACGGCGCGGATGACGTTCGGCCAGAACAGCTGGTCGGCCGCATAGTCGCCGGTCATGTAGACGTTCATGAAATTCGAGGCGGCAAAGAGGGCGAAGCCGACGGCGATCAGCAGCCGGACATCGACGAGCTTCATCACCCGGGGAACGAGCGGGATGAGAAGGAGCTGCGGGATGCCGGTCCACGCCAGCACCGTCCCGATCTGTTCGGAATTGTAGCCCTGGATGCGCGCCAGGTAGATGGGGAGCACGAAGGCCGATCCGTAGAGCGCAATCCCGAGCATCGTGTTCGCCAGGATCCCGAAGGCGAAGTTGCGTCGCGCGAACAGCCTCAGGTTCAGGAGCGGGTTTGCGGACCTGAACTCTATGATCAGGAAGAGCGTCAGGGAGACAGCGGCGACGATCGAGAGCTGGACGATCAGCTCGGATCCGAACCAGTCCTCCTTGTTGCCCTCCTCCAGCACGGTCTGAAGGGTGGCGAGGCCGACCGCCAGGGTGACGATGCCGGCCCAGTCGCCCTTGGCCAGCATGCCCAGCTTCATCGGCGCCTTGTCGAGCGAGGCCCAGAGCAGCCCGACCATCAGAATGCCGGGGACCAGGTTGACGTAGAAGATGAATTCCCAGCCGTAGTTCTCCGTCAGGTACCCGCCGATGGTCGGCCCGATGGCGGGGGCGAAGGTCGCCGAGAGCGCGAAGAGCGCCAGCCCGACCGGTTGCTTCGGCTTCGGCAGCAGCGTGATGATGATGGTGAAGGCCATCGGGATGAGGACGCCGCCGGCAAAGCCCTGGATGGCCCTGAGCACGATCATCTGCTCCAGATTCGCCGCGAACGCGCAGGCCACCGAGAAGACGAGAAACAGGATGGCGTTGGTCAGGAGATAGCGGCGCAGCGAGAAGACCTGGGCCAGCCAGCCGCTGAGGGGAATGACCACGATTTCGGCGACGAGATAGGAGGTCGAGATCCATCCGCCGTCGTCCTTGCCGGCGCCGATCGCCCCCTGGATGTCGGCGAGCGAGGCATTGACGATCTGGATGTTGAGGACCGCCATGAAGGCCCCCAGGGTGGAACCGATCACCGCGCACCACATCCGCAGGGCGCTCATGTCCTTTGCCGAAGCCGGCGCTCCGGTGCCCTGCGGCTGCCGTCCGTTGCCGGCTGCAAGCGTGCGTGTCGCCATCGTTCTGCTTCCGCGCGGGCGGAACCTTCGTGCTGTGTTGTCGGGGATCAGGAATGGGGAACAGATATCCGCCGGATGCCGTCACTTGTCGTGCGACAGCCGGGCGATCCTGGTGTCGATCTTCGGCACGACGGACATTCCGGAGCGGAGCTGGGCGGCGCGCGCCTCGTCGTCGATGATGATCTTCACCGGAATGCGTTGGACGATCTTGGTGAAATTGCCCGTCGCATTGTCGGGCGGAAGCAGGGAGAATTCCAGGCCGCTCGCGGGCGCGACGCTGTCCACATGCCCCTTCACTTCGACCCCGGGAAAGCCGTCGACCTCGATTTCCACGGGCTGGCCCGGGCGAACGTAGGTCAGCTGCGTCTCCTTGAAATTCGCGACGACATAGACCGAATGCAGCGGCACGACCGCCATCAGCTGCGTGCCGGCGGTGACATACTGCCCCACACGGATCGACCGCGCGCCGAGCGTGCCGTCGACGGCCGCGACGATGTTCGTATAGGAGAGGTTCAACTCGGCCTGCTCGACGGCCGCGGCCGCCCGCTCCCGTTGCGCCACCGCATGGTCGCGCTGGCTCTTGAGGACCGGTACCCGGTCATGCGCGGCGATCAGCGCGGCACGGTCCCGCTGAACCGCCGCGGTCGCCTGCTCGAGGAGGGAGCGGCTCTGCTCGGCACGCGACTGCGTGCCCGCCCCGGTGTTGCTCAGCCGCGTGTCCCGCTTGGCCTCGGATGTCGCAAAGACCAGCGAGGCGTTCGAAGCGTCGACCGATGCTTCCGCCTGGCCGATGACCGATTTCTGCAGTTCGATCTGCGCGTCGATGTTGGTGATCGCCGCCTCCGCCGCCTTCAGCTCGGCCCGCGCCTGGTCCAGCGCCACCTGGAAGTCGCGATCGTCGATGCGTGCAAGCACCTGCCCCGCCTTGACGGCGTCATTGTCATCGACCAGCACCTCCTTGACGTAGCCGGCGATCTTGGGGGCAACCGTCGTGTAGTCCGCCTTGACGTAGGCATTGTCGGTGGATTCGATGAACCGGCCGACCGTCCAGTACCGGTTGGCGAAGTGGGCGCCATAGCCCGCGGCGGCGAACAGAACCAGCGCGACCACGCCTTTCTTGACGACGGACTTCCGCCGGGGGGCAACGGCCGGTGCAGGCGATGCGGGCTCGGCGGATACCGAGGCGGGATCGGGTCCGTCGCCGGCGGGCTCGACCTTGAAGGCTTCCTTGCGTGACAGTTCCATCACCACGATCTCCAGCGACCATCGCTCGCGATCGTCCTTGCGTCCGAACGCGCCTCGTGTCGCAACCACAGACAGTTCACTCGCTTTGAGGATGATCGGTCCGGACGGACAATCGGCGAGCGGCGCCTCTGCGCGAAGACTTGGTCATTGGCAGATGGCGCCTGTCAGGTTTGGAATCTTCCCGGTGCGCGGGACAGATATACAAAGGTTGGGAGATGCGGTGGCGCAGGTCGATGCGCCCTAGCGGGCACGCGACGGTCCGCGGAAGATGTTCATCTGCAGCTCGTGTCTCGAGGCAAAGCGCCCGAGGATCCGGATCAGGCGCTCCTCCTCGGCCTGGCATATGCCCGCCTGCCTGCAATATTCCGCAATATCCCACAAATGCTCCGCTTCGGTCGTCTCGGGCAGTCGGGTATCGCGGCAAGTCATCTTGCGCCTTTCGTGCACATAGGCGCCGCTGCCGCCTTGCATGGACATGGATCGGACCCCCCGCATGAATTCCGATGGGAGATCTGGAAGCCTATCGGCTTCGCGCAAGACGGATAACTATACGGTGGTTCTATCCTCCGCAGCGATGCGGAGGAAATCGGTCGACCGGCCGGCCGCTCACGGCGATCGGCCGGTCCAAAGATCGCTGCACGCGCCGTCTAGGCCCGAAGGGTCGCGGATTCCGGGCGGCCGGCCGCACCGGTCACCCGCCTGGCCGCCCAGAGGGTGGCGATGATCCCGAAGATCGCGGGCAGGCTTACGGCCGGAAAGTCGCGAATGATCACCGACGACGAGCAGATGCCGACCGCCACTTCCCACAGATGGAAGGTGGCATGCGCAATCAGCCAGAGGGTCGCGCCCGCCCAGAGTTCCAGCCGGCGCTGCGGCTTCCAGAGCCCGATGGCGAAGGCAGCCGCAATGAACCCCTGGATGATGCCGATGTCGCGCACGAAATGCTGGTTGAACATGCCGGTGTCGGTGACGCCGGGCACGAAATAGTACCAGCCCTCGGGGTCATAGAGCATGTGGAGGCAGAGCCAGGCCGCAAGCAACGTGTTGAAACCGACCATTCCATAGACAGTGTACCTTGAGAGCTGCATTTGAACCTCCTGCAAGAATGACCGCGGACGTTATCACCGCGGACCTGTGGCTGCGCCCCAAACGAAGGTTTATGCGGGCTCCCGGAACGGGTTGGCGACCCTCTCGGGTTGCACAGGTTGACCGGGTTTTCGGTTACCCGGGCCGCCGCCACCCGCGACTTCTTCCGGGGGCATAGGGAGGACAGCAGGGCGGCCTCACCTTGCCGCGTCGGACCCGCTCGACGAAATGACCATCAAGCGGCGACGGCTGCGGAAATCAAGCCCAACGACCGTTTGGGTTCAACGCCTGTGGGCTTCGACATAGACTCCGCGGAGTGGCCAGGGACCACACGTCATCAATACCGCAAAACAGGAGTTCGACATGCCACAGGCAGAAATGAAGGCCCGAGGGATCAGTCAACAGGCAGGCATGCGCTCGCAGGATGCGGTGCACCCTGTCGGACTGGGACAGGGCGAACTGGTTCCGTCGCGCTATGCGGTGAAGGTCGGCGAGATCGACGTGCTGGTGATCAGCGACGGGGTGCTGCCGCTCCCGACCGCGATGCTGGCGCACAATGCCGACCCGGCCGTCCGCGCGGCCTGGCTGAACGACATGTTCCTGCCGCAGGACAGCTTCGACTGGCCGCTCAACGCCGTGGTGGTCCGCAGCGGCGAACAGACCATCCTCCTCGATGCCGGGCTGGGACTGGACCCGGACCTGAACCTGCCGCGGGCCGGGCAACTGCTCAAGCGGCTGGCCGGCGCCGGCATCGATCTCGCCTCCGTGACCGACGTGGTGCTGACGCACCTCCACATGGATCACATCGGCGGGCTGCTCGTCGAGGGCGTGCGGGAACAGCTGCGCCCGGACCTGCGGATCCACGTCGCGGCCGCCGAGGTGAAGTTCTGGGAGGCCCCCGATTTCTCCCACACCGACATGCCGCCGGGCTTTCCGGATGCACTGCGGGCGGCCGCCAAGCGGTTCACGCAGGAGTACCGCAGCCATCTGCGGACGTTCGAGGACGAGCACGAGGTGGCGCCGGGCGTGGTTGTCCGTCGCACCGGCGGCCACACCCCGGGCCACAGCGTGATCCGGATGGCGTCCGGCGGCGACCGGCTGACCTTTGCCGGCGACGCCGTGTTCGCGGTCGGCTTCGAACAGCCCGACTGGCACAACGGCTTCGAGCACGACCCCGAGGAAGCGGCCCGCGTCCGGGTCCGCCTCCTGCGCGAGCTTGCGGCGACCGGCGAGCAGCTGGTGGCCACCCACCTGCCGTTCCCCTCGATCGGACGGGTCGCGGTCGACGGCGACGCCTTCCGATGGGTGCCGATCTTCTGGGACTACTGACCATGAGGCGGGTCAGCGCGGTGACCGCTCGGCACTGTCGTGCGGCGGCGTGACATCCGGTGTGCAGCCTGCGCCGGCGGGACATTCCCAAAAGCGCGAAGGGACGGCGATTGCCGTCCCTTTTTCATGACAGGCGCGCTCGGCGAAAGGCGGCCGCCCGCCGTTGTCGTGTCATGACGCAATCTCCGCCTCGACAGGCAAGGTGAACGTGAACGTCGCGCCCTGCGGCTCGTTGTTCTCGGCCCATAGCCGCCCGCCATGCGCCTCGACGATCGATCGGCATATCGCCAAGCCCATGCCCATACCGTGCGCCTTCGTGGTGAAGAACGGCTCAAAGATCTTTTCCGTGAACTCGATCCCGCCGCCGCGATCGCTGATGTCGATCTGGATCGCTTCCCCCGGGCGATGCACGCGCACGTCCAGAATCCTGTCGTCCGCCACGGAATCCATCGCATCCATGCCGTTGCGGATGAGGTTGACGAGAACCTGCTGGACCTGCACGCGATCGAGCGCGACCGGCGGCAGGTTGCTCTCCACGTCGATCTTCATGCGAATGCGGCGCCGCGCCGCCTCCTCGGCCATTAGGCTGTGCGCATCCCGGATGATGCTTTCGAGCGTCGTGCTCGTGCGCGTCTCCTCGGAGCGCTTGAACAGGGCGCGGATGTGCCTCACAACTTCTCCGGCGGAATGGGCGTTGTCGATGATGCGCTCCACCGATTTCCGCGCCCGCTCGAGATTGGGAGGCGTCGCCGCAAGCCAGGCCTGGCAGGCGCTGGAGTTGGCGACGATCGCCGCCAGTGGCTGGTTCACCTCGTGGGCGATGGCGGCGGACAGCTCGGCAAGGCTCGCCGCCTGGCTCGCCCGCGTCAGGCTCTCCCGCGCCAGATGCAGCTCTTCCTCGACGCGCACCTGGTCGTCGATGTCCTGCGAGAGGCCGAACCACTGGATGATGCGCCCGGTGTCGTCCCTGAGCGGCTCGGCGCGGCCCGACATCCAGCGATAGACGCCGTCCATCCTGCGCATGCGGTAGGTGAGCGAGAAGCTCTCACCGGTCATGAGGGAGCGATTGAGGGTCTCCCGCAGAAGCACGATGTCGTCGGGATGGAACAGGGTCGCCATCGCCGTCGCCAGCCGGTCCGTGCCGGGCTTGTCGAAGTCGCCGACGTCGCGGCCGCAGAACTCGACCAGCCGCTTGCTGAAGAAGGTCGGCTCGCCCTTCGGCGACAGTCGCCAGAGCAGGCTGGGAACCATGTCGACCAGCTGCGAGAGTTCCTGCTCCCGGCTGCGCAGCGTCTCCTGCGCCTTCACCAGATCGTCGATATCGACGCTCACGCCATACCACTGGATGATCGCGCCGGCATCGTCGCGCAAGGGCTCGGCGCGGCTCTCCACCCACCGGTGCGGGCCGTTGGCCCGGCGCTGGCGATATCTCGCCAGCAGCGGTGTCCCCGTCGCGACGGCCAGTGCGAAGATTTCGTTCACCGCCCCCCGCTGGTCCGGATGGATGACGGTCAGGGATCGCGATCCGTCCGGCGCGATCATGTCCTTGAGGCTGAGGCCGGTGACGTCCACCGCGCGCCTGTTGAGATAGCAGGGTATCCCTTCGGGGGTCATGCACCAGATGAGCGCCGGCACGGCGTCGATCATCTGCTGGAGCTGGCGCTCGCTGCGCCGCAGCGCCTCCTGCGCGCGCATCTCGTCATCGATGTCGATGGAAATCACGTACCATTGCGCAATCGCGCCGCCTTGGTCCCGCAACGGCTCCCCGCGGCCTTCGACCCAGCGGTACACGCCATCGCCGCGGCGCATGCGGTACTTCATCGCAAACGGCGCGCCGGTGGCAAAGGAATGGCGGGCCGTCGCCAGCAGTTCGCCTGCATCGTCGGGATGCACGAGAACCGAGATGGCTGCCGCAAGCCGGCTCGTGTCCGGCTTGTCCAGATGGGTCAGGTCGTCCAGGCCGAAGAAGTCCAAAAGTCGCTTGTTGAAGAAGATGGGCTCCCCTTCGGGCGTCATGCGCCGGATGTGGACCGGGACCATGTCCACGAGCTGCGACAGTTCCCGCTCCCGCTCGCGCAGGGCGGCGAGCGCCTGCTGGTTCTGCCTGGAAATGGCGGCCACGATGAGGGAGGAGAACGCCGAGATGGCCAGAAAGAGCTGCAGCATGACCTGCTTTTCCCGCTGGCTCGCCGGGTCGCCGACAAAATGGCTGCCCCCGGAAATCGTGAGCGCCATGGTGATCAGCGCGAGAAGCGTCAGGGCGACGGCCACGCCCTTGAACTCGAAGCGCACGGCGGCCCAGAGAAGCGGCGGCATGATGATGTAGGCCGAGGCCAGGTAGTCGGTGCTCAGGGACAGCGCGGCAAGGCCGAGGAAGATCAGGCCGAGAAGGCCGGCCTCCGTCCACTGCGCGGCAGAGAGCCTGGCCCCGGTGCGCCCCAGCTGGATCACGATCAGCGCCAAAGGCCCGACGAGCAGGATTCCGGTGGCGTCTCCGATCCAGAAGAGCGGCCATACGCCCGTAAAGGTCTGTGCCTCGACGCCGAACCATGCGAGCGCCGCGCTTCCCACCGTCGCGCTGACGAGCGGCGCGACGCCGGCCCCCAGTCCGACGAAGGCCAGGACGTCCGGCAAGCTCTCCAGCTGGAGCGGCCGGCCGCGCGCCCGAATGATCAGCGTCGCGCCGGTCACCGCGCATAGCGCATTGCCGACATAGATGAGGAGACCCGCAACAAGGGGGCTGTGGAACCATATCATCTGCGCCGTCATCTCGGCCAGGCAGCCGGACAGGATCCACCACGGCCAACTGTAGGGCGAGGTGAAGATCAGCGTCGCGATGAATACCCCGGCCGGCGGCCAGATGGACACCGTTATTCCGGGGACGATAGCCAGGGCGTCAGCGAACGCGCACCCCAGCACATATGCCAAAAAGAACAGCCCGAGGTGCAAGAACAAGGGGCGGTGCGACCAGACGGACACCATCGGCTACTCCTGCCGGGCAAAGACGGGCCAAGGCTTCCCAGGCCCTGCTATAGCACATGTTTCACAGCTTTGCGCAGCTGAACCCGATTTGCCCGCTCGGCGGTCTATCCCCGTCAGGCGTCCAACCGGACCGGCCCTTCATCGGCCGATCGGCTCCAGCGTCGAAGTCCTGGCCCTGAACACGAAGACGCCGGGCCCGGCAAAGTGCCGCCCTGACGGGTTCTCGATCTGGGACTGGAATTTCGAATAGAGCGCCACCATCGCGGTGAAGCGTCCGTGCAGGAAGCTGTCGGCCGTCGTCAGTTCCGAGATGTCGACGACCCGGACGCCGTATCGCTTGGCCGCAGCCTGCACCCATGGATCGTGGACATCGTCGACGCCGACACGCCGGCCGCCGGTGAGGATGCCGGCCATGGTGAGCGCCTTGTCATCGCTGGACACGAGCAGCGTCAGCGGCCGCGGCAGCCGGCCGATCGTCTCGAGCCGGCGGACCATTTCGGCGACGTCGATATCCGGGGCAGCCAGGACGATGTTCGAATAGCGCGCAAACACCGCCTGGCGGCGCTCCGGGCTCATTTTCGACAGCGTCTGCACGGTGAGCCACGCGCCCATGCTGTGGGCGAGCAACGTGTTCCCCCCGCCGGAACTCTGGGCCAGGATTTCGATCGTCCTTGCAAGACCGTCCGTCGATGCCGATGCCGCCGCCCGGTCCGCGGCGTAGGCCAGCGCGCTGGCCTTGGACGGCCAGGCGAAGAGCACCGCCACCCGGTCGTCATGCGCATCCGCGGCGATCTGGGCGAGACGATAGATCGATTCCGGATAGGAGTTGTTGTAGCCGTGAACGAAGAGGCGGACGGACCGTCCGCCACCCGGCGCGGCAGCGATGCCCGACCGGAATTCGGCTTCCGAAAGCCGCGCCGATTCGATCGTCACGAAGTCCGTGGCGCGATCCGGTCGGTCCCGCGGCCACTCGATCGCACCGGGCCGGTGCGCCGGCGGGATCGACACGACGTACCTGGCAAAGCGAAGCGTCGGCGACTGGACACTGTTGAAGGACGATGTCGTTCCGGGCTCCGGCGTTCGCAGCGTCGCGACGAAGATGGTGACCGTCCTGCCGCCGGGCTTCACATCGGCCGGCTCCAGGACCGTCGATCCGGGCCGCGACGCACACGCGGCGAGCATGACGATGAGCACGGCGACCAGAACGGGCGTCCATCGCAGCCGGAACGGCGGCCGGATGCCGTTGCGATCGCTCGTCCTTGTCCGGTCACTGGCACTCATGCCTGGGCGCCCCAATGTTTCGGCAGAACGCCCTCGTACCGGCTGAAGCGGACCTCGGACGTGGCCCTGCCGGCAGGCATGTGCCTGGAACAGGCGGGAGTGGCCGGCATTTCATACCCGACCCTTTTGACAGGTGTCAAACGCGCGCCGCTCTCCCACGACGGCCCGGCGACGGCTGCACCGGACGCTTCGCTAGACCCGGTCCGCCGGCGCCCTCTGCGCAGGGGTTCGCGGCGTCGAAGACTGCCCGGTCGTATCGAGCAGCTTTCGCGCCATCTCCCTTGCCTGTCGCACGGGCTCGGCGGTGCGGCTCATCTGCGCGACCACCATGGCGCCTTCATGCAGCAGGTGGATTTCGGCGGCAATTCGTTTCGGTTCGACGAGCCGGGCCGCATAGGCGAGTTCCTCGAAATAGGCGAGCGTCAGGCGCTTGTGCAGAACGGCGGCGCGGAAGACGGGATCGACGGTCGCCTTGTGCTCGCCGGCCGCGCTGACGAAGATGCAGCCGCGGAACCGCTGGTCGTCCACTGCGGCTTCCAGGAAATCGAAGGTCGCCAGCAGGCGCCCCATCGGATCGGTCGCATGCGCATCGACGAAGGCGCGCATGGCGTAGCGATCCTCCTCGTCGCGTCGCTCGAGCGCGGCAAGGATCAGATCCTCCTTAGTCTCGAAGTGCCGGTACAGCGTCGTCTTGGCAACCCCCGCCTCGGCGATGATCAGGTCGACCCCGGTGGCGTGGTAGCCGTGCTCGTTGAACAGCCGCAACGCCGTCTCGAGCAGATGATTGCGGATTTCAGAACGCCGCATTTCGTCCTCGCAGGAAAACAGATCTGTATTTTTAATTACTATTTTTTCCTGCCAATGCAAGTGCTCATCCGGATATTGCCTCGCAACCGGCTGTCCGCAGGGTGAGCGTCACCACCGCGGACGCGGATCGGTGGCAGCGGGTGAGTGAAACAGAATACCGTATTTTCATGCACTTATCAGACCCGACGTTGGCGACTTCCCGCCTCTGTGCTGCCGATCGCTCCAGGTCGCACCTGCCGGCGCGCACCGATGATATCTTGGGGCTTGCAAAACGATACAGATCGGTATACAAACCTCGACATCGATACAGATCGGTATCGTTTATCGATCGGGCAAGACGCCCTTGAGACGGCAACCAAGGAGGAGAAGGCAATGCTTGATGAATTCGCAACCGCCCTTGCGGTCGATGCGGGCACCCGGGAGCACGCAACCGACGTGGTCTCGGTCGCACCCGGTAGGTCCTGCTGAAGGACATTGGCCCATTCGCGCTCTCGATCGCGATCGGTTCGCCGGGCGCGCTGCGCGCCTCCCGCGCCTGAACAAACCTGCAAACGCAAAAGGAAACTCCGATGTTTGCTTCCTATATCCTGTCACGGATCCGCGCCCACCGGCGCTATCGCCGCATCCTGCACGAGCTGTCTCGCTACACCGACCACCAGCTCAGGGACGTCGGCATCTCGCGCTTCGAAATCGAAGCCATCGCCCGCAAGGGAGAAAGGTCATGATGCCTGCAGGATCGATCATCGGCGCCGCCTTCGCCATCCTCGCGATAGCCACGCCCGCAGCGGCCCATGGGCCGGGCGATGTCGTCACGCCGCATTTCGCACAGGCGATCCCGAACATTCCCGGCAAGACGCTGACCGCGCTGGTCGTCGACTATCCGCCGGGCGGGGCCTCGGTCCCGCACAACCACGCGGATTCGGCCTTCATCTTCGCCTATGTCCTTTCGGGGGAAATCGAATCGAAGGTGAACGACGGCCCGATCCGCATCTACCGCGCCGGCGAAAGCTGGCACGAGCCGCCGGCCGCCCGCCACCTCGTCAGCCGCAATGCGAGCAGGACGAAACCGGCGAAGCTGCTCGCCGTGTTCGTCGCCGACACCGGCGAAAAAGCCCTGACCACGCCGGTCGACTAGTGCCGACGCCGAAAAAGGATGCGTTACAATGAGCAAGCGCCTCGACTACAACCAGATCGCCCCCGCCGGCGTCAAAGCCCTTGGCGGGGTCTACGGATACGTCTCGCAGAGCGGCCTGTCCCCGACGCTGGTCGAACTGGTCTATCTGCGGGTGTCCCAGATCAACAACTGCGCCTACTGTCTCGACATGCACACGCGGGCCCTGCTGAAGAAGGGCGAGACGATCGAAAAGCTCGCCCTGCTGCAGGCCTGGCAGGAAGGCGGCGAGCTCTTCGACGCGCGCGAACGGGCCGCCCTCGCCTGGGCGGAGAGCGTGACGCGCGTCGCCGAGACCGGCGTGCCGGACGAGGCCTACGAGGCGGCCCGCGCCGTGTTCGACGAACGGGAGCTCGTTGACCTGACGATCGCGATCAGCCTGATGAACAGCTACAATCGCATGGCGATCAGTTTCCGCAACACGCCGCAGGCAGCGCTGAAGGCGTAGCGCCGGCGCACGGCCCACGAATTTCGACGACGGAGGCAGCCCTGGCGCTGCCTCCGTCCCCCCGCCGGCCGCGCGATGCCGATCGCTCGATCCGGCGGGTACTGCCCATCACTAGGAAAGGACAGCACATGACCTACAAGAAGACCGACGAGGCAGTCGCAAGGCTGACGCCGGAGCAGTATCGGGTGACCCAGCAGAACGGCACCGAGCGCCCCTTCACGGGCGAGTACAACGACAACAAGCGGCCCGGAATCTATGTCGACATCGTCTCCGGCGAGCCGCTGTTCGCCTCGTCCGACAAGTTCGATTCCGGTTGCGGATGGCCGAGCTTCACCAAGCCGATCGAGCCTGCGAACGTGCGCGAACTGCAGGACGGCTCGCACGGCATGATCCGCACCGAAGTGCGCTCCCAGCACGGCGACAGCCACCTGGGCCACGTGTTTACCGATGGCCCGCGCGACCGGGGCGGTCTAAGGTACTGCATCAATTCCGCAGCCTTGCGCTTCATCCCCCGTGAGGACATGGCGGCGCAGGGCTACGCGGCATTCATCGACCAGGTGGAGGATATCTAATGACCAACAGAGCTGTTCTGGCCGGCGGCTGCTTCTGGGGAATGCAGGACCTGATCCGCAGGCTCCCCGGCGTCGTCTCGACCCGCGTGGGCTACAGCGGCGGTGACGTGCCCAACGCCACCTACCGCAACCACGGGACCCACGCCGAGGCCATCGAGATCATCTTCGATCCCGAAGTCATCAGCTACCGGCGGATCCTGGAGTTCTTCTTCCAGATCCACGATCCGACGACGAAGAACCGGCAGGGCAACGACGTCGGCCTCTCCTATCGCTCGGCGATCTTCTACGTCGACGAGGAGCAGAAGCGTGTGGCCGAAGACACCATTGCCGACGTCAACGCTTCCGGCATCTGGCCGGGCAAGGCCGTGACCGAGGTCGAGCCGGTGGGCGACTTCTGGCAGGCCGAACCGGAGCACCAGGACTACCTGGAGCGCTACCCCAACGGCTACACCTGCCATTTCCCGCGCCCCAACTGGGTATTGCCCCGGCGCACTGCCGCCGAATAGCCGGCCCGTCTCCGTCAACGGAGACGACCGTCACCTTCGATGCGCCCGGCAGAAACGCCGGGCGCATCGAAACCCGCGACAATCGGCTTGTCGCTCGTTCGTCAGCCGCCAGTGATACCGGCGCGGCCCGCCGCGCAAAGAGGCGCCGGGCGGCCCGCGCCGGAGGGCGTTCTCCTCGAACCGGTCGTGAAGCCCACAGCGTTTACGGAAGGAGTTCGTCGTGAACGTCTTGTCGTCGACCACCACGGCCACAGGCGCCGGGCTCTGGCTGGCGATGGCGATGATCGGCGCGCTGGGATTTGTGCTCGGCTTCGCGATGAACCACGGATCGATCTGCACATTTGTCGCCACGACCGAACTCATCGCACAGAAGCGGCCGGCCCGGCTCATCGCGCTGATCGAATGCGCGTTCTGGGCTGCGATCGGCTATACGATCCTCGGCGCCGCGCCGACGATGCACGACGTCTGGGCGCCCGTCGCCCAGCTGGCGGCCGCAGCGATCGTCTTCGGGTTCGGGGTCTTTGTGAACGGCGCCTGCATCTTCGGCTCGGTCGGTCATTTCGGCAATGGCGACATCGACTTCGGCTTCACGTTCGTCGGCCTGTTCGTGGTCCTCTACCTCGGCTTCCTGAGCGGTGTCGGGGTGGAGCAGATGCCCGTCAGCGCGGCACCGCCGCTCGGTCTGGAGCCTCTCGCCGTTGCATTGGCGGCGCTGCTGGCGATCCGGCTTGCCATCTTCAATTCCGCGGGAAACTTCCGGCGGCTGACCGTGGCAATGGCGGTCATCGGCATGACATCGGCGGTCATGTCCGTCCTCGCCCCGCGTTTCGCGATCACGGCGTCGATCGGGTCGATTCTCTCGATCCCCGTCGCCGGCGTCCTGATCTTCGTCTGCATGTTCGGCGGCAGCCTGCTCTCCGCGCGCCTGCGCGAACGTCGCTTCGTTCTGCGACGCCCCAACAGGGCCGACATCGTCAGGCGAACGCTCGGCGGCGTTCTCATGGGGCTGGGCGCGCTTCTCATCCCGGGCGGCAACGATACGCTGCTGCTGGTCGGCTTTCCCATGGGCGCCTGGCAGGCCGCACTGGCCTACCTCCTGATCGTCGCCACGCTCGCCCTGCTGATCATCAGGTTCGGCTCCGCGGCTCGGTCGTGGTCGTGACGGCATCGGCGACGGTCCAGAACCTACAGTCGGGCCCCCGGCTTCAGGACCGCAAGGTCCTGAAGGCCGACCGCACCTCCTGGCTGAAGACCTCGGGCTCCTCCCAGGCTGCGAAGTGCCCGCCCCGTGCGGCGCGGTTGTAGTAGATGAGCTTGGGATAGGCCCCGGACAGCCAGGTTCTTGGCGGCTTGTAGACTTCGCCCGGGAAGACGGTGACGGCGGCCGGAACCCGGACGGGTGCCGGCTTGGCGCCCGAGGAGGCGTTTTCCCAGTAGATGCGACCGCTCGACGGGCCGGCATTTGTCAGCCAGTAGAGCGTGATGTTGTCGAGGATGGCGTCCCTGCCCAGTGCCCTCTCCGGATCGCCGCGCGTATAGACCCAGTCGGCGATCTTGTCGTAGAGCCAGGCGGCCAGGCCGACCGGAGAATCCGCGAGGCCGAAGCCGAGCGTCTCCGGGCGCGTGTTCATGATGGCCGCATAGCCGAAGCCATTGGCGACGAAGTCACGGACCTCGGAATAGACCTCCCTCTCCTGCTCCGTAAAGCCGGCGGGCGCCGGCGCGCCCTCCCTGAGCGCCCGCGCCGCCTCGGGCGGGAAGGTGGTGGCGCGTTCGATCCGGTTCACATGGATGCCGAGCAGCCCGTCCGGCGCCTGCCGCCCCAGGGCGTCGCTGATGATCGCGCCCCAGTCGCCGCCTTGCGACACATAGCGGTCGTAACCGAGGCGTTTCATCAGCCTGTCCCACGCCGCAGCGATGCGCTGCGGATTCCAGCCGGTGCTGTCGGGCTTCTGCGAGAAGCCGAAGCCGGGGATCGACGGGATCACGAGATGAAAGGCATCCTCCGCCTGACCACCGTGTCGGGTCGGGTCGGTCAGCGGCCCGATGACGTCCAGCAGTTCGAAGACCGAGCCCGGCCAGCCATGCGTCATGACCAGCGGCAGGGCGCCGTCGTGCGGCGAACGCACGTGAATGAAGTGAATGTCCAGCCCATCGATCTTGGTCACGAACTGCGGGAATGCGTTCAGCTTCCGCTCCGCCCTCCGCCAGTCGTAGCCGGACTGCCAGTAGTCCACCAGCGCCTTCAGCCTGGTAGACTGGACGCCCTGCGATCGATCGCTCACCGTCTCCCCGTCCGGCCACCGGGTCGCCATGAGCCGTTGCCTGAGATCGACCAGGGCCTCTTCGGGCACCGCGGCGAAAAAGCGGCGGACCTCGCCGGTGGCAGCGGCCGCATCGGCGCCTTTCGCCACGGCCGCATCGATGGCAGGCATGGCCTGCAGGAGCCCGATCGCCGCGCCGCCGAAGAGCAGCGCGCGCCGGGAAATGTCCGTTCTTCCGGTCGACGGATGGTCGGTCATGGCTTGTCTTCCGTGGTTCGTTTATTCAACCGGCTCGACGAGCGCGGCGCCCTTCTCGACGATGTAGGTCGCGAGCTCCGAGGCCCTGCCTTCGCCGACGTTCCGTGCCGAGTGCGGCGTCCCCGACGGAATGAAGAGCGACTGCCCCGCCGTGAGGGTCACCGGCGCGCGGCCCTCGAGCGTGTATTCCAGGCTACCTTCGAGGACGAAGGCGACCTCTTCGCCGGGGTGTCTATGGTTTGCCGCGAACGCCTCCGGCCCTAGGTCCACCCGCACTTGGACGACTTCCTTCGAGGAACCGCTGACATCGCTCCTGACGAGCTCCGTGCGCTGGATATCGGGTTGTTGTGCCTGCACCGCCTGCAGCGGAAACGCCAGGAGCGCGAACGCTGTGATCTTGATCATCGGGGTCTTCATCGAACTCTCCCTAGGATGAAGGAGGCACCGGCAGATGCCCGGCGCCTCCTCGCTTTGCCTGTCAGCTCACGCCGCATCCGGGCCGTGACGGAAAACGAGAACCTTGTTGCCTTCCGGATCGCGGAAATAGGCGCAATAGGGACCATTGTCCCCGCGCGGACCCGGCGCGCCCTCGTCCGCCCCTCCGGCAGCGAGTGCGGTTGCGTGGATCTCATCGACCTGCGCACGGGAGCGTGCCTCGAGGGCGACCATGTTGCCGTTGCCGATGGCGGCGGGCTGGCCGTCGAAGGGCCTGGTAATGCCGAATTCCGGAACCCGGTGGCCGTAATAGATGGCCCGCCCCGGCTGGACGAGCACGCGCCCGATGCCGAATACGGCAAAGACCCGGTCGTAGAAGCGTGATGCGGCTTCCAGGTCGTTGGTGCCGACGACGGCGTGACCGATGACCGCGCGCAGGTCTGCGGGCCGGGCGGCGGTTTCGTGGTTCGGTGTGATGGCGTTCATGTCGATCTTACCCTTTCCGTCGACGGCAAGCACCTGCCGTCTGCTGTTTCAGGCGGAAGCCAACGCTCCGCCCTGCGATGCCGACAATCTAGGGGGTGACCTTCCCGGCCGGTACTTGGCGAATTCGAGAGGGTGCTTCTCGGATTCCGGTGCTGGTCGGCGCCGCTTCAGCGCCCGATCATGAAGCCCGGCAACAGCTTTCCAACGAAGGAGGAATGACATGTCGACGGGCTCAACCGGAAAACGGCTTGCCGCCGCGGCGGTGTGGAGTGCCGTGACCTGGGCGGCACCCCAGGCGATCGCGGGCGCTCCCGAGATCGACTACCTGAAGATCGACGGCGACATCACGCTGCGCAGGATGGTCGTGCACGCGGCGGCTCCGAAGGGAACGGTCCTGTTCCTGCACGGCTTCCCGGAGACGCTCTATGTCTGGAAGGACATCGCCGCCGCGCTCGGCGACACCTACGAGGTCCATGCGTTCGACTGGCCGGGCTTCGGCCAGTCGTCGCGACCCGCAGCCGGCACGTTCTCCTATGCGCCGCAGGCCTTCGCCGCCGTCCTGAAGGCCTATATCGCCAGGGCCGGCATCGAACGCTCGACGCTGACGATCTATGCGACGGACATCGGCGCGCTGCCGGCCCTGCTGCTCGCGATCGAGGAGCCGGATATCGCACGGACCATCGTCGTCGGCGATTTCGCCCCCTTCGACCGGCCGGCATACATGTACGAGAGCCTGCAGAACCTGAAGAGCGAACCTTTCGCATCGCAGACCCGCGCCCACATGAACAGGACGAGCGCCGAAATCCTGGCGAATGCCTATCGCCGCGGCCTGCCGAAGGAGCGACAGTTCGATCTTCCGGCGGACGTCCGGCAGGACATGGAAACCGGCTGGGGCGACGGCGCGATGACGGCCGCCGACGCCTTCTATCACTACTATTCCCACTTCACGCGGGATCAGAACCTGCTCGAGGCGAACCTCGACCGGCTGAAGACACCCGTGACGGTGATCTGGGGCGAAGAGGATCTCTATATCTCGAAGAAGATGGGCGAGGAGTTCGCCGGCAGGATCGGTGCGTCCCTGGATGTCCTGCCGGGGGTGGGCCACTATCCTCACCTCCAGGACCCGGCCGGGACGGTCGCGGCCGTGCGCGCGTCAGCCCGATGACCGCAGGCCGTCCGACAGGGCAGCCGAGCGGTATTGTCCGCAAACCTCCCGCAGGCGCGGCAGCGTCCAGTCGATGAAGGAGCGGACCTTCACCGCCAGCAGCCCTTGCCGGGAATAGACGATGTGGATGGGCCGCGCCGGCCCGCCATGTTCCGGCAGGATCGGGACGAGCGCCCCGGACGCAAGGTGCTCGGGGATCTGGTAGTCGAAGAGCCGCGCGATGCCACACCCCTCCAGGGCAGCCGCAACGCAGTTTGCCGCCGTGTTGACCTCGAGGCGTGTCTGCGGATAGGCCTCGAGCGGTTCGCCGTCGACCTCGAACGTCCAGAAGAACGGCCGGTTGTTGAACATGATGCCGTCGTGAGCCGGCAGGTCGCAGGGATGGTTCGGCACGCCCCGCCGCGCCAGATAGGCGGGGCTGGCGCAGGTGAGGAGGCGGAACTCTCCGGCCTTCACCGCATAGAGGGAACTGTCGGCCAGCTCGGCCAGCCGGATGGCCACGTCGACCTGTTCGTTGATCAGATGCACCGACCGGTCGAGCGAGACGAGGTTCAACGAAATCTCGGGGTGCTCCTCCAGGAAGCCGAGCGCGATCGGCAGGACATACCGGTTGCCGAACTCGACGGGCATCGTCACCGTCAGATTTCCCCGCGGCGCCTCGTACTCGCCGGAGGCCCGTCGCTCGGCCTCTTCGAGATCGGCCACGATCCTGCGGGCGGCCTCCACATATTCGCGTCCGGCTTCGGTCAGTTGCAGGTTGCGGCTGGTCCGGACGAGCAGGCGGGCCCCGAGGTGGCGTTCGAGATCGGCGACCTTGCGGCTGACGCTCGGCAGAGGCGCGTTCAGCTTCCGGCTCCCGGCAGTGATACTGCCGGCGTCGACCACAGCGAGCAACACGCGCATGGCATCAAGTCGGTCCATGGAACACCGTAACGATCTTTCATGATCTTACAGTGCTTTTGCCTCCGTCCCTACCCGCCTCCGCCGTTCTTCTGCCGCGTTCGGGCTCGACGCGACGGCGCTCCGTCTCTCCGCCGACCCGCCAGGTCGGAAGCCCCAGCCCGGCGCGTCGTCGCAGCCGGCGCAGTTCGCTACTCGGCCGCGATCGGCAGCGGAGCGGGAACCGGGCGGCCCTCGTCGTCGCCTGTGCTCTCCGCAGGCGGCGCATCGGCCTCGGGGACCGTCTTCTCCCTGCCGAAGAACAGCGCATAGGCGGCCGGCAGCACGAGGATGGTCAGGACCGTGGCGACCAGGATGCCGCCCATCATGGCGTAGGCGAGCGGTCCCCAGAAGACGCCGCGCGAGATCGGGATCAACGCCAGCACGGCCACCATCGCCGTCAGCATGATCGGGCGGAAGCGGCGCACCGCTGCTCCGACGATCGCCTCGGAACGCTCCATGCCGGCGGCAATGTCCTGGTCGATCTGGTCGACGAGGATGATCGAGTTGCGGATGATGATGCCGAGAAGCGCGATGACGCCGAGGATCGCCACGAAGCCGAAGGGCGCGCCGCTGATCAGCAGTGCCGTCGCGGCACCGATGATGCCGAGCGGGCCGGTGGCCAGCACCAGCATCGCCTTGCCGAAGTGCTGCAGCTGCACCATCAGCAACAGGACGATGACGAGCAGCATGATCGGCGCCTTGGCGGCGATCGAGGCCTGGCTCTCGGCCGAGTCCTCGGCGCCGCCCTGGATCTCGACCTTGTAGCCCGGTGCCAGGCCGTCGCGCAGCCCCTTGAGCTCGTCATAGAGCTTCATCGTCACGTCGTTCGACTGGACGCCGTCCGGCAGGGTGGCGCGAACGGTGATCGTCGGCAGGCGGTCGCGCCGCCATTCGATGCCCTGTTCCAGGACCGGGACCACCTTGGCGACCTGCGAGACCGGGACGAAGCCACCGAAATCGGTCGGCACGTAGATCGAATTGACGGCCGACAGCAGGTGGCGGTTGGCGTCGGGCTCGCGGGCGACGATGGAGACAGTCTCCTCGCCGTCGCGGAAATCGTCGAGCGGCACGCCGGACATGGTCGCCTGCAGCATCTGCCGGATCCGCTGCGAGGTGACGCCGAGCGCGCGGGCGCGGTCCTGGTCGATTACCAGCTTCATCGCCGGCACGGGCTCCAGCCAGTCGTCATGGACGGCGCCGAGCAGGGGATTCTCCTCGAATTTCGCCTTCACCGCGTCGGCGATGCGGCGGACCTCCTGGCGGTCCGGCCCGACCACGCGCAGCTGCACCGGCCAGCCGGTCGGCGGTCCGAGGAACAGGCGGTCGACCTTGGAGCGGATCGAGGGGAAGTCCTGCGCAAGCATGGTCCTGAGCTTGACGATCAGCCGCTCGCGCGCCGGTTCGTCATTGGCCATGATCAGGAGCTGGGCGAAGTTCGGATTGCGCAGCTGCTGGTCGAGCGGCAGGAAGAAGCGCGGCGCGCCCTCGCCGATATAGGTGGCGATGAAGCGCTTGTCCGGGTCGTCCATCATCCGCGCCTCCAGGGCCTTCGCCTGGTTTTCGACCTCCTTGATGCTGGTGCCCTCGGGCAGCCACAGGTCGACGAGGATCTCCGGCCGCGACGACTGCGGGAAGAAGTTCTGCGGAATGAACTGGAAGGCCCAGAGACTGGTCGCAAAGGTGGCGAGCGTCAAGAGAAGCACGGCGATGCGATGGCGCACGGCCCAGCCGACCGTCGCCCGCAGCCGCTTGTAGAAGCGCGTGTCGAAGACGTCGTGATGCTCGCCCGCATGCGCGCGCTGCTTCAGGATCATGTGGCCGAGCCACGGGGTGAAGTACACGGCGACGAACCACGAGACGACGAGCGCGATGCCGACCACATAGAACAGCGAGCGGACATATTCGCCGGCGGTCGATTCCGCAAAGCCGACCGGAATGAAGCCGGCGGTGGTGATCAGCGTCCCGGTCAGCATCGGAAACGCGGTCGAGGAATAGGCGAAGCTCGCCGCCTCGACCTTCTCCAGCCCCTCCTCGAGCTTGCGCTCCATCATCTCGACGACGATCATCGCGTCGTCGACGAGCAGGCCGAGCGCGATGATCAGCGCGCCGAGCGAGATGCGCTGCAGGTCGATGCCGAGCTCGTACATGATCGCGAAGGTCGCGGCGAGCACCAGCGGAATGGCGATCGCGATCACCAGGCCCGAGCGCCAGCCGATCGACAGGAACGAGACGACGAGCACGATGATGAGGGCCTCGCCGAGCGCCTTCATGAATTCGCCGATGGCCTCGGTGACCACCTCGGGCTGGTTGGAGATCTGTTCGACAGCGACCCCATAGGGCAAGGCGCTCTCGAAACGGGCGTAGGTCTCCTCCACCGCCTTGCCGACGTCGGTCACCTTGAAGCCCTTGGCCATGACGACGCCGACCTGGACGCTGTCGTGACCGTTGAAGCGGTACTTGCGCTGGTAGGGATCCTCCAGGCCGGAGGTGACGGTGGCGATGTCGCCCAGCCGGATGACCTGGCTTCCGGCACGCAGCCGCAGCTCGCGGATGTCGGCCGCCCGGTCGACGCCGCCTTCGACGGAAATGCGGACCGACCGCGTGCCGGTATCGACGCTGCCGGCCGGATCGACGTTGTTCTGGCCCTTGATGGCGTTCTGCAGGTCGGTGATCGTCAGCCCGCGCTCGGCCAGCGCCTTCGACGAGACGTCCACATAGATCTTCTCCGGCTGGTCGCCGATGATGACAGCCTTCTCCACGCCGGGTGTCGTCAGCAGCATGTCGCGCGCCTGGATCGCGAATGTCTTCAGTTCCGGGTAGCTGTAGCCGTCGCCGCTGATGGAATGCAGCGTGATGTAGGTGTCCCCGAATTCGTCGTTGAAATAGGGCCCGAGCACGCCCTCGGGCAGCTCGCCGGCAATGTCGCCCACCTTCTTGCGCACCTGATAGAAGGCGTCGGCGACGTCCTCGGCGTCGGTGTCCCCCTCCACCTGGAGGGTGATGATGGCGCTGCCGGCGCGCGTATAGGACTTCACCCAGTCGAGATGCGGCGTTTCCTGCAGCTTGCGCTCGATCTTGTTGACCACCTGGTCCTGCATCTCCTCGATAGAGGCGCCGGGCCAGACCGCCTGGACCACCATGATGCGGAAGGTGAAGTCCGGGTCCTCCTTCTGGCCCATGCGCATCAGTCCCAGCACGCCGGTGACGATGATCAGGCCGAAGAGGAAGCGGGCAATGCTCGGATGGCCGATCGCCCAGCGCGAGAGGTTGAACGGCTTGCGGTCGGAGGTCGAGGCGCTCATGGCATCATTCCGTTCTGTCGAGGGGGTCAGCGAACGAGTTGGTCGGCTTCCGCCTGGGCGGACAGCGCTTCGCCGGCCGGCACCTTCACCTTCAGGTTCTCGCTCATGAACTGCGTGCCGGCGGCGACCACGAGATCGCCGGGCTTCAGGCCCTGCGTGACGTTGACGCCATCGGCGCCGAAATCGCCGACGGTGATCTCGCGCGAGCGCACCGTGTCGCTGCCGCGCTCGACGACCCAGACGATCGTCCGGCCGTCTCTCTCCGCGAGCGCGGCCAGCGGAATGGAGACGGCGCTCCGCTCGCTTTCGCCGGCCGTCTCGATCGTCGCCGTCATGCCGAGAAGGACGCGCGGGTCGTTCGGCAGGCTGACGCGCACGGCAAATGTCCGAGACAGCCGGTCGGCGCTGCCTGCGACTTCTCGAACCCGGCCGTCCAGCACGAGGCCCTCATCGGACCAGAACCGCGCCTTGACCGTCTGGCCCGGCCTGAACCTGGCGATGTCCATCTCCGGTACGGCGATCTCGGCCTCCTTCTCGCCATCGACGGCGACCGACACCACCGGCGTGCCCGAGCCGATCACCTGGCCGATATCGGCGTTGACGGCGGTCACGATGCCGGTCTGGTCGGACGTCAGGTCCGTGTAGCGCACCTGGTTCTTCGCCTGGTCGAGCGAGGCGATGGCGGCGTCGCGCGTCGAGACCGCCTGGTCGTAGGCGAGCGTTGCCTCTTCGAGCTGGGACTTGGAGGTGACGTTCTTGGCGAAGAGCCCCTCGGCGCGGGTCTTGGCGAGCCTGGCCGTCTCGACCTGCTTCTCGGCAGCGACGAGGCTGGCCGCGGCCGATTTCACGGCGAGCTGGTAGTCCGTCGGATCGATGCGGGCCAGGAGGTCGCCGGGTTCCACCCGGTCGCCGATGTTGACGTGCCGCTCGGTGATCTTGCCGGCCACGCGGAAGCCGAGGTTCATCTCGGTGCGGGCCTTGACCGAGCCGGAATAGTCGAGCGTGCGGGCCTCTCCGGCATCGGCGACCGCGACGACCTTGACGGGCCGGACGATCTCCTTCGTCTCGACCTTTTCCTCCGAGCAGCCGGACAGCACGAGGCCGAGAGCCGTCATCATGGCGATGGTTGGCAGCGAAATGGACATGCGTGTAGCCTTCGGCGAAAACATCGCTCGCGCTCCTGATCGATAGCTCTGTGTGTCGGATGGCGGCCGGGCCGCCGCATTCATGTCTTCAGCGCCCTGATCGCGAAATCGATCAGTTCGTCGGGTGTCGCGCGATTTTCCTTCGCGAGACACTGGGCCACCATCTGCGGATGGCAGAGCGTCACCGTCGCCGCGCCGAAGCATCGGGCCGCAACGTCGGCGTCCTGCTCCGGAAACTCCCCGGCCGCGATGCCCTCGCGGATGACGTCGGCCAGCAGGGCGTTCAACCGGTCGATATGCTTGTCGATGACGTGCCAGTCCCGTTCCATCGCGACCACCACCATCTCGTGGACCTTCTCCTGGTCCAGCATCGTCTCGACGGTCAGCCGATACTGCGCCTGGCCGTAGCGGCGGAGGCGGTCGACCGCACTGGCCTTCGAACGGAAAATCTCCAGCGCCATGGCATGGACGCCATCGAGCATCCGCGCGCAGAGCGCCTGGTGGATCTCGGTCTTCGAGGCGAAGAAGCGGTAGATGTTGGCGGGCGACATGCCGAGCTCGCGGGCAATGTCGGCGACGTTCGTCTTCGCGTAGCCGTAGTGCCTGAACAGGCGCTCGGCCGCATCCAGGATGCGGGTGACGTTCTCCCGCCTGGTGGTGTCCGCGAGACTGTCGACGATTTCGGTCATGCCCCGTCCAGCTCCGCATTATGAGTGACGAATTTCTTATTTCGTCACTCATAATACGTCATAACCTTGTCGTCAAGGCAGTTGCGCGCCTGCGGCCGGTCCGGCCGGAGGGCCGGTCGCATGGCCCGGCCCGCATCAGCGCTCTGCACGTCTGGAAGGCCGGTGCGACGATAGATTTCGGTTGCTGCGATTCCATCGGATCGAACCACCTGATAGTCTGGGCGAATCCATCAACGACCACCGGATCAGCGCCGTCCACCGATGCCCGTTCAATCCCGACCCCACCAATCCGCGATCGTCCCCCACCTCAGGATCGCAGCGCTTGGCGCCCTCGCCTGCGCTGCCGCGGCGGGCGCCGCCGCTGGCCTGGTGAGCCTGGTTTTTCCGGAGCATCCGTTCTGGCTGGAATGGGCGGTCGCGGCGCTCGTATCCGCCGCCGTTGCATTTCCGCTGCTGCTGACGATCGGCCGGCGCAACGAGGCGCTGCGGGAAGTCCAGGCGCAGCTTCGGCATGCGCTCAGCCATGATCCCGTCACGGGGACGCTGAGCGCCAATGCGTTCGCGACCTCGGTCGAGCATGCGATGGACCGCAGGCGCGTGCACGATGGAGAGAGCACCGACGGCATCATGCTCGTCCTCAGGGTCGGCAACCTCGATGAAATCGGTCGCCGCTATGGTCCGCAATGGGCAGACACGCTGCTTCAGTCGCTCGTCCGGATCGTGCAGTCATCCGTGCGCTACGGCGATCTCGTCGCCCGCCTCGCCTCCGACGAACTCGGCATCTACCTGCCGGACGCGACGACGGAGAACACCCAGGACATCTGCGAACGAATCCGCGCGCGCATCAGCGAAACCACCTTTGCCGCCGGCCAGGAGCGTCAGATATCGGTGTCGGTGCGGCTCGGCGGCACCCGGGTCGAGGACCGCGCCGACTTCCAGGCGCTCCGCGAAGCCGCCAACCGCGCCGCCCTTGCGGAAGAGGAGGCCGGCCCGCCGCTGTTCCGCGAACTGTTTTCATGATCCGACGGGCACCTGCCCGTCCACGATATCCCCGGCGGGCCGGTGCCCGCCCCCGGCCTCACCGAGAATCCGGCTGACGACCGCGTCGACCGACTGCCGCCAATGCGGCATGGTCCAGCCGAAGGCCGAGCCGAATTTGGCGCAGCACAGCTGCGTGTTCGACGGGCGAGGCGCCGGCGCGGCATAGTCGGCGGCGGCGATGTCGCGCACCTCCGCCCATGGCCCTCCGAGCGCCCGGCTTGCGGAAAACACCTGGCGGGCGAAATCGGCCCATGAGGCCGTGCCGGTTCCGGCGAGGTGATAGATCCCGTATGCCACGCCGTCATCCAGCGCCAAGGCGGCGCGCAGAATGCCATCGGCAAGGTCGAGCGCCGACGACGGATGGCCCCGCTGGTCCGAAACCACCGCGATTTCCGTCCGCTCGCGCGCCAGTCGCAGCATCGTCTTTGCGAAATTCGTCCCGAACGGGCTGTACACCCAGCTCGTCCGCAGGATGAGGTGGCGGGTCGTGGCCGCGGCCACGGCCATTTCGCCCGCGCGCTTGGAAAGGCCATAGACGTTCAGCGGCGCCGGCGCGTCCGTCTCCTGATAGGCGCCCTGGCTTTTCCCGTCGAAGACGTAGTCGGTCGACAGATGGATGACCGGCGCCCCCAGCCGGGCGGCCGCCGTGGCGACGGCCCCGGCGCCGGTGCCGTTGATGCTGTGGGCCAGTTCCGGTTCGTCCTCGGCCCGGTCGACGGCCGTATAGGCGGCGGCCGATACGACGAGGTCGGGGCGCGACGATGCCAGCGCCGGCCAGATGGTCTCCGGCCGCGCCAGATCGAGATCGGGGCGCCCGAGCGCGACCACCTCGACCTCGGGCAGCGTCCGCGCCCGCTCCATCAGCGCCAGCGCCACCTGGCCGCGGGTTCCGGTGACGGCGATCCTCACGCCGAGCGCCGCCGGCGTTCGCCGAGCCGCATGCCGGCGTAGCGCCCGTCGCGGATCGGCTCCCACCACCAGCGATTGGCCAGGTACCAGTCCACGGTCATGCTCAGCCCGTCGTCGAACCCCCACTGCGGCGTCCACCCGAGCTCGCGCTCGATCTTGGCGGGGTCGATGGCATAGCGGCGGTCATGCCCGGGCCGGTCGGCGACGAACGTGATGAGGTCGCGGTAGCTCTTGCCCTGGCCGCGCGGCCGCCGGGCATCGAGGCGATCGCAGATGCCCTCGACCACGGCGAGATTGCTGCGTTCGGCACGGGCGCCGACGGCGTAGCTCTCACCCGGCCGGCCATGCCGCACCACCTTTTCCAGCGCGCGCGCATGGTCCTCCACATGCAGCCAGTCGCGAACATTCGCTCCCGTTCCGTAGACCGGCAGGGGTTTCTCCTCGATGGCGTTGATGATCGTGAGCGGGATCAGCTTTTCGGGAAAGTGATACGGGCCGAAGTTGTTGGAGCAGTTGGAGATCACCGCGGGCAGCCCGTAGGTGCGCGCCCATGCGCGCACGAGGTGATCCGAAGCGGCCTTCGACGCCGCGTAAGGAGAAGACGGGGCATAGGCCGTCGCTTCGGTGAACGCGCTCTCCTCGAAGAAAAGATCGCCGAAGACCTCGTCGGTGGAGACGTGATGGAACCGGAAGCGCTCGCGCGCATCCGCCGCAAGTTCGCTCCAGTAGGCGAGTGCGGCGTTGAGCAGGCGAACCGTGCCGACGATGTTCGTCTTAATGAAGACGTCCGGCCCCTCGATCGACCGGTCGACATGGCTTTCGGCGGCAAGGTGCATCACCGCCTCGATCCTCTCGGCGCGCAGGATCTCGAGCATGCGCCGCTCGTCGCCGATATCGGCGCGATAGTGGACGTAGCTCGCCTCATTTTCGATCGTCCGCAGGGAAGCGAGATTGCCCGCATAGGTCAGCTTGTCGACATTGACGACGCGTTCCGCGCCGCCCGCCACCAGATGCCGGCAGACGGCCGAGCCGATGAAGCCTGCGCCGCCCGTAACCAGAATGCGCGTGCCCGTCCCCCTCATGCCGCCGCCTCGAACACCGTTGCGTTCGCCAGGTAGGGCGCATCCCGGTCCTTGGCCGACATCCGCAGGCGGGTGAACCCGGCGGGCCAGTCTATGCCGATATCGGGGTCGTCGAAGCGCAGCGCCCGGTCGTGATCGGGCGAATAGAAATCGCTCACCTTGTACAGGACCTCGGTGTCCGGCTCCAGCGTCAGGAAGCCGTGCGCGAAGCCGGCCGGCACGAGGATCTGGTTGCCGGCCGCGGCGGAAAGCTCGATGCCGAGCCATTTCGCAAACGTGGGCGAGCCCCGGCGGATATCGACCACGACATCGAACACCCGCCCGCGGACGACCCTGACGAGCTTCACCTGTGCCCGCGGCGGCAATTGATAGTGCAGGCCGCGCAAGGTGCCGGCCGCGGCGGAGCGGGAATGATTGTCCTGCACGAAGGCGGTATCGATGCCGCGCGCGGCAAGGGCCGCCGCGTTGTAGGTCTCGCAGAAGAAGCCGCGCTCGTCTTCGAACCGAAGCGGCGTCAGTTCGAGAACGCCGTCAAGGCCAAGGGGACGTATCTCAGGCATCGGCGAGCTCCCGGATGCGGCGGCGAAGATAGACGGCATAGTCGGTCTGCCCCAACAGCGCCGCGCGCGCGAGCACCTGGTCGGCCGAAAGATAGCCGAGTTCGAACGCGATCTCTTCCGGGCACATGATCTTCACGCCCTGGCGGTACTCGATCGTCCGGACGAAGGAGGCCGCATCGTGCAGGCTCTCATGCGTGCCGGTGTCGAGCCATGCGTAGCCACGGCCCAGCCGGCGCACGTAGAGGTCGCCGCGGTCGAGATAGGCGCGGTTGACATCGGTGATCTCCAGTTCGCCCCGCCCCGAGGGCCGGACCGAGGCGGCGATGTCGAGGACGTCGTTGTCGTAGAAATAGAGGCCGGTGACCGCCCAGTTCGATCGCGGCTCGGCAGGCTTCTCCTCGATCGCCTCGGCCTTGCCGGTGGCGGAATTGAAGCTGACCACGCCGTAGCGGCGCGCGTCGTCCACGTGGTAGGCGAAGATCGTGGCGCCGGCCTTCGGCGCGGCCGCGTCGCGGCAGATCTCGGCCAGTCCGGCGCCGTAGAAGATGTTGTCGCCGAGGATCAGGGCGACCGGGCTGTTCCCGACGAAGTCGCGGCCGATGACGAACGCCTCCGCCAACCCGTTCGGTTGCGGCTGCTCGGCATAGGAAAGCGAAAGGCCGAGCGCGCTCCCGTCACCGAGCAGGCCCTCGAACAGCGGCCGGTCCCGCGGCAGCGTGATCACCAGGATGTCACGGATGCCGGCCAGCATCAGGGTGCCGAGCGGATAGTAGATCATCGGCTTGTCGTGGACGGGCAGCAGCTGTTTCGAAACCGAAATCGTCACGGGATAGAGCCGCGTGCCGCTGCCGCCCGCCAGAATGATCCCCTTCATGCGGCCTCTCCGTTCAGTGTTTCCAGGCCCTTCGCCGTCATCGCGCCGGCGCTCCGGCGACATCCGGTGCGATCGCCGCCACGCCGGCCGGGCTGAGCCTGCCGCAGCGCCAGACGCTGTAGGACGGTTGCGTATCCCAGTCGTAGTAGAAGGCGGCGGCCAGCCGTCGCTCCGTGATCAACGCCTGGAACGTGCTTCGTACCGCATGGATCGCCCGCTCCCGGTCCCGCTCGTCGATCGGGCACGAGCGTGCCGTGTTGGCGATGCCCCATTCGGTCACCCAGCACGGCTTGCCCGCGCCGGCCGGCTGGCAGAAATCGAGGAGGTCCGTCACCGCAAGGCGGAGCGCGGGCTCGCTCTTGCGCCCGGGATAGAGGTGGATGCCGTAGCCGTCGATGAATTGGTCGATCCCGCGTGCGCGCAGCAGCGCAATGACCTCGTCCGGATCGAGCCGCTCCATGCCGCGCTGGTCGGCCTCGCCGGTGCCGATATCGGACAGTCCCGCCGAGACGACGGCCGCGTCCCGGCTGTGCACCGTGGCCCGCAATGCCTCGCGGGTGATCCTGACGGCATCGACATAGGCATCGAGCCCCCGCGCGAACGCCTCCCGATCCGCGACCTCGGCGACGCCGCGCGGCGTTCGTCGGCCCGGCGTGCGGTAGACGAGGAGATCGCCGTTGTAGGCGCTGTAGTTGATCTCGTTGCCCGGCTCGACGGCATCGAGCTTGATCTTCCTGTCGTCGATGGCCCGGAGAGCGGCCCGCAGGCCCGCGCGGTAACGGTCGAGGTCGAGATCCGATAGCCGGTAGACGTCCCAGATGCGACCGAAGCCGCTTCGGGGACGGACGTCTTCGGGGTAGTAGTCCTTGTTCCCCAGCTGGATCTCGAGAAGGATGCGTAGGCCCAGGCGGTCGGCGATCTCGAGCGCTTCGATGCTCCTGTCCACCGGCCGCGACAACGACAGCCGGACATGCGTGGCCCCGCTCGCCGCGATCGCCGCCAGCACACGCGCCTGATCCTGGCGCGCGAGCCAGGCCAGGTTGACGCGGTTGATCCCGATGCGACCCTGCGGCGCCTCGCCCGCGGCGGCCGGCGCCTGGCAAAGGGCGCAAAGGACCACGAGCGCGCAGGACAGGAGCCCGCGCGCCCTCGCCCGGCCGCTCTTGCGCCTAGAGACCGATCTGCCCGAGAGCATTGCGGAAATTGACTTCGCAGGCGGAATAGCGGTCGATCACGGCCTGTGAATCGATCTGGCCGAGGAAATTCGCAAGATACCCGCGCTTGTCGGCCTCCCGGTTCCAGGTCGCCGCCTCGATATAGGGGAAGCCGATGAACTCCAGCATCTCCCGCATGCGGTCGTCGACGGCGATCATCAGCGCCGGCGTGCCGGCCTGCATGCCGATGATGCAGCCGTGGAAGCGCCGGCCGAAGCAGAGGTCGCGCGCCGACATGGCGCCTCGCCACTGGTTCGTATCGAAATAGACCAGCAGCTCGTGCTTGCGCTGCCATTTCTCCGCGTGCTTGTACTCGGTCGCCCCGGTGATGCGCCCGCTCGCCGGGTCGTAGACGACCTGGTTGTCGTCGCCGGTCACGGACAGGTTGTAGGCCACCACCTCGTCCTGGACGACGTAGGATGCGACGCTGTCGGGCTTCAGCAGCGCGTGCGCGTCGACGATCGTGTCGGCGACGCTGCCGAGATAGCCGCCGAACGCGATCTTCTGGGCCTGTGCCAGCTCCGGATTGGCGAGGCTTGCAAGCGAGCGCCGCATCTCGTTGGGGGCGAAGTAGAGCGAGGGGCAGCCGGTCGGCTTCACGAACTTCATGCCCTGTTCCTTGAGGAACTCGGCCGTGAAATAGCCGCGGGTGAGGAAGAAGCTCTCCTTGCCCCGCAGCACCTCGAGGAACTTCAGCGTGCCGGCCGGCAGCAGTTCCTTCAGGCCCTCCTTGCGCTGGATGCCGATGCCCATCACCACGATCGGCATCTTCAGCTTGGCGAAGATGTCCGCTTCCAGGTCGGCGGAATAGCCCGGCCGCAGGAGATTGGCGGAGGCGAACACGCACAGGTCGAATTCGCGGTTGACGCGCTCGTAGAGCTCGTTCTTGTCGCGGTTGTTGGCGAGATGCCAGAACGGCAGGTAGGTGACGTCATGACCGCGCAGGCTTTCGGCCGCGCCCTCGCCGATCAGGTAGTTGCCGGTGTTGGCGATCCGTCTGACCTGGGAGATCAGATCCTTCCTGGTCCTGGTCTGGTCGAAGTACGGCCGATGGATGACGGTCGTCCCGGAGACGTCCGCAATCGTCCGCTGCAGATAGGATGGAATTCCCGTAAGCAAGATACGCATAACAGTCCTCTGTACCGAAAAGAGATGGCCTTGCGGCCGCTAGAGGCCAATGCCGATTTCGCGCAGCGTGACGCGGAAGGCGTTCTCGCGGTCGGAATACCGGTCGACGAGTTCGCTCGTGTTCAGCTTTGCCAGATGATCGACGACGAACTGGGCACGGTCTTCGGCCTTGTCGATCTCGTTGATGTCGACGGCGGGAAGGCCGGTGAAGCCCAGCATTTCGCGCATGCGGTCATCCACCGCCACCATCAGGCTCGGAACCGCCGCCTGCATGGCGATGATCGAGCCGTGGAACCGGCGGCCGAGGTTGAAGTCCATCGACGAGGCCCAGGCGCGCCACTGGTTGGTATCGAAGAAGGTGCGAACCTCGAAGCGCTGCTTCTCGCGCTCCGTGCCCGGATAGGCGACCTCGCCGATCATCAGCCCCGAGGCGGAATCGTAGACGCGGTTCTCGCCGTTGGGCTCGACCTTCATGTCGAAATGGAGGAACTCGTCCTGCACCACGTATTGCGGCACCGTATCCTGCGGGGCCAGCGCGTTCGCATCGAGGATCGCATCCTGATTGCCGCCGAGATAGCCGGAGAAGATCGTCCGCGCCTTGCCGATATTGACGCTCGTCAGTTTCTTCATCGAGCGGCGCATGTTGTCCGGCATGAAATAGACGGAGGGGCAACCGGTCGGACGCACGAACGAGAACCCCTGATCCTTCAGGAAGCCCGCCGTCTCGTAGCCGCGCGTCAGGAAGTAGTGCTCGCGCTCCTTCAGGATCGAGAGCAGCCGCTTGGTGCCTTCCGGAAGGTTGTTTTCCAGGTCCTTCCGGCTTTGCAGGCCGATGCCCAACATCACGATCGGCATGTTGAGCTGGCTCAGCACCTCCGCTTCCGCGTCAGCGGAGAGCCCCTTGCGCAGGAGGTTCGCGCAGGTGAAGACGCAGATGTCGAAATTGGCGTTGAACTCCTGCAGCCCGCCGCTGGCCTTGCTCAGGTTGTAGAGGTGCCAGAAGGGAACCTGCTTGGCATGCGGGGCGAGCGCACGAAGCGCGCCCTCGCCGATCAGGTAGTTGCCGGTGTTGCTGATGTTGCGCATTTCCTGCAGGAAATCGTCTTTGGTCTCGGGTTGCTTCTGGCGCTCCGCATAGGAGACCGACAATCCGTGGGCACCGTTTGCAAGGCGCGTGTAGTGACCAGGAATACCCGTCACGAGAATTCTTGGACGCATTGGGCTGGACCTTTCTGATTAACTCCGGCGGGGCATTCAGCCCAACGCCGCGACCCCGGGTTTGGCTGTCGACTGCTCGCGAAAGACCGCGGCTCGGGACAGCGATGAATTCTTCACGGATCCATCGCACCACGACAGGAACTCCGCGAAGGAGGATGACCATGAGCGTCGGGCGGCGGTCCTGATGCAGCCTTCCATGAGCGGGGCGAGCCGGTCGCGGCCGTGCGCGACCTCCTCGATGATCCGCGCCATCTCCCGCACCACCTGGGGATCGGAAGCCGCATTGATGAGGATGCCGTCCTCGCCGTCGGAAATCAGCTCGTCGACGGCACCGACCGCCGTGGCGATGGGGACGCAGCCGAGCTGCTGCGCCTCGGCGATCATCAGCGGCGCGCCCTCCCAGCGCGACGGCATGACGAGGACGTCGGCCCAGCCGAGCGCCTTGATCAGGTCCTTGCTGGCGAAGACGGGCGGCCGCACGTCGACGTCGAGATCCTTCAGCCGGTCGCTCCAGGAGACGCTGGAATCGGCCAGGATCTCCCCGCCGATCGCCCGGGCGTCGAAGGGCACGTGAGATGCGCGCAGGTCCGCCAGCGCTGCCGCCAGCCGGTCGATGCCCTTTTGCTGGTCGAGCCGCCCCATGTAGAGGAGCCGCAGCCGGTCGTCCTTGCGCTCGATCCTGCGGACCGCCAGGACCTCCGCCAGCGTCTTGGGCGGCACCGAGAAACTCGCGCCGTTCGCCACGGCAAAGACCTTCTCGTGCGGAACGCCGTAGCTGTGCAGATAGATCTTGAGCTGCTCCGAGCAGGTCAGGAAGGCGTCGTAGCAATGCTCGTGGGCGATGGCCGCGAAGGGCTGGCCGGCGG
Organism: Mycoplana sp. MJR14; assembly: GCF_029210525.1. Taxonomy (NCBI): domain Bacteria; kingdom Pseudomonadati; phylum Pseudomonadota; class Alphaproteobacteria; order Hyphomicrobiales; family Rhizobiaceae; genus Mycoplana; species Mycoplana sp. MJR14. The sequence continues at coordinate 88,765 of NZ_JARGEO010000013.1, forward strand.
GCCGCTTGAAGGCCGTGTTGTCGACGACGTGGAGATAGCAGGCGGTGCGCGTGCCCTCGGCGCGAAGCCGGGCGATGAGCGGGTGCACGGCCATCACGTGGTTGTTGATGACCAGGTCGAAGCCGGAAAGCTGACCCTTCAGCGCGGCCCAGTCGACCGGATGCTCCTCTGCGATGAAGTCCTGCCCGAGGAAGGATCCCGAGCCGCCCCAGGCCGGTATCCCGGCATCCCAGAAGTGGATGTAGTCGAAGCTGGCGTCGAATTCGTCGATCACATCCATCCGCGACGTGCCGAGAACGAAGAGGTGGGTCTCGTGGCCGGCCGCCTTCAGCTCGCGCGCCGCGGCATAGACGACCTTCTCGGCACCGCCGAACGAGGCGTTCGGCACGAGCAGCGCCACGGTCCGCTTGCCCTCGTTGTGGCCCAGCGGCAGCACCGGCGAGCCGCCGACTTCCCTGCGCAACGCCTTGTGCAGCTCGGTGTAGGGCACCAGCCGCGCCGGCCGCCAGGTCCAGCGCCGCCCGGCCGTGTGGCGCAGCGAGCTCGAGGCGATCGCGTTGACGCAATTGACCATCACCTGCTGGGGCGTGATCAGGGAGCGGCGCGGCAGGGTCCGCGGGAAGGGAAAGCGCACCTTCAGCACGGTCGAGGTCGGCCACACCTGCTGGCTGCCGATCGACGCGAACCAGTCGAGCGCATTGTTGTGAATGACGTCCTGGACGAGCCGGGTCGGAAGGAAGACGAGATCGGCGGGGCCGATGTTCTGCCCCCCCGCCCCGTGGTCGATCGGCTCGATCTTGCGCTGGGCGGCGTCGTTGGCGAGCTGGACGAAGACGACGTTGCTGTTCTCGCTGAGCCGCTCCAGGTGCGAAAGCACGTTCGGCAGCATGCGCGAGCGCCGCAGCAGGTCGAGCGCGGCACCGCTTCCGGCCACCAGGAAAGGCGGGAAATGCACGTTGTCGGGTTCGCCGATATTGGCCCAGAACGCCGGGATGATGTCGTCGAGACGCAGCATCGTCGGCGGCTTGGTGGGATCGGTGAAGAACGAGATCGCCGCATCTTCCGTCCGCGCGAACATGTAGCGCGGGCATTCCTCGTGCTCGAAATCCACGAGCATCGGACGCTGGAACAGCGACCTGTGGCGCTTGCGCAGGAAGCTCACCGAGGTGGCGCGGTCGCGGTTGGCCTCCTTGAAGCGGCTCTCCGCCCGCAGCCGGTATTCGAAGACGGTGTCGTGGCAGGGCGTGCCGACGAAGCCGTTCTCGATGCAGGACAGCCAGAACTCCCAGTCCTCGAAGCCGTTCTGCCGGTCGTCGTTGAAACGGACCCCCGCCTGGAAGACGTCGATCGAGATCATCGAGCCGGTATCGCAGATGTTGTCGGTGATGCAGTGGACCAGGCGCGAATAGCGGTTGCCGTAGTGGGCGCGCCAGCTGACCGAAAACGTGTCGATGTTCGTGTAGACCCAGCCGCAGCCGCTGGCGCGGAGCTGGGCGTAGAGCGTCTCGATCGTGCCGGGCAGGATGCGGTTGTCGGCATCGAGGAAATAGACGGCGCGCGCCTCGGGGAAATTCTCCAGGATGAATTCGATCGCGCGATTGCGGGCCCCGCCCGGTCCGGCGTTCTCGCCGAACACGACGTGCACCGAAGGATGGGCCGCCGCATAGAGCAGCAACTGGTCGAACGTCTCGTGTCGCGGATCGCCGTCGACCGAGATGACCATGACCACCCGGCAGCTGCGGAGGTTCGACGCGAGCACCGACTCGATCGCTTCCAGCGCAAGGGCCGCATGGCCGTAGAGGGGCATGGCCACGGCAATCAGGTCGGGGAGTTCCTTGCTACCGGACATCGGCCGCCTCCGTCGATTGCTTGACCAGCCTGAACCCCGACACCTTCAGCCAGGAGAAATCGACGGAGTCCGCGACCGCGCGGCTGAGGATCATCAGATCCATCGGACCGCGCACCGGCTCCTCCAGCTGGATGTTGATGTTGATCGGCTGCTTGGAACTGACCTCGCGCCAGCCGCTGAAGTATGCGGACGGCTTGGCCGCGCCCTTGCGGGCAAGCTCGGCCACCTCCGATCGCGCGTTGGAATTCGCCGGTGCGAGCAGAAAGCTGACCGCCGCGGGCGCTCCCTGCGGATGATCGATGATGGCGCTGGCCGAGAAGGATATCGTTCCGGGTTCGACCGCCCGGCTGATCGCTCCGGCGGAGATGCCGCTCGGCAGCGGATGGCAGACGATGGCATGCTCGTGCTCCAGGAAGCGCACCGTCTGAAACTCCGGCACGATCGGCGTCACCGAGACGTCGGCGATCTGGCTCAACGTGTCGACCGCCAGCCGGTAGTCGACCGTGAACTGGCCTTCGAGCAGATTGCTGGGGGCGATCATGTTGGGCGCGCTGGCGGGCTTGACGCCCGGCAGTCCCGTGAACACCCGGAACGCCAGCGGGCGCAGGTCGAGATCGGGATGCGGGACCTCCGCGCGCGCCGCGTACCGCTCGCCGGCGATCGGATGGCCGAGCGACAGCCCCACGGTTTCGGGCCCGGTCGCGGAGATCCGCAACCGCAGCGTCCGCGCCGCCCCGCCGCAGGCCCGCGGCAGCGAGAAGAAGTTCCAGTTCGGGACCAGTTGCGCGTAAGGCACGGTCCACTCCGCGACGCCCTCGCCGCTTTCGAGATAGCTCAAGGCGACGACGAGCTCGCCGCTCGCCTTCGGCACCGCATGCAGGTGAAGCGCAAACCCGGCCACGCCGAGGCTGGACACCGGCAGCAGCTGCTCGACGAAGGCATTGGCAAGCAGCGGCCCGATCCCCTCGTCCTTCGGGTCCGAATAGGGGTCGTGGGCGAACACCTCGGAAACCGGCTCCCAGTTTCGGGCCTGGAACGCATCCTCGAGCGACCGGTAGTTTTCCAGGAGCGTTTCGCGTTCGCGCCGCAGGATCGCGAGCTCCGAGGTGATCGAGGCGCTGTATCGCGCGAGCCGGCCGACGCCGCCCTCGGTCAGCGCCTGCAGCAGCGCGAAGCTGTCCGACCGCGTTGCCGGATCGAGCCGTTGGACGGGAACCGCAGGCACGGTCCCGAGCGCCCCGAGCAGGTCCATTTGCTCCCGCAGATCCGCCTCGCCCTCGTCGGAGAAGGCCACGGCGATCAGGGGAAAGGCATTCTGCAGCGTCGCCGGGCGATGTTCCTTCGCCTCGAGGTAGACGACCAGGTCCTCGACCGCGCTCCCTTCGAAACTGGCGCGATCCCGGCTCGACGCCGCTATCAGCTTTCGCGCTGCCAGTCGTTTCCCAATGCCGGAAGATATCAACTCTTGCACGCACAGCCTCTGAAGAATTTTGTGACGCAACAAAACCAAAAGACGCTGAATAATCAGACGTTTACTCAAATCATCAGGCGTCAGTGTCGAGAACGTAGCAACTATTCTTGCGGCGCACAATAATAATTTTTGGCGTGAGTCAAGTAATATATTTCAAATATATTTAGAAAATCAAAGTAATACGCCGTCACTTTCTGTTTGCGCATGACGATGCAGCGATTTGCCGGCCAGATTCTCGATCATATCCTGCTGAAGACCAAGGCAGCGGTCCAATCGGAAGCGCCGCTCGACCGTCCGGCGCGCCGCGGCGCGCATCCCCAGATGGCTTTCCGGGTCCTTCAGGGCGCCGAGGATCGCCTCGGCGAGGGCGTCGGTGTCGAAGAAGGGCACCAGCAGGCCGTTCTGGCCGTCGCGGATGACCTCCTTCACCGGTGCTGTGTCCGATCCGATGACCAGGGCGCCGCAGGCCATCGCCTCCAGCACCGACCAGGACAGCACGAACGGATAGGTCAGGTAGAGATGCGCCGCCGAGATCTGGAACAGCTGCCGCAGGACCGGATGCGGCACGACGCCGGGAAAGACGATGTTCTCCTGCGGCATGTCCAGCGAGGCGAGAAGATGGTCCCTCCACGACCCGCCGCCGGGCGGCGGCATACCGTAGCTCGTGCCGTCGCCGCCCACGAAAACGAACAGCACGTCGGGACGCGCCCGCACAACCTTGGCGGCAGCCTCCAGGGCCTGTGGAAATCCCCGATACGGCTCGAGGTCGCGCGCGGCGAAGGTGACGACGGGCGGGCCGCCGGCGCCGAGGACGCGCCCGTCCGGAAGCCTGACCGAAGCCGCCGGATCCGGCCGGAACCGCGCCGTGTCTATGCCTTCGTGGCACACCGTGATTCGCTCCCGGACATCGGCGGGGTAGAGGCCCTTCTGCCAGTGGGTGGGGCTGATGCCGGCCTCGATGGCCTCGAGGGTGACGAGCTGGGCGATGTTGCGCAGCCGCAGCCTCTTGCGCGTCTCCAGATCGGGCGGATCGTCGGGGGCAAAGCCGATGTCCGCCCCTTCCGACCGGTAGAAGAACTCGCAATAGCCGAGTGCCGGCACCTGAGGCAGCACGTCCTTCACGAACATCATGCTGCCCCAACCGATATGGCCGACGACGATGTCGGGCACGAGCCCCTGTCGCACCATGGCGTCGAAGGTTTCGGCGACGCGATGGCCGATTCGCGTGTGATGGTCGGGAATTCCCATGTAGCGGGCCATCTGCGGGCTCGCGCGCGGGCCGGCCTCCGCCCGGTGTCGAACGACACGAACGGAGGGGATCTTCTGGTCGATGGTCTCGGTGATGAGGCTGACCTCGTTGCCCGCCCGCAGGAGCTGGGTGGCCAGGGCGGCGAACTGGCCGAAGCCTCGTCGATGAACGAATGCCACGTGCATCGCGTCTAGCCCGCTACCGCCAGGACCACCGCATCACGCATCGCTCACACGCCGAACCGTGAAGCGCTGCCCCAGGCCAGTTCGAGCTGGTGCAGCGTCTGGAACGCCGTTTCCAGCATGCGCTGGTCCTGGTCGCCCCGGTTGACCGCGCGCTCGTAGGTCATCGCCGCATCGCGAAGGCTTGCCCGCAGTCGCCGGCCCTTCTCCGTCAGCTTGATGCGCGCAGACCGCTTGTCGCGCTGGGAGGCGACGCGATCGATGTAGTCGCCGTCGGCAAGCTGCTTCAGGTAATACGAAACGTTCGAGCCGACATAGTGCCCGCGGTCCAGAAGTTCGGCGACCGAGAGCTCCGAATCGCCAATGGCGAGCAGGACCATCGCCTGCGCGGGCCCAATATCATCGACGCGAAGCTTGGTCAGCTCCGCGCGCACAAGACCAGAAAACCGTCGGCTCGCCCGCTCCATCAGACGAGCGAGCTCGAAATACGTAACCTGCCGGGGGGCGCCGATTTCGGCATCCTGCGGATGCTGGGCGTCAGCTTGCGCCCCCTGATTCTGACCTTGAATATTCGGATCTACATTAAGTTCTACGGACAGATTGAGCACACTCTCTTCTTTCATCCCACTCTCCAAAACGGAAATTACTTCAATTTTTGAAGTAATTTTCAAATATGCCCATTTCCCCCCGATTAACCTGAGCTTGCACAACTCCTCCCTTGTGTGCCAGATTGGTAGGAGCAATACTATGCGTCCGTCCAACTATAAGCCAATCCGTCCTCCAACAGATTGTTCTAACGTTAACTTCAGGCAAATCGCCATGCGTGATACTGTTCAAAATGAGACAAGAAGCAAGGGGCAAAATTGGGGTGGCAAGGCGCCAAACAACTCCGGATTGCTCATCTTGCAAGCGAAGCGTGTATTCTTGTCCGGCTTGCTCTATGCGGCCGCGCTGAGTGTGTGCCTGAATTTATTGCAACTCACGATGCCTCTGTTCATGCTGCAAGTTCATGACAGGGTGCTCAACAGTCAGAGCATGGACACGCTGGTGATGCTGACCGTCCTGGCGATCGGCGCCCTCGTCGTGTTCGGCGTCCTGGAGTACATCCGCGCCCTGTCGTTCCAGGCGATCGGCGGCGCGCTGGTGCGCCGGCTGAACATGCCCGTCCTCGCCGCCGCCGTCCAGGCCTCGGTCGACCAAGGCCTGTCGCGCGCCACCCAGTCGCTGCGCGACATCGCGGAATTGCGGAGCTTCCTGACGTCGTCGGCAGTCAGCGCCCCCCTCGATGCGGCCTGGTCGCCGATCTTTCTCGGCGCCCTGTTCCTGCTGCACCCGCTCTTCGGCCTGATCGGCGCCGTCTCGGTGGCCCTGCTTCTCTGCGGCGGCCTGGTGACGGACATGCTGACCCGCCAGCTCACCAAGGAGGCGAATCAGACGAACGTCGAAGCCCTGTCAAAGATCGGCGCATCCCTGCGCCATGCCGAGGCGATCGAGTCGATGGGCATGCTGCCGGCCCTGGCCAGCCGCTGGCGCGCCCTGCAGCTGCAGGCCCTCGGCGCCTTCGAGACGAGCGGAAGCAGGAGCAAGGCGATGACGTCCATCACCCGCAGCCTGCGCTATTCCATCCAGATCGTCACGCTCGCGGCCGGGGCGTACCTCGTGCTGGAGCAGGCGATCACGCCCGGCGCGATGATGGCGTCGAGCATTCTCGTCGGACGCCTGCTGATTCCCTTCGACACGATCATCGACAACTGGCGGCAGTGGGTTCTCGCGATCGCCGGCTGGCGCCGCCTCGAGGCCACGCTGAAGGCGGACCTTGCGATCCGCCAGACGATGCCCACGCCGCATTCCTCCGGCGACATCGTGGTCGACAAGCTGGTCTACGCGGCGCCGGGGCTCGACGTGCCGATCATCAAGGGGATCTCCTTCACCCTCTCGCCGGGCGAGGTGCTGGGCGTGATCGGCCCCTCCGCCGCCGGCAAGTCGACGCTGGCCCGCCTGCTGGTCGGGATACTGCGCCCCACCTCCGGCGGCGTCTTCCTCGACGGCAACAACACCTTTCTCTGGGAGCGCAGTTCGTTCGGCCAGGTGGTCGGGTATCTGCCGCAGTCCGTCTCGCTGCTGGAAGGCACGATCCGCGAGAACATCGGGCGGATGGCGGACAGCGACCCCTACAAGGTCCTGGAGGCGGCGCGGCTGGCCGATGTCCACGAGATGATCGGGCGCCTGCCGCTCGGCTACGACACCCCCGTCGGCGACGGGCACCTGACCCTGTCCGGCGGGCAGCGGCAGCGGATCGCGCTCGCGCGCTGCCTCTACAACCGGCCCCGCCTCATCGTCCTCGACGAACCGAACGCCAATCTGGACGCGATCGGCGAGCGGGCGCTCATCCGTGCGATACAGCATGCGCGCGAGGACGGCGCCATGGTCATCATCATCGCCCACCGGCCGGCCATCATGCAGGTCGCCGACAAGCTGCTCGTGCTCGAGAACGGCCGCATCACGCAGTTCGGACCGCGCGCGGACGTGGTGCCGGCGACCATGCCGGGTGAACAGCGCCGGGAGATGACCGCGATATGACCGAGAAGAAGCCCCTTGCCGTCCGCTCCGCCCTCGTCGAACGCCCCGCGCGGCACCAGCCGGTGCCGCTCGGCGTCAGCCCCCCGCATCCGGAGCTCGAGGAATTCGATACCCGCTCGCCGCTCCGACGCCTGGTCATTGCGGGCCTTGCCACGGTCATCGTGTCCTTCGGCGGCTTCTTCGCCTGGGCGTTTTCGACCGAGCTCAGCAGCGCGACCGTCGCCAACGGCACCGTCATCGTCGATTCCAAGCGCAAGACCGTCAGCCATTTCGAGGGCGGCGTCATGAACCGCCTCCTCGTCCAGGAAGGCGACAAGGTGATCGCCGGCCAGCCCGTGATCGAGCTGGAGGACACGCGCGCCCGCTCCAGCCTGCAGTCGCTGCAAAGCCGGCGCATCGGCCTGACCGCGAAACTGGCGCGGCTGAAGGCCGAACAGGCCGACATGCCGCAGATCGACTTTCCGCGCGATTTCGGCGAGGTCAGCGACCTGGCCGTCGACGACGCCATCAAGGCCGAGACGATCTTCTTCGAAAAGCGGCGCGAGGCGAAGCTCGGCCGGATAGACGTCCAGAAGAAGACCATCGAGGAGTACTTCGAGCAGGCCAAGTCGCTCGGCATCCAGATCCAGGCGACCGACCGGCAGATCGATCTCATCAACGAGCACCGGACGGCGATCGCGACCCTGGTGAAGAAGGGCGTCGCACCGCGCACGCAGCTGATCGAGGTCGAGGCCAACCTCAGCGAACTTGCCCGGACACGCAGCGAACTCGTCGGCGACAAGGCCCAGGCGGAAAAGGCCGAGGCGGGCGCACAGCTGGCGCTGACCGGCATCGAAAGCGAGTTTCAGTCGACCATCGCCGGCGAGATCACGACGGCACGCGTCGAGCTCGCCGACGTCGAAGAGCAGATCACCGCCTCCAAGGACGTTTTGCGCCGCCTGGAGATCCGCTCCCCGCAGGCCGGCATCATCAGCAACATCTGGGTGCGCACCCCCGGCAGCGCGGTCACCCCCGGGCAGGCGCTGCTCGAGATCGTTCCGGAAGACGAGCCGCTCCTGATCGAGATGCGCGTCAATCCGCGCGACATCGACAGCATCGCCGTCGGCTCTCCCACCCAGATCAGGCTGACGGCCTACAACCAGCGCTCCCGCCTGCCGCTCGAAGGCGCCATCACCTATGTCGCCGCCGACCAGTCGGTGGATGAAAAGTCGAACTCCGCCTATTTCGTCGCGCGCGCCAGGATCGACGCGGCATCGCTCGCGGCGAGCCCCGATATCCGCCTCTATCCCGGCATGCCCGCCGAGGTGCTGATCATCCACAAGGCCCGCCTTGCGATCGACTACCTGACCTCGCCTGTCGTCGAGAGTTTCAACCGCGCCTTCAGGGAAGACTGAAACATCGATACGGACTGCGATGGCCGTTGCGTGTAAATTACTATGAATTTTGAAGTTCTTTTCGGATAAAATCGGATAATTTTACTTCCTAAGTGCCATTATTACCAAAATAGGACGCGACGAACCGGGTTTCGCAAAATATATTTTTCATTATCGGACATTTTGGCCGTGCGATATGCTTGCCTTGTCTTTTATTGCAGTGCACATTCCCCACGCGCAATCGTCGCACCCTGCGCCGATAGCGCGAGAGTGTAACCCTGTAGAGGAGAGGCAGATGGCCACTTTGGAAGGCGGCGCATACGACGACGCCCTGTTCGGCTCACGCTTCAACGACTTCATTCGCGCCCATGGGGGCGATGACTTCGTGAGCGGAGGCAACGGGCACGACCTCATGTTCGGTGAGGACGGCGATGACATCATGTTCGGCGGCAAGGGCAACGACACCCTGTTCGGCGGCGAGGGCAGCGATCTGCTGAACGGCGAGAACGGTGACGACACCCTCGTCGGCGGCTGGGGCGACGACCTGCTGTACGGCGACAAGGGCAGCGACGTCCTGCTCGGCGGACACGGAAGCGACCTCTTGTCCGGCGGCAAGGGCAGTGACGTGCTCTATGGCGGCGACGGCGACGACCTCATCGACGGCGGCGCCGGCAGCGATGTCATGGCAGGCGGTGCGGGACACGACATCTTCGTCTTCGACGGCGGTGGCGGAAACGACGTCATTCTCGACTTCACCCCCGGCGAGGATCTGCTGCAGATCTCGAAGGACATCAATGGGCTCGACGTGTCTTCGCCCGAAGACCTCGTCTCGCGCATCACGCAGGTCGGCGGCAATGTCGTCGTGGATCTCGGCCATGGCGATACGCTGACGTTGGTCAACGCCGACGCGGACGACATCGAGGCCAATCCCGAGAACTACTTCACGGTTCACTGAGCGTGAGCTGGGCGCGCCCTGCTTCCTCCCGTGGGGCGCGCGCTTTCCGATCCAGAGGGATAGCGTGTGACGTTCGACGAATCGAGAAACGCCGCTGGCGATTTCAGGACTGCAAGGATCTTCCGGCTCGGCGCCGACCTGGCCGTCCTCATCTGGGACATTCCCCCATCCCCGTCGGCCGCCGCAAGATACGTCTTGTCGATGGACCAGCCGCCGGTACCGCTCGTCAGCATGACGCTGCCGCTGGCCAACGGCCGGCAACGGATGTTCTGGGCGATGCGGCCGGGAGAGCGGGCGGAGCATGTCGGCATCCGCGCCGAAGACGGCAGGACCATGGACACCGTGGTGATGCAGCCCGCGCACACTTATGCGCCCCTCGATGTGGAGACGCTGTTTGCCGATCTCGCGCCGGAATCCCGCATCAAGTTCGTCAACAACCTCCTGACGGTGTGGCGGAGCGCCTTTCGCATCGCCCGGGACCACCTCTTCAGCATGGTCGTCGAGGATGCCCTCTTTGCGCTCGTGCCCGAGCCGCGGACGGCCGGCATCCTGTGCCAGGTCGCGCAGGGGCGCCATCTGGTGGAGACCACCATCAATCCGGATCTCGGCGACATCACCGCGACCTATGCGGTCGGCGCTGCTTCGGTCGCGCGCCTGTCCGCGAGCCTGCTCCTGGGACGCCAGGCGAAACAGGGCCTGCAATCCTGTCATTTCATCGCGGAAGCGCCGCTCCCGCCCGCGCCGTTCCTCATCGTCCTGCTCAGCAAGAACGGCGTCGCCGTCCGCCAGCTTTCCGACGCCAGGCCGCGCCATCCCAGCCTGCAGAGCTGGTGGGGCAAGAACCGTGATGCGGCAGACTTGCGCGAAATGATCGTGCGCCGGCTCGCCGCCTTGCCGGACGGCGGTGCAGCCACGGCCGTCGACCTGCAGGTTCGGGCGCCGCTGGCGGCGCGCCGGATCGAGAAGTCGTCGATGCATCCCTCTGGCGAGGTCGACCTCGCCCTGGCCCTCCAGGACGGTCTTCTGGCCGGCGGCTGGTTTCATGCGCCCTCCTCCGCGCTCGCCGGCATCGACTACGTCAAGGAAGACGGAACGGCGGTGCCGCTTGATGGAAACAGCTACGAGTTTCCGGCATGGGCGCAGGGCAAGGACGAGAAGAGCAAGACCGATGTGACCGGCTTCGTCGCCTGGGTGCCGTTGACGGAATCGCCGGGTCCGCTCCTGCAGCCACGCTTCCAGATGCGCCTTGCCTCGGGAACCGTCAGGCCGCTGGTGCCGAAGCCGCAGCCTTTCGAGCCGGCGGCCCAGCGAAACCATGTCCTGCGCGCCGTGCCGCCCCAGCATGCGGTCGACGCGGCGTTCCGCACGATCCTTGCCCCCGCCCTTCAGGACGTGGAGCGGCGACTGGGCAAGACCGTCGAGGTCACCGCCACGAAGGACTACAGCCTGCAAAAGAGTGCGCCCCTCGTCTCCATCGTCGTGCCGCTCTACCGGGTCCTCGACTTCCTGCGCTTCCAGCTGTCGGGGATGGCGACGGACCCGTGGCTCACCCAGAACGCCGAGATCATCTACGTCCTCGATTCTCCGGAGATCCAAGACGAGACGGAGCATCTGCTGGGCGGCCTGCACCTACTGCACGGGCTGCCGATGAAGCTCGTGGTCATGAACCGCAACGGCGGCTACGCGCGGGCCTGCAACGCCGGCGCGCGGTTTGCGCGCGGCGCCATCCTGGTGATGCTCAATTCGGATGTCGTGCCTTGCGGGCCGGGCTGGCTGCAGCTGTTGTCGAAGCCGTTGCTGGAGAACAGGACGCTGGGGGCGATCGGCCCGAAGCTGATCTTCGAAGACGGCTCGTTGCAGCATGCCGGGCTCTATTTCGCCCGCGACCAGCGCGGAATCTGGCTGAACCACCACTTCCACAAGGGCATGCCCGGCGACTACGGGCCGGCGCAGCATGCCCGTGCCGTTCCGGGCGTCACCGGGGCCTGCCTCGTGGCCCGCAGGGACACCTATGAGCAGGTCGGCGGCTTCACCGAGGACTACGTGATCGGCGACTACGAGGACAGCGACCTGTGCCTCAAGATCCGCGGCCTGGGGCTCCAGATCGCCTACGAGCCGGCGGCCTGCCTGTACCATTTCGAGCGGCGCTCGATCCGCCGCAGCCAGGACTACATGCGCGGTGTCGCAAGCCAGTACAATTCATGGCTGCACACGCAGCGATGGGACGAGGCCATCACCGAACTGATGGAAAGCCAGTTCGGCAGAGACCCGGGTCAGCCTGCCGCCGCAGGCGGCAAAATCCGGGAAAGGAATGCAGCATGACGCAAGCGGCACTCGCACAGCCCCACGCGCCGGCCCGGCTGGTCGACGAAGACCGGATCCGCTGGCTCCTCGATTCCGTCCGGAGTAACCGCTTCCTGCCGCAACCGGACCCGACCAACGCCTTCGTCGGAGACGGTGACTTTCGCGCGATCGGCGCGGAGTTCCTCGGCCATTTCATCCGCATCGGCGGCCTGCGGGAGGACAGCCGCGTGCTCGACATCGGTTGCGGCATCGGGCGGATGGCGGTGCCGCTGACCCAGTATCTGGACCCGCAGGCGGGCCGCTACGACGGCATCGATCCCGTCGAAGGCGGCATCGACTGGTGCCAGCGGACGATCGCCCCGGTCTATCCCAATTTCGCCTTCCAGCGTCTGGACATCGCCCACGAGCTCTACAATCCGAACGGCAGGATCAGCGGCAAGACCCTGGCATTGCCCTTTCCCGATCGTCATTTCGACTTTGTCATCATGACGTCCGTCGTCACCCATCTGCCGCCGGCGGAGATCCTTGCCTATCTTTCCGAGGTTCGCCGGGTCCTGGTGCCCGGCGGCCGCCTGTTCATGACGGCGTTCGTGGTCGACCGGATCGCAGCGGCGAACGAGAACGGACGGCGCGACCCGCGCCTGGCCTTCCGCCGCTACGGCGAAAGCCCGTGCTGGTTCGTCCCCAACCAGCCGCCGCTGGCCGCGATCGGCTTCGAAGACGGCTTCCTGGAGAAGGCGCTCGGGCGGGCCGGCCTCGCCGTCGCCCTGAAATCGCTCGGCCACTGGCGCGGCACCAGCGCCGCCCACCACCAGGACTTCATCGTCGCCAAGCGCAAGGGAGACGGCCGATGAGCAAGCGCATCCTGGTCGCCGCCCACAACCATCCCTCCCTCCATCCCGGCGGCACGGAGATATTCGCCCACGACCTGTTCCGCGCCTACCAGCGCGCAGGCCACGAGGCGCTGTTTCTCGGCGCGACGAACCAGATCCACCGCGAGGCCAGGCCCGGCACGAGCTTTCAGGGCATCGGCCCGGCGGGAGACGAGGTGCTGCTGTGGTCGGGACACTTCGACCGCTTCTTCATGAGCCAGATCGACCTCTACGGCGTCGTGCCGGACGTGACGGAGTTGCTGCGCGATTTCCGGCCGGACGTGGTGCACCTTCACCACCTGCTGCTGCTCGGCGCCGAGTTCCCGCACATCGTCCGCCGCACCCTGCCCAACTGCCAGATCGTGATGACGCTGCACGACTACTATCCGATCTGCCATCACGACGGCCTGATGGTGCGCACCGGCAGCAGGGAGCTCTGCTACCAGGCGAGCCCCGACCGCTGCCATGCCTGCTTCAAGGACATTCCGCTCGATCGCTTTGCCTTGCGCGAGCGCCATCTGAAGGCCCTGCTGAGCACGGTCGACCACTTCATCTCGCCCAGCGCCTTCCTGAAGGAGCGTTTCGTGCAGTGGGGGCTGGCGGAGGATGCGATCAGCGTCATCCCCAACGGCATCCCGACCCGAAAGCCCGGCGCGGGAAGGCAGAGGCTCGACGGCGGGCGGCCGGTCTTCGGATACTTCGGCAATCTCAACCCCTGGAAGGGGGCGACCGTGCTGCTCGAGGCCGCGCGCCAGCTTCTGGCCGACGGCCTCGAATTCGAGCTCCGCGTTCACGGCGGCGCGCCCTTCCAGAGCAAGAATTTCGTCGAGGAGATCGATGAACTCTTCGCCGGGACCGCGCCTTCCGTGCAGCGCCGGGGCCCCTATCGGCGCGAGGACATCGGCGATCTGCTGGCCGCCGTCGACTGCACCATCGTTCCCTCCGTCTGGTGGGAGAACGCTCCATTGGTCATTCAGGAGGCCCAGGCGCAGGGGCGTCCGGTCATCGCCAGCAACATCGGGGGCATGGCCGAAATGATCGAGCACGGCGTCAACGGCCTGACCGTTCCGCCCAACGATGCCAGGGCGCTCGCCGCGGCGATGCGCAACCTGCTGGAACAGCCGAACCTGTTGCAGGAACTCTCCGCAAACGCCCGCAGGCCCGACGACATCGACACGACTGCCCGCCGCTACCTCGAACTGATGGAACCGGCACGGGTTCAGGCAGCATAGGAGAACGCATGGCCAACCCCGCTGAACGACCGGACGCCGCCCCGGAACAGGACAACGTCAAGCCGGTGAACGGCCGGGTCGACGCCATCGACCAGGGCCGGATCTTCGGCTGGGCGTTCGATCCGATGGCGCCGGAGCAACGGCTGACCATCCGTGTCCTGCTCGACGGCAAGGTGATCGCCGAAGCGGTCGCCGATCGCAACCGCCCGGACCTGCGACGCAACGGCATCGGCGACGGCAAGCACGCATTCGAAATCGCGCTGCCCGATCCCGTGCAGTCGCGCGCGAGCGAGCTCGTCGTCGTCGCCCTGAACGGCAGCGGCTCCGAGCAGGCCCTGCGCGTTCCCCAGCCGGACGAGCAGGCGGCGGAGGCGCTCATCGCCGCGCCGCTCGCCAAGGTGCTGGACAAGCTCGACGTGCTGATGGCCGCGCAGCGGCAGTTGCAGGTCTCCCAGCGCTCGCTGCAGCGCGCCCCGGAAATCGATGCCGACAAGGCCGAAACCGTCGGCCTGACCGAGATCGGCTCCGCCGTCGAAGGCCTCGGGACCGACATCAACCAGCGACTGAACGATCTCGATGTCCATCTGATGCGGCTGGATGGGGTGGTGGCCGGAATGGAAAAGAGCCTGACTGCGCTGCAGAAGCGCACGAACGCCGATTTCAAGCCGCTGCTGCTGCTCTTGTTCGTCCTGATGGGATTTGTCGCAGGCGCCGGCGTCGCCTTGATGGCCAGGATCTGATGCAGGGAGGGAAAGGCGTGCCGGTTGCAGAACAGTCCCACACGGCAGCGACCGCCGCGACAGGCAGGCACGGCGCCAGCCGGGCCCTGCGCGCGGGAAGGGTCGTCGGCTGCCCGGTCGACGAGGCGACCGTGCTGTTCATCGGCCTCGGCCGGGTCACGGCCGGAGACGTGGTGGTCGCAGTCGACGGAGACCAGGCGGGAACGCGACGCGCCTTCGTCTCGAACTGGCGAATGCCCGCCCCCTCGCCGCGGACCAGGCAGGGTTTTGCAGCACTCCTTTCGACCGACGGCACGGACCGGGCGCTGACGACGATCCGCTTCGAGGACGAGGCGGCGGGCGCACATTACGTCGTCGCACCCCGTCCTGCCTCCGCGGAGGAAGCGGCCGCACTCCTGGCCGAATCCGCCGGACCTCAGGCCGCCGCCGTCATGGACCGGCTCGTCGACGCCCTGATGGCCGGCAACGTCTCCTTCCGCGGTCTCAGGACCATCGCCGCGCTGTTGCAGGCGACCCATGCGAGCGATGGCTTCGTCGAACTGGTCGGCGAAAGCCATGACGGGGCGACCTTCCTGCAGGGCTGGAGCCGCAGCATGGCCCCCGGGCGTTGCCGGGTATCGGTCGTCGGCAGTGCTGCGCCGGTGGTCGCGGACTGCGGCATCGCCGTCTTCCCCCGCCCGGACGTTCCCGACGGGGCGGCGGGCTTTGTCGGCCTCCTCGATGCCGACGGCGCCGCCGACGTACGCGACATCGAAGGCCTGGTCTTCCGGGGCCGCGCCGGCTGGCGGTATGCCGCCGCCCACGCCCGCAAGCGCATCGCCGGCCCGCTCGACACGCCCGAGCATATCCGGTCGGTCCTCTTGCGCACCCAGAGCGCACCGGACGTGCTCTTGTCGCTGCGCGCGGCCGCCAACAGCTTCGAGGGCAAGGAAACCGTCTCCGGCCTGCCGTATCCCGTCCGGATGGGACTGGACAACGCCTTCGAAACGGACGGCGGAAACCTCCTCGTCTCCGGCTGGCTGTACGACCCCGACAATCACGTCGCGGCGGTGCGCCTGCGTCGACACAGGGCCGCAGCCCGCCTTGACGAGTGCTGGACGCGCCTCGACCGCCCCGACGTCACGGACAGTTTCGACGACCAGCCGGATTTCGCACCGGGCCTTCGGGGCGGACCACAGGCGCACGGCTTCGTCGCCCACGCCCGGTTGGCGGACGCAGACCCCGAAGCGCCTCTCTACTTCGAGCTGACGCTGCGGGATTCACGCCGGGCGTTTCTGCCGGTGAAACCGACCCGGGCCGCAGCCCGCATGGCGGCCCTGCGCCAGATCGGCGCCATCGATCCGGCGACCTGCACGTTGCAGTCGATCGTCGATGCGCAGATCGTCCCCTTCCTCAGCGATTGCAAGAGATCGGCGCCGGTCGTCGACGCCACCATCGATGCCGGCGCCTTCGACGAGGACTGCGGCCCGCCGATCGTCATCGGCGCCGGCGAAGGCGAAGACCACATGTCTCCGCTTCTGGCCCTGCTCGCACTCGACCCGGAGACGCGGGCCGCGCCGATCGTGATCGCCATCCCCGCCGAGCGCTTTTCCAGGCAGGCGCCCCGCCTCATCGAACTCGCGCGGTTCTATCGCCTCTCGGCCCGGCTGGTGTCGGCGAAGGGAGCGGGCGACGTCTACGACCTGCTGGAGGCCGGCACGCAGGCGCTCACCTGTGAAACCGTCGTATTGCTCTCCGCCGCGCTGATCCCGCACGGAAAAGGCTGGTACGGCAGGCTGGTGGCCACGGCGGCGACCCTGAAAGGCAGCATCGTCTCCCCGGTCCTGGCCTACGAGGACCATTCCGTCCGCTGGGCGGGAAGCTGGATCAACGACGATCCCGACGACCAGCCGGTCGTGGGCCGCTATGCCGGATATCCGCTCAAGGCGGTCACCGCGATGAAGCTGACCCGCATTGCGGCAGCCTCGCTCGAATGCTGCATCATGCCCCGCGACGCCTTGCAGCGCGCGGGCGGCTTTTCCGGCGGCTACATGGGGTCGCAGGAAAAGGGCCTGGATCTCGGCCTGCATCTCAGCCTGTCCGGCATGGAGTCCTTCCTACTGCCTTCGGTCCAGCTGTGGGGCTGCGACGACACGCCTTGCCCCGACACCCCCGCAATGGCGGCCGTCGTGGAAGAGATCGACCGCAAGATCTTCAAGCGCCGCTGGGCGTCGGCCCTCAGGAAGGAATCGGAGAAGAGAGCCGTATGAACGAACAGCTTCGCGTTCTCGTCGTCTCGCATGCGCATCCGACCGTCTCGCTCGGAGGCGCGGAAATCGCTTCGCACAACCTGCATCGCGGCCTGAATGCGCTGCCGAACGTCGAATCGGTCTATCTGGCGCGCGTCGGCCATCCCGTGCCGCGGCATGCCGCTTCCGCCCTGATGAGCCATCGCCTCGCCGATGACGAGGTGCTCTTCCACACCGACGACTACGACCACTTCTTCCTGTCCAACGGCGACACCCAGGCGATCAGCCGGGATCTGCTGCGTTTCGCCCGCGACCTCAGGCCCCATGTCATCCATTTCCATCATGTGCTCGGCATCGGCCTCGAGGCACTCTATGCCCTGCGGGAGGAATTTCCGCATGCAGCCATCGTCGTCACGTTCCACGAATACCTGTCGATCTGCCACAATCACGGGCAGATGGTGAAGCGCCCCTCCGGCCAGCTCTGCGAGACGGCCTTCCCCACCGCCTGCCACGGCTGCTTCCCCGACATTCCCGTCTCGCACTTCCTGAAGCGGGAACTGTTTGCGCGCGGGATGCTCGGCCTCGCCGACGCCTTCGTCTCCCCCAGCCGGTTTCTGGCCGACCGCTACGTCAAATGGGGCCTCGAAGAGGAAAAGCTCTGCGTGATCGAAAACGGGATCACCGTGGAGGCGGCCGCCCCCGCACGGGATCTGCAGGGCCGCAACCCGCGCCGCAACCGCTTTGCCTATTTCGGCCAGATCACGCCGTTCAAGGGCGTCGACGTCCTGATCGACGCGGTTTCGCGCATTCCGAAGGAGACATGGGGGGAGGACTCCTGCCTGATGATCTTCGGCGGCAACCTCGAGCGCCAGCCGATCGAGTTCCAGGAGCGGATGAAGAAGCTCATCGCCGACGCCGGCCAGCGCGTCCGCTTCTACGGCGCCTACCAGAATGCCGACATGCCGCGCCTGATGCGCTCCGCCGACTGGGTAGTCCTGCCGTCGGTCTGGTGGGAAAATTCGCCCGTCGTCATCCAGGAGGCCCTGCTCCATGGCCGGCCGATGATCTGCTCGGACATCGGCGGCATGGCGGAGAAGGTGCGCGACGGCAAGGACGGCCTGCACTTCCGCGCCGGGAGCAGCCAGGACCTCGCCGACCGGATCGTCGAGGTCCTGAGCGACACCCGAAG
Organism: Mycoplana sp. MJR14; assembly: GCF_029210525.1. Lineage (NCBI taxonomy): Bacteria > Pseudomonadati > Pseudomonadota > Alphaproteobacteria > Hyphomicrobiales > Rhizobiaceae > Mycoplana > Mycoplana sp. MJR14. The sequence goes on from NZ_JARGEO010000013.1 coordinate 106,989, forward strand.
CTGGGAACGGCTGCGCGCCACCATGCGCCGACCGGCCGACCACATGGCCTGCGCACATGAACACCTCAAGCTCTATCGCAGGCTGCTGCGGCAAAAGCTCGATGCCGCCGGCGTCGAGAGCCCCGGGCTGCTCGCGCACGCGCTCTAGCGAAGAACACCCGTCCCGATCTCCCACCCCTCGAGCAACACCGTTCGAACGCTCGCATGAACTGGAGGCTACCCACATGCACACGAAAGTCCGCAAGGCCATCATCCCCGCCGCCGGTTTCGGAACCAGGATGCTGCCCGCCACCAAGAGCGTTCCCAAGGAGCTGCTGCCGATCGTCGACCGGCCGATCCTCGACTACATCGTGGCCGAAGCCTTTGCCTCCGGGATCGAACACGTCGTCATCGTCACCGGGCGCATGAAGGGGGCCATCGAGGACTATTTCGACCACGCCTTCGAGATCGACGTCAGCCTGCGCAACGCCGGCAAGCACGGCCTGGCCGACCGGATGGCGCAGCACACGCCGGGCACGGGCAGCATTTCCTTCGTTCGCCAGCAGCAGGCGCGCGGCCTGGGGCACGCGGTCTGGACGGCGCGCCAGATCGTCGGCCGCGAGCCCTTTGCCGTCCTGCTCCCCGACATGCTGATGGTCGACGACAAGCCCTGCCTCCAGTCGATGATGGAGCTCCATGGCCGCCATGGCGGCAACGTCATCGCCGTCGAAAAATGCGCCCCCGAAGAGGCCCACAAGTTCGGCATCGTGTCGCTGAAGCCGACCGGCGACGGCCCGGTCGTGACGGGTCTGGTGGAGAAGCCGGCGCCCGGCACGGCGCCGAGCAACCTGTTCATCTCCGGACGCTACATCCTGCAGCCGGAGATCTTCGACCTGCTGGAGACCCAGGCGCCCGGCGCCGGCGGCGAGATCCAGCTCACCGACGCGATGATCGCGCTGCTCGGCACGCAGGAGATCCGGCCGTTCGAATTCTGCGGCCGCACTTTCGATTGCGGCTCGCCGGCCGGCTTCGTCAGCGCCAACCTGCACATGGCGCTCGCCCGCGCCGACCTCGGCGCCAGCGTCGACATGGAGATCGAAACCCTCGCCGCCGCCCGCCGCGCCGTCGCCTGAGCCTGCGGCCGTATCCGCTGCCACACATCTCTCTCCCGAAACCAGATCCCGGTTTCGGGAGACGTGCATCGGCCGGCAGTGGCCCGTGCGGGCGCCGGATCCGCGGCAACCTCCGGCCTTCCGCAACCCGCCCGGAGGACGAGTCGGATCAGGAAAGGGTGCCGCCGCCGTCCGCCCCGCGGCTGCGCGCGATGCGGCCGTCCAGTTCGGCGATGCGGTGGGCGAAGCCGAGGTTGCCCGGCTGAGAGGCCAGGGCGTCCTCGAGCATGGTCCGCGCCGTCGCGAGATCACCGTCGCGAATGTGGCGGTTGGCGCGGTGGTAGAGGAAGTTTGCCCGCTCGACCGGAGAGAAGCCGGCGCCGAACCGTGCATGGAAGTGGTCGGCCCAGGCACGGTGGCGCGCGATCGCCGTCATCGCGATCTGATAGGGCCGCATCGGCGCCGCGACCCTGGCCGTGCGGACCAGCGCCCGCAGTAGCGCCAGATCGTCGTCGCGGCAGGCCTCGATCAGCGACAGCGCGCGCGCCGTCCCGGTGAAGGCCCGGACGGTGCCGTGCCCCGTCATGTGTACCGGGATGAGATTCGTCCGCTCCTGCAGTGCGGCGATCCGTTCCGCATGCCGGCGATCGACGGCATGGAACGGATCGAAGAAGAGATAGGCGCGGCCGGCGGCGTGATCGGGCGCGATCCCCATCCTGGCGTGAAGCTCCGGCGAGAAATGCCGTGCGAACCGGCCGTCGAACGGAACGGCCTTCGGATCGATCGAGACCTGCGGGCAAAAGGCGATGGCGATCGTGGCGTCGAAACGCCTGCGGTAGCGCAGCGCCGCGTAGCCGCCCTGCGAGTGGCCGTAGAGGATCCGCTCGGGTGCCGCGCGCAGGATCGGTGCGACCGCATCGACCGCCTTGACGATGCTTGCCGCCGGAAACCAGTTCGGCCGTCGGCTGATGAAGCCCAACGCCGAAATGTCCGCCTTGTCGCAGAACCGCTGCCCCCAGTACCGGCTGCCGTTCGCCTGCATCTCCATCTCGTTGAAGGTGACGAGCAGATAGGGCGAGGACCCGGCACGATGTATGACTTCAAGGTTATCGTCAGAATATACGATCATCGCCCACCTGAACTCCAATTATACTTCAATATTTGAAATACAATTCCTTCCCCTCCAAATAGACAGAGATTCCGGTTCGAAATCAACCGCGCCCGCAGACGAAGAACATCGCTTTCCGGAAGTCCCGACGACCGCACCGCGCCGCCTGACGTGCCCGCCACCGTAAGAAAGCCCGCCGTCTTTTGGACAGCGGGCTTTGGGTTGATCTGGTGCGGGGCCCGAAACGATGGAGACTGGCCTGTGGCCTCCGCATGCAGCGCCCGGCTAGACTTGCTCGCTCGTGCTGTCGCTCGAAATGAGGGACGTGCCGGTCATGGCCGCCGGCCTTTCTATGCCCATGAGCGAAAGGATGGTCGGCGCGACATCGGCGAGGATGCCGTCGTGCAGCGCGCGCACATCCTCGCGCCCGAACAGGAAGACCGGCACGGGATTGAGCGTATGTGCGGTGTGCGGCTCGCCGTTGACCGGGTCGATCATCATCTCGCAGTTTCCGTGATCGGCAATGACCAGCAGACTGCCGCCGGCGGCCGCCACGCGGTCGGAGACCTGGCCGAGCGCGGCATCCACCGTTTCGACCGCCTCGATCGCGGCGGCAAGGTTGCCGGTATGGCCGACCATGTCCGGATTGGCGAAGTTCACGACGACGAGGTCGTACGCACCGCTGTCGATCGCCTCGACCACCTGTCCCGCCAGCTCCGGCGCCGACATCGACGGCTGCAGATCATAGGTCGCGACCTTCGGCGAGGGCACGATGCGGCGGTCTTCCGACGCAAAGGGCGCCTCGCGACCGCCGTTCAGGAAGTAGGTGACATGGGGGTATTTTTCCGTCTCCGCCATGTGGATCTGCGTGCGACCGGCCTTCGATACGGTCTCGCTCAGACCGTCCACCAAAGATTGCGGCGGAAACAGCGTGTGCATGACCGCATCGAGCTCCGCGCTGTAGGACACCATGCCGATCGCCATCGCCAGACGCGGCCGATCCTGTCGCTGAAAACCGGAGAACGCCGGCAGGAGCAGCGCGCCCAGAATTTCGCGGACGCGATCCGAACGGAAGTTGGCACAGAGGACGCCGTCGCCGTCCCGGATGCCTCTGTAGCCGTCGATCACCGTCGGGGCGATGAACTCGTCCGTCTCGCCGCGTTCGGCAGCCTCGCCGACGGCCTTTTGCGCAGTCTCGGCCACATTGCCCTGGCCGGATACGATGGCCCGATAGGCCCGCTCGACACGATCCCATCGGTTGTCGCGATCCATGGCATAGAAGCGGCCGCTGACCGTTGCGATCGTGGCCTCGGCCGGCAAACCGGCGGAGAGGCGGGCCAGAAAGTCGCCCGCCGATCCCGGTTGCGTGTCGCGACCGTCGGTGATGGCGTGAATGACCGGTTTCACACCGAGTGCTACGAGGGCTCGCGCCAGTGCGGCGATGTGATCCTGATGCGCATGGACCCCGCCCGGGGAGACGAGGCCGATGATGTGGCAGGCGCCGCCCGTCTCCTGCAACAGCGCAGGCAGGCCGGTGCCGGCCAGCAGTTTCGTCAGGCTGTCGTCCGCCACGGCCGCGTCGATGCGCGGCAGGTCCTGCATGACGATGCGCCCTGCGCCGATGTTGAGGTGGCCCACCTCCGAATTGCCCATCTGCCCTTCCGGCAGACCGACCGCGGGGCCGTGCGTCGTCAGGAAAGCGTGGGGACAACGCGCCCACATGCGGTCGAAATTGGGCGTCGTTGCCTGGAGGATGGCGTTTCCGTGCGGGTCTTCGCGCCAGCCCCACCCGTCCATGATCATGAGAACTGTCGGCTTCCTGTCTGCCACGCCTGTCCCTTTCCGCTGAGCTTCAGCACTACCGTTGTTCATCTATCCCGGCACCGATACCTTCAGCCGCGCTTCGAGGATCGCAAGGAACGCACGCAGCTTCTTCGGCACGAAGCGGCTCTTCGGATAGAAGGCCTTGATGACCCGCCGGGAAATGATCTGGCTTTCGAAGATCGAAACGAGCCCGCCGGAATCGATCTCCCGTGCGACGCTGTAGAGCGGCAGGCGGGCGATCCCCGCCCCCTGAACCGCGGCCAGGACGATCGCACTCTCGAAATTGGAATGGAAGACGCCGTCCACCTGCACCGCGACGTCCTGCTCGCCGAGCCGTGCGGTCCAGAGCCTGGGGTCCGGCTTCTGGGTCGTATGGATCAGGCAATTGTGGTGGCGCAGGTCCTGTGGCTTTTCCGGGCGAGGATGCCGCTCCAGGTAGGCCGGCGCGGCGCAGATGACATAGGGCGCCGGGCCGAGCTTGCGCTCGAAGAGGCCGGTGTGAAAGGAATCATCGTCATCGAAGTCACGGCTGCCGATGACGACATCGACGCCGCGCTCCATCAGATTGACGGAGCTGGCCGATACCGTCAGCTCGACCTTCACCGTCGGATAGAGCGCGTTGAACTCGATGATCGCCGGCGCAACGAGGGCCTGGCCGACCCCGGGCGTGGAATGCACCCGCAAGGTGCCGATCAGCTCGGTGCCGAGGCCGCTCGCGTCGGCCTTCGCCGCCTCGATCTCCGACAGGATCCGCACGCAGTGATCGAAGAACACCGAGCCGGCATCGGTCAAGAACACGTTGTGCGTCGAGCGGTTGAGCAGCGTCAGCTTCAAGACGTTCTCGAGCTGCGTGACGTGCTTGCTCATGTAGGACGGCGACTTGCCGAACAGCTTCGCCGCAGCGGTAAAGCTTCCGTGCTGTACCACGCGCGCAAAGATGACGATATCGTTCAGATCGAGCCCGTCGAAGCTCGATCGCGTTGCATCGGAAGAACTGACCATCGCCAACGTATTGGCACAAGCCGTCGCGTCCGGCAATTCAGGAGAAGAGCAGGGACTTGATGACAACGGGGATGACGCCCGGCGGGTTCATGAACTCGCCCAGATCGACGAAGTCGAGATCCTTCAGGCGCACGCCGTCGACGGAAATCAGGTGGGAATGGATCCCGAGCTCGCGGTCGAGGATGCGGCCGATCGTCTGGCCCACGTCTCCGTCTATCATCAGCACGAGCGGCTCCGCGCGCTTGCCGTCGGGTGCTGCGACCGCCTTGATCGCCTGCGCCACCGCCAGCAGCCGCTGATAGTCCGGCGCGCCCGTCCAGGAGAAGGCAAACGCCACCATCGCCGCCGTGTCGCGGTCCTGCCGGTCGGCGCTCTGGCGGAAGGCTTCGGCGATCTCCGTCGCGTCGATGACGTCGGGAAGTTCCCGGCCGAGATGGACCACCGGGATGTTGTGCCGCGGCAGGACGTCGGCACCGTTCATGTAGAGCGTCTTGCCGCTCACCTGCACGGTGAACTGCGAGGCGCCGATGACGGTCGCCCGTATGCGCTGCCCGGCATCGACGATCGGGATGCCGATGCGCGGGGTGAGCTGCGTGACGATCTCGTCGGCCAGCAGCCGGGCGATGTCGCCATGGTCCTTGTCCTCGTAGCCGAAGATGTATTCCGAGACGCCGCCGGAGAAGGTGAGATAGCTCGGCGCCACGCGCCGCTCGAGCGGCTCGGTCAGAAGGAAGCGCTGGCCGAGGGCGTCGAGCGGCCCGCCCAGGATCTCGTCCACGGCGAGAGCGGCAAGACGCCGGGCGATCGCCGTCCTGTTGGCCGGGTCCGCCATCGCGCCGGCGTCGGTGGCGATCCCGAGTTCCTCGGCGACGAGGCGGGCCGAATCGTCGAGCCGCGACCAGACGCCCTGCCGGTCCTGTGCAACGAGCCTGCCGCCGACGGCAAAGGCTGCGACGCTGATGATCTCGCCATTGTCGATCAGGGCGAGCTTCGTCGTCCCGCCGCCGATGTCGACATGGAGGCCGCAGGCGCCGCGCTTCTTCGACAGCGCCGTGGCGCCGGATCCGTGCGCCGCCAGCATGCATTCGAGCTTGTGTCCTGCCGTGGCGCAAACGAAGCGGCCGGATTCGTTGGCGAAGATCTCGTCGATCGCCCGCGCATTCGTCTTCTTGATCGCCTCACCGGTCAGGATCACCGCCCCGGTGTCGATATGGCTGCGGCGGTAGCCGGCATCCTCGTAGCAATGCTGGAAGAAATGGCGTAGTTCCCGCGCGTCGATCGTGCCGTCCGGCAGGAAGGGCGTGAGCAGGATCGGCGAACGCCAGACGATCTGCCGGTCGATCACCACGAAGCTGCTGGACAGATCCTCCGTCTCCCGGCGCAGCACGACGCGGGCGAAGAGCAGATGCGAGGTGGAGCTGCCGATGTCGATGCCGACGGTCAGGAGTTCGACCGTCTCCTGCTTCCACAGCCAGTCGGCGATCTCCTGCCGCTCGCTCTCGGACATGTCCTCATGTTCGTGTTCGAAGTCGAGATCGTGCACGTTCCTGCCGCCTCCCCTGGTCTTTCCCGCCCTTCAGAGCGCTCAGCTTGCGGGGCCTGCGAGGATCGGCGTCTGGATGACCCCCGTCAAGCTCTCCTTCGGCAGGGCCATGATCGCCGCCTCGTCGAACAGATCGCCCATTGCCGAAGGAACGCCGGTCTTCTGCAGCTCCTCCAGGAATTTGCGGTGAACGCGCGGATCCTGATCCTCGTACTCGATCTGGCGCCCGCCATCCTTCACCGAGGTCGCCCCGCCGCCTTCGGCGCTCTTGCGCCTGAGCGAGATGAACGGATAGCGGCGGCTGCCGAGGCTGCAGGCGACATAGCGCGCCGGCTGGCCGCAGGTGTTGAAGTGCTGGTGATACATCCAGAAAGGCGGCGTGTACATGAAGCCGTGCCGCCACGGGATCTCCTTGAATTCGCTGTCGCCCTCGTACCACATCAGCGAATAGCCCTCGCCGTCGACCGCATGGACGTGGGTGCCGGCGGCGTGGCGATGGGCCTTCTTGTAGCGGCCGACCGGCATCTGCGAAACATGCGAGTGCATGGTGCCGTCGGCGAGCACGAAGTTGACGTTGAGCGAGCCCCTGCCGCGGCCTTCGAACTCGTAGAGCTTGAAGCTCGTCAGGTCGTGGACGAAATTCGTCTCCCAGATGTTCTGCACCTTGCGGGCCGAATCCAGCCCGTAGGAATAGAGCGATCCGTCGCCGTCGAAGTGCTTGGCGCCGCCGATGCGATCCTGGAAGACGAAGTCGTTGGCGAAGACGAAATCGAGATTGTGGTAGAGATTGATGGTCAGCGGCGCATTGTTGGTGCAGGAGAGCCGCACCGTCTCGATGCCGGAGCCATTGTTGAACTGATACTTGCAATTGAGCGGAATGGCAAACAGCGCCTTGGGACCCCATTCGAAGGTGCGGGTCTCGCCGCTCGGAAGCCAGACGGTCGTCGAGCCGTAGCCGGACAGGACGTAGAAGAAGGCCTCATAGAGGTGCTTGACCGGCCGGGTCTTCTTGCCCGGCAGGACTTCGATGACGTAGTTCGCCATGAAGTCGCCCATGCCGTGGGTGTGGGCGAAGCAGCCGCGCGCCTCGTAGCGGTCCCATTCGCCGGTCTCCAGGGCCAGGAGGTCGTGGCCGAGATCGAGATGGATCGGAATGCCTTCGTTCTTCGACCAATCCTTGTAGGGATCGACCAGGAACTTGCGGTTTCCCGGATCAGGCGTCACCGTCGGCTCGAGAGGCGATGTGCTGGGCGTGCTGGTCATCTCTTTCACTTTCGCTGTTCTTTTCGGCTCTGTAGCGTGGCCGAACTATGGAATTTCGGGGCCGGCGCCGGTAGTGCGTTTTCGGAAAAGACATTTTCCCAAGCGCACGGTCCGGCGCCCGAGGATCAGGCCAGGCCGCCCTCGCTCGCTGCGAGCGGCCGCACGGTGCGGCCGAGATAGGTCGCCTCCGGGCCGTAGAGCAGTTCCTTCACGTCGGCCGCCTTCAGGGTCTTGACGATCTGGTCCACCTGGCCCGAGAGCGGCAGCATCAGCCCTGCCTTCTGGGCGAGCTCCATCGTCACGTCCATGTCCTTTTCCTGCCAGGTGAAGCGGGTCGTGTCCCAGCGGGCGAGCGTGCCGTTGGTTCCGGGGCAGGCGAGCAGGATTTCGCGCATGCGCTGGGCGTCGAGCCCGTAGCGCTTGGCAATCAGCAGCGTCTCGAAATTCGCGACGCAATGGATCCAGTGCAGGAGATTGTTGCAGGACTTGGCGATCTGCCCCGCCCCGAGCGGGCCGACATGCACGACGTCGCGGCTGTAGCAGGCAAGCAGCGGCCGCACCCGCTCCACGTCCGCCTCCGCGCCGCCGCACAGCGACAGGAGCGTCCCGTCGCGGGCACCCGAAGCGCCGTAGACCACGGGCGCATCGACGAGATGCTGCCCGCGCGCCTCGATGCGCGGCTTCAGCGCCAGCATCGTCTCGGGGCTGATGGTCGCGGCCACCACGATCGTTGCGCCGGCGGCGTCCGACAGCCCGTCGCAGACCTCGACCACCTGCTGGTCGGTCGCGACGACCAGCAGGAACACGTCTGCGGAGCCTGCGGCATCGTCGATGCTGTTCTTCGGTTGGAGGCCCTGCTCGGCCGCCTGTTTCAGCCTTTCCGGGCTGATATCGAACGCCGAGACCTCGAAGCCCTTCCTTCTGATGTGACCGCCCATGGCAAGGCCCATCTCGCCTGCACCGATGACTGCAATTCTCATGTTCACCTCGAATGATCACGGCCGGGCCGGCTGCAATGTCAGATGCTGTGGCCCAGTCCCGGGTCGGCTCGACACAGGGCGGGCGGCCTCGCCGGAAGCCGCCCGCTGTCTTGGTCTGACGATCAGTCCTTCTTCAGCGTTTCCTGGAGGAAGGTCACGATTTCCGGCGACTGGTTGAGCGCGGCCTTGACCACGGTTGCCACGTCATCGCCGACCTTCGGGTCGACCGGCAGACCGAGCGACTTCGCCTTTTCCAGGAACGCCGGATCGGTGGTCGCCTTCGTATAGGCGTCACGCAGGGCCTGCAGGCGATCTTCGGGGATACCGGCCGGGCCGGCCGACAGACGCGAAATGTTGCTCTGCGAGGCGACGAGCGCGATCACCTTCTGGGCCTCGGCGTCGTCGGTCATGGAGGAGAGCTGCGGCACGTCGCTTTCCGAGCCGCCGATCTGGGCAATGATCTTCGCATTGCCCTCATTGACGAACTCCTGGAACGACGACCGCGAGGCGATGATGCCCTGCACTTCGCCGCGGCGCATGGCGAGCTGGTCGTCGCCGCCATTGTAGCCGGAGACGATTTCGACCGGCAGGCCGAGCGCCTTGACGAGCATGGTCGTCTCGACGGTGGAGGCGCTGCCGACACCGGCGGAGGCGAACTTCACCGGCTCCTTGCTGTTCTTCAGCTGCTCGAAGCTTTCGATGCCCGAATCCTTGGTGACGACGATGACGCGCGGGTCGGACGCGACCTTGCCGATCCACGACATGTTGCCGAGGTCGAACTTGATGGCGGGGTCGCCGGCCAGCTGGCCGTAGATGAGGCCGGTGTTGAAGGTGCCGAAGGTCAGGCCGTCCGGCTCGGAGGCATAGACGTAGTTGGCGCCGATCAGGTGGCCGGCGCCCGGCATGTTCTGGACGACGAAGGTCGAGCCGGGCAGATATTTCTGCATGAATTCGGCGACGAGACGGGCATTGGTGTCGTAGCCGCCGCCCGGAGCGGTTGCGACGATGTAGTTGACCGTCTTTCCGTTGAAGAATTCGGCGCCTTCCTGTGCGAAAGTCGGCGTCGCAGCCATCGCGGCGATCGTCGCTGCGCCGAAAATGACTTTGTGTAGTACATGCATGCTCATCGGGTTCCCTCCCAGTTGTAGTCGGTGAAGAGCGAGCCTCAGCCCTCGCTCAATGCTTCTTTCAGTGCGTCGATGACGTCGGGCTTCTGGTCGAGGGCTTTCTCGACGAGGGCACTGACGTCGTTACCGACGAGCGGATCGACCGGCAGGCCCAGCGTGCGGGCCTTCTCGATGAATTCCGGGTCGGATGTGGCTGCGACATAGGCGTCGCGGAGCGCCTTGAGACGGTCTTCCGGTATGCCTGCCGGACCGGCGGTCAGGCGTGAAATCCCGCTCTGGGACTCGATCAGCGCAACGACCTGCTTGGCCGTATCTCCGTCGATCATCGAGGAGAGCTGCGGCACGTCCGTGTCGTTGCCACCGACCTGGGCAAGGATCCGGCCCTTGCCCTCATCGATGAATTGCTGGAACTCCGAGCGCGAACCGATCACGCCCTGCACCTCGCCGCGCATCATGGCGAGCTGGTCTTCGTTGCCATTATAGCCCGATACGACCTGGATCGGCAGCTTCAGGGCCTTCACGAACATCGTCGCCTCGATCATCGAGGCACTGCCCTTGCCCGCCGTGGCGAACTTGATCGGCTGCTGCAGCGCCTGCAGCTGGGCAAAGCTCTCGATGCCCGATTCCTTCGTCACGATGATGACGCGCGGATCGGACGCGACCTTGCCGATGAAGGACATCTTCGTCAGGTCGAACTTGATGTTCGGATCGCCGCTCAGCTGCCCGTAGATCAGACCGGTGTTGAAGGTGCCGAAGGTCAGCCCGTCCGGCTCGGACGCGTAGATATAGTTGGTGCCGATCAGGTGGCCGGCGCCCGGCATGTTCTGGACGACGAAGGTCGAGCCCGGCAGGTGCTTCTGCATGTACTGCGCCACCAGCCGGCCGTTGGTGTCATAGACACCGCCCGGCGACGTGGCGACGATATAGGTGACGGTCTTGCCGTCGAAGAAGGCCGCCCCGTCCTCGGCCCGGGCGCCCTGCGACCCGGCCGCAAGAAGCGCGGCGGTCAGCGCCAGTGTCGAAGCCTTTCCAATCATGTGCATTGTCTCCTCCCAAGTTGCCGAAACTGCCTGATCAGGATGCAAAGGATCCTCCACCGCCGGTCGAACCGGCCAGTGCCCAATGCCTTCCATTTCTGATGGTCGCGGCGCCCCGGTTTCGGGACGCCCGTCTTTCGCAAGTCCTCAGATCGCGCCGATGCCGAGCAAGGTCAGAAGGCGCGGCGTGACGAAGCCGGAAAACAGCTGGATGTGCAGCAGGGCGCCGAACATCAGGTAGAGAACGAGCGGTGCGGCGACAGCGAGCGAAAGGGTCATCCTCCACGACGCCTCCGCCTGTCTGCGCAGGAACGTCACCAGCAGGATCGGGATGCTGACATAGAACCCGAAGGCCAGGATGCCCGCCACGAAGGCCACGAAGTAGATCCACATGGTGATTTCCTGGGACACCGTGTGCGGACCGAATTCGGGCAGTTCCGGCTCCATGCCGGGCACCTCATGGGCGATGCCGGCGCGCGGGGCGCCGTGGAAGGCGCTCTTCGGCGAGTGGAAGAGGTCTATCGCCAGCTGGACGAGACAGAGGACGATGGCCGGAACCCCCACGATCAGCGGCATGAAACGAGCCTTTGCCGGGAATTCCATCGCCAGCCCGACCATCACGCTGAAGAAGACGAGCATGATGATGGTGAGCCAGGTGCTGAAGGAATAGTGTCTCATGTGTTGACCTCCATGCCGGCATGGGGCTTGCCCGGCCGGAAGTTACGGTAGAAGGCGTAGACCATCAGGCCGACGATCATGCTGATCAGCACGAGCGACAGCGGACGCAGGAAGAAGGAATAGCCCCACAACTGCAGCGCCTGATGGAGCGAGGCTTCCGCCTGTCCGCCGAGCACCAGGCCGATGACGAAGGGCGAGCGGGGCCAGCCGGCGCGCTGGAAGCCGTAGCCGATCGCGCTGAAGAGCACGAGGACCACCAGGTTCTGCCACTGCACGTCGCTGACGAAACAGCCGATCGTCACGAAGATCAGGATGAAAGGCACCAGCATGCGGCCGTTGACGAAGGTCAGCACCGCGATCCAGCGGCAGGAGACCAAGAGGATGCCGACGGCGATCAGATTGCCGACCACGAGCGCCCAGATCAGCGTCCAGACGAGGTCGAGATGCTTGGTCACCATCGTCGCACCCGGCTGGATGCCGAGGATGAGGAAGGCGCCGAGCAGGACCGCCATGCCCGAGCTGCCGGGGATGCCGAAGAACAGAGTCGGCAGCAGCGAGCCGCCTTCCTTGCCGTTGCTGGCGGTCTCCGGGGCGATGACGCCTTCGATGGCGCCCTTGCCGAAGCGTTCCGGCGTCTTCGAGCTCTGCACGGCGTGGCCGTAGCAAAGCCAGGCCGCGGTCGAGCCGCCGAGGCCCGGGATCATGCCGATGACGGCGCCGATGACCGAGGTGCGGATGACCAGCCACCAGTGGCGCGGCACTTCCGCGACGCCCGACAGAAGCTGGCGATAGGAAAAGCCCTTGTCCATGGACACGGCCGAGATCGAGCCGCCCTTGGTGGCGAGCGACAGCATTTCCGGCACCGCGAACATCGCAAGCACGGCGGTCACGAGGCTGACGCCGTCCCACAGGAACAGCATGTCGCCGGCGTAGCGGGGCGTTCCGGTGATCGGGTCCATGCCGATGGTCGACAGCATCAGGCCGTAGAAGCCGACGATGAGGCCCTTGACGATCTTGCTGCCGCTGGCGAGGAAGGCGATGAAGCTGATGCCGAGAAGGGCGATCAGGAAGAATTCGGCCGGGCTGAACATCAGGATGACCGGCTCGAGCACGGGGATCATGATGGCGAAGACGACGGCGCCGATGATGCCGCCGACGCCGGACGCCGTGATGCTGGCGCCGAGCGCCCGGGCTGCCTGCCCCTGCTTGGCAAGGGGATAGCCGTCAAGCGTCGTTGCGGCGTCGTCGCCGTCGCCCGGAATACCGAACATGATGCTGGATATCTGACCGCTGGTGCCGTTGACGGCGTGCAGCGTCAGAAGAAAAACCGCACCCGCAACCATATCCATGCCGTAGACAAACGGAATTGCCATGGCGATGGAGAGCTTTCCACCGATACCGGGCATCACGCCGACGAGCAGGCCGCACACGACCGCAATCAGCATGAGACCCATGATGTGGGGCGTGCTCACAAGACTGAAGAGCGCCCCGAACATAGTCTCGATCATTTTTGGTTCCAATCCTCCCGTGAGACGGAAACGACGCTGCCTGCGCAGCGCTTCCTCCCGTCTGGCATTGGCCTGCGATTTCCTCCCGCAGGCTGGGCAACTGCCGTCTTTTCGCGTCGGCTGTCTGCCATTCGCATTTGTCAATTAGCGCCACCGGGCCAGCGTTTGTCCAAAGCAAAAAATTATGCTTAGTCCAGCAGTTTTTGCGCGGACAGCGGCTTCGAGCGATGCGCGCGCCGTCCGCCGCCGACGCCGGATCGGCATCTATCTTTTTGAAATCGCTAATACTCGTCGCCGATTTCGCCGACGGTGCGCAAACCGCCTTTGCGGCGCCCTCCAGGACCGCGCACGCCCAGGACATTTTAGCATTCCGGAATATGGACGCCAGCGCATTAAGTTTTTCTTACTTCGAAGCTAAGCCGAAATGGCATGGACTTCGCCCTTCCTTGGCCCCTAGCATTCCCTTCGTCGCGCGACGCACCGATGCCGCGCCTTTCCGGCCATGATTGCGCCCACCCCCCGGCCCGCTGCCGGCGGGCTGATGCCGTTCGGAGTAGAAATGGACAAACCCGTCGACAAGAGTGAAGCCGTGGCGGTCCAGCCGGTGACGGTGCTGGAGCTGCTCACATCCTTCCTGCGGCTCGGGGCATCTTCGTTCGGCGGCGGGATGACCGGCTGGACGCATCGCGAGATCGTCGAACGCCGCCGCTGGCTGACGGACAGCGAGTTCCTGCAGACGCTGACGATCGCGCAGATCATGCCCGGCGCCAATCCGGTCAATCTCGCCGTCTACATCGGGCTGAAGCTCGCGGGCCTGCGCGGCGCCGCCGCAGCCCTCCTCGGCATGATCATGCCGGCCTTCCTGGCCATCCTGGCGCTGAGCTTCGCCTACCAGCAACTGCGATCCTATCCGGAGGCGCAGGCGGTGCTGCGGGGCCTCGCCTGCGTCGGCATCGCATCGAGCCTGACCATGGGCATCAAGACCGCCCGGCGGCTGAAGGCGCATGTGCTTCCCGTCGGCATCGCGGCGGGCGTGTTCCTGCTCGTCGGCGTGCTGCGCTGGCCGCTCGTTCCGGTCGCCCTCGGCGCCATTCCCGTCAGCGTCGCCGCCACCTTCTGGCTCGAAAGGAAAAACGGTCGTGGATGACGACAAGCTCCTCAACCTGATCATGATGTGCATTCCGCTGTCGCTGGTCTCCTTCGGCGGCGGCCAGACGATCATCGCCAGCCTGCAGCACCAGACGGTCGACGTGCAGAACATGCTGTCGGGCGCGCGCTTCACCGATCTCTACGCCATATCGCGCGCAGCCCCCGGGCCCGGCACGATGATCGTCTCGCTCGTCGGCTGGGAGGTGAGCGGCCTGCTCGGGGCGGTGTTGGCGACGCTCGCAATCTTCGTGCCCTCGTCCATCCTGATCTGCGCCGTCGGCAGCTACTGGCAGCGCCATCGCGGACGCCCCTGGGCGATCGCGGCGGAAAAGGGTCTCGCCCCTGTCGCCGTCGGGCTGATCTTCGCAGGCGTCTTCGCCGTCGGCCGCTCCGCCCAGTTCTCGCCGGTCGAGCTGGCGACCACCCTGGTCGCGGGCGCCATCCTGCTCAGGACCAAGGTCGGGCCCTATCCGCTTTTGGCGGCGGCGGGCGCGCTCTATTTCGCCCTGAGCATCGCCGGGCAGGTCTGAACCCCGCCCCCGCTTTCGACCCCATCCGACAAAATTGGCGCGGCGCGATTGACCGCACACCGATTCACAGTATGATACTTAAAAGAGAACGCTGTTCCATATAAAAGAACACTTCTCATCTGGAGGAAAATCGACATGGCTCACCCCTTGGTGCTGAAAACGGCGGTCGGACAGCACGACCACGTGAAGCCCCTGAAGGACGGACGCGTTCGCTCCAGCCGGGTCGAGCTGGTCTTCGAGGAGTTCGAACCCCTGCCGAAGGCCTTTCGCACCATGGTGCGCGGCAGCGATCTCGATGTTTCCGAAATGGCGATCGTCACCCATCTGCTCGCCCATCACTACCGCAAGCCAATCACCGGCCTTCCCATTCCGCTCTGGAGCCGCCTGCCCCACACCAACCTCGTCTGTCCCGTCGATTCCCCGGTCGAAGGGCCGCGCGACCTCGCGGGAACCAGGGTCGGCGTGCGCGCCTACGCCCAGACGTCCGGCGTCTGGGTGCGCGGCTTCCTCAGGCACGAATACGGCCTCGATCTCGACGGCATCACCTGGGTCACCATGGAAGACGCCCATCTCAGCGAATACGAGGACCCGGCGAATACCGAGCGCAACACGGGCGAACTGGCGCTCAGGCCGCTGATGATGTCGGGCGCGCTCGCCGCCATCATGGGCGAGCGCGAGGTCGATCCCGCGGGCATCCGCACCGTCATCCCGGATGCGCAGGCGACCGCCGAGGCGTGGATCGCCCGCACCGGCATCGTGCCGATCAACCACACGCTCACGGTCAAGACGGCGCTGATCGAGGACCACCCCTGGTTGGCCGGCGAACTGATGGAGATGTTCGAGGAGGCCCGCCGCATCGCCATTGAGGACGATGGCGCGACGCCGCCGCCGGTCTACGGCCTCGACGCCAATCTCGCCTCGCTGCAGCTCGCCTTCGCCTATTCGGCCGAGCAGCGCGTCACGCCGCGGCTCTACGACGCCAACGAACTCTACCCCGCGATCTGAAGCCGCCACCGGCCGTCAAGGACAAAGCCATGATCATCGACATTCACGGACACTACACCACCGAGCCGCAGGCGCTGCATCAGTTCCGCGACAGGCAGCTTGCCGGCCTCGCCGACCCGATGCGCCGCCCGCTCACCACCGATCTCGGCATCACCGACGAGATGCTGCTGAAATCCGTGGAGCCGCAGCTCGCCTTCCAGAAGGAGCGCGGCAGCGACCTGACCATCTTCTCGCCGCGCGCGGCCGGCATGGCCCATCACGTCGGCACCGAGGCCGTCAGCATGCAGTGGTCGGCGATGTCCAACGACCTGATCCACCGCATCTGCACCCTGCTGCCGGACAATTTCGCCGCCGTCGGCCAGCTGCCGCAGCATCCGGGCGCGCCGCCAAAGAACTGCATTCCCGAGCTAGAGCGCATCGTCAACGAACTCGGCTTCGTCGGCGTCAATCTCAATCCCGATCCGTCGGGCGGCTACTGGACCGATCCGCCGCTCACCGACCGGCAGTGGTATCCGCTCTACGAGAAGCTCTGCGAACTCGACGTGCCGGCGATGATCCACGTCACCTCGTCGTGCAATCCCTGCTTCCACCACACCGGCGCGCACTACATCAACGGCGACACCACCGCCTTCATGCAGCTCATCCAGGGCGACCTGTTCAGGGATTTCCCGACGCTGAAGTTCGTGATCCCGCACGGCGGCGGCGCCGTTCCCTTCCATTGGGGGCGCTATCGCGGCCTGGCGCAGGAGATGAAGAAGCCGCTTCTGACCGAGCACCTGCTCAACAACGTCTTCTTCGACACCTGCGTCTACCACTATCCCGGCATCGAGCTGATGGCCAAGGTCATCCCGGTCGACAACATCCTGTTCGCCTCCGAGATGCTCGGCGCCGTCAAGGGCATCGATCCGGAGACCGGCCATCATTACGACGACACCAAGCGCTATCTCGATCAGCTGACGACGCTCGACGAGGAAAGCCGCTACAAGATCTTCGAGGGCAATGCGCGGCGGGTCTATCCGCGATTGGATGCGCAGCTTGCCAGGCGCGGCCGTCCCGGCCGGAAGGGGTGACGGCCATGCTCACCGCATCGCCCGCCTCAGCAACAGGACAGGTCGCCGTCGGAGATGATCGCGTCCTTCATCCAGTAGGGCGGCAGGTCGTCCTCCACGACCTCGGCGACGCGCTTGAAGACCTTGAACTGGTGGCGGCGATCGGGGGCGGTCCAGAAGGCGACGATGGTTTCCAGCGGCGGGCATCCGGGCAGGCCGCAGGCAACCTCCGAGACCATGATCGCCACATCCTCGTCCAGCGAAAAGCGTTCGCGCGTCCAGGCCTTGACCCGGCGGGTGGCGGCGACGGCTTCGGAACGGGCGGCAGAGGATTTGAGCATGGTGTCGGTCCTGACCTGCGGGCATCGCGGCCGGCAGCACAACGATACTTAAAAGGCCGGGGTCCGGCCTGTCAAAAACCAATTCGGAAAAACCAACCGGGCGGAAACGGCATGCCGCGCTTCGGCGGGCAGCACTTGAAAGGATGAAGAGATGACGCAACAGGTACTCGCCGCGGTTCGCACCGGCCCGGGCAAGATGGAGATGCGGGAATTCCCGATGCCCGACATTCCGGAGGACGCGGCCCTCCTGAAGATGGAAGTGGCCGGCATCTGCGGCACCGATGTCAAGCTGTTCAAGAACCCGCCGAACAACGCGCCCACCATTATGGGCCACGAGAACATCGGCTACATCGCCAAGGCCGGCCGGGAGTTCACCCGCCGCAAGGGCTTCAAGGAAGGCGATCTCGTCTTCGTCGAGCACTATGTGATGTGCGGCAAGTGCCAGTGGTGCCACCAGGGCCAGTACCGCCATTGCGAAAACACCGACTGGCGCAACAACCCCGAAGGCATCCGCTACGGCTATACCTCGGCCGAGCGCGCGCCGCATCTGTGGGGCGGCTTCGCGCAATATGTCTACCTGCCGTGGAACGCCGTCGTTCACCGCGTGCCCAAGGGCGTGACGCCGGAGCTCGCCGGCCTCGTCACCCCCATGGCGAACGGCGTCGAGTGGTCCCTGTTCGACGCCGGCGTCGGCTACAATTCCACCGTGCTCATCCAGGGGCCGGGCCAGCAGGGCCTGTCGCAGACGGTGGTCTGCAAGCAGGCCGGCGCGTCGCTGATCATCGTGACCGGAACGACGAAGGACACGGCCCGCCTGGAAGTCGCCAAGGCGCTCGGCGCCGACTATGTCATCGACGTGCAGAAGGAAGACCCGCTCGCCCGCATCATGGAGATCACCGGCGGCAAGGGTGTCGACATCTCGCTCGACTGCACGGCCGGCGCCGGCACCATTCCGATCCTGCTCGGCGTCGAGGCCTTGAAGCGCAAGGCGGGCACGATCCTGGTCCAGGGCGAGATGAAGGAGTTCCCGAACTTCCCGCTGGAAAAGGTCACCACCAAGGCGATCACCATCAAGAGCGCCCGCGGCCACAGCTACCTCGCCTGCGAACTGGCGCTCGAGCAGATCGCTTCCAACCGCTTCCCGCTGGAGAAGATCACCACCCACCGCTTCGGCCTTACGGATGCCGACCTCGCCATCCGCTCCGTCGGCGGCCAGGGCGTCCCGGACGTCATCCACGCATCGCTGATGCCCTGGGAATAAGCCGGGCCATCGACCTCCGCCGGGCGGAAACATCCCGCCCGGCTTGATCCCACCGACGCGATCCGGGCCGCGTTCATCGGCTCCCGCGTCGTCACGCCGTCAACGCAACAATGGAAGCAACGCTCGTGTCCATCGGATTCAGAATTCTGCCACGCCACCGCAAGGTGACCGCCGAAACCGCAAAGCGCTTTCTCGATGTCCCCGTCGCTTGCGTCAGCGACGCCATGAACCGCCTGACCGCCGGCGGTCCCACGCTCCGCCCGCTCCATGCCGGTGGCACCATGGCCGGCGCCGCCTTCACGGTCCGGACCCGCCCCGGTGACAACCTGATGATCCACAAGGCCCTCAAGATGGCCGAGCCGGGCGACGTCATCGTCGTTGACGCCGGCGGCGATCTCTCCAACGCGCTCGTCGGGGAAATGATGCTGTCGCATGCCCGCGCCATCGGCGTCGTCGGCGTCGTCATCAACGGCGCCGTGCGGGACTACGGCTGGATCCGCACCAACACCTATCCGGTGTTCGCCGCCGGCGTGACCCATCGCGGCCCCTACAAGGATGGCCCGGGCGAGATCAACGTGCCGATCTCGCTGGGCGGCATGGTGATCGAACCGGGAGACCTCGTCATCGGCGACGATGATGGCCTGCTCTGCGTCCCCTACGACCAGACCGAAGCCCTCTACCAGGCCGCCGCCAAAAAGCACGAGACCGAATCCAAGACCCTCGCCAATACGCTGGCCGGCAAGCTCGACCCCAAGCTCTGGGTCGACGAAACGCTCCAGCGTCTCGGCTGCGAAGGCCTCTAACCCGATCGGGCCGCGGCCGCCTCGCGGGCCGGGCATCCATTCAAGGAGATGTACCTTGGCAAACGTCGTCATCGATGGAATCGATACCTACTACGAGGTGATCGGTTCCGGCCCTCCCCTGTTGATGTGCGCGCCCGGCGGCTTCGATGCCGACGTGGAAAAGTGGCGGACCCAGGGCATCTATTCGCAGGTGAAGTTCCTCGACAATCTGACGAAGGACTACACCTGCATCGCCTTCGACCGCCGCGACACCGGCAAGTCCGGTGGCCGCGTCGAGGCCCTGCAATGGGTCGACTATGCGCACCACGCCAAGGGCATGCTCGACGCGCTCGGCATCGACAGGGCCTACATCATGGGCGGTTGCATGGGGTGCACCGTCGCCGCCGCCTTCGGCGTCGCCTACCCGCAGGCCACGGCCGGCATGGTGCTCTTCTGGCCCGTCGGCGGCGCCAGGTACCGGATCAACGGGCACCAGCGCTTTGCCGAGCATCTGGCCTTTGTCCACCAGAACGGGCTCGAAGCCGTCGTTGATCTTGCCAGGCAGCCCGGCAGCGCCTTCGGCAAGGACCCGCGCGTCGGCCCGTGGGTTTCGGTCCTGCGCACCGATCCCGCGTTTGCCGAACGCTATGCGACGCAGAACGTCGAGCAGTACAAGCTGATCGTGGCAGGCATGGTCCGGCGCCTTCTGGATCGCGACACCTCGCCGTGTGCCGAACCGGAGGAACTGCTGCGGCTTGGCATCCCGACCCTGATCGTGCCGGGCGCCGACGCGTCCCACGCGACTTCGGCAGCGCGCTATCTGCAGGAATGCATTCCGGGCTCCGAATACTGGGATGTCCCGGTCTCCGCCCAGACCGAGGCGGCCACCAATGCCCGGGTGATCGCGTTCCTGACCGGCGCCGCCGGCTCCGCCTGACGAACGGGCACGCCTCCGCCTCAGGCGGAGGCGTCCTCCAGGCCGACGAAATCGGGAAGAAATTTCTTTCCCTCGCTGGAGAGGAACGTCTCGAACGCCGCGATCAGCGGAGTCATGGCCCTGTCCGTGCGGCTGACGGCAAACCATTGTCGGCGGATCGGCAGGCCGACGACGTCCAGGATGGCAAGCTCGCCGGCCTGGACCTCCGCCGCCACGCTGTGGGCGGCGAGGAAGGCCACGCCGTTGTCGGCCAGGATGGCCCGCTTGATGTCCTCGATCGATTCCATCTCGGTGTTCGGGCCATCCGCCCGTCCCGGGATTTCGCTCATGAAGCGATCGAAGAAGACGCGTGTCCCCGAATCCGGGTTGCGAAGATAGAAATGCTCGCGCGCGATCTCTGCCTTCGAGATCGCATGCCTGCCCACCAGCGGGTGATGACGGGAACTGACGGCGACGAGCGAATGCTCGCCGAAGATCGCAGCGCGCACCGAAAACTCCCGCGGCGGGCGACCGAGCAGCGCCACGTCGATCGTGCGGTTGCGCAGGCGCTCGACGGTTTCGGCCCGCCGTTCGATGACGAGTTCCAGGTCGATGTTCGGATAGGCGGCGGCGAAGGCGGCCACCATCGGCTGGGCGAAGTACTTCACGGTGGAAACGGCGCCGACGACGATCCGGCCTCTCTTCACGCCCTTGAAGGCGTCCATCTCCTGCTCGAGCTGGGCCAGCCGCTCCTCGATGTCGCGCGCGGCGGACAGGACCGCATGGCCCGCCTCGGTCGGGAACATGCCGTGCGCCATCCGGTCGAACAGCGGAACGCCGGCCTCCGCCTCGATCTGCTTGAGCTGCAGCGTCACGGCCGGCGCCGTCAGGCCGAGCGCCTTCGCGGCCCCGACGACCTTGCCTTGCTTTTCGATCGCAAGCATAGACTTCAGCTGACGAAACGTTATGTTTTTCATGAGCAAAGCATAGAAAAACTTAACACGCAGGTAAAGAGATTAAAATTTACTTTCGAGGTGGGATGGGGGATTTTCATTGTCAGCAGGTTAGCCCCCCGGACAATCCGCGACGGGAGCGAGCGGTCGGCATCTGCGCTATCGTTCGAAACATCAAGGGAATCGAGAAATGAAAGCAGCAATCAGGAGCGGTCTGCTGGCCTTGGCCGCCGCATCTCTTCCCGCTGTCGCCCATGCCCATACCGGTGTCGGCGATGCGGGCGGCCTCGTCCACGGCTTCATGCACCCGATCGGCGGCGTCGACCACGTTCTGGCCATGGTCGCGGTGGGCCTATTCGCCTCCATCCTCGGCGGGCGCGCCCTCTGGCTGGTGCCGGCGAGCTTCGTCGTGATGATGGCGGTCGGCGGCCTTCTCGGCATGCAGGGCGTCGCCGTCCCGTTCGTCGAGATCGGCATTGCCGCATCGGTCGTCGTGCTCGGCCTGGCCGTGGCGCTTCGCTGGAACCCGCCGACTGCGGCGGCCATGGGCGTCGTCAGCCTCTTTGCGATCTTCCACGGCCATGCGCACGGCGCCGAAATGCCGCTTGACGCCTCCGGCCTGCAATATGCCCTCGGCTTCATGGCCGCGACCGCGCTTCTGCACATCGCCGGCATCGGCGCGGGCCTTGCCATCGGCCGCGTCGGCGCCAATTCGGCAACCGCGATGCGCTTCGGCGGCAGCGCCATGGCGCTGGCCGGCGTCGGCCTGCTGTCCGGCTATCTCTGACGGGTTCGCATTTCCTCGCGGACGGGCCGCACACCGCTTCGCGCGGGATCGGCAAACGTAAAAGGCCGCCTCGATCTTCGAGGCGGCCTTTGTCATATCCATGACCTGATCTTCGCCAGGAGCAGGTCCGGCAGGAGCGCCGGAGGGTCCGGCGCCCGGAACGACAGGGAAGCGAGCGGCGAGGCTCTAGCGGCGCTTGATCGCCTGGCGGAAGGCGGTCTCGTCGATGCCGAGCGTCTGCAGGGCGCTGGTCGAGGGACGGCGCCGCTCGCGCGTGGCGTCGGCGCATTCGCGGGCCGCGCTGAGCATGCTCATGCCGTCCCTGAAGCCGCCGAACATGCTGCCCAGCCAGTTCGTGTTTGCATAGTGTGCCACCAGCGTCGTCATCTCTCGTCTCTCCGTTTTATATGCAAAGCATATAATGCTGCGGCGCAACGGAGAAAAGTGCAACGCAAACAGGCCTGCCATGCTCGCGTCGCATGGCGGCCTAAGTGCTTGTGGCAAAAGGACGATGTCCGGCGCTGCCCGATCCCTGGATCGGGCGTCAGATGACGAAGCTCTCCATGGTTTCCGGGGCGAAGATGTCCTGCGAATGCAGTCTGCGCTTCGACAATCCCTGCTCGTACGAATAGCGCAGGAAGGTGTCGAGCGTTTCCTTGTTCTGCTGGAAGCCGTAGCTCCAGTAGTCCTCTCCCATCAGCCGCCGCGCGTCCTCCACATGGGCGCTGAGCCAGGGCAGCATGACCTTGAGAGCCGCCGTTTCCTGCAGCTCGCGATAGACGCGGCGCTGCGCCTCGGCAAAGGCCTTGTAGAGCGATTGCGCGATCCAGCGATGGGCCTCGTAGATCTCGCGGCGAATGACGATCGTGTGCATGATCGGGAAGATGTTGGTCTTGCGGAAATAGGCCCGCTCGACCTCGACGAAATCCTCGAACAGCCTCCTGACGCGTCCCGACGGGCCGTCGTAGGAGGAGGGCTTCCGCGCGGTGTAGAGCGCGTCGATCTCGCCGTCCCGCAGCATCGCCGACAGGGTCTGGTCCGGCCCCAGCCGGTTGAGCCGGATATGGCCCGGCAGGTCGAGCGGCAGCTTTTCCGGCCGGTTCGGCTGTTCCTCGCCGCCGGCATAGTAGGTGACGTCGTCGACCTTGACGCCGTATTCGTCCGACAGGATGCCGCGAATCCAGACGGGGGCCGTCATCTGGTATTCCGGCGTGCCCACCCGCTTGCCGACGAGATCGCGCGGCTCGCGGATGCCGGACGCCGCATTCACATAGATCGAGGAATGCCGGAAATAGCGTGACGGGAACACCGGAATGGCCACGAACGGCCGCGGCTCGGCGAAGCACGACATCACGTAGGAGGACAGGGACATCTCGGCGATGTCGAACTCCCGGTGGCGCAGCATGCGGAAGAAGGTTTCCTCGACCGGCATGTTCAGGAAGACGAGGTCGATGCCGTCGGGAGCGATCGTCTTGTCCATGAGGGGGCGCATCCGGTCGTAATCCCAACAACCGAACGACAGGCGTAGCAGCGAACTCAGCGTCTTCTCCCTGGCATTTCCGAGAACGGAACGGCCGACCGGTCGCCTCCCCGATCGGGAATGGCGCCCGGTTCCTCGCGGCCTTCTCTCCGTCCTCCGTTTCAATTCGACCGATCATCGAACGCGGGGGCGGGAATGTCCAAGATAAAACCTATAGGCAAGCTCAAACGAAATCCGCTTGCTCGGGCGGAATGAGCCGGTCGATCGTATGCGCGTAGGGCCCGACCTCCGTGGTCAGCCGGTCGACCATGCGGTCGATGAAGGCGAGGAACGGTCTTTCGTCGGCAAAGCCGCGATGGCTCGGATGCGCCAGGAACAGCGTGCGTTTGACCGCCGGCCGCGCGATGCGGCGGGCGACCAGCTGGCCCTTGCGCACCTCCTCGGCCACGATCCCGTAAGGCATGATGCTCTGGGCGACGCCGTGCAGGATCAGGGCCTTGATCGCCTCGTTGGACTGCACCTGATAGGTAATCTTCACGTCGACGGAGAGCCGCGACGCCGTTTCCTGCACGCGCTTCCAGATGATGTCGCGGTTGGAGACGAGGGCGAGATCGCCCGCCACCGCCTGGCGGAAGGAGATGTCCCCGTCCTGCTGCTTTCCGTTGGGCGCCGAGACGTGCAGCAGGTCCTCCTCCAGCAGCGCGACGCGCCGGATGCCGGGATTGTCCTCGATGTCGTAGGCGAGCACATAGTCGAGCTCGCCGCGCTCCAGCGCGTCCGTCAGCATGAAACTGAGCTCCTCGACCACCTCGAGGGCGATGTTCGGCAGCTGGGCGTTCGCCGCCACCAGCAGCTCCGTGCCGATCAGCTTCAGGATGCTGGGCGTGGCGCCGAAACGGATGCGGACCTTCTCGCCGCCCATGGTGATCAGGTCGCGCCGCGTCTCCTCGATCCGCTGCAGGATCTCGATCGCACGCTCGTAGAGCAGCATGCCCGCCGGCGTGGCGCTCACGCCGCGGGAATGGCGGTCGAGAAGCTGGATCTGCAGGCTGTCCTCGAGGTTGCGGATCTGGATGCCGAGCGCCGTCTGCGCCAGATTGAGTTGCTCGGCTGCGCGCGTGATGTTGCCGACTTCAACGACTTTGACGAAATAGGCAAGCTGCCGCAGCTTCATCGCATGTCCCAGCATAGGCGTGTGCGTCTCAGTAGAATTGATCGAAATGAACCTGGGCCGGCGGCACGCCCCGGTCAACCAGCATCTTCTGGATCGCCTGCCCCATCAGCGGCGGACCGGCGAAATAGATTTCGCAGTCGCGCAGGCGATCGCAGAACAGTCGTTCGGCCACCTCGTGCACGAAGCCGCGATGGCCGGACCAGCCCTCCTCGTCGTCCGCCGACACCACCGGATGGTAGCGGATATGGGTGCCGAAGCGCGGCAGGGCGGCCAGCATGTCCTCGCCGCAGATGTCCCGCGCGGTGCGCCCGCCATAGACGAAATCGATGCTGCGGCCGGCAAAGCGCGGCGAGGCGGCGGCGGCGCGCGTCACCGACACCATCGGCGACAATCCCGAACCGCCGGCGAGACAGATGATGTCGCGCTCCGCCTCCTCGCGGAAATAGGCCATGCCGTAGGGACCGTCGACGCCGATCCTGTCGCCGACGGAAAGCGCGTCGAAGAGCTTGCCCGTCGCAGCACCGTTCGGCACGCGGCGGATCTGGAAATGCCATTCGCCGGCGTCGTTGTCGGTGTTCGCCATGGAATAGGCGCGGCTGCCCGCCACGCCCGGCAGGTCGAGCAGGGCATACTGACCGGCGAGGAAACGGACCGGGCGGTCGAGCGTGAAGCGGAATTCGCGGATGTCGTGGGTGATGTCGCGCACGGCCGAAAGGACGGCCGACTGGCGGACCGGCGGGAAACGGCTCTCATATTGCGGCATGAACCGCAGCTTGACCGTACAGTCGGAAAGCGGGCGGGCCTGGCAGCCGAGGCGGCGCCCGCGCTCCCGGTCGCGCGGGCTCAGCCCCGGCGCATCGGCCCGCAGCTCCTCGATGTCGCCGTCCAGGAGATCGAAGCGGCAGTTGCCGCAGGAACCGACGTTGCACTCGTAGGGAAAACCCAGTCCGGCTCGCAGGGCCGATCGCATGATCGTATCATCGTCTGCACAGTGCCACTGGATGTCGCTTCCCTTGACTGCAATCGTCGGCATCTTCAACTCCCTAGATCATGCTGATAGGCCGCGGTGTATCCGAGGCGGGATGATATGGTCGCAGCGGCCGCGAGCAGCGGCTGCGAATAACCTTCGAGCGTCTCCATCGAAAGCCGCTGGAGGGGGCCTGCGATGGCGACCGCGCCGATGACGGCGCCGGTCGAATCGCGCACCGGCGCCGCGACGGCGCGGATGCCGGGTTCGTTTTCCTCGTCCTCGAAGGCGACCCCCCGCGCGCGCACCTCGGCGAAGATCGCCCGCAGCCGTTCGGGATCGGTGACCGACTTGGGCGTGCGCCGCTGGAGCGGGCCGGCCAGCACCTCCTCCATCGCCGCCGGCGGCGCGAAGGCGTAGATCGCCCGGCCGACCGCGCTGCAATGGGCGGGCTTGCGCGCGCCGAGGTCCGACTTGATCGCCAGCGCCTGCGGGCTCTCGAGGTCGTAGATGTGCATGATCCCGCCATCCGCCGGGATGCCGAGGATGATGGTCTCCCCCGTCAGCTTGCGCAGGTCGAACAGATACGGTCGCGCCTCGTTCGACAGGTCCATGCGCCGGCGCACCAGCGTGCCGAGTGCGAAGAGGCCGACGCCCAGCCGGTAGCGCTCGGTCTGCGGGTTCTGCTCCAGCAGCCCCTCCGCGACCAGCGTCTGCGCCAGCCGGTGCACCGTGCTCTTGGCCACCTTGAGCTTCTTGGCCAGCGCGCTGACGCCGATCTCCACCTCGTTTTCGGAGAAGGCCTTCAGGAGGTGGATGGCGGTCGCCACCGACGAGAGCCGGTTGCGCGTGGCGGGGCCCTTGGCGGGCTTTTCGGTCTGCTTCTGGGGTGCGTTCATGATCGGGTCATCCGTTTGCAGGTTCATGGTCCGTCCATAACACAGCTCGCCCGATTTCCCACAATGCCCCGAACGATCTCAAACCCTTAGGGCGCTCAGCATTTCGCTGACATACTCGGCGCCGTTCGAGATCACGAGCATGGCCGCGAAGGGGCGCATATTGATCAGCGTGCGCGACAGCACCTCGTAGGGCACCTCCGGCGCGCTCAGCACCAGGCCGGTCGGCAGCTTGTTGCGCACGAAACAGGCGTTGCCGATGACCTCGGCGGCCTCCGCCGCGGCACCGGCGGTCGTCACCATCACGATCACGTCGGCGTCGGCGACCTCGTCCACGAGGTTGACGCGGTTGCCGTCGAAGTCCTCCAGCACCGCGTCGACAGGCAGCATGTGCAGCCTGTCGCTGACCGGCCGCGCCTCGACGTAGCGCAGGAAATGCGCGTCGTTCCACGTCTGGCCGGCAAGGTCGCGCAGCGCTTCGAGGCTTTCTGCGTCGAGCGCGATGATGCGCGACTTGCGCGGCCGCGAGTTCGGATAGCCGATGCGGAAACGGGCCTCCTCCGCGGTGCTGAAGCGGGCGCTCTCACTCATTCCAAGCTGCATGATCTCCTCCATTGCCGGGCGCGGGTCTTTCGCCGCAAGGCCGGCCCTTTTTCCAAGGGCCGGCATCGTCTTTCGTCAGACGCTCGTCGGCGCCTTGCCTTCGATGACGACCAGTGCCTCGTCGGCCACGTCGACATAGGGCTTGTCCACCGGCAGGACGATCGCGGCCGAGCGGATGCGATGATGGGCCGGATCGACGCCGGGCGGCGTGATGCCTTTGTCGCGCAGCGCCCGGGCCGCCTTCATCAGGCGATGCCGGGCCATGATGATGCCGTTGTCGGTCGAGACGAGGTTTTCCTTCGAGCGGTCGACGATCGGCCCCATGCTTTCCTGCAGGGAGGCATCCTGCATGGCGATGCCCTCGACGCCGGAATAGGTGGTGCCCTTGCGCTGCGCCTCGCGGTCCATCAGGTAGTCGTTGTCCTTGTTGGCGAGCGGACGATAGGTGCCCGGCACATAGGCGACATGGATGCCCTTGCCGTCGATCATCGCCTGGCGCTCCTCGGTCGTCAGCGCCCGCTCCGGACGGTAGTCGAAGCTCCAGGCCCAGCAGTTCTCGTCGTCGATCGGGATCCAGAAGTGACCGTGGACCGGATGGTTGCCGCGCGGCGGCACCATGGTGAAGGACGGCATGACCCAGGGGGTGACGCGCCAGTAGTAGTGCCCCTCCTCGGCATTGCGGCGCGCGCCGATATAGAGGCCGCCCTCGCTGTCGGTCACCTCGAAGAAGGGACGGGCGTCCGACATGTTGTACTTGTTGCCGCGTGCGCCCTTGAAGAGCGGGTCGCTGTTGAGGCTGCCGCTGTGCAGCCAGGAAACGTGGCTGGAATCGATGCCGCCTTCCATCGCCTGCAGCCAGTTGCATTCCTGCCAGCGCTTCGAGGTGAAGGTCTGCTCGGCGGGAACGAGCGCGAACTCCCATTCCGGATGCGGCGGCTCCTTCTCGGCCGGGCCCATATAGGTCCACAGGATGTCGCCGACCTTGATGAGCGGATAGGACTTCAGCTTGATCTTGCCGCAATAGCCGCTTTCCTTCGGCTCCGACGGCACCTCCGTGCACTGGCCGGTATGGTCGTATTTCCAGCCGTGATAGGGGCAGCGCAGCCCCCCCTGCTCGTTGCGGCCGAACCAGAGCGAAACGCCGCGATGCGCGCAGAATTCGTCGATGAGGCCGTAGCGCCCTTCGCTGTCGCGGAAGGCGAGCAGCCGCTCGCCGAGCAGCTTGACGCGCACCGGCGCGCAGTCGTTGTCCGGCAGCTCCTCCGCCAGCAGCGCCGGGATCCAGTAACAGCGGAACATCTCGCCCATCGGCGTACCGGGGCCCGTCTGCGTCAAGAGATCGTTCTGTTCCTTCCTCAGCATTCCTTTTCCTCCAGATCGGGGCTGCCGACGCAACCCTCCCTTTGATGTCTGCCATCCCTCGCCCGCCTGCCGAAACCGGCGGCCGGAAATACGGGTTGACGTTCGCGAATGATCCGCTATCCTTTGATCGTTCCTTTATGTGGAACGTCGTTTCTTTTTAAGGAACGTACTCGCTGAAAGGGGCGTCGTCAAGCGCCGCATGAATCTCGAAGGAGGAAACGGAAAATGGCCGAGGCATGCACCAAGATCAGGCTGTGTTCGACTGACGACGTGGATTGGGACAGCGCCATCCGCGTCGAGGAGGGAGACCTCATCCTCGCTGTGTTCAACGTCAACGGCGTCTTCTACGTCACCGACGACCTGTGCACGCACGGCCCCGGCTCGCTGTCCGAAGGCTATCTCGACGGCCACACGATCGAATGCGACTTCCACAACGGCGCCTTCGACGTCCGCACCGGCGAAGTCGTCACCCCTCCCTGCATGGTGCCGGTGAAGACCTACAAGGTGAGCATCGAGGACAATAGCGTGCTGATCGAAGTCTAGCCTCCACGGCCTGGCGCCCACTTGCCAGGCGTAATAATTCGTATAATGTGGGATTTATTAAAAGTGGAGGATGGCATGACACTGCAGAAACACGCGGATCATCGGGCGGATGCGACGGAAATCGCGTCCGAAGAGGCTCTCCGGCTCGACGTATCCATGAGCACGCGACTGCTCAACAGCATGAAAATCCTGGAATATAGCGGCCACGTCTCGGCCCGCCTTCCGGGCGGCGAGACCTTCCTGGTCCAGCCCCAGAACAAGAGCCGCGCCGAGGTCAGCCCGGACGACCTGCTGGTCTGCGACCTCGACGGAAAGGTGGTGGCCGGCACGCCCGGCGTCAAACCGCCGTCGGAAGTTTTCCTTCATTGTGAGATTTATCGCGCACGGTCGGACGTGAATGCGATCGCACACTTCCATCACGACGTGACCAACGTCTTCACCCTCGTCGAGGATGTGCCGCTGCTGGCCTTCAAGAACCATGCGATCCGCTGGAAGAGCGGCATCCCGGTGCATCCGGATCCGGCGCATGTCGACGACCCGGAGCGCGGCCGGGGCATCGTCAGGACGCTCGGGCCGCACCATGCCATGCAGATCCGCGCCCATGGGCAGATCGTCACGGCGGAAACGGTCCGCGGTGTCTTCATCGATTCCGTCCATCTCGTCGAAAATGCCGAGGCGGCCTATCGCGCCTGCTCCCTCGGCAAGCCCAAGCCGCTGACCGACGAAGAGATCGAGTCCTTCTCCCACAGCTTCCGCCGCGGCCATCACATCCGCAAGCTCTGGAGCTACTACACCCTCGGCGCCATTCGCGAGGGCGTCTTCCCGGAGGCCTGGGCCGCCTGAGGGCGCCGGAGACTGTGGGCGGCCACGGCATCATCGTTCGAAATCGCTTGATGGCCCCGCGCAGGTGACACACAATTGCCGCTGCTTCGGCCCGCCCGCCCTTCCGGCGCCGGCGGCCGGCGCAGCGGCGGTTCTCGCCGCTTGCAATCCGAGCCGAGAGACATGTCGTTGCACGACCATTCCCTTCCTTGCCCCGCCGAACGCTCCTGCGCTCCTGTCTCCGGGAGGCATGCCGCTTGAACAGCCATGAAAAGATGCTGGGCCTTCTCGACCTGTTCGACGGCGAGGAGAATGCGGTCACCGTCACCATCGACGAAATGCACGAAAGGCTCGGCTACACCCGCTCGACCCTCTATCGCTATCTGAAGACGCTGACCGATGCCGGGCTGCTGACGTCGCTGCCCTCGGTCGGCTACATGCTCGGACCGCGCATCGTCGAACTCGACTACAAGATCCGCACGGGCGACCTGCTGATCCGCGCCGCCCGCACCGTCATGGAGGAGCTGGCCGGCCAGTTTCGCGGCATCGCGCTCCTGTGCCGTCGCTATCGCTTCGACGTGCTCTGCGTCCACCAGGAAAGCGGCACCGACGCCATCCACTCCGGCTATGAGCGCGGCCGCCGTCGCTCGCTGCTGCACGGCGCGGCTTCGCTCGCCATCCTCGCCTACCTGCCCGAACACCAGTTGCGCAAGTTCCACGGCGATGCAGCGGCGCAATTCGCCGAGGCCGGCTTCGGCGAGACGCTGCGAGACGCCAAGGCCATCCTGCGCGAGCAACGCCAGCGCGGCTGGGTCAGCACCGCCGGCGACGTCACCCCCGGCGTCACCGGCATCGCCGCGCCCGTGTTCGACGCGCGCGCGGAAATCCTCGGCAGCCTCAGCCTGACCCTGCCCGACGCGCAGCTCCAGGCGAGATCGCTGGACGACATTGCCGAGCGGGTGGTCTTCTGCGCAGCCGTGATCTCCAAGACCATCGCCCGCAGCTGACCCGGCGTCACCTCTCCATTCGTTTCCCGTCAGAAAGAAGCCCTTTCCGAATTCGCACTACCGCGCCATGGGGCATCTGTTAGCGTCTCTTCAAACCGGGAAGGAAGACGGCCGTGCGGCCATGCCTGCGACCAGGGCGTCGGGGCACCTTCCGCTGCCCGGCGTTTTGGATGTGAGAGGAGACAGCGATGCACCAGGACCCACTCGGCGGCGGCACCGGCACGCACTGGCACGAGCCGGCAGGCACCAAGAAGGCGGGCTTCGGCGAATTCAAGAAGAAGCCGACACCCTATGACCAGTTCATGGAATCCGAAGGCATTCCGGTCTTCCGCGACCTCGGCATACCCAATGTGCGCGACCTGCCGCTCGCCCCCTGGAAGCGCACCGGCGGCCGCGGCTCCTACATCCAGCTCTACGGCACCGAAACGAAGTGGGGCCACCATGTCGTAGAGGTCCCGGCCGGCGGCGCGCTCAATCCCGAAAAGCACATGTACGAGGAGATCTACCTCGTCGTCGAAGGGCGCGGATCGACCGAGGTGTGGCTGGAAGGCGAAGGCAAGAAGCATGTCTTCGAGTGGCAGCAGGGCTCGATGTTCTCGATCCCGATGAACGCCATGCACCGCATCGTCAACGCCACCAACAAGCCTGCCCTGCTGATGGGCGGCACGACCGCGCCGAACGTCCTGAACCAGATCAACAATGTCGAGGCGGTCTTCAACAACCCCTTCGTCTTCCGCGACCGCTTCTCCGGCGCCGACGACTTCTACAAGTATCGCGAAGAGATCGAGCCCGATCCGGTGCGCGGCCTCGCCATGCGCCGCACCAACTTCCTGCCGGATGCGGTCAATTGCGACCTGCCGCTCGACAACCGCCGCTCGCCCGGCTACCGCCGCGTCGAGCCGTTCATGACCAACAACCAGTTCTATTTCTGGATCGGCCAGCATGAGAACGGCCGTTATTCCAAGGCGCATGCCCACACCTCGGCGGCGATCCTGATCTGCCTCAGCGGCTCGGGCTACACCTATACCTGGCCCGAGGAATGCGGCGTCAATCCCTGGCGGGACGGTCATGCGCACCGCGTGCGCCGGCTCGACTATGGCCAGTTCGGCATGGTGACGGCCGCTCCCGGCGGCGCGCGCTGGTACCACCAGCATTTCAGCGTCTCCAAGGAACCCTTCCGCCTGCTCGCCTGGTTCGGCCCGCACAATCCGGGCCGCGATCCCGGCGCCCCCGGCGAAAAGCACACCGACTACACCGCCATCAACGTCAACGAAGGCGGCACCGCCATCCCCTACTGGATGGAGGATCCGCACATCCGCCAGGAATACGAGGCGCTCCTGAAGAAGAACGGCGTGGAAGTGCGCATGAAGCCGGAATGGTACGAGAAGCCGGCCGACACCACCTCCAAGATGTCCACCGTCGTCTGACCCATGGCCGACGACGAGGAAGAACAGGGCGGCCGCATCTTCTTTTCGAATGTCGGCCGCAGCATGGAGCTGGAGGACGAGATCGTGCTGACGAGCGTCGGCATCGATATCGGCTCCTCCACCTCCCATCTCGCCTTCTCGCGCATCGTGCTCGAAAGGCTCGATACCCGCTACATGGTGGTCGAGCGCACGCTGCTGCACCAGTCGGACGTGCTGCTGACACCCTATAGCGGCAACAACGAGATCGACGCCGAGGCGCTCGGCGCCTTCATCGCGCAGCAATATGCGGCGGCCGGCCTGGAGCCCGGGGCCATCGACACCGGCGCCCTCATCCTGACGGGCGTCGCCGTGCGCAGGAAGAATGCCCGCGCCATCGGCGACATCTTTTCGGCCCAAACCGGAAAGTTCGTGGTCGTCAGCGCCGGCGACGGGCTGGAAACCACGCTCGCCGCCTTCGGCTCCGGCGCGGTGGCGCGCTCGGCCAGGGGCAACATCCGTGTCCTCAACGTCGATATCGGCGGCGGCACGTCCAAGCTCGCGCTCTGCGAGGGCGGCGCGATCCGCCACATCAGCGCCATCGACATCGGCGCGCGCGTCATCGCCTTCGACGAGACCCGCCGCATCACCCGGATCGAGGAGGCCGGCCATCATTTCGCCGGCCGCGCCGGGGTGCCGGTCGCGATCGGCGATGTCCTGAGCACGGCCGATGCGCGCCGGATCGCCGATACGATGATCGACTGCCTGTTCGAGGCCATGCAGGGCGGCGCCCTGCCGCCGCAGACGCTGGCCCTGCATCGTCTGCCGCCCTTGCCGGCCGGGCCGCTTCCCGATGTCGTCACCATCTCCGGCGGCGTCTCGGAATTCTTCTATGCCGGGCAGGAACAGAGCTTCAGCGATCTCGGCCCCCTCCTTGCCGAGGCGCTGCGAAGGAAGCTCGCCGCCTGGCCGCCGCGACTGGAGGTGCCGGAGCAGGGCATTCGCGCCACCGTCGTCGGCGCCTCCCAGTATACGGTGCAGGTCAGCGGCAGCACGATCTATGTCGAGCCGCTGGGGCTGCTTCCGCTCCGCAACGTGCCGGTGATCAAACCGCCCCTCGCCTTCGACGAGGAAATCGATGCCGGCGCGGTCGCCGAAGCGGTCCGCGACGCGCTGTCCCGCCTCGACCTCGTCGACGGCGAAAGCCCGGTCGGCCTCTGCTACGAATGGGAGGGTTCTGCCAGCTACGGGCGTCTCGACGGCTTCTGCCGGGGGATCGCCGAAGGCTTCGCGCCGATCCTCGCCAAGGGGCATCCCCTCATCCTCGTCGGCGAAGGCGATATCGGCGGCCTCGTCGGCATGCACTGCCAGCAGGATACGGGCATCGCAAAAGTCGTGTCGATCGACGGCATCAAGCTCGACGAGTTCGATTTCATCGACATCGGCGCCATCCTCGAGACCTCCGGCGCCGTGCCTGTCGTGATCAAGTCGCTCGTCTTTCCGAGCCTCGGCCTCGGCCATGAAGCCTTCGAGAAACAATAGCGCCCACCTGCAGGAAGCGCCGTCTCGGGCCGCGATTCCGTCTGGAATGCGCGGCCCTTTGCCATCAGTGCCCCGTAGCCATCGCCGCAAGCGCTGCGGCATCCTCCGGCGCCTGCTTGCCGCGCCAGACGACGTGCATGTCCGGCCGGAGCAGGATCAGGTCGTAGCCGTAGATGTCCCGCGCCTTCTGCCCCGGAATATCGAGCGTCGCGAAGGGAACGCCACGCGCGCCGAAAGCCTCCGCGAGCTTGCCGTCGTCGGCGCCGGTCCCGCCGAGCCGCAGCAGCGTATAGCCCGGCCCGATCAGGTCCTGCACCGCGACGCCGTTCTCGAGCCACAGATGCGGCAGGCGCGCGCCTGGCCAGGTCGTCGGGTGATACTCGCGGAAGAGATGTTCCGGCCCGCCCGGCTCGTCGGTTATGACGGGCGAACCGACATAGCGGTAGCCGAGCTCCGCCCCGATCATCTCGTTGGTCTTGCGCTGCTCGACATCGGCCACCCGTGCGAGGTTGTCGCGCGTCGCCTGCCCCGCCGGCGTCGCATCGCGAATGTCCGGGCGATACTGCGAGCGCCACTTGCGCCGGCCGAGCGAGGCATAGCGCGAGGCGCCCACGTTCCGGTCGCCCACCTGCCGGCGCTCGATCTCGTAGGAGGCGAGAAGATGGGGACCGCCCCAGCCCTGGAGCGTCGCCGCCAGCTTCCAGCCCAGGTCCACCGCATCGCCGACGCCGGTGTTCATGCCGAGCCCGCCGGTCGGAATGACCAGATGGGCGGCGTCGCCGGCAAGGAACACCCGGCCAGCGCCATAGTGATCGGCGAGCAGCAGGTTCTGCTTCCACTGCCCGACATAGAGCATGCTGTAGTCGACCGGCGTGCCGACCGCCTTCTCGAACTGGGCGGCCATGTCCTCGTCGCGCTCGACCACGGCATGCAGCGTCCAGTGCTTCGTCGAATCCTGCATGATCAGGAAGGTCGACTGCCCGTCCGCCACATGATAGTGCCGCCCTCGGCCGGGACCGTCCCCGATCGGAATGCGGTCGTACAGCGTCTCGCTGTGGTAGAGCGCCTGCCGCAGATGCAGGAGATTGCCCTCGCCGCGCAGTTTGATGCCGAGCTGCTTGCGCACAGGGCTTGCCCCGCCGTCGCAACCGACGAGATACTTCGCCCGGATCGTGCGCCTGTCGCCCTTGCCGTCCAGAATCGTGGCGGTCACCCCGCCCGCGTCCTGCTCGAACGACAGGAACTCGCAGCCATAGCGCACCGTCACCGACGGCAGTGCTTCGGCGACCGACTTCAGCAGCGGCTCCAGCGTGTATTGCGAGATCAGCTGATAGGCCTCGAGCGGCAGCGACGCATCCTCGGAGCGGGCGATCTCCTCCAGCGCCTGCGACACCGAACCGTAGGGCAGCCTGAGAAGCGGCGGCTCGTTCATCGCCAGCACCACATAGACATCCATCGGCACCGAGGCATCGAGCCCCGCCGCCCTGATCTTCTGCGACAGGCCCATGCGCCGGAAGATTTCCATGGTGCGCGCGTTGCAGCGCTCCATCTTCGGCAGGAATTCCGGGCTCGCCTTCTTCTCGATCAGGGTGCAGCGGACCCCCCTCTGCCCCAGGTCGATCGCGAGCGTCAACCCGACGGGACCGGCTCCGACAACAATGACATCCGTTTCATTCATTATGGGATTCCATCAAACAGCGTTGAACGAGATCGATCGGGCAGCAGCGCATCTTTCCGGCAGATTGCCGGCGAATGCGGCCTCCTTCTTGGGCGCTCAGTATTGCAGGGCGATTCTTTTCGTCAATCTCAAAAATATAAAAATCTCATATTTTGGGATTTTACAAAAAACGATGGACAAGACGCATCGGCTGAAGCATGGTGGCGAAGCAGCCTCCGAGAGGGAGCGCGGCGGGAGGAAACATGACGAGAAAAGTGGAACTGACCCTGGCCTGTGGCGACTACGAGATCGTCCGGGCCCTGAAGGAAGGCACGGTCAAGCCGGACGGCATCGATCTCACCATACTGACGGAGATGGATTCCACCACCCGGCACTGGCGCTTCCTGAGAAACCGCGAATTCGACGTCGCCGAGGTTTCGCTGTCCTCCTATATCGCCGCGCGGGGCCGTAACCTGCCGTTCGCCGCGATCCCGGTCTTCCTGCACCGCCGCTTCCGGCACGGTTTCATCTTCATCAATACCGCAAGCGGCATCCGCGAGCCGAAGGACCTGATCGGCCGCAAGGTCGGCGTGAAGAACTATCTGGTGACCGCCACCCTCTGGCAGCGCGGTCTTCTGGAGAGCGAGTACGGCGTGCCGCACACGGCGATGGACTGGTATGCCGAGCTCGACGAGGACGTCGAGTTCACGCCGCCCGCCGGCCTGAAACTCCATCGCCTGCCGGACGACAAGTCCGTCGAGCAGATGCTGGTCGACGGCGAGATCGACGCCCTTCTGCATCCCGACCTGATCGATCCGATCGTGCGCAAGGATCCGCGCGTCGGCCGCCTGTTTCCCGACTACAAGCGCGAGGAGATCGGCTATTTCGAGCGCACCGGCATTTTCCCCATCATGCATGTGCTGGGCATCCGCCCCGAGATCGTCGAGCGCCATCCCTGGGTGCCGATCAACCTCTACCAGGCCTTCACCGAGGCCAAGCGCATCGCCATGGAGCGCATGGAGAACCCGCGCATCGTGCCGCTCGCCTGGTATCGCGAGGCCTGGGAGGAACAGCAGGCCATCCTTGGCGACGACCCCTGGGCCTATGGCCTTGGCGCGCAGAACCGCAAGACGCTGGAAACGGCGATCGGCTACGCCCTGCAGCAGGGCCTGATCGACAGGAAGCTCGACCTGTCCGAGCTCTTCCTCGACCTCTCGCAGGGCCGCAAGCGGGGCGACAAGCACCGTGTGTAGCGCCTGCGATACGCCCGACAGGGAAGACTTCAAGCCTGCCTGGCAGGCCACGGCTTGCGAACGACAGCCGAACCGACCGGAGGATATGACCATGCACGAAGACCTGAAGCAGCGCATGATCGAGGCGGGCCGCATCCTCGAACAGGCCGGCCAGGGCGACTGGACGCGCGGCCACATCTCCGTGCGCGTTCCCGATGCGCCGGACCGGTTCTACATGAAGGCGTCGAAGATCGGGCTGGAGGAGATCACCCTCGACAACATCATCACCGTCGGTCTCGACGGCGAGAAGATCGAGGGCGACCACGGCCGCCACAACGAGGTCTACATCCATTCCGAGGTGCTGCGCGCCCGCCCCGACATCAACGCCGTCGTCCATACCCATGCGCCCTATGCCGTGAGCTTTTCGGCGCTTGGCAAGCCGCTGCAGGCGATCGGCCACCCGGGCTCCATCTTCGCCGAGGGGCTTCCGGTGTTTTCCGAAACCACCCAGCTGATCACCACGGCCGAGCGCGGCCGGGCCGTGGCGGCAACGCTCGGCGCCTGCGACGCCATGCTGTTGCAGAACCACGGCCTCGTCACCGCCGCGCCGACGATCGAGCAGGCGATCTATCTCGCCCTGTCGCTCGAAAACGCCTGCATGATGCAGCTGTGGGTGGAGGCGGCAGGCGGGGCCAGGGCGCTCGGCAAGCCCGAGGATATCAAGGCCAAGCGCAAGCACATGTTTCGCGAAGAAATGTTCAAGGCGACGTTCGCCTATCTCGTACGCCGCCTGAAGCGCGGCTGATCGGCATTGCCGATCGTTCCGGAGGAGACCCATGCACTATATCGACGCATTCAACCACTTTTTCCCCAGGGCTCTGTGGGAGCGCATCCAGAAGCTGGAGGGCGCCGGCAGGGACATCGGCCGGCGCATGCAGGGCATTCCCTGCATCTACGATCTCGACGCCCGCCTGCGGGTGATGGATGAATTCCGCGACTATACCCAGATCCTCTCGCTCGGCATGCCGCCGCTGGAGGCCATGGGCGGTCCGGAGGTCTCCACGGAGTTCGCCCGCATCGGCAATGACGGGCTGGCCGAGCTGGTGGACAGGCATCCCGACCGTTTCGCGGGCTTCGTCGCCGCCCTGCCGATGAATGCGCCGGAAGCCGCCGTGAAGGAGGCCGAGCGCGCCTTCGCCGATCTCGGGGCCAACGGCCTGCAGATCCACACCAACGTCAACGGCGCGCCGCTCGACGAAGAGCGCTTCTTCCCGATCTTCGAGATGGCGGCGAAATACGGCAAGCCGGTGCTGCTGCATCCCTCGCGCGGCGCCTCGATGCCGGACTACGCGACCGAGGACAAATCGAAATACGAGATCTGGTGGACTTTCGGCTGGCCCTACGAGACGAGCGCCGCCATGGCCCGCCTCGTCTTCTCCGGCTTCATGGATCGCCTGCCCGGGCTCAAGGTCCTCGCCCACCACATGGGGGCGATGGTTCCCTTCTTCGAAGGCCGCGTCGGTCCGGGCTGGGACCAGCTCGGCAAGCGGACCTCCGACGAAGACCTGACCCAGGTCCTGAAGCGGCTGAAGAAGCGGCCGCTCGACTATTTCAAGGACTTCTATGCCGACACCGCCGTCTTCGGCTCGCGCGCCGCCACGCTCTGCGGCCTGGAGTTCTACGGCAGCGACCGCATCCTCTTCGCCTCCGACAGCCCCTTTGATCCCGAAAAGGGCCCCGGCTACATCCGCGACACCCTCAGGATCCTCGCCAGCCTCGATCTTCCGAAGGAGGACATGGAGAAGATCTGCTTCCGGAACGCCGAGAACCTGTTCGGCCTGAAGGCGAAGTAACGACGAATCCGGCCTGCAGGCACCGCAAAGACCCGAACCATGAAAAGCCCGGCAACCGCCATGACGGTTGCCGGGCTTCCTGTTTGCCGCAGCGGTGAACGGCTTCAAATCGCGCCGCGGGGCCTTTCGTCGTCGAGACGTTGCCGAAGCCGCGTTTCCGCCGGGACCGGAGCGCGCCGGCCGACCGCCGCCGCACCCCGTCCGATGTCAGGCAACCCGCCGCATTGCGGTCGCCATCTGCCCCAGCGTGACCGCCGACCCCGTCCTGAACCGCTGCACCTGCCGCGCCAGGTCTTCCGTTTCCAGGGCGAGCGACCGTGCGGCCGCCGTGGTCTCCTCGACCATCGCCGCATTCTGCTGGGTCACCTTGTCCATGAGATCGGCGGCGGCGGAGACCTCCCTCAGGCTCGTCGCCTGTTCGCGCGAGGTGCGGGCGATTTCGGCGACGACGCCGCTCACATCCGAAACCTGGGTCACGATCTCCTGCAGCGACACACCGGAGGCCTTCACCAGCTTGACCCCCTCCCCGACCTGCCGGCCCGAGGTCGAAATCAGATCCTTGATCTCCTTGGCGGCCCCAGCCGACCGCTGGGCGAGCTCGCGGACCTCCTGTGCGACCACGGCGAAGCCCTTGCCGGCCTCGCCGGCGCGGGCCGCCTCGACGCCGGCATTGAGCGCGAGCAGGTTGGTCTGGAAGGCGATTTCGTCGATGACGCCGATGATCATGCCGATCTGGTTGGACGACGACTCGATCGCCGTCATCGCCTCGACCGCCGTCGCAACGATCTCGCCGCCCCTGCGCGCATTGTCCTGCGCGGTCGTCGCAAACTCCTGCGCACGGCCGGCGCCGATCGCCGCTTCGTCCACCCCGCGGGAGGCATCGGAGAGGGCGGCAACCGTCTCCTCCAGGTTCGCGGCCTGCTGCTCCGTCCTCTTGGCGAGATCGTTCGACGCATCGGAGATCTGCGCAAGGCCGGCGCGGATCGTGCCGATCGAGGCGACGACCGAACCGACCGCGTCCTCCAGCGCCGCGACCGTGTCGTTGAACTTGTCGCGAATGGGCTCGAACTCCGGCGCCACCGCATCGTTCATGCGGATGGTGAGGTCGCCTTCCGACAGTTCGGTGAAGCAATGCTGGACGGCATCGACGAAACCGCGCAGACCCTCCGCCCGCGCGCTGTCGATCGCCGTCTGGCGCTCGCGCTCCTCTTCCTGCGTCCGTCGCACCGACGCCGTCTCGGCCTCGAGGCGCCGGTTTTCATCGGCCGCGTCCCGGAAGACCTCGACGGCGCGCGCCATGGCGCCGATCTCGTCGCGGCGATTGTAGCGCTCCAGTGCGATGTCGGTGTCGCCGCCGGCAAGCTTCAGCATCAGTCCGGTCATTTCCGACACGGGCCTGCCGATCAGCCGGTTCAGCAGCCAGCCGAGCAGGGCGGAGGCGAGGATCAGCAAGCCGATGCCGACGCCGAGCGTCACCTTGGTCGCGAAATTCGCCCTGGCCACCGCGACCGCGGCGTTGTCCATCGCCGCGTCCTCCGCCTCCCGCAGTTCCTCGATGATGGTCTGCGCCGGGTCGATGTAGCCGTCTGCCGCGTCGGACATGGCGATCTCCACGGCCTGGGCGTAGGTCTTCTCCTTGAGCGCCTTCTCCATCACCGGCTCGAGAACCTTCAGCCGCCACAGGCCGACATGATCGAGCATGGTCTTCATCCTGGCCGCGACGTCCGGATTGTTTTCGGCCGTCTTCTTCGTCATGTCGACGTTCTTCAAGAGGCTCGCATAGTGCTTCTCGATGCTGTCGATGTAGCGCTTGTCCCTGCTGATCAGCAGCCCGCGCACGGAGCTTTCCAGGCGTGCCATCGAAAGCCGGATATCGGTCGCGGCCGCAACGATGCGACCATGCACCTCGCTGGCCCGGCCGGCCTGCTCCACGGTCACGACCTGGTGGTAGACGACGGCCCCCATGCCGCCGGCCCCGACGACCAGGAGCGCGAAGGCCAGCCCCAGTTTCCGCGCAATCTTGAAATCCCTCATCCGCATGTACCCCTCCCCATGAGCGGCCCACCCGCCACATCGAAAACACCGCAGTCGAGCCGTTCGCCACCGCGGTGAAGACGATTGCTAGATTTGCCGAGTAAACGGAGCCCTAAAAAAGCCGCCTTCGATCCAAGCTAAGTTTCGCTGGCAGAACGCACATTTTCCGCTTGCAACGCCCGTGCGCATTCCAACCGCAGATAGATAAGGTGCTATCCGGCCGCGTGGCAGGCGGGCAGGTCTCCGACGACAAGTTGGCAATCGGGCTGCGGCGACCTGAGAACAAGCTCAAAGTTCGGATCGGGCAGGAGGGACCCCGCATTACTGATCGGACGGGACGTGCCTAG
>NZ_JARGEO010000014.1:0-96425 GCF_029210525.1 Mycoplana sp. MJR14
CCCCCCCCCAATTCCCCCCCCCCCCCCCCCCCCCGCCCCCCCCCCCCCCCGGGGGGGCCCCCCCCCCCCCCCCCCCCCCCCCCCCCCCCCCCCCCCCCCGGCCGCCCGGGCGCCCCCCCCCCCCCCCCCCCCCCCCCCCCCAGGACCGGGTGGATCAGACGGCGATCTTGCCGCCGCCGATCTTGGTGATCGCGACCACCGAGGGGCGCACCGGTATGTCGTCCTTGAAGTCCGGCCAGCGGGTGGAGAGGTCCTCGTAATAGGACGGGCGGCCGTGGCCGTCCCAGTCCTCGCCGCCGTCGCCCGGGTGCTGGACGGCGACGAAGGCCGTCTCGTCGTCCGGGGTGAACAGCGGGCCGCACATTTCCGCGCCGACCGGAACGCGGAAAAACAGCTTGGAGGTGGCGCGAGCGTCGCCCTCGGTGTCGACCGCCCAGAGGCCGTCGGTGCGCCCGGTGGCCTTGTTGGAGTTGCCGTCGGTCGAGACCCACAGGCGTCCGGCGGCGTCGACCGCACAGTTGTCCGGCATGCCGAACCAGCCGTTCTTCGTCGTCTCGGTCGAGAAGGTGGCGCCGACGTCGGCCACGGACGGGTCGCCGCACTTCAGCAGCACTTCCCACTTGCCCGTGGTCGCGGTGAAGTCGCCGCCGTCTTCCTCGATCTCGATGATGTGGCCGAAGGCGTTCTCCGCACGCGGGTTGGCGGCGTCGACCTGCTCGGCCTTGCGCTTGGTGTTGTTGGTCAGCATGACATAGACCTTGCCGTTGACGCCGTTCGGCTGCACGTCCTCGGGGCGGTCCATCTTGGTGGCGCCGAGAAGGTCGGCGGCGCGGCGTGTCTCGATCAGCACGTCCGCCTGGCTGGCAAAGCCGTTCTCGGCGGTCAGCGGGCCCTGGCCATGCACGACCGGCAGCCAGGTCATGGTGCCGTCCTCGTTGAACTTGGCGACATAGAGCGTGCCGGCGTCCAGCAGGTCCATGTTGGCGGCGCGGTCGGCAGCGTTGTAGGTGCCGTCGGTGACGAACTTGTAGACGTAGTCGAAGCGCTCGTCATCGCCGAGGTAGAAGACGACCTTGCCGTTCTTGGCGACGATCGATTCCGCGCCCTCGTGCTTGGTGCGGCCGAGCGCGGTGCGCTTCTTCGGCACCGAGGTGGGGTCCATCACGTCGACCTCGACGATCCAGCCGAAGCGGTTCGGCTCGTTCGGCTCCTTGGAAAGGTCGAAGCGGTCGTAGAAGTTGGCCCACTCGTAGGCGCCTTCCGGCACGCCGTAGCGCTTGTAGTTCTCGGCCTCGGCATGACCGGCCGGCAGTTCGCCGGAGAAGTAGCCGTGGAAGTTCTCTTCCGCCATGATGTAGGTGCCCCACGGGGTCACCCCGCCGGCACAGTTGTTGAACGTGCCCATGACCTTCCGGCCGGTCGCATCGGCATGGGTCTTGACGCGGTCGTGGCCGGCGACGGGGCCGGAGAGCTGCATCTCGGTGTTGACGGTGACGCGGCGGTTCAGCTTGCCCTCCGGCACCACCTGCCACTTGCCGTCGACCTTGCGGATCTCGACGATCGTGCCGCCGTGGGCGGCCATCTCGACGTCGACCTGTTCCTTCGACAGCGGACCCTGCTCGACCTTGCCTTCGACGATCTTGACGAGGCCGGGGAACATCAGGTGCGGGTTGGTGTATTCGTGGTTCACGACGAGAAGGCCGTGCTCGGAGGAGCCCTCCAGCGGGATGAAGCCGACATAGTCGTTGTTGTAGCCGAACTGCCGTTCCTGTGCCGCCGCCGTCTGCCTGGTTGGGTCGAAGGCGGGCGAATCGGGGAACAGGGCATCGCCCCAGCGCAGCAGGACGTCGGCGTCATAGCCCTCGGCGACGTGGTGGTTGGCGTCGACGCCGGCCTCGACCTCGGCAAACGAGAAGGCCGAACCGCCGGCCGCACGGGCGGCATTGGGTGCGCTCAGGAGCGCGGCGGGACAGACGGTCGCGGCGATCGCCGAGACGGCGAGCGACCCCTGCAGGAAGCCGCGGCGCGAGAAGCGCTTGCCAATGATCTCGCCCATCGTGGGGTTCGCGCTCTGGTTATGCCCGTCGCCATCGGCGTCTTCGAGCTGCGTCGTCGGGAAAATTCTTTGAGAGAATTGTTCGGTCATGAGGCTGTCTCCGAATTGGACTGGGACTCCCGATCTAGAGTCGTTCTAGCCCATAGAGACGGCATGTTTCGGTTTTGCGACAGGGATTGGCTCTTCCGGGGCCGGATGTCACGACAGCTCCGGCCCGGGAGGCCCGAGGTTACAGAAGCAAGCCTAGGACGGATTACACAACATTCCATTGCGGCGCGCGTTTTCGATGCAATCGGCGCGGTTCGCATAGGACTCGGTCGACGCACCGACTATGCGCCCGTTCGCTGCCGTGCGTTGCCAACGCCACTTGCCGCCGGATTGATAGATTTCCCAAGTATCACCGTTTCTGTCTCTGCATGCTGGCATGGACTTCCTCCTCGTGTTGCGGAGGGAGACGCTAGGCGATTCCCATTTCGCGCTCCACGAACCGGCCTAAACCCCGAGTGGGCGGTGCGGCGCAACAAGGTTGCATTGGTGGCGGAGAGCCCACCGCCACGGTCCAATTTCAGCCATTGCGCTGCGCCTTTCGCCAGGCGATCGCGTGATCGATGAAGGCGCGCAGACCCGCCGACGGCAGGCGCCGGCTCGGGTAGTAGAGGCAGATCCCGGGATAGGGCGGCGTCCATTCGGCAAGAAGCTGCACGAGCGTTCCTTTCGCGAGGTCCTCTTCCACCGACCGCAGGGACACATAGGCGATCCCGCCATGCCGACGGGCGGCGAGCACGCTGAGTTCGGTGCTGCCGGCGATCAGCCGCCCCCTGACGTCGACCGTGATCGTTTCGCCGTTCCGCTCCAGTTCCCAGGCGACGAGGCTTCCGCTCGGAAGCCGGGCGCGGATGCACTCGTGCCCGAGCAGGTCGCCCGGCGTGGCCGGGCGCGGCTTGCCCTGCAGGTAGGACGGCGAGGCGACGAGAACGAAGGATTCGCTCTGGCCGAGCGGCACGCGGATCATGTCCTTGGGAACGACCTCCTCCAGGCGCAGCCCGGCGTCGAAGCCTTCCGCGACGATGTCGACCAGGCGCCCCTCGGTGACGAGATCGACCTTCATCTCCGGATAGGCGGCCAGGAAATCCAGCACCAGCGGCAGGACGCGCTGTGCGCCGCCCTCCGAGGTGTTGAGCCGCAGGAGGCCGGACGGCGTGCTGCGCAGGCGGTCGACGGCGAGAAGCGCCATGTCGATCTCGTCGAGCGCCGGGCGGACCCGAAGCAGCATCGCCTCGCCAGCCTCGGTGAGCGAGACGCTGCGGGTCGTCCGGTTGAAGAGGCGGATGCCGAGGCGCTTTTCGACGTTGGCGACCTGGTGGCTGAGGGAGGACACGGCAATCCCCATCTCCTTCGCCGCACCCCGGAAGCTGCCGCAGGTGGCGACGCTCGATATCGCCCTCAGGTCCGCAAGCGTCATTCCCGACATTGTCCGAATTCCTTCAATGATCTGTCCGGCATTGTCCGGATAATACCACGGCCGTGCCGCCATTACATCGGTGTTCGGACAAAGGGAGACCACGATGAAAAAGACGGTACTGATCACGGGCTGCTCTTCCGGTTTCGGAGCGGCAGCCGCAAGGCTCTTCGCGGCGGAGGGCTGGAATGTGGTGGCGACGATGCGCTGCCCGGATGCCGGGTCGGACCTGCAAGACCTGCCCGATGTTCTCGTCACCCGGCTGGACGTCCAGGATCGCGACAGCATCGACCGGGCGGTCGGTGCGGCGATCGAAAGGTTCGGCCGCATCGACGTGGTGGTGAACAATGCGGGCTACGGGCTGTTCGGCGTATTCGAGGGAACCACGCGCGAAAAGGTCGCCGACCAGTTCGAGGTCAACGTCTTCGGCGTGATGGACGTGATCCGGGCGACACTGCCGCATTTCCGGGAAAACCGCTCCGGCCTCTACATCAACGTCAGCTCCGGCGCGGGCGTCTTCGGCCTTCCGATGATCTCCCTCTACAACGCCTCCAAGTTCGCCCTCGAAGGCTTCTCTGAATCGCTGT
The DNA here is from genome assembly GCF_029210525.1 of Mycoplana sp. MJR14. NCBI lineage: Bacteria > Pseudomonadati > Pseudomonadota > Alphaproteobacteria > Hyphomicrobiales > Rhizobiaceae > Mycoplana > Mycoplana sp. MJR14. The sequence goes on from NZ_JARGEO010000014.1 coordinate 4,103, forward strand.
CCTACGAACTGGCCGCGCTTGGCATCGGCGTGAAGATCGTCGAGCCGGGCGGGGTGCTGGAGACGAAGTTCGGCGAACGCAGCGGGCAGGAGTTCTCCGCGACGACCACGCCGTCCGACTATGACGGTTTCATCGCCGGTGCCGGCGAGGTCTTCGAAGGCTTGCGCCGGTCACGCGGCCTGGCAACGAGCGACGCGGTGGCGAAGGTCATTTTCGAAGCTGCGACCGACGGGACAGACCAGCTCCGCTACGTCGCGACCGACGACATCAGGCCGCTGATCGACAAGCGACGGGGCAGCTCCGAAGCCGAATACATGGCCTTCATGCGCGAGCGCATGACGCCGAAGACGCGGTGAATCTCGCCGACGAAGTCCCCCGCGGCGAGATCAGTCGCCGCGGGGATCAGGGCAGGGCGGTGCTGCCCGGCGGACAGCGAACAGAAGCGCTATCGGCGGAAAGGGGCGGGCGCCGACGATCGACTGTTCTCCTGGCGCCGTCGCTCGATCGCCATCAGTCCGTAGTGCGTCGCCGTGGCAAACAGTCCGACGATAGATCCGTAGTTCACGAAGAATGCCAACGTCGCGTCGTTGAAGTCCCACATGTCGAGGGCGTAGGTGAGCATCAGCTTCGATCCGAAACCCATCTCGACGATGGACCGCGCACCCCAGAAGAAAATGGCAGCCGCCGCAAGACGCAACGCCACCGTCCGCACCGGGCTGTGCCCCTCGATCCCGAACGCGGCCCTGAACACATGCATGACCACCGCCCAGCGCGTGCCGAGATGGATCGCGATCACCGCCAGCACCCAATAGCCCGCGAACATGTGGATCTCGCGGATGGCGAAGCTGCCGTCCAGCGCCAGGAAGGCGAACGCGTCTCGCGAGATCAGCAGGCTGGTGACGAGCATGATCAGCATCCCGGCCGCGAGGCAGGCGATCGTCGCGACGTTGAACAGCCGGACGAGACCATGGCGCTTCCTGCCGGCCGTTCCGTACCAGCGGCGGTTGAAGACGTTGTGAGCGATCACCAGCGCAAAGAGCGCCGTCCCGAAGAGTTCATGCCACAGGTTGTCGAGCCACCAGTAGGCCAGGCATGCGATGACCAGCCCGACCGCGACGAAATCGAGGAACAGGCGAAGGCGGAAGATGCCGCTCATTCGAATTCAAAGCGCCGCATGTCGTTGAACGTATAGAGAAACTCCCTATCGGCCCGCGACGTGTGGCAGCGCTGGCAGCGGGCGGTGTTCTCATCCATGTTGATCGTGCCGTCGGGCTTGAACCATTGGAACTGCCAGTCGGCCGTGCGCCGGTCCTCGCCGTAGTCCTGGCCCCACCCTTCGCCCTTCTCCATGATGAAGTAGCGGAAGACCTTGCCGTCGCGGTAGTCGACCAGGGCGACATGGGTGCCGTTCGGGATCGGCTCGCCGCGTTTGACCGCCTCGATTGCCGCGCGGGTGGTCATGATGTGCTCGGTGACCTCGCCGCGCTCCACCGTCGTGTAGTGGACGAGCTTGGCGATGTCCGGCATCGTCGCCCGGGTCGGCTCGGCCTGGACCTGCATTCCGACGAAGAACAGGGCGCCCGATACGAGGCCCGCCATTGCGAAGGCGCGAACCATCCTATTCACCGGCACCTCCATCGGTTTCGCCGTAGTCCTCGTCGGAGACCTTCTCCATCCAGGTCACGACGCTGCCGTTCTCGGCCTCGGCGACGGCGAAATGCGACATCGCTTCGTCGGCGGAAGCGCCGTGCCAGTGCTTGACCATCGGCGGGATCCAGACGACGTCGCCCGGTCCGACGCTGAGGACCGGCCCGCCTTCCTTCTGGACCCGGCCCTTGCCGGAGATGATGAAGAGCGTCTGGCCGAGCGGATGGGTATGCCATGCCGTGCGGGCGCCGGGACTGAAGGAGACGGTTGCGCCGCTGATCCGGGCGGGATCGGTGCCCCTGTAGCGTCCGGAGACGCGCACCGCGCCGGTGAAGGTGTCCGCCGGACCGGGGACCGGGTCTTCGTCGGCGCGCGTGACCTGCAGGTCCATGGATGCCCCGTCAGATTGTGCTGGTGCAGACCGTGCCTGAGCGGCGCCGCTGCGGCTGTCAAAGACGGCCTTCAGCACCGGCACGGCGGACATGGCGCGCGGCCAGCCCGCATAGAAGGCGACATGGGTGACGGCTTCGGCGGCCTCGGCCGCGGTCAGGCCGTTGTCCATCGCCCGGTTGGCATGGAAGGGCAGTTGTTCCGGCTGGCCGATCGCCACCAGCGCCGTCATCGTCACCAGGCTGCGGTCGCGGGCGGAAAGATCCGGCCGCTGCCAGAGATCGCCGAACAGGACGCGATTGGTGAGGTCGGCAAGCGCTGCGGCGGTCGGTGCCACCGCGGCGTTGACCGTCGCCGCGCGCGTGGCCTCGGCCACGGCCTCGAGCTCGATCCGCGCCGCCGCGCTGTTCGCCACCGGGCCGATGCTGCGCTCGTCGAAGACGGTCTTGACCTCGCTGACGGCCGATATGGCGTTCGGCCAGCCGGAATAGAAGGCGAGCTGGGTGATGAGCTCGCCGATTTCGGCCGGGGTCACGCCATTGTCGAGCGCGCGGCGCACGTGTCCGCCGATCTGCGCCGTCCTGCCCGTGGCGACCAGGGCCGCGACGGTGACGAGGCTGCGGTCGCGCGGCTTGAGCTCCGCCCTTTCCCAGACTTCGCCGAAGAGAACGCAGTCGGTGAAATGGCCGAGCCCCGGCGCCACCTCGTAGACGGCGGGCGGGGCGACGCGCCGCCGTTCCTCCTGGGCTTCGGCCCCGGTCACGGCGAGGGTCGATAGCGCGATGCTGGCGGCGATGGTCTTCATCCGGATATTCCTCTTGTGTTCGGGCCAGGGCGCCCCGCATGGTGCGGGGAGCCCGATTGCTGAGATGGGCGCGAAAGCCGCCGGGATTAGACGGCCGGATCCGATTGGGCCTATGCGCGTGGTTCATGAATGGGCACGCTGCCGGGAGCGGCAGCCGCGCCCTCGAGGCGCGTCAGAAGCGCAGCAGCGTCTTGATCGCCCGGCGCTCGTCCATGGCCCTGTAGCCCTCGGCCACGTCGGCGAGCGGCAGTTCGAGGTCGAACACACGGCCCGGGTCGATCGTGCGATCGATCACCAGGTCCATCAGGTACGGCAGGAAACGGCGCACCGGTGCCGGACCGCCGAGCAGGCTCTTCTGCTGGAAGAACAGGTTCTGTCCGTCGAACGTCACGCCGTGCGGCACGCCGACGAAGCCGATCTTGCCGCCGGGGCGGGCGCAATCGATCGCCTGCGACATCGATTCCTGCGTGCCGACGCATTCCAGGACCGAGGCCGCACCGACGCCGTCGGTCAGTTCCTTCACGCGGGCGACGCCGGCGTCGCCGCGCTCGGAGACGATGTCGGTCGCGCCGAATTCCAGCGCCAGATCCTGGCGGGTCTTGTGGCGGCTCATGGCGATGATGCGTTCCGCCCCCATCTGTCTGGCGGCGAGCACGCCCATCAGGCCGACCGCGCCGTCACCGACGACGACGGCGGTGGAGCCTTCCTGCACGCCGGCCGCGTCCGCGGCATACCAGCCGGTGCCGAGCACGTCGGAGGTTGCGAGCAGGCCGGGGATCAGGTCGTCGGACGGCATCTCGGCGGTGGCGACGAGCGTTCCGTCGGCGAGCGGCACGCGGGCATAGGGCGCCTGCGCCCCGGTCATGAATTCCCGCTGCTCGCACGATGACTGGAAGCCGAAACGGCAATGCGGGCAGGTGTTGTCGGAAAGGCAGAAGGAGCCGACGACGAACTGACCGGGCCTGACCGTCTTCACGGCACTGCCGACCTCGACGACGACGCCGCAATATTCGTGGCCCATGGCCATCGGCGCCGTCACTGCATTGGCGCCGCGGTAGGGCCAGAGGTCGGATCCGCAGATGCAGGAGGCCGACAGGCGGATGATCGCATCCGTCGGCTTGAGGATCTTCGGCTCGGAAACCTCCTCGCAGCGGACGTCTCCCGGTCCGTGAAGCATTGTTGCCAGCATGATGTGTTCCTTTCGATCATGTGTTGGTGGGCATTGGCAGGCGTTGATCCGGCAGCGGACCGCTGCGGACGGGCGGGGCCTCCTAGCGTAGGCCCGGACCGGTGGAGGTCACGACCCGGGCACTGATGGCCGACCCGATCCCCATGAGCGCGATCACCCAGCCCATCGGCCATGGCGTGCCGTCGGCGAAGAGGCCGACGAGGCCGGAGCCGGCGATGCCGCTGCCATATTGGATGGCGCCGACAAGGGCCGAGACCGAGCCTGCCTGTCCGGGCTCGTCGGCCATCGCCCCGGCGATCGAATTGGCGACGATGAACCCCGTGGCCGAAACGAAGATCAAGAGCGGCGCGAAGAGGCCCCACAGTCCGCCGAGATCCGCATAGGCGCTGACTGCAACGGCGATGCCGGCGATCATGGCGACGAGCGTGCCGGCGGAAAGGATGCGGCCGAGGCCGAAGCGGTGGACAAGCCGGGCGTTGATCAGGTTGGTGATGACGATGCCGATGATGCCGGCGCCGAACAGCAGGCCGTAATATTCGGCGGGAACGCGATGATGGGTGATGAAGGCGGAGGGCGTTCCGGCGATGTAGGCGTATATGCCGGAATAGAAGAATGCGCCCGCACCTGCATGCCCGAGGATCTTCCGCTGCTTGAGCAGGTCGGCATAGCGGCGGAATGCGCCGATCAGCGGATCGGTCCGCCGCCGCTCCGCCGGCAACGTCTCCGGCAGCGTGAACAGGCCGGCAAGCGCCAGGAGCCCGAGGAGCACCAGAGCCCAGAAGATCGCCCGCCAGCCCGCGACCGCCGCGATCTGGCTGCCGAGGATCGGTCCGAGAAGCGGCGCGATCGCCATCACGGCGATCAGCGTCGAGAGCATCTGTGCCGCGCGCGGCCCCTGGTAGAGGTCGCGCACCATGGCGCGCGACAGGACCACGCCGGCGCAGGCGCCGAGCGCCTGCAGGACCCGCCACAGGATGATCGCCTCGACGCTGAGGGATGTGGCGCAGCCGATCGACCCGATGAAGAACAGCACGAGCCCGATGGCGACCGGCAGCCTGCGGCCGTACTTGTCGCTGACGGCGCCCCAGAGGAGCTGTCCGAGGCTGAAGCCGATCAGGAAGCCGGAGATCGTATAGGCGACGCTGCCCTCGTCCGCGCCGAGTTCGGCCGCCATTGCGGGCATGGCTGGAAGATAGAAATCCGTCGAGATCGACGCGAAGCCCATCAGCGCGCTCAGGATGGCGAGCACGTGCCAGCGCCCGGCATGCGATGCCGACGGATCGTCGGCGACGGCCGTGGCTGGGCCGAGCTGTGCTTGCAATGTCATGGCCGTAGGGGTTTCCCGTTGTCAAAAAATGTGCGGTCGCCAGGCAGCACCGGTGCCGCTCCCGCCTGGCGTCGAATGCGGGCAGGGGACCTCAGAGGCCCGTCGTCTTCAGAAGGTGCTCGGGATAGCGCTCGCCTTCGACCTCGATCTCCGCGGCCGCTTTCTCGATCCGGGCGAGTTCGGCCGGTGTGAGTTCGACGTCGACGGAGGCGAGGTTTTCCTCCAGCCGGTGCAGTTTCGTCGTGCCGGGGATGGGAACGATCCACGGCCGCTGCGCCAGCAGCCAGGCGAGCGCGATCTGGGCAGGGGTGGCGCCCTTCTCGTCTGCGATCGCCTTCAGGAGATCGACCAGCGCCTGGTTCTTCTCCATCGCCTCGGGCGTGAAGCGCGGCAGGATGTTGCGGAAATCGCCCTCGCCGAGCCTGGTATCCTTGCTCATCGCCCCCGTCAGGAAACCCTTGCCGAGCGGGCTGTAGGGGACGAGGCCGATGCCGAGTTCCGCGCAGGTCTCCAGGATGCCGTTCGTTTCCACACCGCGGGTCCAGAGCGAATACTCGTTCTGCAGCGTCGTCACGGGCTGCACCGCATGGGCGCGGCGCACGGTCTTCGCACCCGGCTCGGACAGGCCGAAATGCTTGACCTTGCCTTCGGCGATCAGGTCCTTCACGGCGCCGGCGACATCCTCGATCGGCACGCTGGGGTCGACGCGATGCTGGTAGAAGAGATCGATCACCTCGACGCCGAGGCGCTTCAGGCTGGCCTCGGCGACTTCCTTGATGTGCTCCGGGCGGCTGTTCAGGCCGGACTTGCCTGCCGTCGACGAAATCGAAGCCGAACTTGGTGGCGATGACGACCCGGTCGCGGACCGGCTTCAGGGCCTCGCCGACCATCTCTTCGTTGGTGAAGGGGCCGTAGACTTCGGCCGTATCGAAGAAGGTCACGCCGAGATCGACGGCCTTGCGGATCAGCCTGACGCCCTCCGGCCTGCTCACCTTGTTGGCATAGCCGAAGTCGAGCCCCATGCAGCCGAAGCCGAGCGCCGAGACTTCGAGACCTGCGGTTCCGAGGACGCGCTTTTTCATATCCTGTCTCCGTTCACGAAAATGGCGAGCGAGGTGCCGCCGGGCAGGTCCTGGACCTGTTCACCGGGCGATCACCTCGTCGTGTGAATGGATTTTATGCCTTCATCGGATATTCGATTAGATGCTAGGTATGACATGAACCTATGCTTGGGATTCATGAATGAAACGCGATGAACTCGGCGACCTCGTCGCCTTCCTGACCGTCGCCGAAGAGCGCAGCTTCACCCGGGCCGCGGCGCAGATGGGCACGTCGCAATCGTCCCTCAGCCACACCGTGCGGCGGCTCGAGGAGCGGATGGGCGTCCGGCTGCTGACGCGGACGACGCGCAACGTCGTTCCGACCGAGGCCGGCGAGAAGCTCATGAAAACGCTGCGGCCGGCGATCGACGAGATCAGCGGCCAGATCGACGCGTTGACGGCGATGCGGCAGCGCCCCGGCGGCAATATCCGGATCACCTCGAGCCGTCATGCGGCCGAGACGATCCTCATGCCGGCCGTCAAGCGGCTCATGGCCGACCATCCGGATGTCAATGTCGAGATCTCGGTCGACCAGCGCTTCGTCGACCTGGTGGCCGAACGTTTCGACGCCGGCGTGCGGCTCGGCGAGAGCATCGAGAAGGACATGATCGCCGTCCGCATCGGCCCCGAGCTGCGGATGGTCGTTGCCGGCTCGCCGGACTATTTCGCGCGCCATCCGAAGCCCGAGACGCCGCACGATCTGACCCAGCACAGATGCATCAACCTGCGCCTGCCGACGCTCGGCGGTCTCTATATCTGGGAATTCGAGCGCAACGGCCGCCCGCTCAACGTCCGGGTCGACGGTCAGTTCGTCTGCAACGATGTGCCGATGATCATCGACGCCGCCCTCGACGGTCTGGGCCTGACCTGCCTTCCCGACGATCATCTCGGCCCCCTCGTCCGGGAAGGGCGGTTGATCCCGGTGCTGGAGGACTGGTGTGAACCCTTCCCCGGCTATCACCTCTATTATCCGAGCCGAAGGCTCGCATCCCCCGCCTTCGCCCTGCTCGTCGAGGCGCTGCGGTATCGCTGACAAATGGGGGGAGGGGCTGCAGGCCGCAGCAGTCACTTCTGCAGGCCGGCCATCCGCAGCCCCTCCCGGAACAGTTCCAACTGCTCCGGGCGTTCGAGCAGAAGACCGCGCTGGATGAAATCTTCGATCGAGAAATCCGGGCTCAACGCCAGGAGCGACGCCCTGGCCCTTTCGGTCGCCGCGGCATCGCCGGCCTTTGCGTAACAGGCGACGAGGCGCGCGCAGGTGAAAGGTCCTGGGTTCGGCAGTTCCTCCAGCGCCGCGGCGGCCTCCTCGTATCGACCGAGAAGATAGAGCGCGTTGCCGAGTGCGGCGCTGTACCAGGGCGGAGGGAAGGGGTTTAGCCGGAACCCCTCGTCGATCCACTCCATCGCCTCCTCGAGCTTGCCGCGACGCGCGAGGAGCCCGCCCATCTGCACCAGCGTGTTCGCATCGTTGGGGTTGATCCGGTAGGCACGGCGATAGTGCCGCTCTCCGAGTTCGAATTCGCGTCGGTTGACATGGATGAGGGCGAGCATTCGTTGGCATCCGCTGTCGCCCTCGTCGAGGGTGACAGCCTTGCGCGCCAGCGACAGCGCCTCATCGAGAACCGTCTGGGGCGAATTGGCGTACCCGTTCACGGCAATCTTCGCCAGCGCCAGATGCGCATAGGCCGGGCCGAACTGCGGATCCTTCTCGACCGCCGCCTCGAACATCGCAAGAGCCTGCTGATTGTCGTCCTTGCCGTAGCCGCGAATATGTACCAGTCCGCGCAGGTAGCATTCATAGGCGGCAAGGCTCGCCGGCGGCTTGCGCAGCGCCTGGCGGACATCGGCGCTTTCGATATGCCCCACGAGCGTCGAGACGATCATCCGTGTCACCTCGTCCTGAACGGCAAAGATGTCCTCGACCTCGCGGTCATAGTGTTCCGACCAGAGGCGTGCCCCGCTTGCCGCTTCGACGAGCTGGGCTGCTATCCTGACCCGCTGGCCGGCGCGGCGAAGGCTGCCAACGACGAGATAGGTCACGCCCAGCTTCGTGCCGATCGCCTTCAGGTCGGGATGCCGGTCGTGGAAGCGGAAGGACGAACCGGCATCGATCACGGTGAGCAAACGAAACCGCGCCAGGCCGGCGATGATGTCCTCGGCGATGCCGTCGCTGAACAGGTCTCGTTCAGACGATCCGCCGAGGTTCTCGAACGGCAGGACCGCCACGGACGTCGGCCTGGCGAGCGAACCCGCCGATGGTCGCGCCGGCGCGTCCTTCCAGTGCCAGACGTGTACGGGACGGGCGATGTTCTTCAGCGCGATCTCGCCGCCATCGGCAAAGGCCGCACGTTTGCTTGCGTCAAGCTGCTGGAATACCTGATCCGAGATGCAGATGCCGCCGGCCGCCGCCGTGCCTTCCAGCCGGGCAGCGACATTCACGCCATCTCCGAGCAGGTCTTCTCCGTCGATCACCGCATCGGCCAGGTTGACCCCGATCCTCAGGGTCAGGGGAGCTTCGGACCGCCGGCCGCGGCGTTGGGGCTGGAGCTTCAGCTGGATTGAGATCGCACACGCTACCGCATCGACAGCCGAATCGAAGGCGACGAGCGCGCCGTCGCCGAGAAGTTTGATGATGCGCCCCCCATGCGAGGCGACGCTCGGAGAAAGGATGGAGGACTGAAACCGCCTGATCGTCGCGATCGTGGCCGTCTCGTCGGCTTCCATCAGACGCGAATAGCCAACGACGTCGCTCGCCAGGATGGCCGCCAGTCGCCGTTCGACGCGTCGCTTCGCCATCGCGTCCTCCGCAGGAAATACGGAGAATACTAGCGTGGGCGCCGATAGCGGGGAAGTGGGCGAACGAGATCCCCCACGAGACCGATGGAAAGGCGAAGACGGCAAAGGCCCGGGGACTGGATCCCCGGGCCTTGGATAGCTGCTGATGGACCGATCAGGCGAACGCCCGCTCGCTCAGTCGGGCGCGCCTCAGCTGCACCCGCTCGTGGCCCCGCAGGTGTCGCACTTCTCGCAGGTACCGTTGCGCACCATCGTGAAGTTCTGGCACTCCGAGCACATGTTGCCGGTATAGCCCTGCGCGATCGAGCGCATGCGGCGTTCGTTCTCCACCTTCTTGGCCTCCGCCTTGGCGGATGCCGCCTCGGCTGCGGCCTTGTCGGAGAACAGCGCCGTGACGGACTGCTGGCTCTCGGTGGCGACCTCCTCGGAGGTCTCCTCGGCGATGTCCTCGGCCAGTTCCGCTGCGCGCTCCTCGTAGTCGCGCTTGAAGGCGACGATTTCGGAGGTCGAGATCGCGGTCGCAGCCTCGAGCTTGCGGGCGGCGCTGCCGGCGAAGGCGGTCACGTTGCCCGACGAGGCGGCCTTGGCGGGAGCGGCGGTCGCTGCCCCCTTCGGCTCGCCCACCTGCCGCTCGCTGCCGGTGCCGGCGACGAGGGTCGGCTTGTAGCCGCGGGTCCAGCCGGTAGAGACGAGGTTGGTCTTGCCTTCCTGGATGCCCTTGCCGAGCGCGGTGTTGCCGAAGTCGGAAGTGTCGACATGGGCGAGGTCGTGGCGGCCGAGATAGGAGACGGCCAGTTCGCGGAACACGTAGTCGAGGATCGAGGTGGCGTTCTTGATCGCGTCGTTGCCCTGGACCATGCCGGCCGGCTCGAACTTGGTGAAGGTGAAGGCCTCCACATATTCCTCCAGCGGCACGCCGTATTGCAGGCCGAGCGAGATCGCGATCGCGAAGTTGTTCATCATCGCGCGGAAGGCGGCGCCTTCCTTGTGCATGTCGATGAAGATCTCGCCGAGGCGGCCGTCGCCGAATTCGCCGGTGCGCAGGTAGACCTTGTGCCCGCCGACGACGGCCTTCTGGGTGTAGCCCTGGCGGCGGTTCGGCAGCTTCTCGCGCTCGCGGGTGACGCGCTCGATGATCCGCTCGACGATCTTCTCGGTGACGGCGACGGCCTGGGCGGCGGCCGGTGCGGCGACCAGCTCCTCGACGGCCTCCTCGTCGTCCTCGTCCTCGATCAGCGAGGCATTCAGCGGCTGCGACAGCTTCGAGCCGTCGCGGTAGAGCGCGTTGGCCTTCAGCGCCAGCTTCCAGGACAGCATGTAGGCGGAGCCGCAATCCTCGACGGTCGCCTCGTTCGGCATGTTGATCGTCTTGGAGATCGCCCCCGAGATGAACGGCTGGGCGGCCGCCATCATGCGGATGTGGCTTTCCACCGAGAGGTAGCGCTTGCCGATCTTGCCGCAAGGGTTGGCGCAATCGAAGACGGCGAGGTGCTCGCTCTTCAGGAACGGTGCGCCTTCCAGCGTCATCGCGCCGCAGACGTGGATGTTGGCGGCCTCGATGTCCTTCTTGGAGAAGCCGATGTGCTCGAGCAGGTTGAAGCTCATGTCGGACAGCTGCTCGTCCGTGACCTTCAGCGTCTCCTTCAGGAAGTCGGCGCCGAGCGTCCACTGGTTGAACACGAACTTGATGTCGAAGGCGCTCTTCAGCGCGCCGTTGACGGCGGCGACCTTCTCGTCCGTGAAGCCCTTGGCCTTCAGCGAGCCGGGGTTGATGCCGGGCGCCTGGTTCAGATTGCCGTGGCCGACGGCATAGGCCTCGATCTCGGCGATCTGGGCTTCCGAGTAGCCGAGCGTGCGCAGCGCTTCCGGAACGGCGCGGTTGATGATCTTGAAATAGCCGCCGCCGGCGAGCTTCTTGAACTTCACCAGCGCGAAGTCGGGCTCGATGCCGGTGGTGTCGCAGTCCATCACCAGGCCGATCGTGCCGGTCGGCGCGATCACCGTCGTCTGGGCATTGCGGTAGCCGTTCTTCTCGCCGAGCGCCACGGCCTGGTCCCAGGCGGCCATGGCATGGACGATCAGGTCCTGGTCCGGGCAATCGTCGTGGACGAGGGCGACCGGGTCGACCGACAGCTTCTCGTAGCCGCTGCTCTCGCCATAGGCGGCGCGGCGGTGGTTGCGCATCACCCGCAGCATGTTGTCGCGGTTCGGCGCAAAGCCCGGGAAGGTGCCGAGCTCGCCCGCCATCTCGGCGGAGGTCGCATAGGCGACGCCGGTCATGATCGCGGTGAGCGCACCGGCGATCGCGCGGCCCTCGGCCGAATCATAGGGGATGCCGGAGGACATCAGAAGGCCGCCGATATTGGCGTAGCCGAGGCCGAGCGTGCGGTATTCGTAGGAGAGCTCGGCGATCTGGCGCGAGGGGAACTGCGCCATCATCACCGAGATTTCCAGCACGATCGTCCACAGGCGGACGGCATGCTCGTAGTCGGCGATGTTGATGTTCTTCGTCGCCGCGTCCTTGAACTGCAGCAGGTTCAGCGAGGCGAGGTTGCAGGCCGTGTCGTCGAGGAACATGTATTCCGAGCACGGGTTGGACGCGCGGATCGGGCCGGCGGCCGGGCAGGTGTGCCAGTCGTTCATCGTCGTGTTGAAGTGCAGGCCCGGATCGGCCGACGCCCAGGCGGCGTAGGAGATCTGCTCCCACAGGTCGCGCGCCTTCAGCGTCTTCATCACCCGGCCGTCCTTGCGGGCGGTCAGGTTCCAGTCGCCGTCGGCCTCGACCGCACGCAGGAAGTCGTCCTTGAGCGAGACCGAGTTGTTGGAGTTCTGGCCGGAGACGGTGAGGTAGGCTTCCGAATCCCAGTCCGTGTCGTAGGTCTTGAACTCGATGTCCTTGTAGCCCTGCCTGGCGAACTGGATGACCCGCTTGATGTAGTTTTCCGGCACCTGGCTCTTCTTGGCGGCGCGGATCTCGCGCTTCAGGGCCGGGTTCTCGTTGGGATCGAAGCAGGCATCGTTGTCGGCGGTGCAATTGATGCAGGCCTTCATGATCGCCTTCAGGTGCGCGGCGACGATCTTGGAGCCGGTGACGAGGGCCGCCACCTTCTGCTCTTCCTTGACCTTCCAGTTGATGTAGGCCTCGATATCGGGATGGTCGATGTCGACCACGACCATCTTGGCCGCGCGGCGCGTCGTGCCGCCCGACTTGATCGCGCCGGCAGCGCGGTCGCCGATCTTCAAAAAGCTCATCAGGCCGGAGGAGCGGCCGCCGCCGGACAGCTTCTCACCCTCGCCGCGCAGGTGCGAGAAGTTCGAGCCGGTGCCGGAGCCGTACTTGAACAGCCGCGCCTCGCGCACCCACAGGTCCATGATGCCGTTCTCGTTGACGAGATCGTCCTCGACCGACTGGATGAAGCAGGCGTGCGGCTGCGGGTGCTCGTAGGCCGACTTGGACTTCGTCAGCTTGCCGGTGAAGGGGTCGACGTAGAAGTGGCCCTGGCCGGGGCCGTCGATGCCGTAGGCCCAGTGCAGGCCGGTGTTGAACCACTGCGGGCTGTTGGGGGCGACGCGCTGGGTGGCGAGCATGTAGGCGAGCTCGTCCTTGAAGGCGGAGGCGTCTTCCTCGGAAGCGAAGTAGCCGCCCTTCCAGCCCCAGTAGGTCCAGGTGCCGGCGAGACGGTCGAACACCTGGCGGGCGTCGGTCTCCGAGCCGTAGCGCTCACCCTCGGGGAGCGCCTTCAGGGCCTCGGTGTCGGCGACGGAGCGCCACAGGAAGGAGGGGACGTCGTTCTCCTCGACCTTCTTCAGCTTCGCCGGCACGCCTGCCTTGCGGAAATACTTCTGCGCCAGGATGTCGGCTGCGACCTGGCTGAACTGGGCGGGAACGTCGATGTCGGCGAGCCGGAAGACGATCGAGCCGTCCGGGTTCTTGATCTCGCTGGTGGCCTTGCGGAATTCGATCTCTGCATAGGCCGATTGGCCCTGCTTGGTGAAACGACGTTCTATGCGCATGGTCCCTTGTCCCTTTGGTTTCGCGCGCCCGCTGTGGCCAGCTTCAAGGCGCAATTGTCCACGACCGGCCGCGACCTTGCGCAGCCAGCTCAAATCTTCCAGTCTCTGCGGGAAACCCGTTGTTGCGGCACCCTGTATCTTGTGCTGAGCATGGCTGCAAACACTAAATATAGTGTTAACAACTTCTTTATGCCAGTCCTTTCGCGGCCCCGACCGCGACAAAAATGTGCGCAAAAACCTCCCCTGCGGCCGGCGGTTCATCCACCTTGACGCATGGTCATCGTTCGCTTTTGTTGATTGTCGGAACCGGACTTTAAACCCGTCGGTCCAGCCACAGTTGCAGCGTGGAAACCATTAACGCCAAGGCACCCGATTCCGTCAAGAGGTGGTTTATGACGGATTTGTGGACGCTAGATCTTGTGTGTGTTGCCTGTGGAAATTGGGGACATGGCACAAACACTGGAAAATCAGACGGTTCAGGCAAAGCGTTCGCCGCCGGCGCACATCAGCTGTGGAGAACCCAATAAATAATGGGGCAGAAATGAGGGTGGATTGCGGCGTCTTTGCCACAGACGGAGACCACGCCGTCCCGGCATGGTTGCGGCTCATGGCGGACACGGCGAGCCGGCCGGAGAGCCGGTCCGGCGTCCGTTGAGAGGGTACCTTGCAAAGGGGGCAGCCCGGGTCGCGCGCTCAAGGCGTCGGCCGGCATCGACCGGCGCCGCGGCTGCGGGCTGTGGGTATGGGCGAGGGACGGCTTGAGCGCGTTCTAGCCGCGCGGACCCTTGGCGATCGGCTCCTGATAGGTGAAGCCCATGTCCCAGGGGAAATAGATCCACGTGTCCTGGCTGACCTCGGTGACGAAGGTGTCGACCTGCGGACGGCCCTTCGGCTTGGCGTAGACGGCGGCGAAATGCGCCTTGGGCAGCATCGCGCGCACCTGTGCCGCGGTCTTGCCGGTATCGGTCAGGTCGTCGACGATGAGGATGCCTTCGCCGCCGTTCTGCTGGAGATCCGGCGCGATCCCCTTGAGCACGTGCATTTCGCCCTGCGAGAGATAGTCGTGGTAGGAGGCCACGCAGACGGTCTCGATCAGGCGGATGTTCAGTTCGCGCGAGATGATCGCCGCCGGCACGAGGCCGCCGCGGGTGATGCAGACGATCGCCTTCCACTCGCGGTCGCCGTCGGCAAGGCGCCAGGCGAGCGCGCGGGCGTCGCGGTGGAACTGGTCCCAGGAAACGGGAAAGGCTTTGTCGGGAAGCGACATGGCGGGCTCCTCTTGGCCGGCCCCGTCATCGCCACGGGGTCGGCGGAAATTGTACGATCCCGCTCCTTCTAGGGCATTCGCGCGCCCAAGGGAATCAGTCTCGCCAAGCCGCGGCGGGCCGATCCACAGGCAGGAGGCCCGCCGCTTGCTCAGCGCGACATGATCGCCGGCACGCGCAGGTCCTTCATCATCGCGCTGGTGACGCCGCCGAACAGGCGGTGGCGCAGCCAGGAATGGCTGAAGGCGCCCATGACGAGCAGGTTCGCGCCGGTCTCGGTGACGCGGCGGTTGATGACGTGGGCCACGGTGTCGCCGCCGGACTTGACCGCCTTGAGGCTGACGGTCAGGCCGTGGCGGGTCAGGGCGCCGGCGATCTCGCTGCCGGCGAGGAGGGCGCTCTGCGTGGCGTCCTCCGGCGGGTCGACCGAGAAGATCTCGATCGATTTCGCCTCCTTCAGCAGCGGCAGCGCGTCGAAGACCGCACGGGCCGATTCGCGCGTGCCGTTCCAGGCGACGAGCACCCGGTCGGGCACTTCGGGCCCGGCCACCGCATCGGAGATCAGGCAGAGCGGCCGGCCGCTCTCATAGAGCAGGTCCTCGATGTCGGCCCGTGACGGACCGTCGCCGTGCGGGTCGAGCTGCACGGCGACGACGAGGTCGCTGCCGCGGGCGCTGTCGACCACGCCGCTGGCGCTGTAGCCGGCGCTGCCGGTGAAGAGGCGCCACTCATGGGAGATGCCCGAGCGCTGCGCCAGCGTGCGGAACGTCCGCTCGATCGACTGCGACACCTCGCGGGCCTGCGCCTGCTGTTCCATGATGGCGTTCGGATCGGGGAACTCCATCGGGGCGGCGATCGTCACGACGATCGGCGTTTCCGCGTGCACGCCGACGAGATGCGCGCCGTGCCGCTCGGCCAGTGCGATTGCATGCCGGGTGACCTTTTCCGCGTCCTCTGCGGTGCTGAGTACGGCTGTGATGGTCCTGTATGCCATGGCGCTCTCCGTTGCGTTCGGGGCAACTGCGGATCGATCCGCCCCCTTTCGGCGCGGAGCGATAACGCGTTGAAATCCCGATTGATCCTTCCCCTAATTCGCCCGCAGTTCAAGGGGGTTGCGACGTGTCATCGCAGGCGCGCGGAATGCGGGCGGTCTGTCGGTGACGCTTCACCATGGGGCGGCGCGCGGGGTGACGTCCTTGACGTCGATCAATCCGCGGCCTTGGCCGCCGCGATCTCGGCGATCATGGCGAGGATCGCCTTCTCGGCCGCCTCGGCCGGCGCCGCGTCCCGGCTGCGGATGACGATCTCGGTGGAGAAGCGGTTCCCGTCGAAGCGCGGGTAGGAGCCGATCGAGGTCTCCGGATGCGCCTTCTGGATCGCGGTCAGTTGCGTGCCGATGTCGCCCTCGCCGAAGGGCGAGACGACGCTGCGCGAGAGCACGGGCGCGCCGGTCTCCAGGCTCGGCAGCAGCGCCTCCAGCATGGCGATGAACACCTGCGGCACGCCGGCCATGACGTGGACGTTGCCGATGCTGAAGCCCGGCGCCGTGGAAACGCTGTTGGGAATGTGCTTCGAGCCGACCGGCATGCGCGCCATCCGCTGCCGCGCCTCGTTGAACTCCATGCCGCGGCGCGCATACATCGCCCCCATCAGTTCCATGGCGGCGGGATCGTGGGTGCAGGCGACGCCGAAGGCCTTTGCCACCGCATCGGCGGTGATGTCGTCATGCGTCGGCCCGATGCCGCCGGAGGTGAAGACGTAGTCGTAGCGGCCGCGCAGCGCGTTGAGCGCCTCGACGATCATCTCTTCCTCGTCGCCGACAATGCGCACCTCCTTCAGGTCGATGCCGGCGAGATGGAGCATGTCGGCGAGGTGGCCGATGTTCTTGTCCTTGGTGCGGCCGGAGAGGAGTTCGTCGCCGATCGCGAGCATGCCGGCGGTGATGATCTTGGCGGAATCCATGCGGCTCTCCTGATGTCGGCGCCGATCGTTCACAGTCATGACGTCACTGTCAATCGATGGTGAACAGTCTGTTGCCCGGCCCGGTTCTGGCGTTGCGGTCTGCTCTGCTACATCTTCGCCCCGGCCGCAATCAAGCGGAAAGACTGGTGTTTCAGACACGACAGGAGAAACGAATGGCAAGGGTTCTGGTCCTCTACTACTCGGCCTACGGGCATATCGAGGCCATGGCGAATGCGGTGGCCGAGGGTGCGAAGTCCGCAGGCGCCGAAGTGGTGGTCAAGCGCGTACCGGAGCTCGTTCCGGAAGAGGTCGCCAAGGCGTCGCATTTCAAGCTCGGCCAGGCAGCCCCGGTCGCCACCGTCGACGAACTCGAGGAATACGACGCCATCGTCGTCGGCGCCGGCACCCGCTTCGGCACCGTCGCCTCGCAGATGCGCAATTTCTGGGACCAGACCGGCGGTCTGTGGTTCAACGGCAAGCTCGTCGGCAAGGTCGGCTCCGTCTTCACCTCCTCGGCCACGCAGCATGGCGGCCAGGAATCGACGATCCTCGGCTTCATCCCGACGCTCCTGCACCACGGCATGGTCGTGGCCGGCCTGCCCTATGCCTTCCAGGGCCAGATGGGTGTCGACGAGATCAAGGGCGGCTCGCCCTACGGCGCCTCCACCATCACCGACGGCGACGGCTCCCGCCAGCCCTCCAAGGTCGAGCTCGACGCCGCCCGCTTCCAGGGCGCCCATGTGGCGAAGCTCGCCGCCAAGCTCGCCGGCTGACGGCAGTTTCGGCCTTTTGGAACCGAGGAAGGGCGCGGCGTTTGCCGCGCCCTTTTCTTTGCGCGGAAACAGGCTGCTTTCGGCAAGCGGAGCGCGGCGCAGCGCCCGTCGAAAGACCTTCGCGCCGCGGTCGGGAGGGCCGGAAACGGCATCTTGGACCGCCCGGAAAGAGGTGGCGCAAATCTGCAACGGCGGCCGCCGGCCCTGTGTGGATCGGCACCAGGTTTCTTCGAAGCCGCCCCATTATGCCCGCATTGTCGCGTTGGGACGGTCATGGAGGAGGAATGCGTATGCGGTTTCACCCATGCCGATCGGACGCCCGCCGCTGGCCGCGCTCCCGCGAGGCGGCGAAGATCGCGCTTGCCGCGGTCACCGCGGCCGGCCTCACCTATGTCAGCGCCGGCGACCTCATCGCCTCCGCCACCGCCCGCGCCCGCGGCTGCACCATCAAGGGCAACATCAGCGCCCAGACCGGCGAGCAGATCTACAGCGTCCCCGGCCAGGACGACTACGACGTGATCCGGATCAGCCCCGAATACGGCGAACGCTGGTTCTGCAGCGAGAGCGCGGCTGTGGCCGCAGGCTGGCGCAAGGCGACGCGGTAGGAGGAGGGGAGCAACATGTCCCGGCGCCAAAGGCACAAATTGTGAAGCACAGCCAACGCTTGGCTGAGGCCTTCTTCAATGCTCTTGGATACGGACAGGGGGAAAATGGTGGGCGATGAGAGACTCGAACTCCCGACATCCTCGGTGTAAACGAGGCGCTCTACCAACTGAGCTAATCGCCCGCCGCGTTGGTGGCCGTGATCTATGCGGAACCGGATGAAACCGCAAGAGCCCTTGTCATCTTTTTCGCAAAATTTTCCGTTCGGCCTGTCGGCGCCCGGTTCGGGGCGCCCCGCGATCGCATCCGCCGGTTCGTTCGCTCGCCAGATCGCAGCCGTGGCTCCAGTTGCGGAAAATGGGAGGGAGGGCGCTGCCACCCGCGCGCGGTTGCCGCCACACCCGCATTCGGGTCTTCCCCCTCTGCTCTATAGTAAAGCACTCTCTTTCTGTGCCGCTCGATGGCCGGGCACCGTGACCGCTATCGACGGTCCGGCGGGGGAATCGGGGCGGATGTGGATAAGTGGCCGGCACGGCGTGGCGGGGCACGAATCCGCTGCCGGCGCGGCGCAACGGCTGGCGCCGCGGCCTTTGCCAAACCATGGAACGGGGCGGGCAGGGACGGTTTGGCGAGGCTGTTTTCAACATTTCGCGCCGCGTCACCGTTTTGTCTTCAATCCTGCTTGACACCCATAAGCGAACCCCTTAGTTAGCCGCTCATCGAACGGCCCCGGCCGCTTCGAAAGGATGCCCGCGGGCATCCGGACTTGGTCTGAAATGCGGGTGTAGCTCAGTCGGTTAGAGTGCCGGCCTGTCACGCCGGAGGTCGCGGGTTCGAGCCCCGTCACTCGCGCCATTCCAAGGTCCGGATCAGGGCGGCATCACGGTCGGATGACCAAATGCGCGGGTGTAGCTCAGTCGGTTAGAGTGCCGGCCTGTCACGCCGGAGGTCGCGGGTTCGAGCCCCGTCACTCGCGCCACTTTCCTTCTCTTTATATATGCTGCTTCGAAGCGCATGGCTTCGGTTCGCCGGCCGCAGGCGGCGCCGCGACAATTCGTCCCGGTGGCGCCTCAGTTGGCGGTCAGAAGGTGTGGCGGCGAACCTGGCGTCTGCATCCTGTGCGGCACCAGCGGGATGGCGCAGATCGCGGCGACCAGGCCGGCGACGAGCACGACGCCCAGGTTCAGTCTCTTCGTTTTCATCGCAATGCCCGTCTACTCACTGGAAAGCCCGTCGATTCGCGAATCCCGCGAGTCTGGTGCGCGAAGCTGACGGGATGCTGAATGCGGCCGCTGTACCGCAGGGCGGGGGACGTTTTCCCGCAAGCTCGCCTCCGCCTGTGGCCGCCGTCCGAATTGCGGCGTGTCCGCCGGTCGGCGCCTTGCGGCCGGTTACCCTTTTGTCACTGCCGCCCGGGGCGAGGAAATGTGCGCACTGATTGGGCGAATGCCCGACCAAAGCCTTGCGCGGGGCCGCTCACTGCGCTAACGACGTGGGCGTTGCAACATACTTTCTCGGCTTGCAGGTCGATCGACCCGGCGGCGTTTCTCCGACGCCCGAAGCAGGCAGGACGGACGAAAATGACTGAACTTCTCGGATCCTATATTCCGATCGCCATCTTCATCGGCATCGCGCTCGTGATCGGCATCGCGCTTCTGGTCGCGCCCTTCGCCGTCGCCTACAAGGCGCCCGATTCGGAAAAGCTCTCTGCCTATGAATGCGGCTTCAATGCGTTCGACGATGCGCGCATGAAGTTCGACATCCGCTTCTATCTGGTGTCGATCCTCTTCATCATCTTCGACCTCGAAGTGGCGTTCCTGTTTCCCTGGGCGGTCTCGTTCCACGCTCTCGGCTGGTTCGGTTTCTGGTCGATGATGGCGTTCCTCTTCGTGCTCACCATCGGCTTCATCTATGAATGGAAGAAGGGAGCGCTGGAATGGAACTGACCACCGGCAGCACGCTCGTGGCCCCGCGGGCCAAGGGGATCATCGATCCCGCGACCGGCAAGCCGGTCGGCAGCGACGACGCCTTTTTCGGCGAGATCAACAACGAGCTGGCCGACAAGGGCTTCCTCGTCACCTCCACCGACGAACTGATCACCTGGGCGCGCACCGGCTCGCTGATGTGGATGACCTTCGGTCTCGCCTGCTGTGCGGTCGAGATGATGCAGCTGTCCATGCCGCGCTACGACGTCGAGCGCTTCGGCTTCGCCCCGCGCGCCTCGCCGCGCCAGTCCGACGTCATGATCGTCGCCGGCACGCTGACCAACAAGATGGCGCCGGCTCTGCGCAAGGTCTACGACCAGATGCCCGAGCCGCGCTACGTCATCTCGATGGGCTCCTGCGCCAATGGCGGCGGCTACTATCACTATTCCTATTCGGTGGTGCGCGGCTGCGACCGCGTCGTGCCGGTCGACATCTATGTGCCGGGCTGTCCTCCCACGGCAGAAGCGCTGCTCTACGGCGTGCTCCTGCTGCAGAAGAAGATCCGCCGCACCGGCACGATCGAGCGCTAAGGGCAGGGGACTGACATCATGAGCGAGGCTCTTCAGGAGCTTGCCTCCTATCTCGGCGAGGTGCGCGGAAACCTGATTTCCGAGACCAAGCTTGCCTATGGCGAGCTGACGCTTTCGACCACCGGCGAAAATCTGATCGCACTGCTGACCTTCCTGCGCGACGACGTGCAGTGCCGGTTCGTCAACCTGATCGACGTCTGCGGCGTCGACTGGCCGGCCCGCGAGGCGCGCTTCGACGTGGTCTACCATCTGCTGTCGCCGCAGCAGAACGTCCGCGTCCGCGTCAAGGTCGAGACCTCGGAATTCGAACCGGTGCCCTCCGCCTTCGGCGTCTTTCCGGGCGCCGACTGGTTCGAGCGCGAGGCCTACGACATGTACGGCATCCTGTTCACCGGCCATCCGGACCTGCGCCGCATCCTGACGGACTACGGCTTCGAGGGCCATCCGCTGCGCAAGGACTTCCCGACCACCGGCTTCGTCGAGGTCCGCTATGACGACGAGGTCAAGCGCGTCGTCTATGAGCCGGTGCAGCTCAGGCAGGAATTCCGCAACTTCGACTTCCTCTCGCCCTGGGAAGGCACGGACTACGTGCTGCCGGGGGATGAGAAGGCGAAGCAGTAGAACAGGCAGTCGCCATTAGGCAGTAGGCAGTAGAAACAAGGAGAGCGGCAACGGCGATTAACTCGTACCAGGACCTATCGGTATGGCAGCGTGCCATGGATCTTGCGGTCGAATGTTACAGTTTGACCAAGGGATTTCCGAGAGAGGAAGTCTACGGTCTTGTATCCCAAATTCGGCGAGCGTCGTCATCGGTGGCGGCAAACATCGCGGAAGGGTATGGGCCGGACGGTACCGGGTCCTACGTACAGCATCTGAAAATTGCGCAGGGATCTCTGAAGGAGCTTGAAACGCACCTTCTGCTATCGACGCGGGTCGGCCTTCTCCCGATTGAAGGGATCGGCGCTGCGACGGCATTGAGCGAAGAGACTGGCAAGATGCTGAGATCGCTGATCCGACGTTTGCAGGACACACGGAATGAGAACGACGATTAAAGACTTGGCTACTGCCTACTGCCTATTGCCTACTGCCTCTCAGCGCGGAGCGCGCCACCCATGACCGAACACAACGTCCGCAACTTTAACATTAACTTCGGCCCGCAACATCCGGCAGCGCACGGTGTTTTGCGCCTCGTGCTGGAGCTGGACGGCGAGATCGTCGAGCGGGTCGATCCGCATATCGGCCTGTTGCATCGCGGCACCGAGAAGCTGATCGAGACGAAGACCTACCTGCAGGCCGTGCCCTATTTCGACCGCCTCGACTACGTGGCGCCGATGAACCAGGAGCATGCCTATGCACTCGCCGTCGAGAAGCTGCTCGGCGTCGAGGTGCCGATCCGCGGCCAGCTGATCCGCGTGCTCTATTCGGAGATCGGCCGCATCCTGTCGCACCTCCTCAACGTCACCACGCAGGCCATGGACGTCGGCGCGCTGACGCCGCCGCTCTGGGGCTTCGAGGAGCGCGAGAAGCTGATGGTGTTCTACGAGCGCGCCTGCGGCTCGCGCATGCACGCCGCCTACATCCGTCCCGGCGGCGTCCACCAGGACCTGCCCGACCAGCTGGTCGAGGACATCGGCAAGTGGATCGACCCCTTCCTGAAGACGGTCGACGACATCGACGAACTGCTGACCGGCAACCGCATCTTCAAGCAGCGCAACGTCGACATCGGCGTCGTCAAGCTGGAGGATGCCTGGGCCTGGGGCTTCTCGGGCGTGATGGTGCGCGGCTCGGGCGCTGCCTGGGACCTGCGCCGCTCGCAGCCCTACGAGTGCTATTCCGACCTGGAATTCGACATCCCGATCGGCAAGAACGGCGACTGCTACGACCGCTACCTGATCCGCATGATCGAGATGCGCCAGTCGGCGAAGATCATGCGCCAGTGCGTCGACAGGCTGCTGGGCGATGCCCGGGTCGGCCCGGTCTCCTCGCTCGACGGCAAGATCGTGCCGCCGAAGCGCGGCCAGATGAAGCGCTCGATGGAGGCGCTGATCCATCACTTCAAGCTCTATACCGAGGGCTATCACGTGCCGGCCGGCGAGGTCTACGCCGCGGTCGAGGCGCCCAAGGGCGAGTTCGGCGTCTATCTCGTCGCCGACGGCTCCAACAAGCCCTACCGCTGCAAGATCCGCGCCCCGGGCTATGCCCACCTGCAGGCGATGGATTTCCTGTGTCGCGGGCATCAGCTTGCCGACGTGTCCGCCGTATTGGGCTCGCTCGACATCGTTTTCGGTGAGGTGGACCGCTGATGCTTCGACTGAGCTTCGCCCTTACAGTCCTCGCCGCCTCGACGGCGGCAGCCCTGGCCCAGGAGACCGACGCGTCGCCCCAGGCGGGCACGACGCAGTCGACGATGGCAAGGCTGCTTGCCGACGGCTACGAGATCAAGGGCACGGCTCAGGCCAGCAGCCGCTACATCGTGTTCATGCAGAAAGAGAAGACGGCCTATGCCTGTCAGTTCGTCACCGTGACGACGACGCGCTGCGGGCTGATCACTGAATAAGGCGCCAAAGAATGTCCGTTCGTCGATTGGCCGATGAGGCCGTGCAGCCCGCAAGCTTCGCCTTCTCCAAGGAGAATGCGGACTGGGCGTTGGCAACGATCAACAAGTACCCGAAGGGCCGCGAGCAGTCGGCCGTTATCCCGCTTCTGATGCGGGCGCAGGAACAGGACGGCTGGGTCACCAAGGCCGCGATCGAGAAGGTCGCCGAGATGCTCGGCATGGCCTATATCCGCGTTCTCGAAGTGGCGACCTTCTACACCCAGTTCCAGCTGAAGCCGGTCGGAACGCGCGCCCACGTCCAGGTCTGCGGCACCACGCCCTGCATGCTGCGCGGCGCCGAGGACCTGATCAAGGTCTGCAAGAGCAAGATCAACGCCGAGCCCTTCGAGCTGAATGCCGACGGGACGCTGTCGTGGGAAGAGGTCGAGTGCCAGGGCGCCTGCGTCAACGCGCCGATGGTGATGATCTTCAAGGACAGCTTCGAGGACCTGACCCCGGCCCAGCTCGAGGAGATCATCGATCGCTTCGAGGCGGGCGAGGGCGCAAGCGTCAAGCCCGGCCCGCAGGTCGACCGCATCTACTCCGCCCCGATCGGCGGCCTGACGTCGCTGACCGATCCGGATCCGGCGCCGGCGAAGCCGGCCGCCAAGCGCAGCGAGAAGGCTGCCGAGGCAGCCGTCAGCACGCCGCCGTCGAATGCCGGCCGTGCCAAGACCGCGGCCGAGGAGACCAACCCGGCCCTCAAGACGCCGGCGACCGCCAAGGCCGAGGCCGCGGCGAACGCCAAGGTCAAGGGCGACACGCGCGCCGAGGGCGGCAAGCCGTCGCTGGAGGACAAGAACCGTCCGGCCGGCATCGAGCGCCCGGCCGCCCCCGACGATCTCAAGCTGATCTCCGGCGTCGGCCCGAAGATCGAGGGCACGCTGCACGAGCTCGGCATCTTCACCTATGCGCAGGTCGCCGCCTGGAAGAAGGCGGAGCGCGAATGGGTGGACGGATACCTCAATTTCAAGGGCCGCATCGAGCGGGACGACTGGGTCAAGCAGGCCAAGGCGCTCGCCAAGGGCGGCGAAGCGGAATACATCCGCGTCTTCGGCAAGAAGCCGCGCTGAAAGGTGAAACATGCTTAAGGATCAGGATCGCATCTTCACCAACATCTACGGCCTGAAGGACAAGTCCCTGAAGGGCGCGATGGCGCGCGGCCACTGGGACGGCACCAAGCAACTGCTCGAAAAGGGCCGTGACTGGATCATCAACGAGGTCAAGGCGTCGGGCCTGCGCGGCCGCGGCGGCGCCGGCTTCCCGACCGGCCTGAAGTGGTCCTTCATGCCGAAGGAGAGCGACGGTCGCCCGCACTACCTCGTCGTCAACGCCGACGAGTCCGAGCCCGGCACCTGCAAGGACCGCGACATCATGCGCCACGATCCGCATACGCTGATCGAGGGCTGCGTGATCGCCTCCTTCGCCATGGGCGCGCATCATGCCTTCATCTACGTCCGCGGCGAGTTCATGCGCGAGCGCGAGGCGCTGCAGGCGGCGATCGACGAGTGCTACGCCCACGGCCTGCTCGGCAAGAACAACAAGCTCGGCTACGACATCGACATCATCGTCCACCACGGCGCCGGCGCCTATATCTGCGGCGAGGAGACGGCCCTGCTCGAAAGCCTCGAGGGCAAGAAGGGCCAGCCGCGCCTGAAGCCGCCGTTCCCCGCCAACATGGGCCTCTACGGCTGCCCGACGACGGTCAACAACGTCGAATCCATCGCCGTGACGCCGACCATCCTGCGCCGCGGTGCGGCCTGGTACACGAGCTTCGGCCGCCCGAACAACCACGGCACCAAGCTCTATTCGGTCTCCGGCCACGTCAACCGTCCCTGCACGGTCGAGGACGCCATGTCGATCACCTTCCAGGAGCTGATCGAGACCCATTGCGGCGGCATCCGCGGCGGCTGGGACAATCTGCTGGCCGTCATCCCCGGCGGCTCGTCGGTCCCCTGCGTGCCCGGCGCGCAGATGAAGGACGCGATCATGGACTATGACGGCCTGCGCGAGCTCGGCTCCGGCCTCGGCACCGCCGCCGTCATCGTCATGGACAGGTCGACCGATATCGTGAAGGCGATCTGGCGGCTTGCGGCCTTCTACAAGCACGAGAGCTGCGGCCAGTGCACGCCGTGCCGCGAGGGCACGGGCTGGATGATGCGCGTGATGGAGCGCATGGTGAAGGGCAACGCGCAGAAGCGCGAGATCGATATGCTGTTCGACGTCAGCAAGCAGATCGAGGGCCACACCATCTGTGCGCTCGGCGACGCCGCCGCCTGGCCGATCCAGGGTCTGATCCGCCATTTCCGTCCCGAGATGGAAAAGCGGATCGACCAGTACACCCACAACGCCATGGCGCACGGCGCCGTGCTCGAGCCCGCGGAGTAAGGCGATGACGAAGTCGGCAGGACAGGAAGCTCAGGCAACCGTGGTCCCGCCGGCGACAGCCGCGAGCGACGATCCGTTCGGATTGGCGCCCTGGCTGAAGGAAATGCCGCACGTGGCGATCCCGCCGCTGATGGCGCATCCGGTGGCCGCGATGGCTGCGGCGACCGCGATCGGGTTCGGCTTCACCAGCCAGCTGGCCGGCGCCGTCATCGGGGCGGTGCAGGGCAGCGCCGAGCGGATGAAGGCGGTGCTCGACGAGGCCGCAAGGGGCGAGGGGCGGATGCCGCGGCAACCCGGTCCGGCCGCTCCGGAAAGCGCCCAGGCAGGGGCAGGCTCCGGCGGCGTTGCCACAAGGCCCGCTCCGAAGCCGGAGGGGCCGCAGGCGGGAAGCGATGCGGTTCCGGCTGCGGCGCGCGCGGGCAGGGTGCGGGCGGCGACGGAAGGGAAGAAGGCGGCCGGCACGGACGTTCGTCCGCCGGTTGCGAAATCGGAAAGGCCGGCAACGGTTCGGAAAGGTTCCGGGCCTAAGGCCGGCAAGGCCGACGACCTGAAGGCGATTTCGGGCGTCGGGCCGAAGCTGGAGCAGGCGTTGAACGGCAAGGGGATTTTCCGCTTTGCCGAAATCGCCCGTTGGACCGGCGCGGACGTGGAGAAGATCGAAGCCGAGCTCGGCCTCGACGGGCGGATCGCCCGCGACGGCTGGGTGGAGCAGGCAAGGGCGCTGGCGAAGGCGAAGGGCTGAAGGCCCGGCCGGAGGCGGCAGACAGGAACTGAAGCAGGCGGCAGGCGCGAAGGGCGCGACCGCCGGCAAGGGACAGGGCGCTGGCACGGCGCAAGCCGTGCATCGAAAGCGGGAAGACGGATATGGCAAAACTGAAAGTCGACGGAAAAGAGATCGAGGTTCCGGATCATTTCACGCTGTTGCAGGCGTGCGAGGAGGCCGGCGCCGAGGTTCCGCGCTTCTGTTTCCACGAGCGGCTGTCGGTCGCCGGCAACTGCCGCATGTGCCTCGTCGAGGTGAAGGGCGGCCCGCCGAAGCCGGCGGCTTCCTGCGCCATGGGCGTGCGCGACCTGCGTCCCGGCCCGAACGGCGAGCCGCCGGAAGTCTTCACCACCACGCCGATGGTCAAGAAGGCCCGCGAAGGCGTGATGGAGTTCCTGCTGATCAACCATCCGCTCGACTGCCCGATCTGCGACCAGGGCGGCGAATGCGACCTGCAGGACCAGGCGATGGCCTTCGGCATCGACAGTTCGCGCTATCAGGAGAACAAGCGCGCCGTCGAGGACAAGTATATCGGTCCGCTCGTCAAGACGATCATGAACCGCTGCATCCACTGCACGCGCTGCGTCCGCTTCACCACGGAAGTCGCCGGCATCAGCGAGCTCGGCCTGATCGGCCGCGGCGAGGATGCGGAGATCACCACCTATCTCGAGCAGGCGATGACCTCGGAGCTGCAGGGCAACGTCGTCGACCTCTGCCCGGTCGGCGCGCTGACCTCCAAGCCCTTCGCCTTCACCGCGCGTCCTTGGGAGCTGAACAAGACCGAATCGATCGACGTCATGGACGCCGTCGGCTCGGCGATCCGCGTCGACACCCGCGGCCGCGAAGTGATGCGCGTCCTGCCGCGCGTCAACGAGGACATCAACGAGGAGTGGATCTCCGACAAGACGCGCTACATCTGGGACGGCCTGAAGACCCAGCGCCTCGACCGCCCCTACGTCCGCAAGGACGGCCGCCTGCAGCCGGCGAGCTGGGCCGAAGCCTTCGCCGCCGTCAAGGCTGCCGTCTCCGGCAAGGCGGGCGAGCGGATCGGCGCGATCGCCGGCGACCTCGCCTCGGTGGAGGAAATGTATGCGCTGCGCGAGCTGATGGCCTCGCTCGGCTCGAAGAACATCGACTGCCGCCAGGACGGCACGGTGCTGCACCCGGCGTTCGGCCGCGCCAGCTACCTGTTCAACCCGACGATCGCCGGCATCGAGCAGGCGGACGCGCTCCTCATCGTCGGCGCCAACCCGCGCATCGAGGCTGCGGTGCTGAACGCCCGCATCCGCAAGCGCTGGCGCATGGACGGCTTCCCGATCGCGGTCATCGGCGAACAGGCCGAACTGCGCTACGGCTATGAATATCTCGGCGCGGGCCCCGATACGCTCGCCGATCTCGTCGCCGGCAACGGCGCCTTCCTCGAGACGCTGAAGAACGCGAAGAACCCGATGATCATCGTCGGCCAGGGCGCGCTGTCGCGCACCGACGGCCAGGCGGTGCTCGCCAACGTCCTGAAGCTCGCCGACGCCGTCGGCGCGATCACTGCCGACTGGAACGGCCTCGGCATCCTGCACACCGCGGCCGCCCGCGTCGGCGGCCTCGACCTCGGCTTCGTGCCGGGCGAGGGCGGCAAGGCGGCAGCCGAGATGCTGACCGACACCGACGTGCTCTTCCTGCTCGGCGCCGACGAGATGGATTTTGCGAAGAAGACCGCCTTCACCGTCTATATCGGCTCGCACGGCGACAACGCGGCTCACATCGCAGACGTCATCCTGCCGGGTGCGGCCTACACCGAGAAGTCCGGCACTTGGGTCAATACCGAGGGCCGCGTCCAGATGGGCAACCGCGCCGGCTTCGCGCCGGGCGAGGCCCGCGAGGACTGGGCGATTCTGCGCGCGCTCTCCGACGTGCTCGGCAAGAAGCTGCCCTTCGATTCGCTGGCGCAGCTGCGCGCCAGGCTCTATGCCGCCCATCCGCATTTCGCCGGCGTCGACGCGATTGCCGTGGGCGACAGTGGCCAACTTGCGGCGCTTGCGAAAAAAGGCGGGAAGATGACGAAATCCGGGTTTGCGTCTCCCGTCAAAGACTTCTATTTGACGAACCCGATAGCGCGCGCCTCCGCGGTCATGGCCGAATGCTCGGCACTGGCCCGCAACAACTTCAAAGCCGCGGCGGAATAGGCGCGAGGGAATAGGCACTATGGACGCTTTCATTACGAGCTATGTTTGGCCCGCGGTCATCATGATCGCCCAGTCGCTGCTGCTGCTGGTCGCGCTGCTGCTCTTCATCGCCTATATCCTCCTGGCCGACCGCAAGATCTGGGCCGCCGTCCAGCTGCGCCGCGGCCCGAACGTCGTCGGTCCCTGGGGGCTGTTCCAGTCGTTCGCCGACCTTCTGAAGTTCGTCTTCAAGGAACCGGTGATCCCGGCGACCGCGAACAAGACGATCTTCCTGCTGGCGCCGCTCGTTTCCGTGACGCTGGCGCTCGCCACCTGGGCGGTGATCCCGCTGAATGCGAACTGGGTGATCGCCAACATCAACGTCGGCATCCTTTACGTCTTCGCGATCTCCTCGCTCGAGGTCTACGGCA
Organism: Mycoplana sp. MJR14; assembly: GCF_029210525.1. Classification (NCBI taxonomy): domain Bacteria; kingdom Pseudomonadati; phylum Pseudomonadota; class Alphaproteobacteria; order Hyphomicrobiales; family Rhizobiaceae; genus Mycoplana; species Mycoplana sp. MJR14. The sequence goes on from NZ_JARGEO010000014.1 coordinate 32,826, forward strand.
TCATCATGGGCGGCTGGGCTTCGAACTCGAAGTACCCGTTCCTCGGCGCCCTGCGCTCGGCCGCGCAGATGGTCTCCTACGAGGTCTCGATCGGCTTCGTCATCGTCACCGTGCTTCTGTGCGTCGGCTCGCTGAACCTGACCGACATCGTCGACGCACAGCGCAGCGGCATCGGCACGATGATCGGCCTGCCGGGCTCGTTCCTCGACTGGCACTGGCTGGCGCTGTTCCCGATGTTCGTGATCTTCTTCATCTCGGCGCTGGCCGAGACGAACCGCCCGCCCTTCGACCTGCCGGAAGCCGAATCCGAGCTCGTCGCCGGCTTCATGGTCGAATACGGCTCGACGCCGTACATGATGTTCATGCTCGGCGAATATGCCGCCATCTGCCTGATGTGCGCGCTGACGACGATCCTGTTCCTCGGCGGCTGGCTGCCCCCGGTCGACGTCTGGTTCCTCAACTGGGTTCCCGGCATCATCTGGTTCGTGCTGAAGGCCGGCTTCGTCTTCTTCATGTTCGCGATGGTGAAGGCCTTCGTGCCGCGCTACCGCTACGACCAGCTGATGCGGCTGGGCTGGAAGGTCTTCCTGCCGCTGTCGCTCGCCATGGTCGTGATCGTTGCATTCGTGCTGAAGCTCACCGGGGCTGCCTGATGGTGCCCCCACGTTTCAGCAGCATTGGAGCTCTGTAATGGCCAGTCTGTCGCAAGCCGTCAATTCGCTGTTCCTGAAGGAATTCGTCGGCGCCTTTTTCCTGTCGATGCGTTATTTCTTCCGGCCGAAGGCGACGCTGAACTATCCCTTCGAGAAGGGCCCAGTATCGCCGCGCTTCCGCGGCGAGCACGCGCTGCGCCGCTATCCGAACGGTGAGGAACGCTGCATCGCCTGCAAGCTGTGCGAGGCGATCTGTCCGGCGCAGGCCATCACCATCGAGGCCGGCCCGCGCCGCAACGACGGCACGCGCCGCACGGTGCGTTACGACATCGACATGGTGAAGTGCATCTATTGCGGTTTCTGCCAGGAGGCCTGCCCGGTCGACGCCATCGTCGAGGGGCCGAACTTCGAGTTCGCCACCGAGACCCGCGAGGAACTCTACTACGACAAGCAGCGGCTGCTCGACAACGGCGACCGCTGGGAGCGGGAGATCGCCCGCAACATCGCAATGGATTCGCCCTACCGCTGAGCGGTCGGGCAGGGAACTGCCGCCCGAAGGGGCGACGGACATCGAACGCTTGAAATCTGCCCGGTGGCGCGCCCGCCGGGCTTCGACGGAAGGGACAGGCGCAGCGCCGGTCTCTCCCGGGGAAGAAAAAAGGCACCAACATGGGTCTGCAGGCTCTCTTTTTCTATCTGTTCGCCTTCGTGGCGGTGGCGTCCGCCTTCATGGTGATCGCGGCGAAGAACCCGGTTTATTCCGTGCTGTTCCTCATCGTCACGTTCTTCAATTCGGCGGGCCTGTTCCTCCTGACCGGCGCCGAGTTCCTGGCGATGATCCTGCTGGTCGTCTATGTCGGCGCGGTCGCGGTGCTCTTCCTCTTCGTCGTGATGATGCTGGACATCGACTTTGCGGCGCTCCGCTCGGGCATCATCGAGCATGCCCCGGTCGGCGCGCTGGTCGGCCTGGTGCTGGCGGTCGAGCTGATCATCGTCATCGGCGGTTCCACGCTGTCGCCGGAGATCGCCAGCCACGCGGCGCATCCGATCCCACCGGTTGCCGATCGGACCAACACCGCAGCCCTCGGCGACGTGCTCTACACGAACTACGTCTACTTCTTCCAGATCGCCGGCCTGGTGCTGCTGGTCGCCATGATCGGTGCGATCGTGCTGACGCTACGCCACCGCGAGAACATCAAGCGGCAGAACATCTCGGTGCAGGTCGCCCGCACCCCGGCGACCGCGGTCGAGGTCATCAAGGTCAAACCGGGGCAGGGGCTCTGAGGCGCGCTGGACTTAAGGAATTCGCATCATGGAAATCGGTATTTCCCACTATCTGACGGTCAGCGCCATCCTCTTCACGCTCGGCGTCTTCGGCATCTTCATCAACAGGAAGAACGTCATCATCATCCTGATGTCGATCGAACTGATCCTGCTTGCCGTCAACATCAACATGGTGGCCTTCTCGGCCTTCCTGAACGACATCGTCGGCCAGGTGTTCGCGCTGTTCATCCTGACGGTCGCCGCCGCTGAAGCCGCGATCGGTCTTGCAATACTCGTCGTCTTCTACCGCAACCGCGGCTCGATCGCCGTGGAAGACGTCAACGTGATGAAGGGTTGATCGGTCATGGATACCATCATCAAGGCTATCGTCTTCCTGCCGCTGATCGGCTTTCTGATCGCCGGCCTCGGCGGCAACACGATCGGCGCCAAGGCGTCCGAATTCGTCACCACCGGCTTCATGATCATCGCCTGCGCGCTGTCCTGGCTCGTCTTCTTCCAGGTGGCGCTCGGCCATGAGGAGATGTTCAAGGTGTCGGTGATGCGCTGGATCCAGTCCGGCAGCTTCGACGCCGAATGGGCCTTCCGCGTCGACACGCTGACGGCGGTGATGTTCGTCGTCGTCAACACGGTGTCGATGCTCGTGCATGCCTATTCGATCGGCTACATGCACCACGATCCGCATCGGCCGCGCTTCTTCGCCTATCTGTCGCTGTTCACCTTCGCGATGCTGATGCTGATCACGTCGGACAATCTCCTGCAGATGTTCTTCGGCTGGGAAGGTGTGGGCCTGGCGTCCTACCTGCTGATCGGCTTCTGGTTCAAGAAACCGTCGGCGAATGCCGCCGCCATGAAGGCCTTCATCGTCAACCGCGTCGGCGACTTCGGCTTCGCGCTCGGGATCTTCACGGTGTTCTACCTGTTCGGCTCCGTCAGCTTCGAGACGATCTTCGCCACCGCTGCGAGCTACCTGCCGGCGGAAGGGGCTGCGGATGCGGCCGAGCCGGTGATCACGCTGTTCGGCATGCATCTCGACAAGGCGAACGCCCTGACCGCCGCCTGCCTGCTGCTCTTCATGGGCGCGATGGGCAAGTCGGCGCAGTTCCTGCTGCACACCTGGCTGCCGGACGCGATGGAAGGCCCGACCCCGGTCTCGGCGCTCATCCATGCCGCGACCATGGTCACCGCCGGCGTCTTCCTCGTCGCGCGCATGTCGCCGCTGTTCGAACTGTCGCCGGATGCGCTCACCGTCGTCACCGCCATCGGTGCGATCACCGCCTTCTTCGCCGCCACCGTCGGCCTGGTGCAGAACGACATCAAGCGCGTGATCGCCTACTCGACCTGCTCGCAGCTCGGTTACATGTTCGTGGCGCTCGGCGTCGGCGCCTATGGCGCGGCGATCTTCCACCTGTTCACGCACGCCTTCTTCAAGGCGCTGCTGTTCCTTGGCGCCGGCTCGGTGATCCACGCCGTCGACGGCGAGCAGGACATGCGCTACATGGGCGGACTTCGCACCCATATCCCGATCACCTTCTGGATGATGACGATCGGCACGCTGGCGCTCACCGGCGTCGGCATTCCGGGCACGATCATCGGTTTCGCCGGCTTCTTCTCCAAGGACGCGATCATCGAGAGCGCCTTCGCCTCGCACAGCACGGTCGCAGGCTTCGCCTTCACCCTTCTGGTGATCGCGGCCCTGTTCACCAGCTTCTATTCCTGGCGCCTGGCGTTCATGACCTTCTTCGGCAAGCCGCGCGCCTCGTCCGACGTCATGCACCACGTGCATGAATCGCCGGCGATCATGCTGGTGCCGCTGTACCTCCTCGCCGTCGGTGCGATCTTTGCCGGCGTGATGTTCCACGACTTCTTCTTCGGCCACCATTACGTCGAGTTCTGGAAGGGTGCGCTGTTCACCGGTCCGGAGAACGAGCTGCTCGAGGAATATCACCACGTGCCGCTGTGGGTGAAGTGGAGCCCGTTCGCGGCCATGGCGCTCGGCCTGTTCACCGCCTGGTTCATGTACATCCGTCGCCCGGACCTGCCGAAGTACCTGGCGGACCAGCATCGCGGCCTGTACCAGTTCCTACTGAACAAGTGGTACTTCGACGAGCTGTACGACTTCCTGTTCGTGCGTCCGGCGCTCTGGATCGGCCGCCTGTTCTGGAAGGGCGGTGACGGCGCCGTCATCGACGGCCTCGGCCCGAACGGGGTCGCAGCGCGCGTCCTCGACGTGACCGACCGCGTGGTCCGCCTGCAGACCGGTTACCTTTATCACTATGCCTTTGCGATGCTGCTCGGAATTGCGGCGCTCGTAACCTGGATGATGCTCGGGAGTTCCTTCTGATGACCGATTGGCCGATTCTTTCCGCGGTCACCTTTCTTCCGCTGGTCGGCGTGGCGCTGCTGCTCCTGACCCGCGAGGACAGCCCCTATGGGCGGCGGAACATCCTGAACGTGTCGCTGCTGACGACGGTCTTCACCTTCATCCTGTCGCTCTTCGTCTGGATCGGCTTCGACTATTCGAACCCGGGCTTCCAGATGATCGAGCAGCACGAATGGCTCGGCACCGGCATCGCCTACTATCTCGGCGTCGACGGCATCTCCATGCTGTTCGTCATCCTGACGACCTTCCTGATGCCGTTCTGCGTGCTCGCGAGCTGGAACTCGATCGAGAAGCGTCTGAAGGAATACATGATCGCCTTCCTCATCCTGGAAGTGTTCATGGTCGGCGTCTTCGTCTCGCTCGATATCGTGCTGTTCTACGTCTTCTTCGAGGCGGGCCTCATCCCGATGTTCATCATCATCGGCGTCTGGGGCGGCAAGGACCGCGTCTATGCGAGCTACAAGTTCTTCCTCTACACGCTGCTCGGCTCGGTGCTGATGCTGCTCGCCATCATGGCGATGTACTGGCAGGCCGGCACCACCAGCATTCCGGAACTGCTCGCCTACAACTTCCCGCGCCAGATGCAGACCTGGCTGTGGCTCGCCTTCTTCGCCTCGTTTGCGGTGAAGATGCCGATGTGGCCGGTCCACACCTGGCTGCCCGACGCGCACGTGCAGGCGCCGACGGCCGGTTCGGTCATCCTGGCGGGCATCCTCTTGAAGCTCGGCGGCTACGGCTTCCTGCGCTTCTCGCTGCCGATGTTCCCGCTGGCCTCGGACTATTTCGCGCCCTTCGTCTTCACGCTCTCCGTCGTCGCCATCATCTACACCTCGCTGGTGGCGCTCGTGCAGGAAGACATCAAGAAGCTGATCGCCTATTCGTCGGTGGCGCACATGGGCTACGTCACCATGGGCATCTTCGCCGCCAACGAGCAGGGCGTGCAGGGCGCCTTGTTCCAGATGCTCTCGCACGGCATCGTCTCCGGCGCGCTCTTCCTCTGCGTCGGCGTCGTCTATGACCGCCTGCACACCCGCGAGATCGCAGCCTATGGCGGGCTCGCCAACAACATGCCGAAATATGCGGTGGCCTTCATGATCTTCACGATGGCGAACGTCGGCCTTCCGGGCACGTCGGGCTTCATCGGCGAAATCACCACGCTGCTCGGCGGCTTCCAGGCCAACACCTGGGTCGCGTTCTTCGCCACCACCGGCGTCGTGCTGTCGGCCGCCTATGCGCTTTGGCTCTATCGCCGGGTGATCTTCGGCCCGCTGGAGAAGGAAAGCCTCAAGGCGCTGCTCGACCTTTCGGGCCGCGAGAAGGCGATCCTCTATCCGCTGGTGATCCTGACGATCTTCTTCGGCATCTATCCGGCGCCCGTCTTCGACGCCACGGCGGCCTCGGTCGACGCGCTCCTCAACAACTACACCGCGGCCCTCGAAGCGGCGCAATCCGTTGCGCTCTCGGCGAACTGACGACGGGATCATCCGACATGACTGCTGAAATCCTCCTTTCCAGCCTTCAGCTCTCGACGCCCGAGGTCATTCTGGCGCTGGGCGCGATGGCACTGCTGATGATCGGCGTGTTCTCCGGCGAGCGGTCGTCCACGACCGTCACCGGCCTGGCCGTGGCGCTGCTCATCATCGCCGGCCTCTGGCTGGTGCTGCGGGGCGGCGAGGGCGTCGGCTATGGCGGCGCGTTCGTTTCCGACCCGTTTGCCCGGTTCATGAAGATCCTGACCCTGATCGGCTCCATCACCGCCATGGTGATGACGGTCGGCCATGCCCGCTCGCAGCAGCTCGACCGGTTCGAGTTCCCGGTTCTCTTGGTGCTCGCGACGCTCGGCATGATGCTGATGATCTCGGCCAACGACCTTCTGTCGCTCTACCTGTCGCTGGAACTGCAGTCGCTGGCGCTCTACGTCGTCGCCGCGATCAACCGCGACAGCGTGCGCTCCACCGAGGCGGGCCTGAAGTACTTCGTGCTCGGCGCGCTGTCGTCGGGCATGCTGCTCTACGGCATTTCGCTGGTCTACGGCTTCACCGGACACACCGGCTTCCAGGAGATCGCATCGGCGCTGACGGCCGACGGCCGTTCGCTCGGCCTCGTCTTCGGCCTGGTGTTCGTTCTCGCCGGCCTGGCCTTCAAGATCTCGGCCGTGCCGTTCCACATGTGGACGCCGGACGTCTATGAGGGCGCGCCGACGCCGGTGACGGCCTTCTTCGCCGCCGCCCCGAAGGTCGCCGCCATGGCCATGCTGGTGCGCATCGTCATCGACGCCTTCGAGCCGGTGGTCGCCGACTGGCAGCAGATCATCGTCTTCATCTCGATCGCCTCGATGCTGCTCGGCTCGTTCGCCGCGATCGGCCAGAAGAACATCAAGCGCCTGATGGCCTATTCCTCGATCGGTCACATGGGCTATGCCCTCGTCGGCCTCTCGGCGGGTTCGATGGCCGGCGTGCGCGGCGTGGCGCTCTACATGCTGATCTACATGGTCATGACGCTCGGCACCTTTGCCTGCATCCTGGCGATGCGCCGCCGCGAGGGCGGCAATGTCGAGGCGGTCGACGATCTCGCCGGCCTGTCGACGACCAATCCGTTCATGGCGAGCGTGCTGACGGTGATGATGTTCTCGCTGGCAGGCATTCCGCCGCTGGCCGGCTTCTTCGCCAAGTACTTCGTCTTCATGGCCGCGATCGAGGCGCATCTCTATGCGCTGGCGATCATCGGCGTGCTGTCGTCCGTCGTCGGCGCCTACTATTACCTGCGCATCGTCAAGGTGATGTGGTTCGACGCCGCGACCGACGAGTTCGCCCGCACGCCGGGTGAACTGAAGCTCGTCTTCGGCGTCGCGGGTCTGTTCGTGGCCGGCTACGTGCTGATCGGCGGGCCGATCGGCGATGCGGCGGAAGCCGCCGCGCGGACCTTCTTTTGACCGGCCGGTCGGGCACCGGCCAGCTCTCGCTGGATGATTTCCGGCACGAGGCGCTGGTCGAGACCACCTCCACCAACTCGGAGTGTTTCGAGCGCGCCCGCAAGGGCGCGCTTTCCGGTCTATGGGTGACGGCGGCGCGCCAGACCGGCGGCCGCGGACGCCGCGGCCGGCCCTGGACGTCCGAGCCCGGCAACCTCTACGCCTCGCTGCTCCTGATCGATCCCGCCCCGGTGGAGCGGCTGGCGTCGCTGCCGCTCGCCGTGGCCGTCGCCGTCCAGGCGTCGATTGCATCCGTCATGCCGATCGGCGCCCCGCCGGTCGCGATCAAATGGCCCAACGACATCCTGATCGAGAAGAAGAAGATCTGCGGCATCCTGGTCGAGGCGGAGACCCTTGCCGACGGCCGGCAGGCGATCGTCATCGGCTGCGGCATCAATGTCGCCGTCGCCCCCGAGGCGGGGCTCTATCCCGTGGCCAGCCTCGCCGACTACGGCTGCGCGGTCGCGCCGGCCGAACTCTTCGCCCATCTCTTCCGCGAGATGGCGGACATCCTCCGGCTCTGGGACAGCGCCAACGGCATCGGCGAGATCATGGCGCGCTGGCGCAAGGTCGCCGGCGGCATCGGCGAGCGGATCACGGTCAATCTGCCGACCCAATCAATTTCCGGGCGCTTTGCCGGAATTGATGATAGTGGTCTGCTCAAGCTTCAGACCGACGACGGCGGCGTGCGCTTGATCGCAGCCGGCGATGTTTTCTTCGAATAATCGGAATCTTTCAGAATATGGCAAACCAAGAAGACCTGGTGTTCCTGCCGCTCGGCGGGGTCGGCGAGATCGGTATGAATCTCGCGCTCTACGGCTATGGCACACCCGGTAACCGCAAATGGATCATGGTCGATTGCGGCGTGACCTTTCCCGGCCCCGAACTGCCGGGCGTCGACCTCGTCCTGCCCGACATCCGCTTCCTGGCGGAGGAGCGCAAGAACCTCAAGGCGATCATCATCACCCATGCCCACGAGGACCACTACGGGGCGCTGAACGACCTGTGGCCGGGGCTGAACGTGCCGGTCTATGCCTCGCCGTTCACCGCCGGCATGCTCGAGGCGAAGCGCGACTACGAGCGCAGCCGCACCGAGATCCCGGTGACGATCTTCAAGGAGCGCGACCGCATCAATGTCGGTCCCTTCGAGATCGAGGGCATCGGCGTCAACCATTCGATCCCCGAGCCGATGTCGCTGGCGATCAGGACGCCGCTCGGCACCGTCATCCACACCGGCGACTGGAAGATCGACCTCAAGCCCTCGCTCGGGCCGCTGACCGACGAGGCGCGCTTCCGCAAGCTCGGCGACGAGGGCGTGCTGGCGCTGATCTGCGACAGCACCAATGCGCTGCGCGACGGCGTCTCGCCCTCGGAGGAGGAGGTGTCGGAGAGCCTCGCCAAGATCATCGAGAGCGCGGAAGGCCGCGTCGGCATCACCACTTTCTCCTCGAATGTCGGCCGCATCCGCTCGGTCGCCAAGGCCGCCGAGGCGGCCGGCCGCGAGGTGCTTCTGCTCGGCAGCTCGATGAAGCGGGTGACGCAGGTCGCGCGCGACATTGGCCTGATGGAAGGCATCAAGCCCTTCATCGACGAGGACGAGTTCGGCTATATCCCGCGGGACAAGGTCGTCGTCATCCTGACCGGCAGCCAGGGCGAGCCGCGGGCGGCGCTGGCCAAGATCGCCCGCGACGAGATGCGCAACGTCGCTTTTACCGCCGGCGACACCATCATCTTCTCCTCGCGCGCCATCCCCGGCAACGAGAAGGCGATCAACGACATCAAGAACGGTCTCGTCGACCAGGGCATCCATGTCATCACCGACAGCGAGGCGCTGGTGCATGTCTCCGGCCATCCCCGCCGCAGCGAGTTGCAGCAGATGTATGCCTGGACGCGGCCGCAGATGGTGGTGCCGGTGCATGGCGAGGCCGCGCACCTGGTGGCCCATGCCGAGCTTGCCGAACAGTCCGGCATCCCGGTGGTGCCGCGCGTGCGCGACGGCAAGATGCTGCGGCTGGCGCCGGGTGTTCCCGAGATCATCGACGAGGTGCATTACGGCCGCATCTTCAAGGACGGCAACCTGATCGGCGACTTCGACGAGATGGGGATCGGCGATCGCCGCAAGCTCTCCTTCGTCGGTCACGTCTCGGTCAACATCGTGCTCGACGCGCGCTACGACTTCCGTGAGGACCCGGACGTGGTACCCTTCGGCCTGCCGCAGTTCGACGACGAGGGCGAGGACATGGGCGACACGCTCTATGACGCGGTCCTCGGCGCGGTGGAGAGCATTCCGCGGGCGCGGCGCAAGGATCTGGGCGTCGTCCGCGAGGCGGTGCGCCGGGCCGTGCGCTCCATGGCCAACGAGGTCTGGGGCAAGAAGCCGGTCGTCACCGTCTTCGTCACGAAGGTGTGATCGCGGTCGACGGCAGGTCGGCGGCAGGGGATAGATGACCGGCTCGCGCGATCGCGTCGGGCGGCCGGGCAGGGACGTGGATGAGGAGACGGACGTGCTTGGACGGGTCAATCACATTGCGATCGCCGTGCCGGACCTTGCGGCCGCGGCGGCGTCCTACCGTGACGTTCTCGGCGCCCGTGTCAGCGCGGCGCAGTCCCTGCCGGAGCATGGCGTTACCGTCGTCTTCGTAGAATTGCCCAACACCAAGGTCGAGCTGCTGGAGCCGCTCGGCGAGGCCTCGCCGATCGCGGCCTTCCTGGAGAAATCGCCTTCCGGCGGCATGCACCACATCTGCTACGAGGTGGACGATATCCTGGCTGCCCGCGACCGGCTCGTCGCCGGCGGCGCGCGCGTGCTCGGCGACGGCACGCCGAAGACCGGGGCGCATGGCAAGCCGGTGCTGTTCCTGCATCCGAAGGATTTCTTCGGCACGCTGATCGAGCTGGAGGAAGTGTGACCGCAGGCCACGGCCGCCGGATTTGAATTGCCGCGGCCATGGGGGTAAGAAGCCTCCGTGGCGGCCGCGCCGCGACGGCCGCGACCGGGACGGCCACAGGACATTGACTGCGTGACGGCCGCCGCCGCGCGCCATCGGGTATCGGACATGCCGCTGTTTTCGCTCTTCGCCGTCTATTTCATCATCTGGTGGATCACGCTCTTTGCTGTGCTGCCGTTCGGCCTGCGCACCCAGGCGGAGGAGAACGACGTCGTCCCCGGCAGCGTCGAGAGCGCGCCGGCGCGCTTCAGGGCAGGGCGCATCCTTCTCGTCACGACGCTCGTCGCCGCCGCCATCCATGCCGCCTGGTATGTGCTGTCGGTGAAATTCGGCTACGGCTTCGACGCCATTCCGCAGTTCTACCCCGACTTCGACTGAACTTGCGTCTTCGCGAGGGATCCGTTATGAACGGTAACGTTCGCTGAGTTCCAGGGCGGGAAGGTCCGGCGGAGGTGGGCGGGTTTGTCGCATTCCGTCTGTCATTGATTTGTCATACAAAATCTGTATGGGAAGGCTGGCGGTTCGGAAGGCAAAAAAAAACAAGGCTGAAAGCCTTGTTTTTAAGTATCGCGTGATCTTTACCCGTTTCCGGTGGCTGCGGCCATGCGCGCCAAGATCTGATCCTCCCAAGACTTGACCGCGAAATTGGCAAGAATTTGTACTTCCTGCCTGTTTTGTGGCCTGAAACTAGCTCAAAGGTTGGGCGTTGTCATCTGCTTTTTTGCATATTTGTTACACTTGCAGAAAATTTTTCCGTTGACTCTAGACGGGTAATTGTCGCTATTGAGCGCCCCCGTTTGCAGTCTGCAGGCGACACGTGCCCGTGGCGCCGATTTCGATGGACCGGTGGTCCGCGGCGGGTTCACTTCCGGCTGTGAAGCGTCTATGAACGCTTCGAAATCAACGTCTTTTCGCCTGAATCCCCGGCTAGGCGAAAACCTGTCTATTTGGAACCCGCCATGCGTCTTTCCCGCTTCTTCATGCCCATCCTCAAGGAAAATCCCAAGGAGGCGGAAATCGTCTCGCATCGTCTGATGCTTCGGGCGGGGATGATCAAGCAGCAGTCCGCCGGCATCTATACCTGGCTGCCGCTCGGCAAGCGCGTGCTGGACAAGGTCAACGCCATCATCCGCGAGGAACAGAACCGTTCCGGCGCAGTCGAGTTGCTGATGCCGACCCTGCAGTCGGCCGAGCTGTGGCAGGAGAGCGGCCGCTACGACGCCTACGGCAAGGAGATGCTGCGCATCAAGGACCGGCAGGACCGGCCCATGCTCTACGGTCCGACCAACGAGGAGATGATCACCGACGTCTTCCGCTCCTACGTCAAGTCCTACAAGGACCTGCCGCTGAACCTCTACCATATCCAGCTGAAGTTCCGCGACGAGATCCGCCCGCGTTTCGGCACCATGCGTTCGCGCGAGTTCCTGATGAAGGACGCCTATTCCTTCGACCTGAACCGCGAAGGCGCCGAGCACGCCTATAACCGCATGTTCGCCGCCTACCTGCGCACGTTCACGCGGCTGGGCCTGCGCGCGATCCCGATGCGCGCCGACACCGGCCCGATCGGCGGCAACCTCAGCCACGAATTCATCATCCTCGCCGATACCGGCGAATCCGAAGTCTTCTGCCACAAGGATTTCCTCGGCTTCGACATTCCCGGCGCGGACACGAACTTCGACGACGTCGCCGGCCTGAAGGCGATCTTCGACAAGTGGACGTCGCGCTATGCGGCGACATCCGAAATGCACGACGAAGCCGCCTTCGCCGCCATTCCCGAGGGCGAGCGCCTGTCCGCCCGCGGCATCGAGGTCGGCCACATCTTCTACTTCGGCACCAAGTATTCGGAGGCGATGGGCGCCAAGGTGCAGGGACCGGACGGCAAGGAGCATACCGTCCACATGGGCTCCTACGGCATCGGCCCGACCCGGCTCGTGCCGGCGATCATCGAGGCCTCCCATGACGAGAACGGCATCATCTGGCCGCGGTCGGTGGCGCCGTTCGAGGTCGTCGTCATCAACATGAAGGCGGGCGATGCGGCCTGCGACGCCGCGAGCGAGACCCTCTACGGCGCGCTCGCCAGGGCGGGCGTGGATGTGCTGCTCGACGACAAGGACGAGCGCGCCGGCACCAAGTTCGCCACCGCCGACCTGATCGGCGCGCCGTTCCAGGTCATCGTCGGGCCGCGCTCGGTCGCTGCCGGCGAGGTCGAGGTGAAGGACCGCAAGACCGGCGAGCGCGAGACGCTGACGATCGACGCCGCCATCGCGCGCCTGACGACCGCCGGTTGAGCGCGGGCCTCCGAAGCCGGAAAGAGGGGCATAGTGCCGGAACGGGGTGTTCCGGCATCGTATAACGCCTTAATTTTCTTGCATAATTTTACCCGCAAATCGATTCCGGTTTCGGCGATTATGCAGTAGCATCGTGCGCAGATTCGAGATGCTGCCGAATCGTGTCCGCGGGCGCGGGCTTCGGCGGCCACAGGACCGGAGGTATCATGGCGGAAGCGACGGGCGAGGGCACCGTGGTCGTGGCGAAAGCGGCGCCCGCAAGCCGTCCTTTTTCCGGTTTCGAGCGCATGGTCGCCTGGCGCTACCTCCGCTCGCGCCGCAAGGAGGCGTTCATCTCGGTCATCGCCGGCTTCTCCTTCATCGGCATCATGCTGGGCGTGGCGACGCTGATCATCGTCATGGCGGTGATGAACGGATTTCGCACCGAGCTGATCTCGCGCATCCTCGGCATCAACGGCCACATGATCGTCCAGCCGATCGACGGGCCGCTCAACAACTATGCCGATCTCGCCGAGCGGTTCTCCAAGGTGCCGGGCGTCAAGCTGGCGATCCCGCTGGTGGAAGGCCAGACGCTGGCCTCCGGCGCGGGCGGTGCCGGGACCGGGGCTCTCGTGCGCGGCATCCGCGCCGACGACTTCACCAAGCTGAAGACCGTCTCCGACCACATCACCGCCGGCGACCTGGTCGGCTTCGCCGCCGGCAACGGCCTTGCGATCGGGGCGCGGATGGCCGAGCAGCTCGGCATTTCCGCCGGCGACCAGATCACGCTGGTGGCGCCGGAGGGCGACGTCACCCCGCTCGGCGTCAATCCGCGCGTCAAGAGCTACACCGTCTCCGCGGTCTTCGAGATCGGCATGTCGGAATACGACGCCTCGATCATCTATATGCCGCTGGAGGAGGCCCAGCTCTATTTCAACGCCGAGGGCCTGGTGCAGTCGATCGAGCTCTTCGTCGACAACCCCGATGCCGTCGACGCGCTGCGCCAGCCGGTCGAGGCCGCCGCCGAACGGCAGGTCTACATCACCGACTGGCGCCAGCGGAACCGCACCTTCTTCTCCGCCCTCGAGGTCGAGCGCAACGTCATGTTCATGATCCTGACGCTGATCGTCCTGGTCGCGGCGCTGAACATCATCTCCGGCCTGATCATGCTGGTGAAGGACAAGGGCAGCGACATCGCCATCCTGCGCACGATGGGCGCCACCTCGGGCTCGATCATGCGCATCTTCTTCATGACCGGGGCGGCGATCGGCACGGTCGGCACCATCGCCGGCGTCCTGCTCGGCGTCGTCGTCTGCCTCAACGTCGAATCGATCCGCCAGTTCTTCTCCTGGCTGTCCGGGCAGACGCTGTTCGATCCCGAGCTCTATTTCCTCAGCCAGCTGCCGGCCGACATGAACCTCGGCGAGACGCTGTCGATCGTCGTCATGGCGCTGGCGCTGTCTTTCCTGGCCACGATCTTCCCCGCATGGCGCGCCTCCAAGCTCGATCCCGTGCAGGCCCTGCGGTATGAATAGGACGTCCCGATGAATGCGCGCGTGGCACTGAAGTTGACCGGCGTCGATCGCCACTACGGCCAGGGCGAGACGGTGCTGTCGATCCTGAAGGGGGCGGATTTCACCCTGCGCAGTGGTGAGATCGCAGCGCTGGTGGCCCCGTCCGGCACCGGAAAGTCGACGCTGCTGCACGTCGCGGGCCTGCTGGAGCGGCCCGATGCCGGCGATGTCGTTGTCAACGGCCATTCCTGCGCCACGCTCGGCGACGAGGAGCGCACGGCGATCCGCCGCAACGAGATCGGCTTCGTCTACCAGTTCCACCATCTCCTGCCGGAGTTCTCGGCGCTGGAGAACATCATGATGCCGCAGCTGATCGCCGGGCTTCCCAAGGCCGAGGCCCGCGAGCGGGCGAAGCAGCTGCTCGACTACATGCGCATCGGCCATCGCGGCGACCATCGCCCGTCGGAGCTTTCCGGCGGCGAGCAGCAGCGGGTCGCGATCGCGCGCGCCGTCGCCAATGCGCCGCTCCTGCTTCTCGCCGACGAGCCGACCGGCAATCTCGACCCCGAGACGGCCGGCTACGTGTTCGAGGCGCTGCAGGCGCTGGTGCGCCAGTCGGGCCTGGCGGCGCTGATCGCCACCCACAATCACGAGATCGCCGCCCTGATGGACCGCCGCGTCACCATCGAGGACGGCAAGGTCCGCGAAATGCACTGAGCCGCGGCTGCGGTTGGCGCCGGCCGCGTCGCGGGCCGGCGGACGAGGGCGGGCCTATTGCTGCTCCAGTCCGCAAGCCTTCTGCCCGATATCGTCGTTCCAGGCCTCCAGGCTGACCTGCTCGCCCTTGGTCGCGATTGGCTTGCCGTTCGCCGTTCCCTTGCCGGTGAGCACGTTCAGGTCGCAGCTTTCGGTGTGGTTCGGGTCGAGAGTGTCGTAGGCGGAGTAGGTGTAGCCGGCGACGACGAACCTGGAATTGCGGTAGGCGACCGTCAGGCTCTGCTCCCAGCGGTCGCGTCCGATCGCGCTGTTCTGCGAGGTGATCGAGATCGAGCCGTTCGAGAGCGCCGTGACGCCGGCCTCCTGTCCGAAGACGGTGGTGCTGCCCCAGATCTTGTTCGGAGCCGCGACCTTCAGCGACAGCCGCGGTTCGCCGTCGTCGGCGAGGTAGATATAGACGCCGTTGTCGTCGTCGCTGCCCTCGGCCGGCCTGACGATCAGCACCAGATCCTGCCGGCCATCCCTGTCCCAGTCGCCGGTCGCGGCCGCCGTGATCCTGTCGGCGGGAAACGTCTCGGCGATCGCGCCCGCCGGAGAAAGAAGGACAAGGGCGAGCGGCAGTGCGGTCTTCATCGTGCAAACATCCCTGACTGAGCGCCGAACATAGGAAAAGCCGGTCGGACAGTCCAGCGGTCCGCCGCGCCGCGCGCCTGCAACGGACTGTCTAATCTGCAGGGTTGACGAAAGAACAAAAATAGAACAGACTGGAAACATAAACAGATTGGAGACGTCAAATGACCGATTTCATGCGTGAACTCGCCGCCTTTACCTCCATTGCCATGTTCGTCGCGAGCCTGTCCGTCCTCGCGCTCGGGCTGTAACCGAGCCGTTGCTGTGGCCATCCGCCCCCAGCCCCCGCCTGCGGGGCGGGGATAAGGGCCGCGTCCCGAATGTTTGACTGGACTTCCGCTGCGCGAATCCGCTTATCCTTGCCTCCCTGAAACGGAGTGGCAATGATGGCGCAGGCTGGTGCGGACATGACGGGCGGACATTCGGCGGGCGGCGGCGTCCAGTTCGTCCATCTGCGCGTCCACTCGGCCTATTCCCTGCTGGAGGGCGCGCTGCCGATCAAGAAGATCCTCGGCAAGGCCGTCAGCGACAGCCAGCCGGCGATCGCCATCACCGACACCAACAACCTGTTCGCCGCGCTCGAGTTCTCGCAGAAGGCGGTGGCCGACGGCATCCAGCCGCTGATCGGATGTCAGCTCTCGATCGACATGGAGGACGAGGGCGAGGGCGAGCGCCGCAATCCGTCGCAGGCGCTGGCGAAGCTGCCGTCGATCGTCGTCCTCGTCGCCACCGACGCGGGCTACGTCCGCCTGATGGAACTGATCAGCCGCGCCTATCTCGGCGGCGAGGGCAGCGGCCATTCGGTGCACCTGATGCGCTCGTGGCTGGAAGAGGGAACGGACGGCCTGATCGCCTTGACCGGTGCCGCCACCGGCCCGGTCGACATGGCCTTCGCCGCAGGGCAGCCGGCGGTCGCCGAGGCGCGGCTCCTGGAATTGAAGCGGCTGTTCGGCGACCGGCTCTATGTCGAGCTGCAGCGGCATGGGAGCTACGACCGCAAGCACGAGCGGCGGATGATCGATCTCGCCTACCGGCACGACCTGCCGCTGGTGGCGACCAACGAGCCGTTCTTTCCGACGCCGGACGACTACGAGGCGCACGATGCCCTGATGGCGGTCGCCCACAACGCCATGGTGTCGGACGACAACCGTTTTCGCCTCTCGCCCGATCATTACCTCAAGAGCCGCGCGGCGATGGCCGCCCTGTTCGCCGATCTCCCGGAGGCGCTGGAGAACACGGTGGAGATCGCCAGGCGCTGCTCCTTCGTCCTGAAGACGCGCGCGCCGATCCTGCCGCGCTTCACCGGTGCCACCGACGATGCGGAGGAGGCCGAGCGCGCCGAGGCCGCGGAACTGCGCCGCCAGGCGGTGGAGGGGCTCGAGCGGCGGCTGGCCGCGCTCGGCCTGTCGCCGGGCTACAGTGAGGCGGACTACCGCGAGCGGCTGGATTTCGAACTCGGCGTCATCGAGCGGATGAAGTTTCCGGGCTACTTCCTGATCGTCTCCGACTTCATCAAGTGGGCCAAGCAGCAGAACATCCCGGTCGGGCCGGGGCGCGGCTCGGGCGCGGGCTCGCTCGTCGCCTACGCGCTGACGATCACCGACGTCGATCCGCTCCGCTTCTCGCTCCTGTTCGAGCGCTTCCTCAATCCCGAGCGCGTGTCGATGCCGGACTTCGACATCGACTTCTGCCAGGATCGCCGCGAGGAGGTGATCCGCTACGTCCAGCGCAAGTACGGCCGCGAGCAGGTGGCGCAGATCATCACCTTCGGATCGCTGCAGGCGCGCGCCGCCTTGCGCGACGTCGGCCGCGTCTTGGAGATGCCCTACGGGCAGGTCGACAAGATCTGCAAGCTGGTGCCGAACAACCCGGCCAACCCGACGCCGCTCTCCAAGGCGATCGAGGAAGAGCCGAAGCTGCAGGAGGAGGCGGAGAAGGAGCCGGTCGTCGGCCGGCTGCTCGACATCGCCCAGAAGATCGAGGGCCTCTATCGGCATGCCTCGACCCATGCCGCCGGCATCGTCATCGGCGACCGGCCGCTGTCGCAGCTGGTGCCGATGTACCGCGATCCGCGCTCCGACATGCCGGTCACCCAGTTCAACATGAAATGGGTCGAGCAGGCGGGGCTGGTGAAGTTCGACTTCCTCGGCCTGAAGACGCTGACGGTGCTGAAGACCGCCGTCGACTTCATCCGCAAGCGCAACATCGAGGTGAAGCTCGAGAGCCTGCCGCTCGACGACCGGCTGACCTACGAGATGCTGTCGCGCGGCGAGACGGTGGGCGTGTTCCAGGTGGAAAGCGCCGGCATGCGCAAGGCGCTGATCGGCATGCGGCCGGACTGCATCGAGGACATCATCGCCCTCGTCGCCCTCTACCGGCCGGGGCCGATGGAGAACATCCCCGTCTACAACGCCCGCAAGCACGGCGAGGAGGAGATCGAATCGATCCATCCGATGATCGATCACCTGCTGAAGGAGACCCAGGGCGTCATCGTCTACCAGGAGCAGGTGATGCAGATCGCCCAGGTGCTGTCGGGCTATTCGCTCGGCGAGGCCGACCTTTTGCGCCGCGCCATGGGCAAGAAGATCAAGGAGGAGATGGACAAGCAGCGCGCCCGCTTCGTCGAGGGCGCGGTGAATAACGGCGTCTCCAAGCCGCAGTCGGACCTGATCTTCGACCTGCTCGCCAAGTTCGCCAACTACGGCTTCAACAAGAGCCACGCGGCGGCCTACGCGATCGTCTCCTACCAGACGGCCTATCTGAAGGCGCATTTCCCGGTCGAGTTCCTCGCCGCGTCGATGACCTACGACATGGCCAACACCGACAAGCTGAACGACTTCCGCCAGGATGCCGCCCGGCTCGGCATCACCGTCGTTCCGCCCTCGATCCAGACGTCCTATGCCCATTTCGAGACCGGCGAGAAGAAGATCTATTATGCGCTCGCCGCCATCAAGGGCGTCGGCGAGGCGGCGGTCCACCATATCGTCGAGGTGCGCGGCGACCGGCCGTTCGAGAGCCTGGAGGATTTCTGCCTCCGCATCGATCCGAAGCTCGTCAACCGCCGCACCTTCGAGAGCCTGATCTGCGCCGGCGCCTTCGATTGCTTCGGCCACGACCGCGCCGCCCTGATCGCCGGCCTCGACCGGCTGCTCGGCTATGCCCAGCGCGCCCAGGAGAACAAGGTGAGCGGCCAGAGCGACATGTTCGGGGCAGGGGCGGCGACCGGGCCGGAGGTGATCTCCTTCCCCTCCTACGCGCCGTGGCTCGCCTCCGAGAAGCTGCACCGCGAATTCCAGGTGCTCGGCTTCTACCTCTCCGCCCACCCGCTCGACACCTACAACGCCATGCTCGCCAAGATGCGCGTGCAGAACTTCGCCGATTTCGCCGTCGCCGTAAAGCAGGGCGCGACCGCCGGCCGCCTCGCCGGCACCGTCACCTCCAAGCAGGAGCGCAAGACCCGCACCGGCAACAAGATGGGCATCGTCGCCTTCTCCGATGCCTCCGGCCAGTTCGAGGCGGTGCTGTTCTCCGAGATGCTGCACCAGTACCGCGACCTTCTGGAGCCCGGAAAGTCGCTGGTGATGACGGTGCAGGCCGAGGAGCGCCCGGAAGGCATCGGCCTCAGGATCCAGACGCTGCGCTCGCTGGAGGAGGAGGCGCTGCAGCAGCAGAAGGCGCTGCGCGTCTTCATCCGCGACAGCGGCCCCTTGCGCTCCATCGCCGCCCACCTGAACGCCAGGGGCGACGGCCTCGTCTCCTTTATCGTCATCAAGGACAACGGCGAGCGCGAGATCGAGGTGGAACTGAACGAGCGCTACCGCATCTCGCCCGAGATCGCCGCCGCACTGCGCTCGGCCCCGGGCGTCATCGACGTCGAGATGGTGTGACTGCCGCCCGGCAATCTGCGCAAAACCGCGCCAGCCTCTTGATCGCACCCGCCCCGTCGGCTACCGACGGTGACAGGCGGACGTGGCGAAACTGGTAGACGCAAGGGACTTAAAATCCGGCCGTGTCCGCGAAAAAGCGCAATCGGATCATGTACTTGGTCTCGATTTCGCGATATCAGGCCTGACATAGGCCCGATGCGCGTGGCTCGCATGAGGCTCGTGCATGGGTTATTGGGCTGGAAAACTGAATGGCCGCTTGCCGAAACTGGTAGACGGAAGGCACTTAAAATGCCTCGGGCAACGCCCGTGTGGGTTCGAGTCCCACAGCGGCCACCACGCCAATGCGCTCCCTGATCAAACCGGGCACGACGGCCGACGGGCGCTCTCTATCAAGCTCTTCTTGAAGAACCGCAGCCCGCCGGTCAGTGTATTGACGATCAAACTAGTGAGTCGGGGCTGGCATGTTCTCCGGAGGGATCGCGGACAAATTGGGCAATCGATATGAAGCCAAATGGCTCGTTCTGCAGTTGCTGGACGTCATTGGCGGCAAGTCGTCTGCCTTAATCTTTGAGGGGATTGATCCCTCCTTCAAGGGCTTTGAGTTTTCATTAGTTCGTGATGGCATCACCGAATGGCATCAAACGAAAATATCTAATCCAAATGGAAACTGGACTCTAGCTGCACTGAAGAGAGAAGGCGTTCTCGAAGCGTTCAAGCATCGATTTTCCTCCACAAAGGACGATCTATGTGTCTTCGTTTCACAACATCCCGCGAGAGATATTGCCGATCTTGTTGGAAAAGCAGAAATTGCCAAGGATGAAGGTGAATTCGTCAAATCTTTGGGCAAGGGTGCCAGCGCAAATTTAGATGAACTCAAACTTTCGTGGAGCATTGATGATAAAACTGCCTTCAACTGGTTAAATCGTTGCCGCTTTCGAGTAGAGAGCCAACGCTCTATAGAAAGCATTATCGATACGTACTGTGATTTCTATTTTGACAGTAAAATACAAGCTGGATTCGAAATTCTCCAAGAGTTCTTAATTCAGCGGATTAATCGAGAAATAACGACTGAGAGTGCCAGAGCAGATATCCAAAAGGAGGGAAAGCTCAAGCTTAAGGACTACGCCCTCGATCCGACGCTTGCACAAAGATTGCATGCCGAGACTTCTGCATATCTTGACACGTACATTCCCTTTGGCGCGGGGCGTGAGACTCTCATACGGCCAGAAGCCGAGCAACTCGCAGACAGAATCGCCGATCCAAATGGCCCGCCGGTCATCTTGCTCACGGGTGTTGCCGGCGCTGGCAAGTCCGGTGTCATTCGCGAGTTCATTGCAAAGTTATCATCAGTTGCAACAACCCACCTGGCGTTTCGCGTCGACCACTATTTGGATTGCAGGAGCCCGCAGGCCTTTGGCAAGGCAATCACTGGTCGCGAGGAAAGCCCGGTTGCGACACTGAGGGGCGTCTCGATTGGGCAGAGATCTGTACTCATCGTAGATCAAGTCGATGCAATTAGTGAGATATCGGGGCGAAACGGCGCAATCAAGCAAGCAGTTCTCAAGCTTGTCGATGATGTAAGGAATTTGGGAAATATTGTTATTGTTATTTCGTGCCGTACTTTTGACCTCGAAAATGATGATCGACTGAAGGCTCTTAAAGATGCTCATGGCGTCGAGCATATTGAAGTTCAGCTTTTGGATTGGGAAAATTCAGTAAAGCCACTTTTATTGTCAAAATCAGTAGCCATTGCTCAGTTTTCTCCTAAGCAGATCGAGCTCTTGCGGCTGCCCCTAAATCTCGCGCTTTTCTTCGAAACATACGATCCTTCCGCTCCCACATTCAGCTCACGCAACGAGTTGTTTCGTCTTCTGCTAGAAAAGAAACGGAAGGCCCTCGGAACAGATCGAACGATATCATGGGACGTTCTGGAGCCCCTGTCACGCCTAGCAGAGTGGATGAGTGAGCGGCAACGATTAGACGCGCCGGATACAGTGCTGTCTAGCTTTGGCGGAGCCCTAAACGTTTTACCGTCTGAAGGGCTGCTCGTTCGGTCCCGTGGTAACGTCAATTTCTTTCACGAGAGCTTTTTTGACTACATCTATGCCCTTACATTTGCGGGCAGGAATATATCCCTGGAAGCGCTACTGCTTCAAACCGAGCAACATCTCTTTCGGCGGACACAAGTCCGCCAGATACTAGAAAATCTGCGGCAGGTGGATAATGCCCGGTATCTCCGTGAACTCCGCTCCGTGGTAGGAAACCCGAAAATCCGTTATCACATTCAGGTCGCCGCAGCCCAATGGCTGGGATCTCTGAACGATCCTGCACCGGAAGAGCGCGATATCGTCCTCTTGGTTGATACGACGACGGGGCCAATTCCGGCGTTGGTTAGATATGCTTTCTTCGCATCACCTGGTTGGTTTGACAGGTTACAAGTAGATGGATGGGTGCCGAAACAGCTCCTCGGCGCGAACACGGAGCGAGCCGACACCGTCCTTTGGTGGCTTTCTAATATTGCATCTGAGCGACCAGTGGAAGTCGCGGGTCTCCTTGACAAATGGTGGGGAGGCGATCCCGAACGAGCAAAGCGATTACTCAATTGGTTCGGCTTTGTTAAGCGGCAGAAGCCAGACGATACTCTGGTTGACCTCTGTGCTCGCATTACGCGTTCAAATCCGCCTGGAATGTTCGAAGGGCGAGGTCAAAACAATCGAGACTTGTTGCTTCATACGTGGGCGGGCGAGAATCCTCACAGTGCCGAAAAGGTGTTGAAGGCGTATTTTGAAGCTTGGTTCGAGGCTCACCCGGGGCTGCATCCATTTGAAAGAGATGAGTTCCGGGACCTTGATGCACATTCGCTTGGCGAGTTGGCGAGGAAGGCTCCGGAAGTCTTCATTGACGGAACGATCGGAGCATTCACTCGATCTATAGATTTGATCGCGTTGAAGAATTCGAACGGCACGAACGATCACTCATTTATGATGCGCTATGCGTCCGGACACCATTTCGGAGCCGATGCCTTCCTGAACATGTTTCGTGATGCTTTGGCAAAGCGTGCGTTGGGGTCTCCCGATAAGGCGCGCGAGACGTTGAAAAGAATCGACCCCGACAAGCACGAAGTCTGCGCTCATATCTGGCTTGAGACGATCGCCGTCAATGGAAATGCCCTAAAAGATCTGTTTGTCGAACTTCTCGATTGTAGACATATTTTTGACGCGGGTTGGAACGGGGCCGATTGGAAGTCGTTTGCGTCTGCGGCGCGAGCCGTGCTGCCGCACCTGCAGGCAGACGGAATTGCAAAATTTGATAACTTGATAGCCGGTCACAAGCCTGAGCTTGATTTCGCATCAAAGCTGCTGCAGCGCATCAAAGCTGACGGCGAGGAAGAGCCGTGGCGAACCCGATCGGGAGCTACACACTACCTTAGCCGGTCGGGTCATGAGCTTTGGTGCATTCTCGATAGCATCGGAGACGAAGCTCTATCGCCATTAACGAGGAAGACCCTTGCTCAACTTCGAAGGAAGTTTCGCACGGACAAGCTGCCGGAGCCCGATCATCTTGAAGCTCACTGGGTTCAATCGCCAATAAAGCGAGACAAAGCTGAAAGAATGACCGACGAACATTGGCTTTCAGCAATGCTGAAATACGATAACGACGACCACCGCCGCCGGGGCCGTACATTTGTGGAAGGGGGCGCCAGGCAACTTGCCAGCGAACTCCAACACCAAGCCAAGGAACAACCGCAAAGATTCTCAGCTTTCCTGGAACAGATACCCCCAGGGGCTAATCACGCCTACATAAACCACTTGCTTTGGGGGTTAGCGGAGTCCGAGGGAGCGAGCCTTGAAGCCTTGAAGCGCGCAATTGTGACGGTTCATGCAAGGGAAGAACGAGCGTATGGGAGCGAAATTGCTCGTCTGATCGAGAAGAACCCGGAAGCAGCTGCTGACCCAGCGATTTTTGAGATCCTTGTCTGGTATGTAGAAAATGGAGACGCCAACGAGGCCGATGCCGCTGACAGGTCAAATACCGAAAGAGAGGTCACAACAATCGAAGACCTGATTAGCCAGGGGCGTCTGCATGTTCGTGGCGTGAATGGCGCTCGCGGGGCGGCGGCAGAAGCGTTGGGAAACATTCTGTGGCACGTACCAGAAGTTGTCGAAGCGGCTTGGTCTATTGCCGAAAGGCGCGCCACCGTTGAGCCTTTGGTCAGTGTTCGTTGCTGCCTGGTTCGTGCAGCCCTGCCGCTCTACAATTCAGATAAAGCGCGCTGTGCGAGACTGCTGGAGCGTATATCGGGACACCCCGAAACCTTCAACCAACCTACTCACTTTCAGGCGGCGTGGGTTAAAGCTGCTTTCCCATCCCGGCGGTTTCCGACGTTTGCAAAGGCGGCCTCCGTTTGGATCGCCTACGCCATTGAGAGAGTCATTCGACGAAGATCTGCTTCTGCAGGCAGCCCGGATGAGAGCTATTGGTTGGCTCCGCTAGTTACACATCATGGTGTCCGGTTGCTGCCGTACATCCTGCGCTTTGTACCAGAGGCGGGACAGCGGTTACTGTATCGCATGATCGTTCAAGGCGATCCTAACACCCGGGCGATCGCCGCATGGCTTGTATTCTGGCAGAGCTTTCAAGCTGAAGTGTTCTGTTCTTTGGCAGATGCGCTTGCCAAGGACGGCGTGGTCTATCGCCGCCTCATGGCCGATGTCGCGTCTCACGCCATCGAGGATGCCGAATTCAGATACCGAGCCGAAACAATTTTGCGGCGCAGCTTCAATGACGACGATAAGCAGGTAAGGAGCCAAGCAGGCGATGTTTTCAGAAACGTGAAGCCTGACCAGTTCGACCGATATCGTGAACTTGCGTATGACTTCCTTCGTTCACCCGCCTTCGAAGCGGGCTCGTATGGGTTTTTCCATGCACTTGAACACGCTGAATGCAAGGTTGACGATATCGTGGTCGCCGCCACTAAGATTCTCATGGAAGACATCGGCAAAAATGGCAACGCGGCAGGTCGGAGATCAATGGATTTGCATCAACTGCAAGATATAATAAAAAAAGAATACGCAGTATCAGAAGGTGACCCTCCATTGCGGGCTAAGATCCTAGATCTAATAGATAGCATGCTTAAAATGGAACTTTATGGAGTTGACGCGATAGTTGGTGCGCATGAGAGATAAACTCATCGTTGGCCGCGACGACTGCCGATTGCCCAGCTAAGCCTGCATAGGGAATCGCCTTTGCCGGAGTCCGGCGCGAAAATGCCTCAGGCATGTAGTCGCCAATAATCCCTATGGGCCTCGCGCTGCTTTCAATCGGGATGGCTTGTCTAATTTTCTACCGATGCGATCGCCTCAGCCTGTATGACGGTAATTTCAAGGGATCGCTCATCCATCAGGCTCGCCGCGATTCTCAAGCGGTCTTGAAGAAGAGCTTTGCGCGCGTGGCGCCGGACCTCAGGCCTCCGCGCGCAGTTCCCTGACGCCGCGGCCCAGGCGCTGCCGCAGGAGGTTGCGCAGCGTCGCGGTGTCGGCATAGCCGACTTCGCCGGCGATGCGGTCGAGATCCAGCCCGATCGAAATCAGATGCTGCGCCCGCTCGACCCTCAGGTCCTGGAAGAACGCCAGCGGCGACTTGCCGAGCACCGCCTCGGTGCGGCGCTGTAGCGTACGCGGCGTCACGCAAAGGGCGTCCGCGGCATTCCGGAGCGAGAATCCGTGGGCGAGGTGGGCGCGGGCCCATCGCTCGAACTGCTCGATCAGCGGGTCGGCATGGGCCAGGAAGTCGGGGATCATGTATCTTGCCTGGGACGGTCGCTTGTCGATCAGCAGGAAGCGCGCGACCGTCGCCGCGAGCTCCGGGCTCTGCTGGCGCATGAGCCACAGGGCGAGGTCGAGGTGCCCCATGGCCGCGCCGGCCGTCACGACGCCGTCCAGGGCGACGATCATGCGTGTGTCGTCGAGCCGGACCTGCGGATAGCGCTGGCGAAACAGCGGCGCCAGCGACCAGGTCGTGGTCGCCTCCCGGCCATCGAGAACCCCCGCCTCGGCGAGCAGGAACGTTCCGATGCAGGCGCCGGCGATGCGAAACCCGCGCGTGTGCCAGCCGCGAAGCTGCGCCACCGCCTCGCGGACGTCTTCCCTGCCGAGGGCTGCGAGCAACAGCTGCGGCTGTTTGGCATTGAGCGCCGGAACGACCACCCAGTCCGGCTTGCCGAGGCTGCCCGCCGGCTCGGTGGTAAGGTCCAGACCGAGGCCGGTGCGGATCTTCGGCTGCAGGCCGATGACGCTGACCTCGAACGGGGCGCGTTCTGCGCCTGCCGCAGCCGCAAGCTCGTTCGCCGTCGAAAACGTGTCCATCAGCACCGTCAAGCCGGTGTCGAAAACGCCTTCCAGCGCCAGAATGGCCAAACGCATGTCGTGAATGCCCCTATCATTGTCATTTGCGACCATAGCCCGGTTTGGCTCCGGAATCTACGATCCCAGCCAACCGCTCGCCCGGCAACGAGCGAGCCTCTCCAGCATTCCGACGAACCCCGCGAGGACGCGATGAGCGATGCTCTGACTGAAAGCATGACGATGGCCGCACACGATCAACGGGCGGAGGCGTACGCGCCCCTCGATGCCCCGATCTGGACGGCGCTGACGACGGGCAACAGGGCCCTGGCCCAGGGCGGGCCGCGCGCCATGCGGTATCTGCCCGACGTCGCCCCGTTCGCCGCGGTCGCCGACCGTTCGGCGGCGTCGTTCGAAGCCCTGGCGGCGCTCGTGCCGCCCGATGGCCGGATCGTGCTGCATACGCCGGACGCCATCGTGCCGCCGCCGGGACTGGCCATCGAGCTGCAGAAGCCGATCCTGCAGATGGTGCTGGAGGCCCCGCCCGTGCCGACCGGCCCCGACTATCTGACGCTCGGGCAGGAGGACGTGCCGGAGATGATGGAACTGACCGCGCGGACGCGGCCCGGCCCCTTTGGCCCGCGGACGATCGAGCTCGGCCGCTATATCGGGATTCGCCTGGACGGCGTTCTGGTCGCGATGGCCGGCGAACGGATGCGGCCGGCCCGTTTCGTGGAGATCAGCGCCGTCTGCGTCGATCCCGCCCATCGCGGGCGCGGCTATGCCGGCTTTCTCATGATGCAGCTTGCCCGGACAATCCAGGATCAGGGTCTGACGCCGTTCCTGCATGTCTTTGCCGACAACGAAGAGGCGATCGCCTTGTACCGGAAGCTCGGCTTCACGGTGCGCAAATCCTTCCTCATCACCAGCCTGCGTGCCTTGCAGCCGTCACGGGAGTGAGTTCGCGGGGCTGACGCGTGAACTATGCCGCGTCGAAGTTGCGGGCCCACAGTTCGCGAAGGTCGGGCTCGGCGTCGACGCGCAGGGCGATGGCGTGCAATTTCGGGCAGTTCTCCGCCAGCCAGCCGCGTCCCGGCCGCCAGCGCGTCATGGCCGAGATCCATAGATCGAGTGCCGAGAAGCGCGCACCGAGCGCCCACGGCGCGGGGGCGATCTCGTCCTCCCACTGCCGCCACAGTTGCTTGCGTCGGGCAAGCACCCGCTCGCGCAACTCCTCCGGCGCGCCCGGCGCCCAGCGCTCCGGGTAGTCGGCATAGGTGAAGGTCGCGTAGAGCGCACTCACGAGCCAGACGAGCCGGCGGAGAAAGACGGGGCGAGCCGGGTCTCCGACCGGCGGCGCAAGCCCGGCTTCCGGGTACGTCTCCGCGAGATGAAGCAGGATGGCCGCGCTCTCCGTCATGACCGTGCCATCGGGGAGGACAAGCACGGGCACCTGCGCGAGCGGGTTGAGGGCGACAAGGCGGTCCCGCACCGGGCCCGGCGCGTCGAACCCGGTGACGTCCTCGAACGTATACGGCAACCTCGCGCGCACTAGCGCCGCTTCGACGAGGACGCTGCCCCAGCCGGGGGCGCCGTAGAGGTGGTAATGGGTCTGCGTTTCGGCCATGCGTCAATTCCCTCAGGCAAATATCGTCGATCATATCCTCGTCGAATCAATGCACTGACGATATCACGCGCAGGCTGGAATTCTCCCGGTTCTCGTCGCCAGGCAGTGTCTGGCGACGCTCTCGAAGTGGGCGATTCGCGTCGCCCGGCTGGCCGCAGTGCGCGGGGAAGGCAGGCTCGTCCGCCGCCGTGCCCGTTCGCCGCAGGCGGCTATTCCTGCAGGATCTGCGCGCGTGCGCCTTCGATCAAGGCTTTCGAGGCATCGGGGTCGGTCAGGATGCGCGACATCGTCAGCGTGCCGATCATGGTGGCGACGGCGACCATCGCTTTCGTCCGCGCCGCCGGCTCTGGTGCCTCTGATCGTTCGCCGGCGGCCATAAGGTCCACCAAGCGCGAAGAAGCCCTCGGTTGCCGCCTGGCGAACGGCGAGGTCGCTGCGGGCCAGCTCGCTTCCGAGCGCCACGAGCGGGCAGCCGGTGTCGGCGTTGTCCCTGTGCCGGGTGGACAGATAGAGCCCGAGTGCCTGCGCGAGGTTCGCAGCCGGATCGGCCTCGCCGTCCCCGGCGGACAGACGTTCGGCGGTCGTCTGACACGCTTCCCGCAGGGCTTCGGCGACGAGGGCGTCCTTGGATTGAAAATGCCGGTAGAAACCGCCGGCTGTCAGGCCGGCGGTCGCCATGAGATCGACGAGGCCCGCGCCGGCAATGCCCTTTCGACGGAATTCCTCGGCGGCGACCTCGACGATGCGTTTGCGCGTTTGAGCTGCTTCTGCCTTGGACTTTCTCATGGGGCTCGCCGGACCGTGAATGGATAGACGGGTCCTGCCTAGCATATCGAGACGCCATTGGGCATCCGGTTGCCCCGGCGCTCACGGCGCAATCGAGAATTTCTGCTCGGACAGGGCGACGGCGCCGCTGATGGCGTCGCGGAAGCGGTAGCGGAGGACGTAGTCGCCCTGCGGCGGGCCCTCGGTGCTGAGCGTCAGCGTCAGCTTCGCAAAAATCTCCTGGTTGCGCACGAAGCCGCGATAGGTGAAGGAGCCGAAGGCCTTGTTTTCGGCCAGCGTATCGCCCTTGTCGTTCAGGAGTTCCAGGTCGACGGTGAACTGCGCCTCCACCTTGCCGCCGTCGATCGGCCGCCAGGAAAGCCCGACCGGCTCGACATAGGATATCAGCGGTTCGCCGGTCTTGTAGACGGCGTTCGGGCGCGGCGTGTACCTGCCGTAGCCATCCGGCGGCTCGGTGACGAAGGTGACCTTGCCGATCGAGAACGGCAGGCCCGAGGAAAACGCGCCGTAGGCTTCGCGGATCGCATCATGGGCGCCGACGGGGTTGCCCGACGTCGCCATCTGCTCCGCCTTGGTGGCGGCGTCGACCAGCGGGCCGGCCATTGCCGGCAGCGACAGGAGGCTGAAGACGGCGGCGAACATCGACACAGGCAGAGATGGCATTGCGGGCATTCGTCCCCCTCCGATCGCTGCCGAAGGATGCGCAGATGCCGGCAGGCAGTCAAGCACTGCCCGGGCCGCACGCAGGGCGCGGGCTTCGGACCGCCTCAGCTCTTCCAGAACAGCGGGGTGAGGATCACGAGGACGGTCAGCACCTCGAGACGGCCGAGCAGCATCATCAGCGACAGGATATAGAGCGAGGCATCGTTGAAGGACGAGAAGTTCCCGGCCGGTCCGACGATCGGCCCGATGCCGGGGCCGGTGTTGGAGAGCGCCGTGACCACCGAGGAGATCGAGGTCAGCACGTCGTGGCCGAGGGCCGCAAGCGCCACGCTGCCGAGAACCCAGAGCAAAAGGTAGGTGCAGAAGAACAGGAACACCGTCCGTTGCATGTCGGCATCCACGGTGAACTTGCCGTAGCGCACCGCCTGGATGCTGTTCGGATAGATCAGCTTGTGCAGCCCGGCCCTGATCGAGCTGAAGATGATGATGAACCGGTAGGCCTTGATGCCGCCGGCGGTCGAGCCGGAGCATCCGCCCATGAAGGTGGCAAACAGGCAGAGCGTGGCGACGAAGGGCCCCCAGAGCGTGTAGTCCTGGCTGGCCATGCCGGTGGTCGACAGGATCGAGGCCATGGTGAAGAAGCCGTGGGTGATCGCCTCGTGGAACTCCACGCCGTTGACGATGCGGTGGTAGATCGCGATCGCAAGCGAGAACACCGTCAGATAGGCGAGGAACACGAAGATCTGCGGATCGCGCAGCGCATCCAGCCGGCCGCGGACCATCAACACGATCAGGATCGAGAACGGCAGGCTGCAGACCGTCATGTAGAAGGTGCCGGCCCACAGCAGCGGCGTGCTGTTGAAGTAGCCGAACGAGGCGTCATGGGTGGAGAAGCCGCCGGTCGCAACCGTCGACATGGCATGGTTGATCGCGTCGAAGCGGTTCATCCCGAGCACGTCGTAGGTGATGGCGCAGACGAGCGTGATGCCGATATAGACGACGATGAAGGCGCGCGTGTAGGTGGCGATCCGCGCGAACGGCTTCTCGTTCGTCTCCGACGATTCCATCTTGAAAAAGGACATGCCGCCGACACGCAGATACGGCATGACGAACAGGCCGAGGGCGACGATGCCGATGCCGCCCAGCCAGTGCAGCATCGAGCGCCACAGCAGGATGCCGGGCGGGGCGTTGTCGAGCCCGACGATGACGGTCGAGCCGGTCGTCGTCACGGCCGAGACCGATTCGAAGAAGGCCTGCGAGAAGTCCAGCCCGATCGACGACGCCCAGAGCGGCACGGCGCCGGCGACCGAAAAGACCACCCACAGCAGGTTGACGAGCAGAAAGCCCATCTTCTTGTTGAACGGCGGCGGTCCGCTGCGGGTGGCAGCCGCGGTGATCATCGAGAAGCCGCCGACGATCGCAGCCGACAGGACGAACACCTTCCAGTCCGGGTGGCCGTAGTAGAGATCGATCAGCGCCGGCACCAGCATGGCAATCGCCAGGTAGAGACCGCAAGTCGCAGCGATGTTGATTGCGGACCGGTAGATGGTGGCGTTCAAGAGGCGTCTCGTTCAGGCTATGGCGTTTCGCCACGAACCGCGCGCGAGGAGCGGGTGGCCTCAACGGCTTCGATATGCAATAGCGGTTGCAAGGTTCAAACTCAAGGACACGGCAAGCCATGAAACAGGATGTGGAGCGCGCAACCGAAGCTCTGCGCACGCTTTTTCCCGAAACGCCGCTGCAGCTCAACGAGCACCTCAGCGCCCGCTACGGCGCCCAGGTCTACCTGAAGCGCGAGGATCTTTCGCCGGTCCGTTCCTACAAGATTCGCGGCGCTTTCAACTTCTTCCGCAAGGTCATCGCCGGCCAGGGCCGGCAGAACAGCTTCGTCTGCGCCTCCGCCGGCAACCATGCCCAGGGCTTTGCCTTCGTCTGCCGCCACTTCGGCGTCAAGGGCACGGTGTTCATGCCGGTGACGACGCCGCAGCAGAAGATCGACAAGACGCGCACCTTCGGCGGCGAGTTCGTCGAGATCCGCCTGTTCGGCGACATCTTCGACCAGTGCTACCGGGCGGCGCAGGACCATGCTCGCGACACCGGTGCCGTCATGGTGCCGCCCTTCGACGATCCGGACGTCATCGAGGGGCAGGCGACGGTGGCCGCCGAATTCGCTGCACAACTCGGCGGCGTGAAGCCCGACCTCGTCGTCCTGCCGGTCGGCGGCGGCGGGCTTGCGGCAGGCGTGACCGGCTATCTGTCCGACACCGTTCCGCCCGAAGGCTTCGTCTTCTGCGAGCCGGAAGGCGCGCCCAGCCTGCGCCGCAGCCTGGAGGCGGGCGAGGTGATCACGCTCGACCAGGTGGACAATTTCGTCGACGGCGCTGCCGTCGGCCGGATCGGCGACCTCAACTTCGCCGCCCTGCGCTCCTTCGACGCCGCCCAGGCGATGCTGCTTTCGGAAAATGCGATCTGCGTGACCATCATCGACATGCTGAACGTCGAAGGGGTGGTGCTGGAGCCGGCGGGCGCGCTGTCGGTCACCGCGCTCGAGGCGCTGGGCCCCGAGCGGCTCAAGGGCAGGACCGTGGTCGCGGTCGTCTCGGGCGGCAATTTCGATTTCGAGCGGCTGCCCGACGTCAAGGAGCGCGCCATGCGCCACCGCGGCCTGAAGAAATACTTCATCCTGCGCATGGCGCAGCGGCCCGGCGCGCTCCGCGACTTCCTCAACCTGCTCGGGCCGGACGACGACATCTCCCGATTCGAATACCTGAAAAAATCGGCGCGCAACTTCGGCTCGATCCTGATCGGCATCGAGACGAAGGCGCCGGAAAATTTCGTCACGCTGAAGCAGGCTTTCGACGGTGCCGGCCTGCGCTATCAGGACATCACCGACAACGAGGTGCTCGCGAACCTGATCATCTGACGGGCGAGGGGAGAAGCGGTTGACAGCCTGCCAAGCTGTGTTACCACTCGGCCATGGCATCGTTCTTTTCCAAGCTCTTCGGCCTCTCCGGCAAATCCGACGCGCAGGCGGCGGCTGCGGAGGAGCGCGAGACCTACAACGACCTCGTGCTCGTCGCGACGCCGATGCAGGAGGGCTCGCAGTACCGGCTCGCCGGCCGCATCGAAAAGCACGGCGGCGATGTCGTGCTGGTGCGCACCTTCGTGCGGGCCGACGTCTTCACCAGCCGCGACGACACGGTCGCGGCAGCTTTCCGCAAGGGCCGCCAGATCGTCGACCAGCACGGTCCGTCCCTCTTCTCCGATGGCGAGGCGACGCGGAACGTCTGACCGCGTCCGCCGCCCTGCCGGCAACGATCGGCAGCCTCCCGCAAAAACGCACTCGCATGCGCGCCGGAATCGGCGATGTGGGATAGGCTAGATTTTGGACTATCTTTGCCGGCCCTATCGCGGTTAGCGTGAGGCGGGGCGAAGAATTGCTGCAGGCGCGTGCATGGAATTCAAGAACCTGATCCTATTCTTCGTGGAGGCGCTCGTCTATTTCGCCTTCATGGTGACCCTGCTGCACCAGCGCCACCGCATCGGCATCGGCGTGTTCATCACCGCGCTCGGGGTGATGCACTTCCTGGAAACCTACCTGGCCGCCGTCTTCTACGTCCAGCTTCCCTTCGGCGTGCTCTCGCCCGGCTCGTCGATCCTCTTCTCCGGCAAGCTGATGATGATCCTGCTGCTCTACCTCAAGGAGGATGCAGGCATCGTCCGCGCGCCGATCTATGGCCTGCTCGCCGGCAATTTCCTGACGGTCATCCTCGCCATCGTCCTGCAATACCACGAGACC
This sequence comes from Mycoplana sp. MJR14, assembly GCF_029210525.1. Lineage (NCBI taxonomy): Bacteria > Pseudomonadati > Pseudomonadota > Alphaproteobacteria > Hyphomicrobiales > Rhizobiaceae > Mycoplana > Mycoplana sp. MJR14. Next base: position 65,293 of record NZ_JARGEO010000014.1, read on the forward strand.
GTCAGCGTCGTGCCCGGGCGGGTCGTCGATCTGTCCTTCATCGACGAGATGGGCTGGCTGATGCTCTGGGGCACGACGCTGCTCTATATCGACGCGCTCGCCATCATCCTGATCTACGAAAGGCTCGGCCGCCCGAAGCGCCTGCCCATCTGGCCGCGCCTCTTCATCTCCGGCGCCGTCGTGCTGACCTTCGACCAGGTCGGCTTTTTCACCGTGCTGCACATCCTCAACGATGCGCCCATGTCGGTGCTGTGGGGCGGCTGGATCGCCAAGATGCTGGCCACCGTGGTCTTTGCGACCTTGACCACCTGCTACCTGGGGCTGGCGCGCATCTCCGCGATTCCCGTCTCCTCGCGGCCGATCGCCGACATCTTCAACGACCTGACCTTCCGCGAACGCTACGAGGATCTCCTCGACCGGTCCGGACGGGATGCGCTGACCGGCCTCCTCGACCGCAGCAGGCTCGAATACGAGGGGCCGCGGCTTCTGCAGGCGTGCGTCACAGCCGGCTCCGTCACCAGCCTGATGGTGGTCGATGCGGACCACTTCAAGACGATCAACGACGATTTCGGCCATCTCGCCGGCGACCAGGTGCTGAGGGCTGTGGCGGCCACGTTGCAGCAGGGCGTGCGCACCGGCGACCGGGTCTACCGCTTCGGCGGCGAGGAATTCGTCGTCCTGTGCGAGGGGCTCGCGCATGGGGAGGCGGTGGCGCGCGCCGAGCAGATCCGCCGCTCCGTCGAGGAGCAGATCGTCCGCCCGGATGGCCGCCCGGTCACCGTCAGCATCGGCGTCTCCAGCAGCGAGCATGACGGCGCGACGCTGATCGCCTTGCTCTCCGCCGCCGACCTGCGCCTCTATGCCGCCAAGCGCGGCGGCCGCAACCGGGTCATCGGCAGGGAGGTGTCAGACGCCGATGTTCGGACGGTCGATGACTTCGCGTAGGGCGAAGCTGGAGTTGATCTTCACCACATGGGGCAGGGCGGACAGCCAGTCCCGGTGGATCCGCTCGTAGTCGGCGAGATCCTTCGCCGCGATCCGCAGGATGTAGTCGTACTCGCCCGACATCAGGTAGCAGACGAGCACGTTCGGACAGAGCTTCACCGCCGCCTCGAACTCCGCCAGCGTCTTGGCGAACTGGCCGGACAGCGAGATGTGCACGATCGCGATCATCTTGTAGTCCAGCGCCTGCTGCGACAGGTGCGCGTGATAGCCGCTGATGACGCCCGACTTTTCCAGGATGTCGAGCCTGCGCGAACAGGCCGACGGCGACAGGCCGACGCGCTCGGCAAGTTCCGCATTGGAGATCCGGCCGTTCTGCTGAAGCAGCCGCAACATGGCAGTATCTATCGTATCGAGCGCACTCAACGCGGTTTCCTTCGAAAAAGAGAGGACTCTGCGCAAGGATACGCGAAAAATGCCATGCGGCTCAACTGTCTTCGCAAGGACATTGCGCACGACTTCTGGTCCAATTGTGGCGACCCGCAGGGAGTGGCGGGCGCAGGCTGCGCGCCTGATGATTGGCATATCAGCGAGAGAGGAACGCAAAGCATGCGTGTCGGTTGCCCGAAGGAAATCAAGAACCATGAATACCGTATCGGCCTGACGCCGGGAGCGGTGCGCGAATATGTGGCACATGGACACGAGGTCATCGTCGAGACCAGGGCCGGTGCCGGCATCGGCGCGGACGACGACGCCTATCGCGCCGCCGGTGCGAAGATCGTCGCCACCGCAAGGGAGATCTTCGAGAAGGCCGACATGGTCGTGAAGGTCAAGGAGCCGCAGCCCTCGGAATGGGCGCAGCTTCGCGACGGCCAGATCCTCTACACCTACCTGCACCTCGCCCCGGATCCGGAGCAGACCAAGGGCCTGCTGCATTCCGGCGTGACGGCGGTCGCCTACGAGACGGTGACGGACGAGCGCGGCGGCCTGCCGCTGCTGGCGCCGATGTCGGAGGTCGCCGGCCGCCTGTCGATCCAGGCCGGCGCGACCGCGCTGCAGAAGGCCAATGGCGGCCGCGGCATCCTGCTCGGCGGCGTCCCCGGCGTGGAGCCCGCCCGGGTCGCGATCATCGGCGGCGGCGTCGTCGGCCTGAATGCGGCCAAGATGGCCGCGGGCCTCGGTGCCGACATCACCATCCTCGACCGGTCGATCCCGCGGCTGCGTCAGCTCGACGACATCTTCAACGGCCGCGTCCACACCCGCTATTCGACGATCGATGCGCTGGAGGAGGAAGTCTTCGCCGCCGATCTCGTGATCGGGGCGGTTCTCATCCCCGGTGCCGCGGCGCCGAAGCTCGTGACCCGCGAGATGCTGTCCGGCATGAAGCGCGGTGCTGTGATCGTCGACGTGGCGATCGACCAGGGCGGCTGCTTCGAGACCTCGCACGCCACCACCCATTCCGAGCCGACCTACGAGGTCGACGGCGTCATCCACTACTGCGTCGCCAACATGCCGGGTGCGGTGCCGGTCACCTCGGCGCAGGCGCTGAACAACGCCACCCTGCACTACGGCCTGCAACTGGCCGACCGCGGTCTCAACGCGATCGCCGAGGACCGCCATCTGCGCGCCGGCCTCAACGTCCACCGCGGCCGCATCACCAACAAGGCGGTGGCCGAGGCGCTCGGCTACGAAATGGCCGCACCCGAGGCCGTCCTCAACGTCGCCTGACCCGACGTCTCTCGTCCGGAACGCCTTCCGGGCCGACAGGGAAACAACGAAAACCCCGGCAGCGTTGCTGCCGGGGTTTTTCGTTTGCGACGGGTTGCCGGCCCCCCCTGCGCGGTCGACACAGCAGGGCCATCCCCGGTGCTGCCGGTCTCACCCCCGCACGATCTTGCACTGGTAGCAGTTGTTGCGGGCTGAGCGGACATGGACATAGGCGATGTCGTCCCGCGCAAGCAGCGTCTCCGCATAGGCGGCGATCTCGCCGGTCGGCGTCACCGCCCCGGTGCCGTAGACGATGCGGTCGCGGCCGTCATAGCCGCGGACGATATAGTCCCGGCTTTCGAGCATCGGCGGCGGGCCGGGCTCGGCATAGGCCGGGCAGGGCTCCGCATGCAGGAAGATCGGCCCGGTCTCCGCATAGGGCTGCAGCGCGGGAAAGGGGCGGTGGGCGAGGATCAGGTAGGCCTCTCCGGCCTTCACCCCGCCGAGGCAGTGCCGGCAGGGCACGCCGTCGCCGTCGGAGATCGCCCGTTCCGGCTTAAGGCCATAGGCGTCGGGGCCGCCGTTCCAGTAGGCCGTTGCGGTTTCGGTCGGAATGGGAAGGAAGTGGACTGTCATCGTGGCTCTCCGTGAATTTCGAGAGGACGATGATCCATTTCCGGCTGCGGCGACACCCGATTTCAGTTGGGGCGACGGGCGGCGGCCCTGCCGCGGATCTTCCGGTGATGCAGGTCGCACCTCTTCAGCAGCGCGATCGAACCGAGGCCCGGGCGCTTGAGGCAGATCCTGGTCATGACCCGCGCCACGTTCAGGTAGTAGGCTTCGTTCCGCAGCGCGGACTGCACGATCTTGCGGTTGCGCTCCCGCGCCTGGTCGCGCGCGGCCTGGTCGGGGCCGAACGGCAGAAACCGGCGCAGGGCGAAGAGCCGCTCGCGGCGCGCGATGTAGCCGACCCGATCCTGCCGCGCCAGCGCCAGCCTTGCCGCGGCGGCGAAGATGAAGTCGTGGCTGTTCTCCTTCCAGGCCTGCCGCAGTTCCGCCGGGCAGGCGGCGAGATAGGCCCGCAACAGCGCCCGCCGTGTCCGCTCGGTGCGGCAGAACGGCCGCAGCAGCGTCGCCGCCAGCTCGATGCCGGAAAGATCGTTGGCCAGCAGCTCGTAGTCGATCAGGCCCACCGAGTGGTCGGCCTCGACGATGATGTTGTCGCCGTAGAGGTCGCCATGCGTCAGCTGCGTCGCCGGAAGCTTCTCCAGGCGCGCGCGGCTTGCCCGGATCCAGTCGCGCTGGGCCTCGGTCAGCCTGGGTTCGGCCTTGAGATAGTCTTCATGCGGCAGGGTCGGATGCTTGCGCTGGAACAGGGCGCGGCGCGGTTCGCCACCGAGCGTGTTGAGCCGCGCCATCGTCCGCCCCAGCGAGGCCAGGCTCTGTTCGTCCGGGCGCCGCTCGAGCGGTCGGCCGGGGAGATAGGAGAGGGCCAGCCAGTTGCCGTAGCGCAGCCGTTCGCCGAGGCCCGACGTGCGCGCGCAGATCGACTGCACCGAGATGCCGGCCCGTTCGAGCCGGCCGAGCGCCTCCTCGAACCGGGCCATCGTACGCCCGAAGCGGAAGCGGTAGAGCACGTAGGTCTGCCCGCTCAGCTTCACGATCCGCTTCTGCAGGTGAAAACGCCACTTCCTGTGCACGACATCGGCGTGCCCGCTGAGCAGTTCGCTGATGCTGGGATGGGCGCTCTTCATGCGAGGCGGATGGGTCCTGTTGTGGCTGTCGGCAGGCGCCCCGGGGGCGGCGCCCGTATATGGCGCAAACCGATGCGCGTTTCCAGTCGCAAGCGCAAGCATCCCCGCCTTTCCGGCCTGTCCTGCCGAGCCGCGCCGCGCCAGCTCCAGCAGTTCGGCGTCCGACAGCGGCATGATGACGGCGTCGCGCGTGCCGACCGGCGAGAAGCCGAACATCTGGTAGAGCTGCAGGGCGCGGGGATGGTCGAGATTGTTGGTGGTGACGCTCACCGCCTTCGGGTCGGAGGCCCAGGCCGCATAGAGCGTCTGCAGCAGGAACCACTTGCCGAGTCCAAGCCCGAGCGCCCGCTCGAACAGGCCGAAATGCACGAGTTCGGTCGTCTCCGCATCGTGCTGGAACAGCTCGAAGAAGCCGGCCGGCGCGCCGTCCACGTAGAGGACGGTGACATTCGTGCGCTTATCGTGCAGGACCGCCGCCAGCGCCTCGTCGTCCATCCGCAGCCGGTCCACCCAGTGCCAGCGGCGGCCGACCTGGGTGTAGAGGAAGCGGTAGTAGGCGGTCGGGATCTCCGGCACGCGCATGATCGCGGTCTGGATGTTGACCGGGATCGGCAGGCTCTGCTTCGGCGGCGCCGTCATGCGCAGTTCGGTGATGTGCACCGGCAGCGGCGCCGGCTGGGCGGCGGTCATCGGCTCAGCCTCGCCCCGTGACGACCGGCGTATCGTCGCGCGCGCCCCATTCCGACCAGGAGCCGTCGTAGAGCGTGTTGTCCTCGTGGCCGAGCGATTGCAGGGCGAGCGTGATGATGGCCGCCGTCAGCCCCGAGCCGCAGGTGGTGACGACCGGCCGGTCCAGGTCGATGCCGGCCTCCGAAAAGGTCGATTTCAGCGCCTCCAGATCCTTCAGCCGGCCGTCCACCGAAAAGACGCCCGAGGGAAGGCTGCGGGCGCCGGGCATGTGCCCCGAGCGCATCCCGGCCCGCGGTTCGGCCTCCTCGCCGGTGAAGCGGCCGAGGCTGCGCGCGTCGGCGATCTGGCGGCCGCCCGTCGAGGCGATGGCGAACATCTCGTCGAAGGAGGTGACCGCGTCGGCCTTGAACCGGGGGCGGAAATGGCTGGGCTTCGGTTCCGGCAGGTCCGTCTCGAGCGGCCGGCCCTCGCGCTTCCAGCCGTCGAGGCCGCCGTCCATGACGAACACGTTCTGCGCGCCCATGGTCCGCAAGAGCCACCACACGCGCGGCGCGGTGAAGATGCCCGGGCCGTCATAGACGACGATCGTGTCGGTATCCGACAGGCCGAGCTTTTCGACCGCGGCGGCGAAATCCTCGGGCGAGGGGATCGAATGCGGCAGGCCGGTCGAATGGTCGGCGATCGCGTCCTGGTCGTAGAACACAGCACCCGGGATGTGGCCCGCGGCATATTCGGCAGCGCCGTTGCGGTTCTGCGCGGGCAGGTACCACGACGCATCGACGACCTTGAACGCGGCGTCGCCCAGCTGCTTCTGGACCCAGTCGGCGCTGACGACGAACTTGCTCTTTTCGGCGGACACGAATGCTGCTCCTTCAGGGCGCGGGATCGGGCGATCCGAACTTGATGCGGAAACGCCGGTTCTCCTTGCCCTTTTTCTCGATCTTCGAAATGTGGATGGCGCCGACTTCCTGGGTTTCGGAGACATGCGTGCCGCCGCAGGGCTGGCTGTCGATCGCCGAGTTCTCGCCGATGCAGACCAGGCTGACGCGGCCGAGCCCCATCGGGGGACGCACGTTCTTCGACTTCACAATGCCCGGATTGGCCGCAAGTTCCTCGTCGGTGATCCACTGGACGTAGACGGGGTGGTTTTCGTCCACGAGCTGCATCAGCCGCGCGGTCACCTCGTCCCGGTCGATCGTCTCGCTCATGTCGAAATCGACGCGGCTTTCCTCTTCGCCGACCGCAGCACCGGTGATCGGAAAGGGGCAGACGACCGAGAGCAGGTGGCAGGCCGTGTGCATGCGCATCAGCCGGTACCGCCGCGGCCAGTCGACATGCAGGACCAGCTTCTCGCCCACGGACGGAAGCAGGCCGCTCTCCAGCGGCCGGTGGATGATGATGTCCTTGGTCGGACCGTGCGCCGTCGGCCCCAGCACGATCCGGCTGCCGTCGGCGCGTTCGAGGAAGCCGGTGTCGCCCGGCTGTCCGCCCGAGGTGGCGTAGAAGCAGGTCTGGTCGAGCTCGATGCCGCCGTCCTCATGAACCGCAGTGACGACGGCCTCGGCGGTGGACAGGTAGAAATCGTCGCGAAAGAGCGCGGCAACGGGCTTTGTCATTGATCACGCAACAGCTTGATAGGGGACCTTGATCGTCGACGTCGCCTTCAGCCATGCCGGCACCGGCAGGCCCTTCGACACGAGGAAGTCCGGGTTGAACAGTTTGGACTGGTAGCGGTTACCATAGTCGCACAGGATCGTCACGACCGTGTGGCCCGGACCGAGATCCTTCGCCAGCCGGATGGCGCCGGCAATGTTGATGCCGGTCGAGCCGCCGACGCAGATGCCCTCGTGCTCGATCAGGTCGAAGACCAGCGGCACCGCCTCGGTGTCGGGGATCTGGTAGGAGAAGTCCGGCGTGAAGCCTTCGAGGTTGGCGGTGATCCGGCCCTGGCCGATGCCTTCGGTGATGGAGCTTCCGGAGGACTTCAGCTCGCCGTGCGCATAGTAGTTGTAGAGCGCCGCCCCGTCCGGATCGGCCAGGCCGATCTTGATGGCCGGGTTCCTGGCGCGAAGGCCCGCGGCGACCCCGGCGAGCGTCCCGCCGGAGCCGACGGCGCAGACGAAGCCGTCCACCTTGCCGTCGGTGTCGCGCCAGATCTCCGGGGCCGTCGTTTCGATGTGGGCGTCGCGATTGGCGACGTTGTCGAACTGGTTGGCCCAGATCGCCCCGTTCGGCTCGGTCTTCGAAAGCTGCTCGGCCAGCCGGCCGGAAATCTTCACATAGTTGTTGGGGTTCTTGTAGGGGACGGCCGGCACCTCGACGAGTTCGGCGCCGAGCAGCCTCAGCGCGTCCTTCTTCTCCTGGCTCTGCGTCTCCGGGATGACGATGACGGTGCGGTAGCCGAGCGCCTGCGCGACGAGGGCGAGCCCGATGCCGGTGTTGCCGGCCGTGCCTTCCACGATGACGCCGCCCGGGCGCAGCTGGCCGGCCTTCTCCGCCGCCCTGATGATCGACAGCGCCGCGCGATCCTTCACCGACTGGCCGGGGTTGAGAAACTCGGCCTTGCCCAGAATGGTGCATCCGGTCGCGTCCGAAGCGCCCTTCAGCTTGATGAGCGGGGTATTGCCGATTGCGTCCAATACCGAAGGAAGAATTGCCATTGTCCGCGAACCTCGCACTTTAACATCCTAGATTAGGCAGCGACTTTTCGGACCGCAAGCAAGGGTTTGCAAGAAAATCTGTTCCCAGTGTCGATCCGCCAGAGGCAAAATTTGGCCGGCTCGGCCGCAGCACCGGCCTATCCGCCGCGATCGGACCTGATCCGGCCGAAGGCGGCAAGGGCGCGGTCGCGGGCGGCGCGGTGATCGACCAGCGGCTGCGGATAGGTGGTGCCGAGCGATATCTTCGCGGCCTCGAGTACCGCGTCGGGGGCTGCGAACGGCCGGTGGACGAATGTCTTCGGAAGGGCTGTGAGTTCCGGCACGAAGGTCTTCACATATGCGCCATCCGGATCGAATCGCTCGCCCTGCAGCACCGGATTGAAGATGCGGAAGAACGGTGCCGCATCGGCGCCGCAGCCGGCCACCCACTGCCAGCTCGCCGCGTTCGAGGCGGGATCGGCGTCGACCAGCGTGTCGCGGAACCAGGCCTCGCCGCGCCGCCAGTCGATCAGGAGGTCCTTGATCAGAAACGAGGCCGCGATCATCCGCACGCGGTTGTGCATGGTGCCCTGCGTCCAGAGCTGCCGCATGCCGGCATCGACGATCGGGTAGCCCGTCAGGCCGCGGGTCCAGGCGGCGAAATGCGCCTCGTCGTCGCGCCAGCCGAAGGCATCGAAGCGGCGGTCGAGGCTTTCGCTGGCAAGGCGGGGATGGTGGAACAGGAGGTGATAGGAGAAGTCGCGCCAGGCGATCTCCTTGCGGAAGGCGATCAGCCCGTCCGCACCCTTGCCGCTTCGCGCGCCGCGCGCCGCATGCCAGATCGCCGCCGGCGTGATCTCGCCGAGGGCGAGGTGCGGCGACAGCCGCGAGGTGCCGTCGCGGGCGGGAAAGTCGCGGGCCTCGCCGTAACCGTCGAGGCCCTGCGCGACGAACCGTCGTAGCCGCTTCTTCGCGGCCTCTTCGCCCGGCGTCCAGATTTCGGCAAACCGGCTCGCCCAGTCGGGTTTCGACGGTGTCAGCGCCCAGTCCTCCAGCCGGTCGCTCGCCGGAAATCCGGTGGGCGAGGGGATGCGGTCCGGTGCGTCGATCGGCGTATCCGGCTCGCCGCCCTCCGACAACGCCCGCCAGAAGGGCGTGTAGACCTTGTAGGCGCCGCCGGCCCTGGTCTTCAGCCGGGACGGATCGTGCAGCAGTTGCCCGGCAAAGCTCTGCACCGCAATTCCGGCCTCGCGCAGCCTCGCCTTGAGCGCGCGGTCGGTATTGATTCCGTCCGGATCGTGCCGGCGGTTCCAGTAGACGGCGACCGCGCCGGTCTCCCGCACGAAGGCCGGCAGGACATCGGCCGCCTTGCCGCGCCGGAGGATCAGCCGTCCTCCCAGCCTCTCGATTCGCCGCGCGAGTTCGTCCAGGGAATGATGCAGCCACCACGCCTGCGCCGCGCCATAGGGCAGCGCCTGCGCGTTGTCCTCCTCGAGCAGGAAGAGGGGGAGCACCGGGCGGCCGCTCGAGACGGCCGCTGCGAGCGCGTGGTTGTCGCCAAGCCTGAGGTCGCGGCGGAACCAGACGACCACCGGGGCGGTGTTCGACGGAGACGTCGCATGTCTCGCCGTCATCGCCGGTGCCTGTCGTCGCCGCCCGGCCTGCCACCGGCGCCCGGCCCGTCGCCGACGCGCCTTTTCCGGCTGTGCCGGACGCCCACCTCTGCCTTGCCGCCGTCCACCAGCGCCACGCCGGCGCCGAGCAACGCCGCCTCGATCGCCTGCAGCGACGTCATCGGCGGCAGGTTGCGCTCGTGCTCGAAGTCGGCGATCGTGCGCACCGACACGCGCGCGGCCTCGGCCAGCTGATCCTCCGTCCATTCGATCAGCGCCCGCCCGGCGCGGCATTGCGATGCAGTGATCATGGAAGGCCTCGCGTCGATCCCGTATTGTATTTTTCGCAAGTCGAACCGGTATCCGATCCGGCCCGGCGACGATCCGTGCGGGGAGGAACGCGCAGACGCCGGAACTGTTTCCGGGCGGGTGCGGCGAAAAGCAGGTCAGCGACTGGAGGCACCGGGCCTGTGGCGATCCCGGAATGCAAAAAGGGCCGCGCCGATCAAGGCGCAGCCCTTCGAAAAACTGGCTCCCCGGGCCGGATTCGAACCGGCGACCTGTCGATTAACAGTCGAATGCTCTACCGCTGAGCTACCAGGGATCATCCGCTCGCTGCGGAGTGAGCGCGTAATACAAACGCTGAACCGATTTGCCAAGCGCTTTTTTTGCAAAATGACGCATCTTCCTTGATTGATTGCGGGCGAGGAACCAGATGTCAGCTTCAGGCATTGGATTTCCGGCATGGACGGCCAGTCACAGAGGATCGTAACGAGAACCGATGAAAGCGAAAGAAACCACAGGAACCCGTTTCGGCATCGATCACGGCACCCATGAGATCGTGATCGGTTCCTTCCGTCTCAAGCTGCCGCAATCGAAGGCGTGGCGGATGGCGGTGGGGATCCTGCTCGTCTTCTTCGGTCTCCTCGGCTTCCTGCCGGTGCTGGGCTTCTGGATGGTGCCGCTCGGCCTCCTGGTGCTGTCGCACGATTCCCCCTTTCTGCGCCGCCAGCGCCGCAAGCTCTCCGTCTGGTGGGCCAGCCGCAAGATGCGACCGAAGCCGTAAGCGGCGGCGCGATTCCGTCCGGTCACAGCGGCCGATCCAGAAACACCGATCGCAGGGTAGTGAAACCGTTCGTTTCCCGGTAGGGTGATCGGCGGATGGAGGAGATCGGGAGGAATGGATGAGCGACCGAGCAATCGGATACCTGATAGCCGCTGAGTTCTCTGCCCTCGTATGGATCGCACTGGCGGTGGCGATCGTCTCGCGCTGAACGCGCCCGAGTAGCGTCCCGCAATGCCAGTGGCCGCTCGGCTTCGGGCCGTATCGCTCTGGCAGCCGCCCGCCCGCATGCGCCGTCGTTCCTCGGTGCCCGGGTCCGGGTTCTCGCGCCATGGGGCCGGGCAAGCCGCTACCCGGCCGAACGGAAACGCCGCCCCAGCCGAAATCCTTGCCGGTGGTCCAGGGCGCGCCGTGGCGGGATCGCCGGGCCGCTATTGCCAGACCATCACCTCGGCAAAATCGGGATCCGCCTTGGACTCCGCCGCCAGCTCGCATGCGCCCTCGGACATCGCGGTCAGCTCACCGCCGACCAGGATCCCGTAGATCACCAGCAGATGCTTGTCGTGATAGTCCTTCTGCTCCGCCGTCAACTTGTCGGCGTTGACAGGGGCCAGGCCCTCGAAGGCCTTTTCCATCTTCTTGTCGTCCAGCGTGAAGCCGTCGCAAACGGCGGCGATGGCGGCCTGATGGGCAAGCACCTGCAGGTCGGCGGTCTGCTTTTCGTCCAGCGCGCCCTCCAGGAGGGCGATGGCGTGCTGGCGCACGAAGCTGGTGGCCGGCTCCTGGGCGCTTGCGTGGACGGGGGAAAGAAGGAAAGAGGCGCCGACGGCGAATGAAAGCCAGTACTTCATGATGCGACCCTTCGATGAGTTCAGAACACGCGGCTCGTCCAGGCCGGGAGGTAGGTCCCGTTGTTGTTGTAGCAGGCGACCTGGTTCGGGTAGCAGATGACACCCCGGGAAGGACTGAAGGGCGCCCCGCCGTAGACCGGCCGCGGTCCGATATACTGGTTGTGGTGATGATGGTCATGCGAGATCGCCGCCGCCGCGATGCCCCCGAGAAGCACGCCGCCGACCAGTGCGGCCGTATCGTCGGAATGCCAGCTGCGCGCGGACGCGGATCCGACCACGGCGCCCATGCAAATGCCGGCAAGAAGTATTCTCGCTGCGAACCCTGCCATCTCGCTCTCCCGCAAAGCTCAACCGGGCATTTCCATCGCCCGCACGCGGCAGGGTGACAGGATGCACGCTGGAGTCAAGGATCGGACACAGATCCGGTTGTATCGCGCAACCTGGGATGAAGCGGAAAGCGCAGGCCGGCTGCGCCGTAAATACATGATTCAAAGGGGAAAAAGTGGAGGCCTCGCCCGGAATCGAACCGGGGTGCAAGGATTTGCAGTCCTCTGCGTAACCACTCCGCCACGAGGCCATCCGTCTGCTTAAAAGCGAGTGGTGCCGGGCGTTTAGAACGAATTGAAAATCGGTGCAAGAGGCATTCGACGCCCGATGGCGGTTTTCCTCGTTGGCGGTCCTGTGGCCGGACGTGTCTCCGGCAGGCCGGCTCCGCCCGGGCGATGGGGCGAAGCCGGGGCCGTGCCGGGCCTTCTCAGGCGGACAGCCGGCGGGCGTATTCGCTGCGCAGCCGGGTCCAGCGCGGCCAGAACGCTTCGGGCGCCTTGCCCGAGACGCGCTCGACGAGAACGTCGAGATGGACGTGCCAACCGGCTCCCACCATTTCCATGGTCGCGCGGTCGGGCAGGCGGCGATGCACGAGCGTCAGCAGCACCTCGCTGCCCTTCGGCTCGAGCTCGATGGACACGTCGCCGCTGCGGCTCCAGGAAAAGGCGATCTTGCGCGGCGGGTCCAGTTCGGTGATCCGGCTCTGCATCCGGTGCTCCTCCGAAAAGCCCTCCGGCCGCGTGCCGGGCGCGTCGCTGAGCTCGTCGTTGCGCCAGACGAATTCGAACGGCGCGCCGACCTTCAGCTCCATGTCGCCCGCCGCCAGCCATTTCCGGCGCAGCTCGCTTTCGGTCAGATAGGACCAGACCCGTTCGATCGGGCCGGGCAGGAGACGCTGCAGCGTCAGCGTGGCCGGTTCCGTCAGGGAGCCGTAGGCGTCGAGTGTCAGGACTTCGGTCATCTGTCTTCTCCTCTGCTGGGTTTGGGGGGCTTTCTTGCATCGTCTTCGCGTAAAAGGCGCTCGAGAACGTCGAGCCGCTCGATCCAGAACCGCTCGTAGTGGCTCAGCCAGGCATGCGCGCTGGCGAGCGGGCCGGGCGCGAGCCGGCAGAGATGGGTGCGGCCCCGCACCTCGCGACGGATCAGGCCGGCATTCTCCAGCGCCTTGATGTGCTTCGACGCCGCCGCCAGCGAGATCAAAAACGGTTCCGCCAGCTGGCTGACCGTTCGCTCGCCGTCGGCCAGTTCGCGCAGCATCCTGCGCCGCGTGGCGTCGCCGAGGGCGTGGAAGACGGAATCGAGCAGGGGGGCGTTTAATTCAACCATGTAGTTGAATATAGACCCGCGCGGATCGATATTCAACCATTTTGTTGAATGATATTTCGACGCGCGGCTGGACGGCGAGGGAGCGCATCCGGACCCTGGCCGTCTTGTCGTTCACGCGGGAATGGGGCCGGCGACCGGCCGCGCATCGAATGCCCCGCCGGAGGATCGTCCGGCCGGGAGCGGAATCGGAGGATGCTGACCCTAGTAGTCGGCGTTCTGCGTGCCGGTGCGCATGCCGACGATCTCGGCGTCGGGCGACGGACCCTGATATTGCGAGTAGGTCGTGTTGTTCGCGGCGGAGGTGGTGCAACCGGAAAGCACCAGCAGCGAGAGGAAAAACGCGATCGATGATGCAGCACGTCTCATGGAGCCCCTCCAGGGCCGCTGAATGCGGCAAGGGAGATTTATCGCCCGTTTTCAGTCATTTGCAAGGGGCGCGTCCGCCCGAGTGTCGAAAAGGGAGTTTGCACGGCTGTTCCGGTCGCCGGCGCCGGGACGGCCGCTTGACGCGCGAGCGGCGCCCGTGGGGCGCCGCTTGAGGGCCTTATCGTCGGCAGTCCGTGCCCGCAACCGCAGGGCGTTCAGCCCGGCGTGCCTTCGAGCCCGACGAGTGCGATCTTCGGATAGCCGGCGGTGCGCAGCAGGTTCATCACGTCCATCACGTCGCCGTAGCCGACCGCCTTGTCGGCCCGAAGCAGGATGCGGGTCTGCCGGTTGCCGCCGGTGATCGCGTCGAGTTCGCTGCCGAACGCCTCTCGGGCGACGGTGCCGTTTCCGAGCGACAGCGTCAGGTCCTGCTTCAGCGTCACGAACACCGGCTTGTCCTCGCGCGGCGCCGGCCGGGCGACGGAGGAGGGGAGGTCGACATTGATGTCGACGGTCGCCAGCGGCGCGGCCACCATGAAGATGATCAGCAGCACCAGCATCACGTCGATGAACGGCGTGACGTTGATCTCGCTGTTCTCCTCCAGGTCGTCGCCGCCGCCTTCCTTGATCTTGCCTGCCATGGTTCAGCCCATCCTGACGAGTGCGGGATCCGCCCGGCCGGTGCCGGCCGACCGGTTGGCGGCGAGCCGGGCGCGGCGCACGTCGAGATCGCGGCTGACGAGCCGCTCGATCGCCGCGGACGTGTCGCTGAGGCCCTGGCGATAGGCGGTGATGGCGCGGGCGAGGAAGTTGTAGAACACCACCGCGGGAATGGCGGCGACGAGGCCGATCGCCGTTGCGAGCAGCGCTTCGGCGATACCGGGTGCCACGATCGCGAGATTGGTGGTCTGCGCCTCGGAGATGCCGATGAACGAGTTCATGATCCCCCACACCGTGCCGAACAGGCCGACGAACGGTGCGGTGGAGCCGATGGTGGCGAGGATGCCGGTTCCCTTGGCGATCTGCCGGCCGGCGCGGACTTCGGCGCGCTGCAGCCGCGAGGCGACGCGTTCCTTGACCCCCGCATCGGAGACGAAATCCAGGACTGCGTCGGAACTGTCCATCTCCTGCCGCGCCGCGTGCACCATGCGGGCGGGCACGCTGCGCCGGCTGTGGAAGATCTCCTCTGCCGCGGCCAGGCCCTGCGCGTCGGTCAGGTTGCGCACGGCGCGGCGGACGGTGCGCTGAACGGCGCCGAGTTCGATGATCTTGGCGATCAGCACGGTCCAGGTGACGAAGGAGGCGAAGGCGAGGCCGATCATCACGCCCTTGACCACCAGGTCGGCCGCCATGAACATGCCCCAGGGCGAAAGATCGTGCGGCAGGCCGGCCTGGCGTTCGCCGCCGGCTTCCACCTGCACCGCTTCGTCGCCCGGCACGATGGCGCCGTCGGTCGCCCCGGCGGGGGCGGTCTGGCTCTCGGCGGAAGGAGATGCAGCAGTCACGGGCGCCGCGGTCGAAGGCGTCGCCGCGCCCGGCGTGCCTGCGTCGGTGCCGGCCTGAGGGGCGCCGGCCTGAGGGGCGGCGGCACTCGGCGCGGAAAGCTGCGGCGTCGAGCTGTCTGCGGCGGGAGCCGCACCGCTCGTCGCCGGCGTGGTGGCGGTCGGCCGCTCCTGCGTCTGCGTCGTTGCGGCAGTCGGGGCGTTTTCCTGTGCCTGTGCTGCGGGAATGGAAAGTGTAAGGCCGATTGCGGCGAGTGCCGCGGCCATTAGGGGCCGTGTCAGCAAAGTCCGGATCCTCTGGTCGTTGGGCCAAGGGAGCAAGGCGCAGGCCTGCGCCGCACTCCGGTTGTGCCAATTCATGAGCGTCCCATACAACAATTATGCGCGGCGGGGCAACGTTATCATGACCGCTTTTGTCATGATATTTGCGGGGGACGCTTTAACGCCTCTTCACTTTTTTGCGCTTTCCAGGCGGTTCGGCGTATGGACACCCGTGCCGAAACGGCATTAAGACACTGCTGGAATTTTCCGCCGGCGCTCTCGCGCGGCCGGGAGGCTCCGGCAGGGCAGCAATCAGGACGGCAATGATGGACTACACCGCAGCGCGCATCAAAATGGTCGATAACCAGATCCGGACGACGGACGTGACTTCGCATTCGGTCCTCGACGCGTTCCTGACCGTCCCCCGCGAGGCCTTCGTTCCCGCCCGGCTGAAGCCGCTGGCCTATATCGACAACGACATCGAGGTCGCGCCCGGCCGCTACCTGATGGAGCCGTCGCCGCTCGCCAAGCTCATCCAGCTCGCGGCGATCACGAAGGGCGACGTCGTCCTCGAGGTCGGCTGCAACACCGGCTATGCCTCGGCGATCCTGTCGAAACTTTCCGGCTCCGTCGTCGCTCTGGAGAGCGACGAGGCGCTCGCGGCCGCGGCCGGCGAGACGCTTTCCGAGCTGGGCTACGACAACGTCGCGGTCGTGACCGGCGAACTCGACAAGGGCTATGCCGCCGAGGCGCCCTATGACGCGATCTTCATCCACGGCGCGGTGGAATTCGTCCCGGAAGCCTTCTTCGCCCAGTTGCGCGACGGCGGCCGCCTGGTGGTCGTCGAGGGCTACGGCAACGCCTCGCAGGCCCGCCTCTACGTCAAGGAGCGCGGCATCGCGTCCGAGCGCAGCGCCTTCAACACCGCGGTCAAGCCGCTGCCGGGCTTCCGCAAGGCCGCCGAGTTCGTGTTCTGATTAACCTTTTAGTAAAATCCGAGTCGATTTCGACCGTGTTTTATGCGCAAGATCGCATATGCGGCGAGTCAGCCGCATCGGAATCGCGACGTGGGGACGGGGCGATTGGAGCGCATCCGGAGCCGCAGGGCGGCTTTGGCTGGAGGGGTGAACACCATGGTGCTTCGGCAGCGATGCTGACGACCGGGATCACGAACAGGTCAGCGCATGGCGCGCGGTACGGCGGCAAAAAACCGCCGCATTCGCAGGGGATTTGCGGCGCGGCGCTCACGGCAGCGCAGTGCCACCGAGGGGGTCGGCACACCGATCCAGTCTGGAGTTCATAGGTGTCAATCTTGCGCAAGTCCGCGCTCGCCGCGGCGCTCGTTCCCGCTCTTCTGGCCACGACGCTGCCAGCATCCGCAGAGACCGTGGCAGGCGCCATGGCCAAGGCCTACGCCAACAATCCGGACCTGAACGCCGCCCGCGCAGCACTCCGCGCCATCGACGAGAACGTCACGATCGCCAAGGCGGCGATGCGGCCGCAAATCACCGGCGTGGCGGAGGCGAACGCCACCCGGCGCCTCTACGACAAGCCCGTCTCCTCCGGCCTGTTCGCGCCGGCGACGCGACGCAACGACACCTTCACCTCCGCCTACGGCATCTCCGTCACCCAGCAGATCTTCGACGGCTTCCAGACGCTGAACAACGTCCGCTCCGCCGAGGCCAACGTGCTCGCCAACCGCGAGGCCTTGCGCGCCCAGGAGATCAGCATCCTGCTGGCGGCCGTCGAGGCCTATGCCAACATCGCCCGCGACCAGGCGATCGTCGGCATCCGCAAGCAGAACCTGGAGTTCCTGCGCGAGCAGTTGAACGCCTCGCGCGCCCGTCTCGACGTGGGCGAGGGCACCCAGACCGACGTCAGCCTGTCCGAATCGCAGCTTGCCGAGGCGCAGGCGCTGCTGGTCTCCGCCGAGGCGGCGTTGAAGACCAGCGAGGCGGTCTATTTCCAGATCGTCGGCGACGTGCCGAAGAACATCAAGCAGCCGGGGCCGGCGACGCGCGGGCTTCCGGCGACGCTGGACCAGGCCGTCGCGATCGGCCTGCGCGAGCATCCGACGATCCTTTCGGCCGAGCGCAGCGTCGATGCCGCCGGCTACAACGTCAAGGCGGCCGAAGGCACCATGCTTCCCGGCGTCTCGATCCAGGGCGACGTCTTCAAGTCGGTCAACAGCAGCGGCAGCACCAACGACAACATCGAAGGCAGCATCTCCGCCCGCGTCACCGTGCCGATCTACCAGGGCGGCGCCGAATACGGCCAGATCCGCCAGGCGAAGGAGCGGCTCGGCCAGCAGCGCATCCTCGTCGATTCGGCCCGCCTCGAGATCCAGCAGACGATCATCTCCGCCCACACCCAGCTCGAAGCGGCGCGCGCCGCGATTAAGGCGAACCTGGCCGAGATCGAGGCCGCCAACATGGCGCTGAAGGGCGTCATCGAGGAGCGCAACGTCGGCCAGCGCACCACGCTCGACGTGCTGATCGCCCAGCAGACCGTCCTCGATGCGCAGGAGAGCCTCGTCCTGTCCCGCCGGGTCGAGGTCGTGGCCAGCTATTCGCTTCTGGCCTCGATCGCGCGCCTGACGGTCAAGGACCAGCACCTGAAGGTCGCCGAATACCGCTCCGAGAAGCACTACGAGGCCGTCAAGGACAAGTGGTTCGGCCTGCGCACCGTCGACGGCCGCTGAACCCCGGATGGGCGCTGCCATTGGCATCGCCCACAAATCTGTGCATCACTGTTAAGAGTTGATTCGCGACGATTTTTTTGCCCTCGCGAGTGACCTATGGTCTTGCCCATCCGCACCGCCTGCACGCCGATTTGAGCGTGCGCGAAGGTCGGGCGGCGCAGTGAACGGGGATGGAAATGGCTCAGCCGAATGTAGCGCGCGAACCGTCGATGGACGAGATACTGGCGTCGATCCGCCGGATCATCGAAAGCAATGAACCGCCGGTCGGCGGGCAGGCCGCCTTCGCCCCGATCGCTCCCGAAGACGATGGTTCCGCCGGCGACGACAGCTTCGAGGACGAGGTGATCGTCGCCGACCTGATGGCCGATCGGCCGTCGTTCGATCGTTCCGCCTTCGACCGTTCCCCCTTCGAGCGTGCGCCAGCCGATGCCCCGGTCCAGCCCGTGCCGCTGCAGGCGCCGGCGATCGAGCCGGAGACGCGCGCCCAGCCGGCGATGTCGCTCGCCGATGTCGCAGCCCGCGTGCGGGCCGCCTCCGAGCGCAACGGACTGCTCCTGCGTGAGCAGCCCGCCCGCCCGGCGCCCGAGCCGGACGTATCGCGCACGGAGAAGCCGTTCCAGGCGTCCCCGGCCGCCGTGGCGCCGGCCGCAGCCGAAGCCGCCCCCGAGCCGGCGCCGCAGCCGCTGTCTGTCGCAGAACCTGCGCCGCAGCCGCCTTTGAACCCGGTGTCGCTGGCGGCCACCGCCTCGCGCGGCCAGCTGATGTCGCCCGATATCGGCGCCAAGGTGGCCGACGCCTTCGGGGCGCTGGCCGAGGCGGTCGAGGCCGGCCCGCGCCGGTCCTTCGACGAGATCGCCGAGGACATGCTGCGGCCGATGCTGCAGGAATGGCTGGACGACAACCTGCCGACGCTGGTCGAGCGCCTGGTGCGCGAGGAGATCGAGCGCGTGGCGCGCGGACCGCGCCGTTAAATCGACCGTTTTTGCTGATGCGATGGGCCGCGCCGCACAGGGCGCGGCTTTTCTTTTGTCGATGTTGACTCCAAACTAGCCATCCGGTTTACAACCCGGTGACTGAAACAGTGGGCATGGCCAGTAAGATGCTTGAAAAAAATTATGATTCCGCGGCCGTAGAACCGAGAATTGCCAAGGTCTGGGAAGAGGCCGACGCCTTCCGCGCCGGCGCGGGCGCCAAACCCGGGGCCGAGACGTTCTCGATCGTGATCCCGCCGCCGAACGTGACCGGCTCGCTGCATATGGGACACGCGCTGAACAACACGCTGCAGGACATCATGGTCCGCTTCGAGCGCATGCGCGGCAAGGACGTGCTCTGGCAGCCGGGCATGGACCATGCCGGCATCGCCACCCAGATGGTCGTCGAGCGCCGGCTGATGGAGAAGCAGCAGCACCGTCGCGAGATGGGCCGCGAGGCCTTCGTCGAGAAGGTCTGGGAGTGGAAAGCCGAATCCGGCGGCCTGATCTTCAACCAGTTGCGCCGCCTCGGCGCATCGGCCGACTGGTCGCGCGAGCGCTTCACCATGGACGAGGGCCTCTCGGAGGCCGTTCTCGAAGTTTTCGTAAGCCTTTACAAGGAAGGGCTCATCTACAAGGACAAGCGCCTCGTCAACTGGGATCCGAAGCTTCTGACGGCGATCTCCGACCTGGAGGTCGAGCAGGTCGAGGTCAGCGGCCACCTCTGGCACCTGCGCTATCCGCTGGAGCCGGGCGTTACCTATGAGCATCCGGTCGCCTTCGACGAGGACGGCAAGGCCACCGAGTGGGAGACGCGCGACTATCTGGTCGTCGCCACCACCCGGCCGGAGACGATGCTGGGCGACACCGGCGTGGCCGTCCACCCGGACGACGAGCGCTACAAGTCGATCGTCGGCAAGCATGTCATCCTGCCGATCGTCGGCCGCAAGATCCCGATCGTCGCCGACGAGTATCCGGACCCGACCGCCGGCACCGGCGCCGTCAAGATGACCCCGGCGCACGACTTCAACGACTTCGAGGTCGGCAAGCGCCAGGGCCTGCGCGCCGTCAACGTGCTGACCGTCGAGGGCCGGGTGACGCTGAAGGACAACGAGGACTTCCTCGAAGGCCTCGATCATCCCGCGGCACTGCACGGCGCCTGGGACCGGCTCGAGGGCAAGGACCGCTTCGAGGCGCGCAAGATCATCGTCGAGATCCTCGAGGAGGCGGGCCTCGTCGACCGGATCGAGCCGCACAAGCACACCGTTCCCCACGGCGACCGCGGCGGCGTGCCGATCGAGCCGCGCCTGACCGAGCAGTGGTACGTCGACGCCAAGACGCTGGCCAGGCCCGCAATCGCCTCCGTGCGAGAGGGCCGCACCAAGTTCGTGCCGAAGAACTGGGAAAAGACCTATTTCGAGTGGATGGAGAACATCCAGCCCTGGTGTGTCTCCCGCCAGCTGTGGTGGGGCCACCAGATCCCCGCCTGGTACGGTCCGGACGGCCAGGTCTTCGTCGAGAAGACCGAGGAGGAGGCGCTGCACGCCGCCATCCAGCACTACATCTCGCACGAGGGCCCGTGGAAGGCCTGGGTGGAGGAGAAGCTGGAGAACTTCGAGCCCGGCGAGATCCTGACCCGCGACGAGGACGTGCTCGACACCTGGTTCTCGTCCGCGCTCTGGCCGTTCTCCACGCTCGGCTGGCCGAAGGAGACGCCGGAACTCGATCGCTACTACCAGACCGACGTGCTCGTCACCGGCTTCGACATCATCTTCTTCTGGGTCGCCCGGATGATGATGATGGGCCTGCACTTCATGAAGGACGACCTCGGCAATCCGATCGAGCCGTTCCACACCGTCTATGTCCACGCGCTGGTGCGCGACAAGAACGGGCAGAAGATGTCGAAGTCGAAGGGCAACGTCATCGACCCGCTCGACCTGATCGACGAGTACGGCGCCGACGCGCTGCGCTTCACGCTCGCCATCATGGCCGCCCAGGGGCGCGACGTGAAGCTCGACCCCGCCCGCGTCGCCGGCTACCGCAACTTCGGCACCAAGCTGTGGAACGCCACGCGCTTCGCCGAGATGAACGGCGTCAAGCTCGATCCGCAGTTCGTGCCGGAGGCCGCATCGCTCACGATCAACCGCTGGATCCTGACCGAGCTCGCCCGCACCGCCCGCGACGTCACCGAGGCGATCGAGACCTACCGCTTCAACGATGCGGCCGGCGCGCTCTACCGCTTCGTCTGGAACCAGTTCTGCGACTGGTACCTGGAACTGCTGAAGCCGGTGTTCAACGGCGAGGACGAGGGCGCCAAGGCCGAATCGCAGGCCTGCGCGGCCTACGTGCTGGAGGAGACCTACAAGCTCCTGCATCCGTTCATGCCGTTCATGACCGAGGAGCTCTGGGCGCACACGGCCGGCGAGGGCGTCGAGCGGCAGGGCCTCATCTGCCATGCCGAATGGCCGTCGCCCGCCTATGCGGACGAGGCCGCGGCGGACGAGACCAACTGGCTGGTCGATCTCGTCTCCGGCATCCGCTCGGTCCGCTCCGAGATGAACGTGCCGCCGGCGGCGGTCGCCCCGCTCGTCATGGTCGGTGCCAACGCGCAGACCCGGGCGCGGCTGGAGCGCCACGAGCCGGCCATCCGCAGGCTGGCCCGCGTGGGCGAGATCGTTCTCGCCGATGAAGCGCCGAAGGGTGCGGCCCAGATCGTGATCGGCGAGGCCACGGCCTGCCTGCCGCTCGGCGCCCTGATCGACCTCACGGCGGAAGCCGCAAGGCTGGAGAAGGCGATCGCCAAGGCCAACGGCGAGGCCGAGCGCATCCGCGGCAAGCTCGCCAACGAGAAGTTCGTCGCCAATGCCAAGGCGGACGTCGTCGAGGCGGAGCGCGAGCGGCTGGCGGAACTCGACCAGCAGTTGTCGAGCCTCGGCATTGCGCTCGCCCGTGTGATCGAGGCCGGCTGAGTCGATCAGCAGCCCTTAATAGCTGCGGATATTCACAACCGCGCCGCATCTGCGGCGCGGTTTTTCTTTGCCGTGCGGACCAATTCACCCGATGTGGTCGAAATGTGACACATCGTCATTTCCGGGGAATGGAATACTCTAAAATTTAAGGGTTTTCCGCTATTGGGGAAAAAATGATCTCGCGTGGCGGCGTTTTGGGTGTGGTCGACGCGAATTTACGTAATTCAGGAAACCGCGTGTCACCGGCGATCGGGCGACCTGGCGTTTGCAAAGCGTCCGAGGCTCTCTGATACTCTTTTGCGATTGCGGCGGATCACGGAAACCGGGCCGCTGCGAAGCATTCTGGGGGGATTTATGAGAAGACTGAAATTGACGTCGGGGATCGCGGGACTTGCGGCGCTCGCCGTTTCCACCTCGGCGCTGGCCGGTGGCCTCGAGCGGCACGGTTACGACACCGACCTTTTGTTCGAGGATTCGCCGTTCTTTTTCGACGGCTCGGTGACCTATGTCATGCCGAACCGGAAGATCGAGAATGCGCGCGACCACAGCGTTCCGGATACGGATCCGACCAATCTGAACAACCTCGGCTATTCGACGACCGCCGACGAATACGAGAACTACGCCGACCCCTATGTCGGCGGAAAGGCCGCGATCGGCGATTCCATCGACTGCATGGTGGACTATTCCGAACCCTGGGGCGCCAGCTCCAATCCCGGCCGCCACTGGGCGGGCGCCAAGGACATGACCGAGATCGATGTCTACAGCCACAACTACGGCGGCACCTGCTCCTACAAGTTCGACATGGGCCCGGGCCAGTTCCGCGTCATCGGCGGCGGCTTCTACCAGGAAATCGGCGGCCACAAGGAGGCGGTGGTCTTCGCCCCTGAGGTGCTGCCGGGCATGGGGGCGCTCCTCGGCCAGGATTTCTCCAGCTACAGCGGCCTCGGCCGGCTGGACGGCATGGAGGACAGCAGCGGCGGCTGGCGGCTCGGCATCGGCTACGAGATCCCCGAATACGCCATGCGCGCAAGCCTGGTCTACAACAGCCGGGTGAAGTACGACAGCATCGACGGCACGCTGGACCTGACCGGGGTGCCGGCCGCGGCCGCCCTGCTCGAAATGGACCCGATGAGGCAGGCGCTCTATTCGCGCATCTTCGGCGTCAGCACGCCGGTCACCGGCTCTGCGACCCTTCCGGACTCGCTCGAACTGAAGCTCCAGTCGGGGATCGCGCCCGATTGGCTGGCCTTCGGCTCGGTCAAGTGGACCAACTGGAGCCTGCTGCAGACGGTGGAGTTCACCTGCGACGGCAGCGCGGCCTTCTGTGGTGCTGCCGATGGCGTGGCGCTGACCTCGCTCGACCTCTTCTACCGCGACGGCTGGACGGTCACCGGCGGCGTCGGCCACAAGTTCAACGAACAGTGGAGCGGCGGCGTCAGCCTGACCTGGGACCGCGGCACCAGCACCGTGACCGGCTCGCAGTCCGACAGCTGGACCGTCGGCCTCGGCGCGGCCTACGCCCCGACCGAGAACGTCGAGCTGCGCCTCGCCGGCGCGCTCGGGCTGCTGACGAGCGGGGAATCGAACCCGGTCAACCTGACGACGACGAGCTACGAGTACGGAACCGACTTCGTCTCCGCACTCTCCGGGGAGTTCAGAGTTAAATTCTGATTGACCTTGTGGCGAAAGATGAAGGTCCGGGTCATACCCGGGCCTTTTTTCTCGTTAATAGTGGCTCAAAGCTGAATGACCCGTTGGGGATATGGTTGACGAGAACTCTTCTCCTTTAGCGCATGTGCCGAATTGGCAACACATTCTTTGCGATAGTTTGCTACACAGGAGTGAGGAGCCGTCTTGTCCATTTCCCGCCACAAACGGGGAGCAGCGATGGGCTCGAGAGGGCGCTTGTGGACGAGCGCCGAAGGAACCGATGAACCGAGTGACGCCATACGCGACGGAAATGCCATCAGGACGCTCCAAACAGGCGTCGGCTTCCGTCGTTTCCAACAGCTGCGTGGCGCATCGGAACATGGCTGACCTTGTTCAAGTCCTTGTTCCAACTCTGGAAATCCGCCTGCCGCAGGGCGCGGTAAGGTGCGGAAGATAGCTGTAACCCATGTACAAGCCTGAGTCACTTTCGCTGAAATGTCTCGCCGTCGGCCTTTGTCTGTCGTTCAGCCAGGGCATCCTGGCTGCGCGCGCGCTCGCCTTCGATCCGGCTGCCGGCGTCAGCAAGGAAAGCCGCCCGTTCGACCTCTTCAAGTTCGGCTTCTTCTCCTACAAGGAAGGGCGCAAGGAAGACGCGATCGAGGCCTATCGCTATGCGGCCGAGAAGGGCCACACCGGCTCGCGCTGGGCGCTCGCCAACATGTATGCCGACGGCGACGGCGTTCCGGAGAACGATCTCGAGGCGTTCAAGATCTATAGCGAGATCGCAAGCCAGGGCGTCGAGCCGGGATCGGAGGACACGGGCTTCTTCGTCAATGCCCTGATCGCCCTTGCCGGCTACTACAGCCGCGGCATTCCCGACAGCCCCGTGCAGATCGACCTCGCCCAGGCGCGCCAGCTCTATTTCCAGGCCGCCTCCACCTTCGGCGTGCCGGAAGCGCAGTACGAGCTCGCCCGGATGATGCTGTCGGGCGAGGGCGGTTCGGCCAACATCCACCAGGCCAAGAAGTGGCTGAACAGGGCGCAGAAGAACGGTCATGCCGGGGCGATGGGCCTGCTCGGCAACATCATCTTCCAGGAGGGGCAGGCGGCCCGCGGCCTGGCGATGATGACGACCGCGCTCGACCGTTGCGGCCCCAAGGATCGCCCCTGGCTGCAGGAGATGCAGGAGCAGGCGTTCTCGCTGGCAAGCGAGAAGGACCGGCGCAAGGCGGTCGAGCTGGCGAGGGAAGCCGTCGCCGGCGTCAACTGATCCTTTGCGGATCGCCGCGCGCCGTCCTTGGCGGCCGCGACCGGCCGGCGGCCCGAATTCTTCCGAACATCACGGACATGATCGCGAACGCAGTGCGCTCGCCCCGACGGGCGGGCAGGCGGTCCGGATTGCCGAATTCAGGCTGCAGCAGCCCGGGCCGGCCGCCCGGTCACATCGCCAGATGCGCGACGACGGGAACGTGGTCGGACGGCTTTTCCCAGTTGCGGACATGTTTCTCGACGTCGGCGCTGACGAGCCGGTCGGCGGCTTCCGGCGAGAGCATCAGGTGGTCGATGCGGATGCCGAAGTTCTTCGGCCAGCAGCCGCCCTGGTAGTCCCAGAAGGTGTAGAGCGGCGTCTCGTCCGTCGTGGCGCGCAGCGCATCGGTGAAGCCGAGGTTCTCAAGCCTGCGGAACGCCTGGCGGGTCGGCGACAGGTAGAGCGCGTCGTTCTCCCAGACCTTGACGTCCCAGCAGTCGTGCGGCTCGGGGATCACGTTGTAGTCGCCGGCGAGCACGATCGGCTCCTCCAGCGCCAGGCGGTCTTCGGCGAACCGCGACAGCCGCTCCATCCAGGCGAGCTTGTAGGGATACTTTGCCGGGTCCTGTGCCGGATTGCCGTTCGGCAGGTAGATCGAGCAGACGCGGACCACGCCGCCGTTGACCGAGAACACCCCCTCGATGAAGCGCGACTGCTCGTCCGTGTCGTCGCCCGGCAGGCCGCGGCTGATCTCGTCGGGCCGCATCTTCGACAGCAGCGCCACGCCGTTGAACCCCTTCTGCCCGTGCGTCTCGACATGGTAGCCGAGCGCTTCGACCTCGAGGCGAGGGAAAGCGTCGTCCTGGCACTTGATCTCCTGCAGCGCGACGATGTCGGGCTGCGATTCCTTCAGCCAGGCGATGAGGTTGTCGATGCGGGCGCGCACGCCGTTGATGTTCCAGGTCGCGATCTTCATCGACAGTCTCCGATTTATGGGCTGCGCCCGGCCGGGCGGCCCGCCTTTCTAGCCGCTCCGATTTCCTTTGACAAACCGGTTCGCCGCCGCGCCTGCCGCCCTGCGAGACGCGCGGCAAGGGGCCGGCCGCCGCAGCGCGGCACGGCGGTCGCCGAGACAGGGGATGACTGGGAAGGCGGCGCAGGTCCACCCGGCCGCCGTGTCGTCCGGATGTCAGATGGAGAAGCTGGTGCCGCAGCCGCAGCTTGCCACGGCGTTGGGGTTCTTGATCTGGAAGGACTGGCCCATCAGGTTGTCGACGAAGTCGATCTCCGAGCCGTCCATGTAGACGAGCGAGAGCTGGTCGATCAGGACGCGCGCGTCGCCCTTCTCCAGCACCATGTCGTCGTCGGCGGAGGCGTCCACGAGGTCGAACTTGTAGGAGAAGCCCGAGCATCCGCCGCCTTCGACCGAGACGCGCATGGCCTTCTTGGCCGGGTCGCTGCTGAGGATGCTGGCGATGCGCTTTGCGGCCGCATCGGAAAGGGTCACGTTCTTGTCGTTCATCAAGTTCCTCCGGGCGGGGTCAAGGTCCGCCGAGAATCGATTCCGTGCCGACCGCCGTCGCTTCCGGCTTCGAGCTGCATGGTAACACGTCCTGCAACCACATGATATTGCTCGCAGACGGCCATTGCGCTTGCGGTGCGGCTTTACGCTGTGCACACTATAGGTATGAAGGCATCGGGGCCGCGTCAATGGGCGGCCCGAATGCGGGTGAGCTATGACACTGGACAGACATGCCCTCGGCTTCGGCGCAGGCCAGCGGGCGATCTATGCGGCCGATCCCTGGACGAGCCGTGGCCGTCTCTTCGAGGAGGGCAAGAGCCCGACCCGTTCGGATTTCCAGCGTGATCGCGACCGGATCGTCCACACGACCGCCTTCCGCCGCCTGAAGCACAAGACCCAGGTCTTCATCGCCGCCGACGGCGATCACTACCGCACGCGGCTGACCCACACGATCGAGGTCGCCCAGATCGCCCGCGCGCTCGCCCGGGCGCTGCGTCTCGACGAGGATCTCGCCGAGGGCGTGGCGCTGGTGCACGATTTCGGCCACACCCCCTTCGGCCACACCGGCGAGGACGCCCTGCACGAGGCGCTCGCCCCCTATGGCGGCTTCGACCACAACGCCCAGTCGCTCAGGATCGTCACCAAGCTGGAACGGCGCTATGCCGAGTTCGACGGGCTGAACCTGACCTGGGAGACGCTGGAGGGGCTCGTCAAGCACAACGGCCCGCTCTTGACCGCCGACGGGCAGGGCACGCGCGGTCCCGTCCCGCAGCCGATCCTCGACTACTGCGCCCTCCACGATCTCGAGCTTGCGAGCTATGCCAGCCTGGAGGCGCAGGTGGCGGCGATCGCCGACGACATCGCCTACAACACCCACGACATCGACGACGGCCTGCGCTCCGGCTACCTCTCCTTCGAGATGCTGGAGGAGATCCCGTTCCTGGCCGGCCTGATGGCGGAGGTCCGGCAGCTCTATCCGAGCCTCGAGCCGGCGCGCTTCACCCACGAGATCATGCGCCGCCAGATCACGGCGATGGTCGAGGACGTGATCGGCTATGCCCAGGCCTCGCTGCGCCAGGTGCGCCCGAAGAGCGCCGGCGACGTGCGCCAGGCCGGGCGGGTCATGGCCACCTTCTCCGAGGCGATGCTGGTCACCGACCGGCAGATCAAGAAGATGCTGTTTTCGCGGATCTACCGCCATCCCGACGTGATGCGCGTGCGCGCCAACGCCGCCTCGATCGTCAGCGACCTGTTCAAGGCCTATATGGACGACCCGCAGCTGATGCAGGGGCACTACTGGGTGGATCACATCCGGGACATGCCGCAGGCCGCCAGGGCCCGCCATGTCGGCGACTATCTCGCCGGCATGACCGACAACTACGCGATCGATACCCACAGGCGCTTGTTTGACCACACTCCGGAATTGCGATAGTCACCCGGCCGACTGCAAATTCAGCGCTTTGGGCGCTCTTGCGCCGAGCGCGGCGCGCGGATGGAAGACATGAATCTCTTTACTGATTTCGACAGCAGGATCAAAAAGGTACTGGAAGAAATTGATGTGGTGCGTGAAAATCGTGCCGCCGTCGATTTCGGCCGTGTCGGGGTCGAGCCGCCGCGCGATGCCAGCCATGGCGACGTCGCCACCAATGCCGCGATGGTGCTGGCCAAGCCGCTCGGCACCAATCCGCGCGCGCTCGCCGAGCTGATCGTCGAGAAGCTCAGCCAGGATCCGGAAGTGGCCGAAGTCACCGTCGCCGGCCCCGGCTTCATCAACGTGCGCCTGTCGGTCGGCTACTGGCAGAAGGTGCTGGCCGACATGATCCGCGCCGGCACCGATTTCGGCCGCAGCACCGTCGGCGCCGGCCGCAAGGTCAACGTCGAATACGTCTCGGCCAACCCGACCGGTCCGATGCATGTCGGCCATTGCCGCGGCGCCGTCGTCGGCGACGCGCTGGCGAACCTCCTGGCCTTCTCGGGCTACGACGTCACCAAGGAATACTACATCAACGACGCCGGCTCGCAGGTGGACGTGCTCGCGCGCTCCGCCTTCCTGCGCTACCGCCAGGCGCTCGGCGAGAAGATCGGCGAGATCCCGCCCGGCCTCTATCCCGGCGACTATCTCGTCCCGGTGGGCGAGGCGCTGGCGGCGGAATTCGGCTCCAGCCTGCGGCTGATGCCGGAGGAGAAGTGGCTGCCGATCGTCAAGGACAAGACGATCGACGCGATGATGGCGATGATCCGCGCCGATCTCGACGCGCTGAACGTCCATCACGACGTCTTCTATTCCGAGCGCACGCTGCATGCGAACGGCGGCGCGCCGATCCGCACGGCGATCAACGACCTGACCTTCAAGGGCCACGTCTACAAGGGCGTGCTGCCGCCGCCGAAGGGGCAGCTGCCGGAGGACTGGGAGGACCGCGAGCAGACGCTGTTCCGCTCCACCGAGGTCGGCGACGACATCGACCGGCCGCTGATCAAGTCGGACGGCAGCTACACCTACTTCGCCGCCGACGTCGCCTATTTCAAGGACAAGTTCGACCGCGGCTTCGACGAGATGATCTACATCCTCGGCGCCGACCACGGCGGCTACGTCAAGCGGCTGGAGGCGGTCTGCCGGGCGATCTCCGAGGGCAACGCCAGGCTGACCGTTCTGCTCTGCCAGCTCGTCAAGCTGTTCCGCAACGGCGAGCCGGTGAAGATGTCGAAGCGCTCCGGCGATTTCGTCACCCTGCGCGAGGTGGTGGACGAGGTCGGCCGCGATCCCGTGCGCTTCATGATGCTCTACCGCAAGAGCTCCGAGCCGCTCGATTTCGACTTCGCGAAGGTGACCGAGCAGTCGAAGGACAATCCGGTCTTCTACGTGCAGTATGCGCATGCGCGCTGCATGTCGACTTTCCGCAAAGCGGTGGAAGCCTTCCCGGATCTCGATTTGGACAGCCTTGATCTTGCCGCCACGGTGGAGGGGATCTCTGATCCGAACGAGTTGCAGTTGCTAGCAAAAGTCGCGGAATACCCTCGCATTGTCGAGGCTGCTTCGCTTGCACATGAACCACACCGTATCGCCTTTTACCTCTACGATCTCGCGAGCGTCTTCCATGCGCACTACAACAAGGGCAAGGATCAGCCGGACTTACGTTTTGTTAATGATAAAAACCGACAATTGAGTATAGCCAGACTCGGGCTGGTGTTTGCTGTTGCATCCGTTCTGAAATCGGGCCTCGCCATTACTGGCACGGCCGCCCCGGACGAGATGCGCTAGCGTCACCATTTGCCCACAATAAGCTGGCAAACGCGATTTTGTAGCTTGTGAGTGGAGCAGCATGGCAGACAAGAATCTCGCGCGAAGCGGACCCGCCGATAACGTCATCCTCTCGGATGACGATCCATTGGCGGAGCTCGCACGCATTGTCGGCTACGAGCCACGCAATGTGCCCACTGCAGCCCGCCCGGTGCCCCCAGAGCCCCTTCAGGAGCCTGCATTCGATCTGGAGAGCGAACTTCTCAGGGAGTTCGCGCTCTATGATGCGCCCGCGCTCGATCCGGCAGCCGAACTCGAAAGCGCGCCCGAGCCGTCATACGATCAGGACGAGGCTGGTGCGGAAAGCGTGATTCCCGCCGTCGAAGCGGTCGAGCCCGGTGTCGTCGCGCCTGCCTATGCCGAGCCGTCCTACGAGGAAGAGCCCGCACCGCTCTATGCGGACGAACCCGCCCTGAGTGCTGATTCGAATTGGCAGGACGAGGCCGCGTTTGCCGCGCCTGTTTCGGAGGCGGAAGCCGTCTCCACCTGGGACATCCAGCCCGCCTATGAAGGCGAAGAGGCTCTGCCTGCGATCGAGCACCAGGAAGAGGTCGCCTACGAGGCGCCGCCGGTCGTCGAACCCGTGACGCCGGTCGCCCCGGAACACGACGACGGCCCCGCTGTCCCGACCTTCCTTGGTCTCCAGCCGGCGGACTATGCCGCTCCGTTCGAGGAGCCGGTGGCGCTCGATCTCGACCAGGAACTCGAGCTTTCGCTGGGTGAGGCGTTTGCCGAACCGTCCGAACCCGCAGCCGAAGCGGCGCAGGAAGAGGCGGCGCCGGCGGCGGCCTGGCCGGCCGCCGAGGGCCGGGTCCATCACGACATTCCCGCCTATGATCCGGCCGCGGCCGGCTATGCCGTCGTCGATACCGGCGATGCCCATGCCGGCATGATGCAGGAGAGCTTTGTCGAGGCGCTGCCTGCCGTAGCTTCGCACGATGCAGCGGAGACCGCGTTTGCGTCGGCGCCGAGCTATGCCGACCCGGTTCCGGTGACGCCGGAACTCGGCGAGGGCGCGCATTTCGAGGCAGAGGAATTGCCGGTCGAGATCGGCGCGGTCGATTTCGTGCCGGACTGGGTGTCCGATCCGCATGCCAATGCGGTGCTCGCCGCGGCCGAGGAGGCTCTGCCTCCGCATGTCGACGACGCCCCGGAGGCGCCGGTCTTCGAGCCGCCGCAGGCCTACGAGGTCGCCCCGCCGGCGCGGGCCGCCGACGGCTTCGACATGGATGAGCTGCTGGCGGAAGTCGAGCGCTTCCCCGTTCCCGAGAGCCGTCCGCCGCTGGCAGCCCCGCTGGAAGCGCCGCGCCCGCGTCCGGGCATGCTCGAGGGCTTCTCGAACGTGAAATTCTCCCGGGCAACCCCGGTGGCGATGGCCCGCCCGCCCGTGGCTGCACCCGAACCCGTCGCCATCCCCGAGACGGCGTTTGCCGTGCCCGCAGCTTTCGAGCCGCCGGCCGTCGAGCCGGTCGTCGAAGTCGCCGCGGCCGCCACGGTCGAGCCGGTCTTTGCGGCACCCGCTGACGAAGCGGTCCCGCCTGCCGTCGAGAGCGTCGCTGCGGAGATCGATGACCCCTTTGCGAATTTCGAGCTCGATCTGTCCGACATCGATTTCGATCTCGACCCGTCCGAACTGCTGCCGTCCGAGCAGCCGTCCGCGCCGCCCTCCGCGCCGGCCGTAGCCGCCATGGCGGCGGCGACGGTGGTCCCGGCCGCGGCGCGCGCCGCGCCC
>NZ_JARGEO010000015.1:0-89871 GCF_029210525.1 Mycoplana sp. MJR14
CGACGGCCTCGATCTTCTTGTTGACGAAGCGCAGGCCCACCTTGCCGCCGATCAGGTCGAGGGCGACGTCGCCGAACAGTTCCCGCCGCCAGCCGTGCAGCGCGGGAACGTCGGCGCCTTCGCCGTCGATCGCGATCTTCTCCAGGTCGTCGCTGTTGGCGATGATCTTGGCGGCGACGCCCTCCTTCTCGGAGACGAGCTTCAGCAGGACCTTCAGCATTTCGCTGGCAGCGGCGGCCCCCTCGGGCACGTGCTGCTGGCGCGGCAGCTTCGGCAGGTCCGTCTTCGGCGTCTCGAGCGCGTCCCTGATCGCCTCGAGCAGGGCCGTGCCCGACTGCGAGCGCTCCCAGCCCTTGGGGATCGTGCGAAGCCGGCCGAGCGCCTCGGCGTCGGCCGGCTGCTGCTGGGCGATCTCGTAGATCGTGTCGTCCTTGAGGATGCGCGAGCGCGGCACGTTGCGGGCGCGCGCCTCGCGCTCGCGCCAGGCCGCGACCTTTTGCAGGACAACGAGTTCCAACGGTTTCTTCACCCGCATTTTCAGCCGCTTCCAGGCGTCGTCGGGGTGGATGTCGTAGGTGCCGGGCGCCTCCAGGACGGCCATCTCCTCGGTCACCCACAGGCTGCGGCCTTCCTGTTCCAGCCGGGCCTTCAGGAACTGGTAGACGTCGCGCAGGTGGGTGACGTCGGCGAGCGCATATTCCAGCTGCTTGTCCGTCAGCGGCCGGCGGCTCCAGTCGGTGAAGCGCGACGACTTGTCGATCTGCACGCCCTTCGTCTTCTGCACGAGCTGGTCGTAGGAGACGCTGTCGCCGAAGCCGCAGACCATGGCTGCGACCTGGGTGTCGAAGATCGGGTGCGGGATCAGCTTGCCGAGATTGTAGATGATCTCGAGATCCTGCCGGGCGGCATGGAACACCTTGACCACGCCGGTGTCGGCCATCAGCGCGAAGAACGGCGCAAGGTCGATGCCCTTGGCCATCGGGTCGACGATCACCGCCGTCTCCGGGCCGGCCATCTGGATCAGGCAGAGCTCCGGCCAGAAGGTGGTCTCGCGCAGGAATTCGGTGTCGATGGTCAGGTAGTCGGACTTGGCGAGCAGCGCACAGGCTTCGGCCAGGGCTGCGGTTGTTTCGATGATCTGCATCAATCTGCTCGGGCGACGGCTGGTTTCAAAAGATCAGATGATTTACCCGCTCC
This sequence comes from Mycoplana sp. MJR14, assembly GCF_029210525.1. Lineage (NCBI taxonomy): Bacteria > Pseudomonadati > Pseudomonadota > Alphaproteobacteria > Hyphomicrobiales > Rhizobiaceae > Mycoplana > Mycoplana sp. MJR14. Next base: position 1,198 of record NZ_JARGEO010000015.1, read on the forward strand.
ACCATTTCGCCACAATCAAAAACTGCCGAGGCCACTCAGGTTACCGTAACGTAGCTGCTCATTCCGGTCTTCTGGTGCTCGATGATGTGGCAATGAAGCATCCACGCGCCGGGATTGTCGGCGACGAGGGCAAGGTCGGCGGTCTCGTCAGGTTGCAGCAGGATCGTGTCGGTGGCGTGGCCGAGCAGCCGCGGCTGGTTCGAGGCGACGATGTGGAAGCTCATCCCGTGCAGATGGATCGGATGCGCGTGCGGGGTGCGGTTGGCGACGCGGAAGACGTAGCTCTTCCCGAGCTTCAGCTCCGCCAGCGGCGCCACGCCGTCCGCCGTGTCGCCCGGCCAGGCGACGCGGTTGATCGCCCAGAACGTGTAGCCGAGCGAGCCGCAGATGCTCTCCCTCGCGCCATGCTCGGCCGTGGCGGTGAATTCCATCGGGATGATCTCGGCGGCCTTCAGGTCGGCGACCGGGATCGGGTTTGCGGGCAGCGCGCCGACATCCCGCAGCGAACGCTTCGCGTCCGCGCCCACCGCGCGGAAGCGCGCGACGGTCCAGGGCGCGCTGCCCTTGACGTTGGAGAGCGTCGCGACCATGCCTTCGGACGCCGGCATCCGCAGCACGATGTCCATCCGCTGGCCGGGGCCGACGTCGCAGAGATCGAGCGGGAAGGGGGCTGCCAGCGGATCGCCGTCGAGCGCCACGACCATCGCGCCGGCGCCTTCCAGCCCCAGCCGGTAGACCCGCGTCACGTCGGTCGCCGCGATCCGCACCCGCACCAGCCCGCCGGCCGGCGCGTCATAGATGGGCTCCTTCTGCCAGTTGGTCGTGCGCACCGTGCCGAAGGTGCCGCCGCGGGCGGCGTCGCGCGGCTTGAACGGGGCGATGAACTGCCCGTCGCCGCCGAGCCGGAAGTCGCGCAGGTTGAGGACGATCTCCGCGTCGAACACCGGGTCGGTCGGGTCCTCGACGACGAGGACGCCGGTCAGCCCGCGGCCCATCTGCGTCAGCGTGTTGCAATGGGGGTGATACCAGAAGGTGCCGGCGTCGGGCGGGGTGAAGCGATAGTCGAAGCCGTCGCCGGGATAGACATAGGGCTGGGTCATCTCCGGAACGCCGTCCATGGCGTTCACGATCCGAAGCCCGTGCCAGTGCACGGTGGTCGGCTCCTGCAGGCGGTTGACGAGCCGTGCCGCGAATTCCTCGCCCTTGCGCATCCGCAGCACCGGCGGCACGCCGTCGCCGGCCCCGCCGAGCCCGTAGGTCATCACCGCGTCGGTCGGGCGTCCGTCGGCGAGCAGCGCGCTGCCCTCATGCGCGACGAGTTCGGCCGGCGCATCTGCGAACGCACGCCGCGCCGCCGGCAGCGCCAGCCCGGTGCCGTAGGCGGCGGCCGCGATCGAGCAACCCTTGAGAAGCGTGCGTCGGCTGATCGGCATGTGCAGGTCCCGGTCTGGTGAGGCTGCCCCTGCATAATCCTGATCGGCGCACTCATCAATACGGCAGATAGCCTCCGCCGTCGCTCACCGGCCCCGGCCGTTCCGCTCCTCGCCGGCAAGCTTGTTGAAGAAGGCCGAGGTGCGCAAGAGGTTGCGGAAGCGTCCGTGCCGCTGTTCGGCCGGCACCCCCGGCCGCGCGCTCATGCGCAGCCCCGTATAGGCCATGAAGATGACCATGATCACGGCGGTGTAGATGAACAGCGCGTCCGGTCCGAAGAAGTCGAGCAGCACCGAGGCGAACAGTGGGCCCATGATCGCGCCGATCGACCAGAAGAACAGCATGCCGGCAGAGACCAGCGCATGTTCGCCGTCCCCCGCATGGTCGTTGGCGTGCGCCGAACAGAGCGAATAGAGCGGCATGGCAAACGCGCCGAAGACGAAGATGCCGGCCATGTTCATCCATTCGTCGCCGCCGGCGAAGATCGCCAGGAAGAGGGCTGCGAGCGTGGCGCCGAGCGTCGCGACGAGGATGATCACGCGCCGGTCGAGCTTGTCCGAATAGAGGCCGAGCGGATATTGCAGCACCACGCCGCCGATGATGCCGGCGCTCATGAAGCTCGCGATCTCGGTCACCGACAGCCCGATCTCTTCGCCGTAGATCGGCCCGAGCGAGCGGAAGGCGGCATTGGTGAGCCCGACGACGATGCAGCCGATCGTCGCCAGCGGCGAGATGTTCCAGAGCTTCCTGACGTCGAAGCGGATCGCCTCGGGCGCCACCGGCGCGGAGCGGTCGGCAAGCGAGATCGGCACGAGCGACAGGGTCAGCGCCATCGAGACGATCGCAAACAGCTGGAAGCCGCCGATGCCGACGCCGGGGATGAGATATTGCGCCGCCGTCACCGAGCCGAGGTCGACGAGGCGGTAGATGGAGAGCGTGCGCGCCCGGTTGGCGTTGGTGACGCTGGCGTTCAGCCAGCTCTCGACGGTTGCGAACAGGCTGGCGAAGCAGAGCCCGGCGAGCAGCCGCATGAAGAACCAGAAGGTCGGGTCGATCACCAGGAGCATCGCGATCGCCGAGGCCGAGGCGATCGCCGCCATGGCCGAGAACGTCCGGATATGCCCGATCGCCCGCAGCACCCGGGTCACGTAGATGCAGCCGATGGCGAAGCCGATGTTGTAGCCGGCGCCGACGAGGCCGATCAGCGAGGTCGAAAACCCCTCATACGAGGCGCGCAGCGAGATGAAGGTCCCCTGCAGCCCGTTGCCGCCGATCAGGATGCCGGCGGTGATCAAAAGGGGAACGAGGGGACGGATGTGGCTCATGCTGCTGCCGGGGAGGGGAACCGGGGGACGCCGCGCAATCGATAGCGATGTCTACAGGCGAAACGGCGCCGGTGACAGGAGAATTCCGTCCGGGGAAGAAATAATTGCCGTCCCGCGCGGAGGCGGAGAGGTTCATCAAACGCGGCGACGGACGGGATATTAGTGTATGCTAAAATTAAGGATGGCTCTGTACGGGGGGATTTCACCATGGGCATCGGTCGCAGCATGCTTGCGGGCGTGGGTTTTCTCGCGCTGAGTTGCACCTTCGGCTGGGCGCAGGAGACAGGCGGCGTCCCCGGCTCGCCGGGCGCCACGACGACGATCGAGGGCAGGCAGCTGCCGCAGCCGGATCCTTCCTTCGGCGGGGTGATCAAGGAGAAGGCATCGGACTCCAGGCCCTGGTGGGCGCCGCGCATCGTTCCGCCCAGGGGCGCGCCGAACGTGCTCTTGATCATGACCGACGACGTCGGCTTCGGGGCGCCCTCCACCTTCGGCGGGGTCATTCCGACGCCGGCGCTCGACCGCATCGCGAACGAGGGCCTGCGGTTCACCAACTTCCACTCCACCTCGCTCTGCTCGCCCTCGCGCGCGGCGCTGATCACCGGGCGCAATCACCATGTCGCGGGCTTCGGGGTCGTCGGCGAGATCGCCACCGGCTATCCGGGCTATGATTCGGTGATCCGCAAGGAATGCGGCACGATCGGCACGATCCTGAAGGAAAACGGCTATGCCACCTCGTGGTTCGGCAAGAACCACAACACGCCCTTCTACCAGGCGAGCCAGGCCGGGCCCTTCGACCAGTGGCCGATCGGCATGGGTTTCGACTATTTCTACGGCTTCGTCGGCGGCGACGCCAGCCAGTGGCAGCCGAACCTCTATCGCAACACCACCGCCATCTACCCCTTCGAGGGCAATCCTTCCTGGAACCTGACGACGGCGATGGCCGACGACGCCATCCAGTACATGAAGCAGATGAAGGAGATCGCGCCCGACAAGCCGTTCTTCGTCTACTACGTGCCCGGCGGCAGCCACGCCCCGCATCATCCGACGCCGGAATGGATCGACAGGATCTCCGGCATGCACCTCTTCGACGAGGGCTGGAACAAGCTGCGCGAGACGATCTTCGCCAACCAGAAGCGCCTCGGCATCATGCCCGAGAATGCGAAGCTGACGCCGTGGCCGAAGGAGCTGCCGCAGTGGGACACGCTCGACATCGAGCAGAAAAAATTGTTCGTCAAACAGGCGGACATCTACGGCGCCTATCTCGCCTATACCGACCACGAGATCGGCCGCGTGATCCAGGCGGTGCAGGATCTCGGCGAATGGAACGACACGCTGATCTTCTACATCAGCGGCGACAACGGCGCGAGCGCCGAGGGCATGGTCAACGGCACGCCGAACGAGTTCACCACCTTCAACGGCGTCCCGGTGCCGGTGAAGGACCAGTACCTCTGGTACGAATTCTGGGGCTCGGACCGCACCTTCCCGCATTTCTCCGCCGGCTGGGCCTGGGCCATGGGCACGCCGTTCAAGTGGATGAAGCAGGTGCCGTCGCATTTCGGCGGCACCGCGCAGGGCATGGCGGTGTCCTGGCCCGGCCACATCACCGATGCGGGCGGCATCCGCCGGCAGTTCCATCATTTCATCGACATCGCTCCGACCATCCTCGAGGTGACCGGCATCGCCCAGCCGGACACGATCGACGGCATCAGGCAGCGCCCGATGGACGGCGTCAGCATGGCCTATGCCTTCGACAAGGCGAACGAGAACGCGCCGTCGGCCCGCAAGACGCAGTATTTCGAGATGCTCGGCAACCGCGCCATCTATGACGAGGGCTGGGTGGCGGCGACCACGCCCGCGACGCTGCCGTGGGAACTGAGCACCAAGGCGCCGCCGGACGTGATCACAGGCTATGCCTGGGAACTCTACAACGTCGCCGAGGATCCCACCCAGTCGAACGACCTCGCCGCATCGATGCCCGACAAGCTGAAGGAGATGCAGGCGCTCTTCTATGCGGAGGCCGCGAAGTACGACGTGCTGCCGCTCGACAATTCGACGCTGGCGCGCTGGAACGCCGCTCGCCCGAGCCTGACGGCCGGCCGCACTGAGTTCGCCTATTCGGGCGAACTCAGCGGCGTGCCGAAGAGTGCCGCGCCCAGCATCCTGAACAGGTCCTACACCATCACCGCCGAGGTCGAGATCCCGCAAGGCGGCGCGGAGGGCGTGATCGTCACCGAGGGCGGACGCTTCGGCGGTTACGCGCTGTTCCTCAGCAAGGGCGAACTGGGCTTCGGCAAGGGCAAGGTCGTCTTCCTCTACAATCTCCTCGACCTCAAGCGCACCGCCTGGGAGGGGCCGACGCTCGAAGCCGGCAAGCACACGATCGTCTTCGATTTCGTCTCCGACGGCCCGGAACTGGGCAAGGGCGGCAAGGGCACGCTTTCGGTCGACGGCAAGGCGGTTGCCAGCAACACCCTGGAGCACGGTACGCCCGTCACCTTCCCGGAGGACGAGAGCTTCGACGTCGGGCTGGACACCCGCTCCGGCGTGGCCCTGCTCGAATATCGCTACGAGGTGCCGTTCCGGTTCACCGGCAAGCTCGACCGGTTGAGCTTCCGTCTCGGCCAGCAGCCGAAGGCCGCCCCATGACCGGCGCAATTTCGCATGGCCGATCTGAGAGGCGCCTGCGATGAACGGGTCCCGCAACCGGGCGCTGATGGTCGCCGCAGCCGGCGAGGCGGCGACCGGGCTCGCCCTGCTGGCCGCCCCGTCGGTCGTCGGGCGGCTGCTCCTCGGTGCGGAGATGACCGGCGCGGGCGTTCCGGCGGCGCGGGTGGCCGGCCTTGCCCTGATCGCGCTGGCGATCGCCTGCATCCGCATTTCGCCGCTTCTCGGCATGCTCGTCTACAGCGGCACCGCCACGCTCTACCTGGCCTGGCTCGGCCTGACGGGCACGTTCGCCGGCGTTCTCCTGTGGCCTGCCGTCGTCTTCCATGCCGTCTTCACGGTTCTGCTTGCCGCGGGGCGGGGATGAAGCGTGTCGCTTGTCGGGACGACGAACGGAAATTCGGCAATCCTTTCAACGCATGGCCCCGTCGGCCATGTCCGCCGATCGCCGCCGGGCCATACTGAGCCTCGTTCCGTCACGGATGCACCGCGAGGCGTCGCGGCGAGGCGGAGCCGGCGCCTTGTGCGAGGAAGGGACGCGCGTCCTTGCACACAGGGGTCCGCAGAAACATGCCGCGGGCGGTGCTTCCGTCGCGCGAACGTGCAACGCTGTACGGTGGCCGCGAGACGATCGCGACGATGTTCTGGAGGGACGGCGGGCGCGCTCTTATCGGCCGTTCATGTCGGTCACGACCCAGCGGTAGAAATAGTAGATCGCGACCGAGGTGACGAGCAGGGGCCACATTTGGAGGAGTTCAGGCATGACGTCGCTCTGCTTCCGGCGGGGACCTCCCCGGACCGCGGCTCGGCGGGGCGGCGCGGCGCAGGCAGGGTTAACAAAGTCTTCATGCGCGCTCTCGGGCGGGCGGACAAGTCCTTCAGAAGGTGTTCACATACTGTTTTACCGGTTGTGTGTCTTTTTCTCACCACGCAGGCCGCGACCGCGGCCACGGCCTTTCCATAGGCGATTGCCCCCGGCGTTGCCGCCGCAAGCCTTGACAAATCGGAGCGGTCATGCGCTTTTCCGCCCGATTTTGAAGAAGCGCGGCCCCGCTGTCCGGATCTGGCCGCGCAGCATTCCAGGATAGAACAATGCACCGTTACCGCAGCCACACCTGCGCCGCCCTCCGCAAGTCCGATGTCGGCCAGGCCGTCCGTCTTTCCGGCTGGGTCCACCGCGTCCGCGACCATGGCGGCGTGCTCTTCATCGACCTGCGCGACCACTACGGAATCACCCAGGTCGTCGCCGATCCCGACAGCCCCGCCTTCAAGACCGCGGAGACGGTCCGCGGCGAGTGGGTGATCCGCATCGACGGCCTCGTCAAGGCGCGCACCGAGGATACGGTCAACAAGAATATGCCGACCGGCGAGATCGAGCTCTATGCCAAGGAGATCGAGGTGCTTTCGGCCGCCAAGGAACTGCCGCTGCCGGTGTTCGGCGAGCCGGACTATCCGGAGGACGTGCGCCTCAAGTACCGCTTCCTCGACCTGCGCCGCGAAACGCTGCACAAGAACATCGTCAAGCGCACCCAGATCATCGCCGCCATGCGCCGCGAGATGACCAAGGTCGGCTTCACCGAATATTCGACGCCGATTCTGACGGCGTCCTCGCCGGAAGGCGCGCGCGACTTCCTGGTGCCGAGCCGCATCCACGAGGGCACCTTCTACGCGCTGCCGCAGGCCCCGCAGCAGTATAAGCAACTCCTGATGGTCGCCGGCTTCGACCGCTACTTCCAGATCGCGCCGTGCTTCCGCGACGAGGACCCGCGCGCCGACCGCCTGCCGGGCGAATTCTACCAGCTCGACCTGGAGATGAGCTTCGTCGAGCAGGAGGATGTCTGGAACACGATGGAGCCGGTCATCCGCGGCATCTTCGAGGAATTCGCGGGCGGCAAGCCGGTGACGAAAGAATTCCGCCGCATCGCCTATGACGACGCCATCCGCACCTACGGCTCCGACAAGCCGGACCTGCGCAACCCGATCGAGATGCAGGCCGTCACCGATCATTTCCGCGATTCCGGCTTCAAGGTCTTCGCCAACATGATCGCCTCCAACCCGAAGGTCGAGGTCTGGGCGATCCCGGCGAAGACCGGTGGTTCGCGCGCCTTCTGCGACCGCATGAACGCCTGGGCGCAGTCGACCGGCCAGCCGGGCCTCGGCTACATCTTCTGGCGCAAGGAAGGCGACAAGCTCGAAGGCGCGGGTCCCCTCGCCAAGAACATCGGCGAGGAGCGCACGGAGGCGATCCGCACCCAGCTCGGCCTCGACGACGGCGACGCCTGCTTCTTCGTCGCCGGCGACCCGGCCAAGTTCTACAAGTTCGCCGGCGAAGCCCGCACCCGCGCCGGCGAGGAGCTGAACCTCGTCGACCGCGACCGCTTCGAGCTCTGCTGGATCGTCGACTTCCCGTTCTTTGAATACAACGAGGACGAGAAGAAGATCGATTTCGCCCACAACCCCTTCTCGATGCCGCAGGGCGGCCTCGAGGCGCTGGAAAGCCAGGATCCGCTGACGATCAAGGCCTTCCAGTACGACATGGTCTGCAACGGCTTCGAGATCGCCTCGGGCTCGATCCGCAACCAGTCGCCGGAACTGATGGTCAAGGCCTTCGAGAAGGTCGGCCTCAGCCAGCAGGACGTCGAGGAGCGCTTCGGCGGCCTCTACCGCGCCTTCCAGTACGGCGCGCCGCCGCATGGCGGCATGGCGGCCGGCATCGACCGTGTGGTCATGCTGCTCGTCGGCGCCAAGAACCTGCGCGAGATCTCGCTGTTCCCGATGAACCAGCAGGCCCAGGACCTGCTGATGGGCGCGCCGACCCCGGCAACCCCGGCGCAGCTGCGCGAGCTGGCGCTCCGCGTCATGCCGACGCCGAAGAAGGACTGATCCCTTGCTTCGGAGGCTGGCCGACCGCGCTCGGGCAGCCTTCTCCCGCCCCCGGCGGCGGCCGTTCCCGCCGCCCTGTGCATTGTCATGAAACCTTCATGAACGGTTGAGTTTCTCTTAATCTCTTCAAGGCGATAGGTCGGGCTCTGATGTTTTCCGGGGCGCTTGACCATGTCCGTTTTCTCCAGGCTGAAGATTGCACACCGCGTGCTGCTGCTCGGCGTCCTCGCCGTGACCGGCATTGCCGTCATTGCCGGCATCCTGCTGGTCCAGCGGCAGGTCGAGGCGGTCAATCGCGAGACCGGCTACCGGCTGGCCGCGCGCGAGGCCGAGTTCGGCGATCTGGCGGCGGATTTTCTGGCGGCCCGCCTTGCCGAGAAGGACTTCCTGCTCGCCCGCGACATGGCCGCCGATGCCGCCTTCGAAAAGACCGCCGCGTCCGCCACCGACCGCCTCGAGCGGCTGAAGGCCGGCGCCGGACCGGAGCTGGCGAAGGAATTGCAGGACGTCGGCGCCCGCTTTGCGGAGTATCGCGCCGCCTTTACCGCCCTCGTCGGCATCAACCGGGAACTGGGGCTTGACCCGTCGAGCGGGCTGGAGGGCGCCATGCGCTCGGCCGTCCACGACATCGAGGAGCAGCTGCAGGGTGTCGAGGACACCGGCGTGCTCGCCAGCATGCTGATGCTGCGCCGCCACGAGAAGGACTTCATCCTGCGCCGCGACCCGAAATACATCGAAAGCCACGCCGCCGAGGCGGAGACCTTCACCGGGCTGGTGCGCAAGCTCTACCGGCCGGGCGCGCAGCGCCAGCGGGTGATGGAACGGTTCGACGTCTACCGCAACGCCTTCCGGCTCTATGCCGAGGTGAGCCTGAAGGAGGCGGCCGCCCGGCAGGCGGTCGGCGCCGCCCATGCCGCGATCGGTCCGGCGAAGGAGCGGGCGACGGCGCTGTTTGCGGCCGAGCGCACCGGCCACATCGCCGCAAGCGACGCCTCAGCGGCCCGCACGATCGCGGTGGTCGCCGCGCTGATCGGCGCCGCCGTGCTGGTGCTGCTGCTGGCCGTCTGGCTGGTCGGCCGCTCGATCGTCCGCCCGATCGGGCAGATGACCGCGGCGATGCGCACGCTCGCCGGCGGCCGGACGGAGATCGCCGTCCCGGGACTGGAGCGGCGCGACGAGATCGGCGCCATGGCGACCGCGCTCGAGGTGTTCCGCAAGGCTGCGATCGACAACAGGCGGCTCGAGGAGCAGGCGGAAGCCGAACGCGGCCGGGCCGAGGCCGAGCGCGTCGCCATCCAGGCGGCCGCCGAGGCCGAGGCGAACGCGCGGCTGCTGCAGGCGACCGGCGGCCTGGCGACCGGCCTGCGGCGTCTCGCCGACGGCGACCTGGACTTTTCGCTGGCCGAGCCGTTCGCTCCCGAGTTCGAGGGGCTGCGCCACGATCTCAACCAGGCGCTACGCCAGCTCGGCGGGACGCTGGCGCAGATCGCTGCCGCCGGTAGCACCATCGACGGCGGCAGCCGCGAGATCAGCGCCAGCGCCGAGACGCTGGCCGGCCGCACCGAGCGGCAGGCGGCGGCGCTGGAGGAGACAGCTGCGGCACTCGACGAGATCACGGCCAACGTCACGATGGCGGCGGACCGGGCGCAGGAGGCCCGCGACGTCGCCACTCGCGCCAACGCCAATGCCGAGCGCACGGCCGCGCTCGTCGGCGGCACCGTCGGCGCGATGGAGCGGATCGAGCAGTCCTCGCGCCGCATTTCCAGCATCATCGGCGTCATCGACGAGATCGCCTTCCAGACCAATCTGCTGGCACTGAACGCCGGCGTCGAGGCCGCACGCGCCGGCGAAGCGGGCAGGGGTTTCGCCGTCGTGGCCCAGGAGGTGCGCGAGCTCGCGCAGCGTTCGGCGGTCGCCGCAAGGGAGATCAAGGACCTGATCCGCCAGTCGAGCACCGAGGTCGAGGACGGCGTCGGCATCGTCCGCACCACCGGCACGGCGCTGGAGGCGATCGGCAGCGAGGTCAAGGCGATCCACGCCCTGATGGAGGCGATCGCCGTCTCCGCCCGAGAACAGTCGCTGGGGCTGAAGGAGGTCAACCAGGCCGTCAACCAGATGGACCAGGGCACCCAGCAGAACGCCGCCATGGTGGAGGAGAACAACGCCGCCAGCGCCGTCCTCGCCGCCCAGGCCGAACGCCTGCGCGCCCTCGTCGCCGCCTTCCGCCTGCCGGAAGCGGCCGAGACCCGGGACGCGGTCGGCCACGAACAGGGCCGGATCCTGCGGTTCGCACGGTAGGGCGGTAAGTCGACAGTCCCGGTCGCCCGGGCACAGCTTGTGCCTGGCGCCCGGGTCGCGGCAGCCTGGCGCGGTCCCCTTCGGCGGGATGCTTTCGCCGAACGAGCCAAGCGCCCGCATGCGCGGCCGCTTTGCCGTGGACGACAACAGAAAACCCGGCGGGATTGCCGCCGGGTCATTCATCGTCGGCTCTGGCCGAACGCCTATTCGTTCGCCTTCACCGTCACGCCCAGCACCTGCGGGATCGTGTTCGGTGCGCCCATGGCGGCGCCCATGATCATCGGGAAGGGGACCGGTGCGGCCGGTGCGGCGGTGATCGTCAGGCTCTTCGGGTCGTCGAGATAGGTATTGATCGCCTGCGAGATCTGGTTCTGCAGTTCGGGCATGTTCAGCTGGGCGATCATCAGCGGCGCCATCCCCTTCAGCGACTGCGCCATCTGCTCGCCGGTGACACCCTGTTCGGCGCCGACGACGTCCAGCACCTTCTTCGTCAGCGAGGCGTCGTTGAAGCTGATCTTGGCGCTGTTGAAGCTCAACTGCTGCATCAGCCCCATCATCGACATGCCGAACGCGTTGTTGGCCTCTTCCTTGTTGGGGCTCGCCTGCGCCGTCTCCACCGCCTCGCGCATGGCGTTCAGGAACTCCAGCGTATAGCCGGAAATGGCGAAGGAGAGGTCGAGCCGGCCGATATCGGTGAAATCGAACGCATATTCGTCGACGGTCATCAGGCCGGTGTCGAGCGTCCAGCTGCCCTTCACGCTGGCCTTGCCGTCGATGGTCGTCATCCCCAGCTTCTGGATCATGTCGCGGCTCTTCGGGTCCTCGACCTTGCTTAGGTCGGCCTTGATGCCGGAGACGGTGGCGTCGTAATCCAGCCCGGCATCGTTGGCGCGGCGGATGACATTGGCCTCCATGCCGGCGACGGAGAAGACCTCGGTGCCCTTGCTCGTGACCTTGATCGGGCCGGAACTGGCCCGCTCGTAGAAGAGCATGGTGTCGAGCGAGGTGCCGTCGGCCTTTGCCGGTACCACCAGCCCGCTGAGCTGCATGTCGGTCGCGGTGATGGTCATGTCGCCCTCGGTGCGATCGACATCCGCAAAGCGGACGGTCTCGACCGTGTAGCCGCCGTCGCCGTCCTCGGCGACACCTTCGAGCCTGACGTCACCGAGCGCCATCGCCTCGCCGCCGGCCGGTGTTACCGTCGTGGACTTCAGCGTGACCGTATCGCCGTCCGTCGCGATGGTGCCGTAGGCGACCGTCAGCCCGCTTGCACCGTTCGCCGCATTCAGCTTGGCGACGAGGTCGACGCCGTCGAGCGCGAAGGCGGGGCTTGCGAGCGCTGCAAGCGCAACGCCTGCAAAGAGGGTCGTAAAGGGACGATGATAATGCATTGTGGTTCCTTTTTGCCGTATCGGCCGCGACCGACGTCCGGTCGGAAACGTTTGATCCGCCTCGTCTATTCGCAGGCGGTGCGGCCCGCCCCGCGTTTTGCGGGCCCTGCCAGCACTACTTCACATGAATGGTGGCGGGAATGAGGAAAGTCTGGTTGCCGGGGCCGTCGACGTAGCGCTGCGTGGTCACCCCCAACGAGAACGTGTCGGTACCGCGGAAGCCGTTGTCCGGCCGATAGAAGATGGCGGTGCCGTGGACGGTCTTGCCGTTGCATAGATTGTAGGCCGGGTTACTGCTCGGGTTGCGGTATTTCGCAGTCGTCCATTGCGTGCGCACCTTCCCGTGCGCGGGTGCCTTGGCGATGTGGATCTTGGGCTTACCTGCCACCTCGCAGGTCGTTGCGGCGATGGGGGCTATGAAGCCGATCTGCGTCTCGCGGTTGGCCGGGAGGGTCAGCACGTCCTCGGCGGCCTGGGCGGGAACGGCGGTAACGGCGAGCAATGCGGCCGGAAGGAGGACCTTCCGCCAATGGGCGACTGTGAGCATCTGGATCACGCTGGTTGAAGTGGAACGGATATCCCCCGGAAAATGCGGGGACGCGGAATTCCTATTGGCTTCCGAGGCTTATGACAACCATTCCGTGCGCAACTTCGGGTTCCCCGGCTCCGGCTATCCACAGCGCAATCGCCCGGATTCCTTGCCGCGAATCGGCGAATTCGCTAGTCAAGTCCCATGGGACAAGAGATTTTGCCGCCCGGTGGCGGAGACGACGACAATATCCTTCCGGTCGATCTGAAGGCGGCGCTCGAGGAGCGCTATCTCGCCTATGCGCTGTCGACCATCATGCACCGCGCGCTGCCGGACGTCCGTGACGGGCTGAAGCCGGTCCATCGCCGCATCGTCCATGCGATGCGCGTGCTGAGGCTCGACCCCGGCCAGGCCTACAAGAAGTGCGCCCGCATCGTCGGCGACGTGATGGGTAAGTTCCATCCGCACGGCGACGCCTCGATCTACGACGCGCTGGTGCGCCTGTCGCAGGACTTCGCCATCCGCTATCCGCTGGTGGACGGGCAGGGCAACTTCGGCAACATCGACGGCGACAACCCGGCGGCCATGCGCTACACCGAGGCGCGCATGACCGACGTCGCCACCCTGATCCTCGAGGGGATCGACGAGGACGCGGTCGATTTTCGCCCGACCTACAACGAGGAGGACGACGAGCCCGTCGTGCTCCCCGGCTCCTTCCCCAACCTTTTGGCCAACGGCGCCTCGGGCATCGCGGTCGGCATGGCGACCTCGATCCCGCCGCACAATGCGCACGAGCTCTGCGACGCCGCCCTGCACCTGATCAAGCATCCGGAAGCCACCGTCGAGGACCTGATGTTCGATCCGGCCAACCCGCAGAAGGGCGGCATCGAGGGACCGGACTTCCCGACCGGCGGCGTCATCGTCGAGAGCCGCGCGAGCATGCTGGAATCCTACCGCACCGGTCGCGGCGGCTTCCGCGTGCGGGCAAAGTGGGAGACCGAGGACCTCGGCCGCGGCGGTTACCAGATCGTCGTCACCGAAATCCCCTACCAGGTGCAGAAGTCGCGGCTGATCGAGAAGATCGCCGAACTGCTCCTGGCGCGAAAGGTTCCGCTGCTGGAGGACATCCGCGACGAATCCGCCGAGGACGTGCGCATCGTGCTCGTGCCGAAGAGCCGCAGCGTCGATGCGGCGCTCTTGATGGAGTCGCTGTTCAAGCTGTCGGAGCTGGAAAGCCGCATCCCGCTCAACATGAACGTGCTGTCCATGGGGCGCGTGCCGCGGGTGATGGCGCTGAACGAGGTGCTGTCGGAATGGCTGGCGCACCGCCGCGAGGTGCTTCTGCGCCGTTCGCGCCACAGGCTCGCCGCGATCGAGCGCCGGCTGGAGATCCTCGGCGGCTATCTCGTCGCCTATCTCAACATCGACGAGGTCATCCGCATCATCCGCGAGGAGGACGAGCCGAAGCCGGCGCTGATGGCGCGCTTCACGCTGACCGACCTGCAGGCCGAATCGATCCTCAACATGCGGCTGCGCTCGCTGCGCAAGCTCGAGGAGTTCGAGATCCGCACCGAGTTCGACGGCCTGACGAAGGAGAAGGCGGAGATCGAATCCCTGCTCGCCTCGGAGGCCAAGCAGTGGCAGACCGTCGCCTGGCAGATCGGCGAGGTGAAGAAGAAGTTCGCCAAGGCGACCGAGATCGGCCGCCGCCGCAGCCAGTTCTCCGATGCGCCCGAGACCGACATCGAGGCGATCCAGCAGGCGATGATCGAGAAGGAGCCGGTGACGGTCGTCATCTCCGAGAAGGGCTGGATCCGCGCGCTCAAGGGCCACATCGCCGACACCTCCGGCCTGCAGTTCAAGGAGGGCGATGCGCTCAACGTCGCCTTCCCGGCGCAGACGACCGACAAGATCCTGATCGTCACCACCGGCGGCAAGGCCTATACCCTCGGCGCCGACAAGCTGCCGGGTGGCCGCGGCCACGGCGAGCCGCTGCGCATCATGGTCGACATGGAGAACGACCAGGACGTGCTGACCGCCTTCGTCCACGATCCCGGCCGCAAGGTGATCCTCGCCTCGCAGGCAGGCAACGGCTTCGTCGTCGCCGAGACGGAAATGGTCGCCAACACCCGCAAGGGCAAGCAGATCATGAATGTCGGCATGCCGGACGAGACGAAGCTGGTCGTGCCGGTGCGCGGCGACCACGTCGCCGTCGTCGGCGAGAACCGCAAGATGCTGATCTTCCCGCTCGTGCAGCTGCCGGAAATGTCGCGCGGCAAGGGCGTGCGCCTGCAGCGCTACAAGGACGGCGGCGTCTCGGACGTCCGCTGCTTCGCGCTCGACGAGGGCCTGTCCTGGGACGACAGCGCCGGCCGCAATTTCGTCCGCACGAAGGAAGAACTGGCCGAGTGGATGGGCGACCGCGCCGGCGCCGGCCGCACCGTGCCCAAGGGCTTCCCGCGCAGCGGCAAGTTCAGCGGGTAGGGCTCAGCTTCCGGAGGGCAGGGGGACGGTGAAATCGCGCAGGAAGCGCGTCGCCCCGTCCTCGTCGATCTCGCCGGCGGCAACGCCGAGGACGAATTCGATCACCTGGGCCTGGTCCGCCTGGATCAGGTGGCCGTTGATGTACAGGAACATGAACGCGGCCAGAAACCCGGTCCGCTTGTTTCCGTCAGAAAACGGATGGTTGCGGACGATTCCGTAGAGATAGGCCGCGGCAAGGACGAAGAGATCATCTTCGCCGTAGGCTGCCTTGTGTTGCGGACGGGCGAGCGCCGCTTCCAGCGCATTTTCATCTTTCAGGCCCGGCAGACCGCCGTGCTCCTTCAACTGCTCGTGATGGACGAGTTCGACGGCTTCGCGCGTGAGCCACTTCATCGACGTCATTTGGCGAGTTCACGCAACGCGACCCGATACTTCTCCATGCCGACGCTTGCGGCGCGAAGTTGTTCGGCCAAGTCCGCATTCTGCGGAATGAGCGTGAGTTGGCCGTTTTCCTCGGTAACGGTGAACTCATCGCCGGCCTTGACCCCCAGACGCTCCAGCACCTCCTTGGGGATGATGATGCCTTCGGAATTGCCGATCTTGCGGATGGTGACGTTCATGGCCGTGTCCTCATGTTGCAACAATGTTATAACATGGGTTGCGCCCTGCCGCAATTTCAAGCTTCAGGCCTGTGTCGCCGCGATTTCCGGGCCGCCGGCGCGCAGCCGCGCCGCTCGTGCCTTGCTGCGCATCTGCCACAGCGAATGCACGAGCAGGGCAACGATCAGGATGGAGCCGCCGATGAGCGTCTGGCTGGAGGGGCGCTCGGTGAAGATGACCCACACCCAGATCGGCGCCAGGATCGTCTCCAGCAGGTAGAACATGCCGACTTCCGGTGCAGAAAGATAGCGCGGCCCGGTGGCGAGGCAGAAGAAGGCGAGCGGGATCATCACCAGGCCGTTGAACAGGATGAAGGCCGGTTGCTCGATCTGCAGCGCCCCGCCCGGCAGCATGATCAGGGCGGTAAGACCGGGGATGATCGCGGTGACCAGCGGCACGAGGCCCATGTCGGCGCCGCTCTTGCGGCTGATGGTGATCGCGCTTGCAAGGATCAGCGCATTCAGCGCCGCCATCGCATCGCCGAACATGTGGCCGCTCGAAAGCCCGTCCTGCACGATCAAGGCCACGCCGCAGACCATGGCGGCCATGGCCAAGAGCGTGGCGTTGGCCGGACGCTCGCCGAGGAAGATCCAGGACAGCAGTGCCGCAAACATCGACGTGAAGGCGAGGATGAAGACGACGTTGGCCGTCGTCGTGTTGAAGACGGCGAGCATGAAGGTCAGCGAGCCGACGCCGTAGAGCAGCCCCGCCAGAAGGCCGGCGCGGCCGGGCAGCAGCGTGACGGGGCGCTTCAGCAGGAACCGCAGCACCGCCCACAGCGCGAATGCGACGGCGAAGGTCGAAAAGCTGCGCACGGCGAGTACCGACCAGACCTCGCCGTGCGAGGAGCGGATCAGCGGGATGTCGAAGGAAAGGGCGAGGCCGCCGATCGCGGTGATCAGCAGGCCGCGGCGGTGCAGGGCGGGGTCTTGGGATTGTGGCACGCGAAAGTCCGATTCTCAGTCTTGATTTTCGCCATCATAGCGTTCCCAGCCACGCGCCATCAGGTGTTCCTGCGGCAAAAACTTTGTTTTGTAGTCCATTTTGCGCGAACCCTTGACCCAGTAGCCGAGATAGACGTGCGGCAGGCCCAGCGCCTTTGCGCGCCGCACATGGTCCAGGATCATGAAGGTGCCGAGCGAGCGCTGCTCCTGGTCGGGGTCGAAGAAGGAATAGACCATCGAGAGCCCGTCGCCCATCCGGTCGGTAAGCGCGACGGAGACGAGTTCCCCGCGCGGCCGCTCCTCGATGCCGGAGCCCTCGGCGCGCTTGCGGTACTCGATGATCTTGGTGTGCACATGGGTGTCTTCCACCATCATTGCATAGTCGAGCACCGACATGTCCGACATGCCGCCCTTCTGGTGGCGGCGATCGAGGTAGCTGCGAAACAGCGAATACTGCTCGCTCGAGGGTTCGGCGGGGTACTCGTAGCCGACCAGGTCGGCATTGGCCGCAAGCACGCGCCGCATCGAGCGGGTGGGCTGGAACTCGTTGACGAGGATGCGCACCGAGATGCAGGCGCGGCAGGTCTCGCAGGCGGGGCGATAGGCGATGTTCTGCGACCGGCGGAAGCCGCCCTGGGTCAGAAGGTCGTTCAGTTCGGGCGCACGCTCGCCGACCAGATGGGTGAAGACCTTCCGCTCCATTTCGTGCGGCAGGTACGGACACGCAGCCGGGGCCGTCAGGTAGAACTGGGGGGCAGGGGTTGTCTGGGTATTCATGTTTTCGGCGCGCGACTCCAACCGGGCCTGACTTTCAATATTAGCATGGCGCAAGTAAGGAAAAGGTCAACCGGTCGGGCCCCGGCGAAACATTACAAATGCATCGCATCCGCAGCCACCTTTCGAAGCATGCCGCCAGCGCAAAGGCTGAGGGCATGCGACGCAAGGCGCTTGCGATGCGGATTGCCGGCGCCCTTCAGAGGCTGGAGCGGCGGACGACGACGGTGCCGAGCAGAAGGTCGTGCAGGAGGCGGCTGCGGTCGGTGAACAGGCCGATCAGCAGGATGAACGGCGTCAGCACCGCGTTGCCCAGCCAGAACAGCACGAGGTAGACGATGGAGGTGAGGAAATCCATCGGCCGGCCGTCGACGCGCATGACGGCGAGGTCCATCACGTTCATGCCCACGCTCGCCTGGTTCGGGCCGCCGATCGTCAACCCGAAATAGAGCATGGCGACGATCACGAACAGGGCCGGATAGAGCATCCAGCCGAGGCCCAGCGTGATGATGCCGAGGAAGAAGACGACGACGGCCGCCGGCACCCAGAGGAGTGCCACGATCGCATAGTCGATCAGGAAGGCGAAAATCCGTCGGGACAGCACGCCGCGGTAGGCGCGCCAGTCCGTGCTCGGCAGACGAACTTCGTCATAGTTACTCATCGAACGGCTCCTGGTTTCATTCATGTCACTGATATGGGAACTGCCGATGCGAATGCAATGAAGCCGTGCCGCGACCCGGCACAGCCGATGTCGACCGTCGGAGCGTGTCAGCCCTTCTTCGCCAGCGCCCGCGCGGCCTCGACGGCGAAGTAGGTCAGGATGCCGTCGCAGCCGGCGCGCTTGAAGGCGAGCAGCGTCTCCATCATCACCCGGTCGCCGTCGATCCAGCCGTTGATGGCGGCGGCCCTGATCTGCGCATACTCGCCGGAGACCTGGTAGGCGAAGACCGGCAGCCCGAACGCCTCCTTCATCCGGAAGCAGATGTCGAGATAGGGCAGGCCGGGCTTGACCATCAGCATGTCCGCGCCCTCCTCGACGTCGAGGGCGGCGTCGCGGATCGCCTCGGTGCCGTTGGCGGGGTCGATGTAGTAGGTCTTCTTGTCGCCCTTGAGCAGGCCGCCGGTGCCGATCGCCTCGCGATAGGGGCCATAGAAGGCGGAGGCGAACTTCGTCGCATAGGACATGATGCCGACGTTCTGGTGACCGGCTTCGTCCAGCGCCTGCCGGATCGCGCCGATGCGCCCGTCCATCATCTCCGACGGCGCGATGATGTCGGAGCCGGCATCTGCCTGCACGACCGCGGCCCTCGCCACCTGCGCCACCGTCTCGTCGTTGACGATCTCGCTGCCGCGCAGGATGCCGTCATGGCCGTGGCTGGTGAAGGGGTCGAGCGCCACGTCGGTGATGACGCCGATCTGCGGCACGTGCTTCTTCAGCGCCCGCGTCGCCTGGTTGATCAGGTTGTCGGCCGCCAGGCTGTTCGAGCCGGTCTCGTCGCGCAGGCTCATCTCGACGTTGGGGAAGGTGGCCAGCGCCGGCACGCCGAGGTCGGCGGCCTCCTTTGCCGCCTCGACCAGGCGGTCCACGCTCATCCGGTTGACGCCCGGCATGGAGGGGATCGGCTCGACGACATTCGTACTGGGGACCACGAAGACCGGCCAGATCAGGTCGTCGACCGTCAGCCGGTTCTCCTGCACGAGGCGTCGCGTCCAGTCCGCCTTGCGATTGCGGCGCATGCGCCGGTGGCCGGTGATCTGGTCGACGATGTTTGTCATGGGACTGTCCTTGCGATTTCCTGCCCGCTCATAGCACGCACCTGCTCCCATACCAAAGGGTGGCGCGCCGTGCGAATGCGGCACGAAGCCGCTCGGGCTCGAGATTGACGCTTTATGCGCGGGGGCAGGCTGCTATTGTCCGCCCATGGCTCCTGATTCTCCAAAAGTCCCGCGCTGGACGCTGACGGACACGCTGTATGTGCTGTTCCTCAGGATGATGGCGATCATCTGCCTGTGGTTCGCGCTGCAGTACTGGGCGATGCTGACCGGCTTCTCGCTGGGGGGCAGGGGGCGTTTCGATCTGCTGCCGCCGGCCTGGAAGGCGGCCTCGACGGCGCTGGCCGTGATGTTCCCCGTCGCCGCTGTCGGCCTCTGGCTGCTGGCGCCCTGGGGCGCGGTGATCTGGGTGCTGGCCGCCGCCACCGAGATCGCCATGCACGAGTTCTATCCGTCCATCTTCGGCATCAAGCCGCTGCTCGTCATCGCCCACATCGCGGTCGCCGTCGTGTACGTCCTTTTCCAGCTCGCCCTCTTCCTGCAGCGGCGCAAGCAGGCCAGACAGGTAAGGACTGATTTACCGTGAGACAGGGTCTGCTTCCGGTAAGGCGCTGTTAAGGCTGCGGTTTAAGTAGAATTTTAGACGCATTCGATAGGGTCTCACTCAAGGCGGGAAAAGACACCGCCACCAAAACAGTGAGGCAGAAAATGAACACGAAGCTCAAGCCGCAGGCACCCGCCGTCGATCAGCAGGAAGTGGCGATCCGCAACCTGTATCTCGAATCCCTCCACCTCGTCGAGCGTCTGCACCGTCGTCTGCTCGACGTCATCAAGGACGAGTTCGACCGTGCCGGTCGCTCCGACGTCAACGCCATCCAGGCGCTGCTCCTCTTCAACATCGGCAACGCCGAACTGACCGCCGGCGAGCTCCGCTCCCGCGGCTACTATCTCGGCTCGAACGTCTCCTACAACGTCAAGAAGCTGGTCGACCTCGGCTTCATCAACCACCAGCGCTCGCGCGTCGACCGCCGCTCGGTCCGCATCAGCCTGACCGAGAGCGGCCAGGAAGTGGCCGAGACCGTCGCAAAGCTCTACGAGCGCCACATCGGCTCGATCCAGAAGGTCGGCGGCATCGGCGAGAACGAGTTCACCGAGATGAACCGCCTGCTGCAGCGCCTCGACCGCTTCTGGAACGACTCGATCCTGTATCGGCTCTGAGTGGCCGCAAGGAACCGGATCGTCACGGCGGCGGCACTGATGTGCCGCCGGTGCCGGACCTGACGGTCGAGGACGTCAGCGCGAACTGGTTGCGCTGCCCAGACGGTTGAAGACCTCTTCCAGAACGAGTGCGCCGTAGGCCGCGTTCATGTGGTTCAGGTCGGTGTCGGGGTGCTCGCGCTCGCCGTCGAGACGCAGCGATCCCCTGCTGTAGCGCGCATCGGTCATCGCCCCGTCCACCAGCGCATGGGCCGGCGGAAAGATGACCTTATCCTTTCCCATCACGCGCTCGAGCGAGTTGCGATACAGCGAGGCGATCGAGGGTCCGTGTGTGCCGGCGATGAGGCTGAGAACCGGGTCGTCTGAACGGGCCAACCTGAGCTCCGACGAGGGCAGGGGGGTCGTCACATAAAGCGCACGCACGGCGCTTTGACGCGTGACCTTCCTCAGCAACCGGTTGGCGAAGCTCTTGCGAACCCGTGACGAGATGAGTTCCGCGAACAACTGATCGGAAACGAGATTGAACTGTGACTGGCTGTCGCGGATCGTCTCGTCCACAAGGCCGTATGGACGCCATCTGTTTGTCAGGCTCAGCGCAGAGGTCAAGGTCAGGCCCGCCCCGACAAGCAGGACGACATCATAGCTGTCGAGCGCGATCCCTTCCGACCCCGAAGTCTTCAGGAAAAATTTCCGTGCGGTGTTCGTCGTCGGCAGGACGATGCCGTGCTCGACCGTCAGGTCCCTCACGCTGGTTCCGGGCACGCCCAGGAACGTCAGCTCGTGGCGATGGCTGCTTCTGATGTTTTCCCAGCCGAACTTCAACGCGCCGACGTGGGAATTGCCGACAACACAGATCTTCAATGCCATCAGGAGAACGCCTCCAGCAGCGCCTCTTCGCAGACGACGTCGTCCTTGCGCGCCGGTGCCTTGCCATTGGCTTTCTTGCCCTGGCCGCCGGCGCGCTTGCCCCTGCCGGCCGTCTCAACTCCCTGCGCCGTCAGGAAGGTCCGCATGACGTGGTCGACGCCGTGCCGGTTCACCGAACGCATGTTCGGCTCGTAGAAGAAGCCGCGCGTGGAGGGGGAGACGATGATCTCGTAGGAGGGGAAATAGTCGACATCCTCGAACTTGCCGTAGAGCGCGCCGCAGACCGCGCGCAGGACCGACTTGGAGTAGGTGGTAGCGACGAGGACGTTCTGGCCGGACGCCGTCGCCGTCAGGGGCACCGGCGAGACGGTGAACAGGAAACGCATGGCCGGGTTGATCGCCTTGAACAGGCTTCTCGCCTCGATCATGTCCTGCATGACCTCTTCGACATCGAAGTTCTTGAAGGCATGCTTTTCGGGGTCGAACCTGCCGGCGATGACGCCGGGGCAGCTCGGATAGACGATGCCGGTGGCGATGTCCTGCCAGGCTTCCGTCAGGCCCAGCGTGAAGATGAAGACGTCGGTCTTCCCCAGCATGGCCTTGACCTTGCGCAGGTGCTGCCGGCGGTGCGCCACCGCTTCTTCGAGGCTCCCCAGTCCCTCCGGCTCCACCGAGGGGCGCAGCGCATCGTAGTAGCGATTGCCGCGGATCCAGAAGTCGGTTTCGCGGACGGTGCCCGAGGCGCAGTCCTTCAGCAGCTGCACGAGCTGCCTGGCGGTGTAGATGTTGCCGTACCGCGCCGAATAGATGCCGTAGCCGAAGGTTTCGGCGACCTCGGTTTCCAGGCCGTTCGGCGCCGGCTCCTCGTCGAGGACGGAAAAGCCGTTCGATCGCAAGGCGCGGCCGACGTGCTGGGCAAAGCAGCTGCCCGCAACGGCGATCCGCTCCTCCGGGCCGATGCGGAACTTCGGCGAAAACAGCTCGTCCATGTCCAGCGGGTGCTTTTCCGCAACGGCGCTGCGCCAGTATCGGGACGGCGGCAGGTCGGTATAGGGTGTGGGAGAGGGGCGATCTATGGTCATCGATCTGCTCTCGCGAGCGAATGATATGAAAGCCGTGCCCGGACAATATTTCACACATTCCTAAAATGGCAATCGATGAATTGAACGATGGCCCGGAAGGCAGGGGCGGCGCGGAAGTCCCTGCGATCACGCCTCGGTCACATGGCGGTGTCCGTGCCAGACACGCTTTGGCCATATTACTGTGACAGCGAGAAGGCGGCTGAAGCCATGCATGTTCCGCATGGCCGGTTTCCGTTTGTTAACCCTGTTCGTATTAGGTTCCGTGGGATATGGGCCTTCTGGCGCAAGATTCGCACGGGCGATGGCCGTTTGCGGCCGGGCAGAGAATGGTAGGATAGATGTCTCGCAAGATCGGAATTGATGTGTTTTCGCGCCGCGCCTTCCTGCGTACGGCAGCATCCGCCGGTGCTGCCGCCGTTGCCGGATCGGCCGCCGCCCAGACCGCGATCGACGACATCCTCAACGCCAACGGGCGGGGCAACTGGGACGACCAGTTCGACGCCAAGGCGTCGCGCACGGCGACCGCCGTCGTCTCCAACAATCCGATCTTCGGCCCCGGTTCGGCCGGCCATATCCAGCAGGCGATCTACGACTACCAGAACATCGTTTCCGGTGGCGGCTGGCCGATGGTCAACGCCCCGCAGAAGCTCGAGCTCGGCGTCAGCGATCCCTCCGTCCAGCAGTTGCGCCAGCGCCTGATCATCTCGGGCGACCTGCCGCGCTCCGCCGGCATCTCGAACGCCTACGATTCCTACGTCGATGGCGCGGTCAAGCGCTTTCAGGCCCGGCACGGCCTGCCGGCGGACGGCGTGCTCGGCGAATACACGCTGAAGGCGATGAACGTGTCCGCCGACATCCGCCTCGGCCAGCTGCGGACCAATCTCGTCCGCATCCAGGCCATGTCCGGCGACCTCGGCCACCGCTTCGTGATGGTGAACATTCCGGCCGCCTATATCGAGGCTGTCGAGAACAACCGCGTCGCACTCCGCCACGCCGCCATCGTCGGCAAGATCGACCGGCCGACGCACGCCATCAATTCCAAGATCTACGAAGTCATCCTGAACCCGTACTGGACCGCGCCGCGCTCGATCGTCGAGAAGGACATCGTGCCCCTGATGCGCAAGGATCCGACCTACCTGACGCGCAACTCGATCCGCCTCATCGACGGCAAGGGCAACGAGGTGGCGCCGGAGACGATCGACTGGTTCGCCGACAAGGCGCCGAACCTGATGTTCCGTCAGGACCCGGGCAAGATCAACGCCATGGCCTCGACCAAGATCAACTTCCACAATCCCAACAACGAGTACATGCACGACACGCCGTCGCAGGGCCTGTTCAACAAGCTGATGCGCTTCGAGTCCTCCGGCTGCGTCCGCGTCCAGAACGTCCGCGACCTCGTCACCTGGCTGCTGCGCGACACGCCCGGCTGGTCGCGCCAGGAGATCGAGCGCGTCATCTCCACGCGCCAGAACACGCCGATCAAGCTCACCGAGGAAGTGCCCGTCTACATCGTCTACGTCACCGCCTGGTCGGCGACGGACCGCGTGGTGCAGTTCCGCGACGACATCTACGAGCTCGACGGGGCGGCCGAACTGGCCCTGCAGACCAATATCGGCGTCGAACAGGCCGCCGGTTCGGTGGAGCAGGACTTCCTGCCGCAATAGGCGCGAAGTGTCACGATTTTTCAGGGCCGTGCAATCGGAAGGTTGCGCGGCCTTTTCCGTTCCGCAGGGCTACGCGTGTCGTATTTATTTCAAAGCCAGGCTGGAAATGCCGCAATCGGCACAGCGGATATTGCCCTTGCCATGCGAGGACGATAAACACCGTGCCACCGTCTTACAGGAGCCTCGAGGATGAGCCTTTCTTCCAACACCGAAGCATTCTTCTCCCGCTCGCTTGCCGATACCGATCCGGACATCTTCGGCGCGATCCAGAAGGAACTCGGCCGCCAGCGCCATGAGATCGAACTGATCGCGTCAGAGAACATCGTCTCGCGCGCCGTGCTCGAGGCCCAGGGCTCGATCATGACCAACAAGTACGCCGAGGGCTATCCGGGCAAGCGCTACTACGGCGGCTGCCAGTATGTCGACATCGCCGAGGAACTGGCGATCGAGCGTGCCAAGACGCTGTTCGGCGTCAACTTCGCCAACGTCCAGCCGAACTCCGGCTCGCAGATGAACCAGGCGGTGTTCCTGGCGCTGCTGCAGCCCGGCGACACCTTCATGGGCCTCGACCTCAACTCGGGCGGCCACCTGACGCACGGTTCGCCGGTCAACATGTCCGGCAAGTGGTTCAACGTCGTCTCCTACGGCGTGCGCGAGGGCGACAACCTGCTCGACATGGAAGACGTGGCGCGCAAGGCCGAGCAGCACAAGCCGAAGCTGATCATCGCCGGCGGCACCGCCTATTCGCGCATCTGGGACTGGAAGCGCTTCCGCGAGATCGCCGATTCGGTCGGCGCCTACCTGATGGTCGACATGGCCCATATCGCCGGCCTCGTCGCCGGCGGCCAGCATCCCTCGCCGTTCCCGCATTGCCACGTCGCCACCACCACGACCCACAAGTCGCTGCGCGGCCCGCGCGGCGGCGTCGTGCTGACCAATGACGAGGACATCGCCAAGAAGATCAACTCGGCCGTCTTCCCGGGCCTGCAGGGCGGCCCGCTGATGCACATCATCGCCGCCAAGGCGGTGGCCTTCGGCGAGGCGCTGAAGCCCGAGTTCAAGGACTACGCCGCCCAGATCGTCAAGAACGCCAAGGCGCTGGCCGAGACGCTGATCGCCGGCGGCCTCGACATCGTCTCCGGCGGCACCGACAACCACCTGATGCTGGTCGACCTGCGCAAGAAGAATGCCACCGGCAAGCGCGCCGAGGCAGCGCTCGGTCGCGGCTACATCACCTGCAACAAGAACGGCATCCCCTTCGACCCCGAGAAGCCCTTCGTCACCTCCGGCATCCGCCTCGGCACGCCGGCCGGCACCACCCGCGGCTTCAAGGAGGCCGAGTTCAAGGAGATCGGCAACCTGATCGTCGAGGTCCTGGATGGCCTGAAGGTCGCCAACTCCGACGAGGGCAACGCCACCGTCGAGGCAGCGGTCCGGGAGAAGGTGGTCAAGCTGACCGACCGCTTCCCCATGTATCCCTACATGTAAGGACGAGCATGCGCTGCCCCTATTGCGCCTCGGAAGATACCCAGGTGAAGGATTCCCGTCCTGCAGAGGACGGGGCCGCCATCCGGCGTCGCCGCATCTGCCCGGATTGCGGCGGCCGCTTCACCACCTTCGAGCGGGTGCAGCTGCGCGAGCTGATGGTGCTGAAGAAGACGGGCAGGAAGGCCCCCTTCGAGCGCGAGAAGCTGATGAAGTCGTTCGAGATCGCGTTGCGCAAGCGCCCGGTCGACCGCGACCGGATCGAGCGCGCGGTCTCGGGCATCGTCCGCAGGCTGGAGAGCTCGGGCGAGACCGAGATTTCCTCCGAGCAGATCGGCCTGCAGGTTCTGGAGGCGCTGAAGGCGCTGGATGACGTGGCCTTCGTCCGCTACGCCTCCGTCTACCGCGACTTCTCCCACGTCGACGACTTCGAAAAGACACTATCCGAGGTCGCCGCCAAGATCGCGCGCGACCCCGGAGACGAGGGCTGAGCATGACGGATGCGGCGGAAGACCAGCGCTTCATGGCCGCCGCGATCCGGCTGAGCCTGCGCAATCTCGGCCGCACCGGCACCAATCCCTCCGTCGGCTGCCTGCTGGTGAAGGACGGCACCGTGCTCGCCACAGGCGTCACCGACGTCGGCGGCCGCCCGCATGCCGAGCGCATCGCGCTTGCGGCGGCAGGCGAGGGGGCGCGCGGCGCCACCGCCTATGTGAGCCTCGAACCCTGCTCCCATCACGGCCGGACGCCGCCCTGCGCCGATGCGCTGATCGAGGCCGGCGTCGCGCGGATCGTCGTATCCGTCACCGATCCCGATGAGCGCGTCTCCGGCAGGGGGCTTGCGATGCTTCAGGCGGCCGGCATCGCCGTTCGGACCGGCGTCCTGGAGGTCGAGGGCCGCCGGGCGCTTGCCGCCTATCTCACGCGCCAGGTCAAGAAACGCCCGCATGTCACGCTCAAGCTTGCCGTTTCGCCCGATGGCATGATCGGCCGGCTCGGCGCCGGGCAGGTGGCCATCACCGGCCCCGTGGCGCGCGGCCAGGTCCAGGTCCTGCGCGCCCAGAGCGATGCCATCCTGGTCGGCATCGGCACGGCCAGGGCGGACGATCCGGAACTGACCTGCCGCCTGCCGGGCCTTGCGGACCGCTCCCCGATCCGCATCGTCCTCGATCACGACCTGAGGCTGCCGCCCTACGGCAAGCTGGCGCTTTCGGCGCGCGCGGTGCCGGTGATCGCGGTGGCGGCGGAGCCGCCGCGGTTCGACGATGTCACCGACAAGGCGTTTCTCGCCCGGCGTTCGGTGCTGGACGAGGCCGGCGTCGAGGTGCTGCAGTGCGACCCGCGCAAGCTGCACGTGCTCCTGCAGGGGCTGGCATCGCGCGACATCTCCTCCCTTCTCGTCGAGGGCGGCGCCACCGTTGCCGCGAGCTTCCTCGAAGCGGGCCTGGTCGATCGCATTCATCTCTACCGGGGTGCGGTGCCGGTTGGCGAAGGCGGGGTCCGATCCCCACTTGTACCGGGAGTGGCGCCTGCCGGCTTTTCGCTGGTGCGCAGTCTGGCGCTCGGTCCCGACCATTTCGAAGAATACGAGAGAGATTTGTCATGTTCACTGGAATCGTAACGGATGTCGGCACCGTCGAGCGCGTCGAACCGATGAACGAGGGCGTCCGGCTGCGCGTCGGAACCGCCTATGACCCCGCGACGATCGACATGGGCGCCTCCATCTCCCATGCCGGCACCTGCCTGACGGTGACGGCGCTTCCCGAGCCGGGCTCGAACGAACGCTGGTACGAGGTCGAGGCCTGGGAGGAGGCGCTGCGGCTGACCACGATCGGAAGCTGGACGGCCGGCAGCCGCATCAACCTCGAGCGCTCGCTGAAGATCGGCGACGAGCTGGGCGGCCACCTCGTCTCCGGCCATGTCGACGGCAAGGCGGAGATCCTGTCCGTCGAGGCCGAGGGCGATGCCACCCGCTACACGCTGCGCGCCCCCGCCGGCCTCGAACGCTTCGTCGCGCCGAAGGGCTCGGTCGCGCTCGACGGTACCTCGCTGACGGTCAACAGCGTCGACGGCGACGTCTTCGACGTCCTGCTGATCCGGCACACGCTGGAGGTGACGACATGGGGCGAGCGCCGGGTCGGCGACTTCGTCAACTTCGAGGCCGACACCATGGCCCGCTATGCCGCCCGACTTGCCGAGTTTCCGGCCGCCCGGACGAGCTAGATCGTTCGTTCGAGGTCTGGAGCCCGCTCCCGGCTATCACCTTCGCTCTACCCCTGCCTCCCAAAGGCGTATCCCTACCTCCTCCGCTGCAACCGGCTTCGCCGTAGTTGGGGCGGGGGGCATGCGGGACGCATGTTCCTTAACATCCCTGATTGCGGCAGGATGTGCTGTGTACGGTAGCGGATCGTGAGAGGCAGGGAGATTACTATGTCTACAAGTCGTAAGCGGGGCTCCGGCCTGAACAGGACGCGGCGCAACTTCCTCGGCGCCGCAGCGGCGGCAGGGGCAAAGGTCGCGGCCATCGGCGTTCTGGCATCCGGCATCCTTCCCGGCAGCGCGCTCGCCCATCGCGGACGCAATGGCAAGCCGGGCTGGGGACCGCGCTGTTTCCTGCGCGGCACGGCGATTGCGACCCCGAAAGGCGAAGTCCTCATCGAAAACCTTCGTGTCGGCGATCGTGTGACGACGGTGACCGGCAAGAGCATGCCCGTTCGCTGGATCGGCCGGCAGACCTTCAAGCGCACCGGCGCCGCATGGACGCGCGACGTGATGCCGGTCCGCATCGCCCGCGGCGCGCTCGCAGACGGTGTCCCGACGAGGGATCTGTATCTGTCGCCCTACCACCACCTGCATGTGGACGGCGTGCTGATGCAGGCCAAGGACCTGGCCAACGGCCGTTCGATCGCTCCGGCAATGCCGAAGGGGCAGGATACGGCCGACTATTTCCACATCCTGCTGGACAGCCACGAGGTCGTGCTCGCCGAGGGCGCGCCGGTCGAGACCTTCCGCATCGAGGCCGCGAACTACGAGATCTTCTCGAACTTCGCCGAAGTGACGAGGATCATGCCGGATGCGGCCACGCTCACCATGGCGTCCTTCGCCCCGGTCGTTCACCAGCGCGGCCGCGATCATCTCCAGGCGCTGCTTCGTTCGGTGGTGATGCCGTTCGCCAAGGTCGACGACCCGATCGGCGATGCGCATGAGCGGCTGGCCGAGCGCGCCAGGACACTCGCCTGAACCGATAGAGGGCTCCCTCGGCGGGAGCCAGTCCGACCCCGAGAACAGCCGCGGACCGCGGCTGTTCATGCGTTTGCGGCTGGCGAAGCGTCCGTCCTACGCCTCGTCCGCCCCCGGCTCGCCCTCCCAATAGTCGACGGCGGTCTCCGTCCGTCCGATGTAGCGGAAATCCGCAGGCCCGCCGGCCACCGTCCGGGTCTTGGCGAGAAACTTGCCGGAATCCGGATACTCGCAGATCTCCGTCGCCGCCATGGTCGAGATCGACAGGTATTTCAGCGGCACGTCGCCGGTATTGATCAGATGATGCGCCGTATCCGGCCCGCCGGCCGGCGCGCCGAGCACGTCTCCGGGGCCGACCTCGTGGCGGGCACTGCCGAAGCGGTAGGTGCCGGTGCCCTCCAGGATGATGAACAGCTCTTCCTCCACGTGGTGGTTGTGGAACGGACAGCCGGACTTGCCGGGCGGCACCTCGCTGTAGCCGATCCCGAGGTCCTTCAGTCCTAGCAGCCTGCCGAACGCGATGTCGCGCGATTCGTAGAGGCTGCCCTTCGTCCAGTGATCGAGCGTCGCCCGGCCCGGGTTGACGATCGGTTTCGGTGTCTTGGCCATGCCTGTTTCCTCCGGTGGGGGCTGTGATGCCTTCGCCCCGAAATCCGCGATCGCGATCGGCGCGTCGGCCTGGATCGCGACGGCGCCACAATGCGCACGGATTGCGCGATTTGCACAGATATGTGCGAATTTCCTTGCCATCGCCCGTCCGGCATGGTTTGACCGCGCCTCTGCCGCGACGATGCGCGCGCCACTCTTCCAACGTTTCGGGTGACCCATGGCAAATGCTGAAAACCCACATCTCCTCATCGTCGAGGCGCGCTTCTACGACGACATGTCCGACGCCCTGCTCGACGGCGCCAAGGCGGCGCTCGATGCGGCCGGCGCGACCTACGACGTGGTGACCGTTCCGGGCGCGCTCGAGATCCCGGGCGCGATCTCCATGGCGCTCGACGGCATGGACTACGGCGGCACGGAATATGACGGCTTCGTGGCGCTGGGCATGGTCATCCGCGGCGAGACCTACCATTTCGACATCGTTGCCAACGAGTCCTGCCGTGCCATCATGGACCTGACCGTCAGCGAGAGCCTGCCGATCGGCAACGGCATCCTCACGGTCGAGAACGACGAGCAGGCCTGGGCGCGCGCCCGCCGCTCGGAGGGCGACAAGGGCGGCTTTGCCGCGCGCGCGGCCCTGAAGATGATCGAACTGAAGAAGAAACTGGGCGGCGTATCGTGACCAAGGACAAATCGGACCAGCCGGTAAGACAGGCAAACCAGCGCGGGGCTGCCCGCCTGGCCGCCGTTCAGGCGCTCTACCAGATGGACATCAGCGGCGCGGGCGTCCTCGAGATCGTCGCCGAATTCGAGGCGCATCGCCTCGGCCAGGAGATCGACGGCGAGACCTATCTGAAGGCGGACCCCGCCTGGTTCCGCTCGATCGTCTCCGGCGTCGTGCGCGACCAGCGCAAGCTCGATCCCCTGATCGGCGGCGCGCTGCAGGACGACTGGGCGCTGTCGCGGCTGGATGCCACCGTGCGCGCCATCCTGCGCGCCGGCGTCTTCGAAATCCTCGAGCGCAAGGACGTGCCCGTCGCCGTGATCGTCACCGAATATGTCGAGATCGCCAAGGCGTTCTTCGAGGACGACGAACCGAAGCTCGTCAACGCGGTTCTGGACCGCATTGCCAAGCAGGTCCGCGGCGAACGCAAGGCATAGGAGCCCGCGATGACGGTGGCGGTGGAAGGACTGGAGCGTGAACTATCCGCAGCGCGCCGCAACGTCTTCCTGCTGGCCGCGGCCCAGGCGATCCTCGCCTCGTCCGGGCCGATCGTCTTTTCCGTGGGCGGCCTTGCCGGCTACCAGATGCTCGGCGACGACAAGTCGCTCGCAACCGCCCCCCTGACCGGCTTCAACATCGGCGTGGCGCTCGGCGCGATGCTCGTTGCGATCCTCGCGCGCGCCCTCGGCCGCGCCAACGGTTTCATCGCCGGCGCCCTGCTGGGAGCCTCCGGCGGCCTGCTCGCGGCGATCGCGCTGTTCCGCTCCGATTTCTGGCTGATGGCCGCCGGCTTCCTGATGATCGGTATTTCCGCCGGCTTCACCCAGAAGATCCGCTTTGCCGCGGCCGATGCCTCGCCGTCGTTCTACAAGCCGCGCGCGATTTCCTGGATCCTCGCCGGCGGCGTCGTCTCCGCCGTTCTCGGTCCGCAACTCGTGATCTTCACCAAGGACCTGTTCGAGCCGGTGCTGTTTGCCGGCGCCTTCGTGGCGCTGGTGCCGTTGTCGCTGGCGGCGATCGTGCTGTTTCTGATGCTGCGGCTGCCGGCGATGTCGGCATCGCGGGCAGGGCATGCCGAAGCCGTTCGCCCGCTCGCCGAGATCGTGCTCACCCAGCGATTCCTGACCGGCATGGTCTGCGGCATCGCCACCTATGCGCTGATGACCTTCATGATGACCGGCGCGCCGCTCGCCATGGTGATCGGCTGCGGCTTCTCGCCGGAACTCGCCACCCTCGGCATCCAGTGGCACGTGCTCGCCATGTTCGCGCCGAGCTTCTTCACCGGCATGCTGATCAACCGCTTCGGCAGCGAGAAGGTGGTCGCGGCCGGCCTACTGATCCTGATGGCCTGTGCGGCGATCGCCCATATGGGCATCGCGCTCTGGAATTTCTGGGGCGCGCTGATCCTGCTCGGCATCGGCTGGAATTTCGGCTTCATCGGCTCCACCACGATCGTCGCCTCCAGCTATCGCCCGCATGAGGCCGACAAGGTCCAGGGCTTCCACGACATCGTGCTGTTCGGCACCGTCGCGCTCGCCTCCTTCTCCTCCGGCAAGGTCTTCAACGCCTACGGCTGGCAGACCATCAACCTCGTCTTCTGGCCGGTGACGGGCGTCAGCCTGCTCCTCGTTCTGATGCTGCTCTACCGCGCCCGGCCGCACGCCCGCTGATCCGAAGCGTTCAGGAGGATAAGCCACGCCGATCAATGTGATCTGGCGGCTGCGTCTTGACGCGGGCGATTCGCACTTGCACTCTGCCCCCTGTCGTCAACCGCCCGTTTTGTGAGGAGGCAAGCGGGCCGCTGGCGTTTTTTATGGCCGCAGCGCTGGGACCTGCGGCTTCACAGGAGGAAATAGCGAAATGGCCATATTGTTGGGCGTTATCGCATGCGGGTTGCTCTCGGTGGTCTATGCCATCTGGGCGACGCGGTCGGTGCTTGCCGCCGATCAGGGGAACGCCCGCATGCAGGAAATTGCAGGCTATATCCGGGAGGGGGCGCAGGCCTATCTCACCCGCCAGTACAAGACCATCGCATTCGTCGGCGTCGTCGTGTTCATCGCCGCCTGGCTTCTTCTGTCGTCCACCGCCGCGGTCGGCTTCCTGATCGGCGCGGTGCTTTCCGGTGCGGCCGGCTTCATCGGCATGCACGTCTCCGTCCGTGCCAACGTCCGCACGGCGCAGGCGTCGTCGGTCAGCCTTGCGGCCGGCCTCGAGATCGCCTTCAAGTCCGGCGCGATCACCGGCATGCTGGTCGCCGGCCTCGCCCTTCTCGGCGTGTCGATCTACTACTACTACCTGACGGCGGTCCTCGGCCATGATCCGGCCTCCCGCGAGGTCATCGATTCGCTCGTGGCGCTCGGCTTCGGCGCCTCGCTCATCTCCATCTTCGCCCGTCTCGGCGGCGGCATCTTCACCAAGGGTGCGGACGTCGGCGGCGACCTCGTCGGCAAGGTCGAGGCCGGCATTCCCGAGGACGACCCGCGCAACCCGGCGACCATCGCCGACAACGTCGGCGACAATGTCGGCGACTGCGCCGGCATGGCGGCCGACCTGTTCGAGACCTATGCGGTCTCCGTCGTGGCGACCATGGTGCTGGCGGCGATCTTCTTTGCCGGCACGCCGGTGCTGGCGGCGGCGATGACCTATCCGCTGGCGATCTGCGCGGCCTGCGTCATCACCTCGATCATCGGCACCTTCTTCGTCAAGCTCGGCACCAAGAGCTCGATCATGGGCGCGCTCTACAAGGGGCTGATCGCCACCGGCCTGCTGTCGATCCTCGGCCTTGCGGCGGCGACCTCGCTGACGATCGGCTGGGGCTCGATCGGCATGGGCGGCGGCGTCGACGTCACGGGTGCGAACCTGTTCGTCTGCGGCCTGCTCGGCCTCGTCGTCACCGCCCTGATCGTGGTCATCACCGAGTACTACACCGGCACCAACAAGCGCCCGGTCAACTCGATCGCCCAGGCGTCCGTCACCGGCCACGGCACCAACGTCATCCAGGGCCTCGCCGTCTCGCTGGAATCGACCGCGCTGCCGGCGATCGTCATCGTCGGCGGCATCATCGCCACCTACCAGCTCGCCGGCCTGTTCGGCACCGGCATCGCGGTTACCGCCATGCTCGGCCTCGCCGGCATGATCGTGGCGCTCGACGCCTTCGGCCCGGTGACCGACAATGCAGGCGGGATCGCCGAGATGTCGCACCTGCCGCCGGAGGTGCGCAAGTCGACGGATGCGCTCGATGCGGTCGGCAACACCACCAAGGCCGTCACCAAGGGCTACGCGATCGGTTCGGCCGGCCTCGGCGCGCTGGTGCTGTTCGCCGCCTATTCGAACGACCTGGCCTACTTCGCCGCCAATGCGGACCGCTACCCGTACTTTGCCGGGATCGGCGAGATCTCCTTCGACCTCTCCAACCCCTACGTGGTGGCGGGTCTGATCTTCGGCGGGCTCATCCCCTATCTCTTCGGCGGCATCGCCATGACCGCCGTCGGCCGCGCCGCCGGCTCGATCGTCGAGGAGGTGCGCAAGCAGTTCAAGGAGAAGCCCGGCATCATGCAGGGCACGGACAAGCCGAACTACGGCCGCGCCGTCGACCTTCTGACGAAGGCGGCGATCCGCGAGATGATCGTGCCCTCGCTCCTGCCGGTGCTGGCGCCGCTCGTCGTCTATTTCGGCGTGCTCCTGATCTCCGGTTCCAAGGCCTCGGCCTTCGCGGCGCTCGGCGCCTCGCTGCTCGGCGTCATCGTCAACGGCCTGTTCGTGGCGATCTCGATGACGTCCGGGGGCGGGGCCTGGGACAACGCCAAGAAGAGCTTCGAGGACGGCTTCGTCGACAAGGACGGCCACCGCCACATGAAGGGCTCGGAGGCGCACAAGGCCTCCGTCACCGGCGACACGGTCGGCGACCCCTACAAGGACACGGCTGGCCCCGCGGTGAACCCGGCGATCAAGATCACCAACATCGTGGCGCTGCTGCTCCTGGCGGTCCTCGCCTGAGCGAACGGCGAGCCGTGAACGAAAAAGGCCGCGGAGCGCAAGCTTCGCGGCCTTTCTGCATGCGGTGGTGACGCCGTTACTGCGGCTGGCTGAGCGCGTTGCGGATCGCCGTGTTCGGGTCCGCGCCGCCCTTCAGCAGCTGGCCGAGGAAGGTCTGCTCGACGCCGCCGGTCGGCGTGGTGCGCGAGATCATGTCGAACGGCACGCCGTCCTTCATCGTGTAGTTCGCCAGGCGATCGACATTGCCGTCCTTGTTGAAGTAGACGGCCAGGATGCTCTGCTCGATCAGCTTCGGCTTCATGAAGGCGACCGGGCGCGACCGCTTCTGCGAGATGTAGTAGAACACCTCCGTATCGAAGGTCGCCGTCGTGGAGGGCGTGCCGAGCGACAACAGCACCTGCTCGCGCGACGAGCCGACCGGGGCAAGCGCGAGCGTCTGCTCGTCGACCACATAGCCCTGGTTCAGGATCTCGCCTGTCTGGCAGCCGGCAAGCACGGTGGAGGAAAGGATCAGGGCAATGGTGGTGCTGCGGAGCAAATTCATGTCAGTCCCAAAATAGCGTCTCTTCAACGACAATCCCCTTGAGGCTAAGATGGCCCTCAAGCCATTGCAATTCGTGGATGCTTCGGTAAACCAGCTTCGGCTGTCATGCAACACGACACTGGCAGCGCTCGCTTCTTCAATCAGCCAAAACTGGGCGTTATGATGATTTTTGGCCTGCTCAGGAAAAAAAACGCGAACCAGCGCATCGTCGAGCGCCAGTACGCCCACCTGACGGCGGCTGCCCGGCAGCCTTACCTCTATGAAGCGCTCGGCGTTCCCGACACGGTGATGGGGCGGCTGGAAATGCTGTCGGCGGTGATGATTCTCTATTTCCGCCGCACCCGCGCCTCGGCCACCTCCGGCCAGGAGATCGCCCAGCAGATCGTCGACGCCTTCTTCCAGGACATCGATCACTCGATCCGCGAGCTCGGCATCAGCGACGTCGGCGTGCCCAAGCGGATGAAGAAGCTCGCCGGCCGCTTCTACGGGCGGCTGGAGGCCTATGCGGCGGCGCTCGATGGCGGCGACGAGGCGGCCCTTGCGCAGGCGCTGAAACGCAATATCTATCCGGAGGAAGGCGAGGGCGGCGCCGACATGCACGATCTCGCCCGCTATCTCTTTGCCGCCGAAACGCATCTGACGGCATTGGATGAAGCCGTCATCGAAACCGGGGAGGCAAGGCTGCCTCCGGCAGGTGGCGCCGTCTGAGACGGGACGCCGGCTGAGGAAAAAGACCATGAAGAAGAGCGAAGACCAACCCTTCTCCTATCCCGTCAAGGTGGGGCACATCTCGGCCAACCCGGTGACGGTGAAGATCGCCGCCGATGCTGCGGAATGCCGCCTGCTGGCCGGCCAGTGGGATGTCTTGGAGGTCAAGGGCTTTGCGGCCGAGTTCGAGATCCGGCGCTGGAAGAAGGACGGCGTCAGGCTGAAGGGCAGGGTCGCGACCGAGATCGTGCAGACCTGCGTCGTCACCCTGGAGCCGGTCGCATCGACGATCGACGAGCCGATCGACGCGATCTTCGTGCCGGAGGGCTCCAAGCTGGCGCGTGCGCCGCTGAGCGACACCGGCGAGATGCTGCTCGACCCGGACGGGCCCGACAGCCCCGAGATCTTCCACGGCGACACGATCGACGTCGGCGCCGTCGCCGCCGAATATGCGGCCATGGCCATCGATCCCTATCCGCGCAAGGACGGGGCGGCCTTTTCCGCGCATGTGGAGAGCACGGAGGCCGATGATGCAAAACCGTCGCCGTTTGCCGCTTTAAAGGATTGGAAAAAGAGCTGAATGGGCTTTCGGCCCTAAGACAATTCAGTTGTCACCCGGATGAAAAGCGGTATTTTGACCGAAAATTCCGCCCCCGGGGCTGGAGAACAAGGACTGGACTCGCGTGGTCAGAATTTCTGTCGATGTCATGGGTGGCGATTACGGCCCGCAGGTCGTCATCCCTGGCATAGCCAAGGCGCTCGAACGTCACCCCGACATTCGTTTCTGCCTGTTCGGCATCGCTTCCCAATGCCTGCCGCTGCTTGAAAGCTATCCGAAGCTGAAGGACGCAAGCACCTTCACCGATTGCGAAGTCGCGATCGCGATGGACGAGAAGCCGAGCCAGGCGCTGCGCCGCGGCCGCAACAAGTCCTCGATGTGGATGGCGCTCGACGCGGTCGCGAAGGGGGACGCCGACGTCGCCGTCTCCGCCGGCAACACCGGCGCGCTGATGGCGATGGCGAAGTTCTGCCTGCGCATGATGGCCGATATCGAACGGCCGGCGATCGCCGGCATCTGGCCGACGCTGAAGGGCGAGAGCATCGTGCTCGACATCGGCGCCACGATCGGGGCCGACGCCAACCAGCTGTTCGACTTCGCGCTGATGGGCGGGGCGATGGCGCGCGCGCTGTTCGAGATCGAGCGCCCGACGCTCGGCCTGCTGAACGTCGGCGTCGAGGAGATCAAGGGCCAGGAAGAGGTCAAGGCCGCCGGCCAGCTGATCCGCGAGGCCAATTTTGACACGATCGACTATTATGGCTTCGTCGAAGGCGACGACATCGGCCGCGGCACGGTCGATGTGGTCGTCACCGAAGGCTTTGCCGGCAACATCGCGCTGAAGGCGGCCGAAGGCACGGCGCGGCAGATCGCAGAATACCTGCGCGCCGCGATGTCCAGGACCTGGATGGCCAAGCTCGGCTACATCCTCGCCAAGAGCGCCTTCGACCGCGTGCGCGAGAAGATGGATCCGCGCAAGGTCAACGGCGGCGTGTTCCTCGGCCTGAACGGCATCGTCATCAAGAGCCATGGCGGCACCGACGCCGAGGGCTTCGCGGCGGCGGTCGACGTCGGGTATGACATGGCCCGCAACGGGCTGAAGGAAAAGATAGAAGAAGACCTCAAGAGATATCATGCAGACAGACCCGTCGAAGGCGCGGCCGGCAGCATGAGCGACGGGATATAGGAATTAAGATGATCCGTTCAGTGGTTCGCGGTTTCGGGACGGCACTTCCGAAGCGGGTGCTCACCAATCGTGGGCTGGAGAGCATGGTCGACACGTCCGACGAATGGATCGTGCAGCGGACCGGCATCCGCCAGCGCTACATCGCGGGAGAAGGCGAGACCACGGCTTCGCTCGGCGAGGCGGCGGCGCGCGAGGCGCTGGACCGCGCGGGGATGACGGCTGCCGACATCGACCTGATCATCGTCGCCACCTCCACCCCGGACAACACCTTCCCGGCCACCGCCGTCAACATCCAGAACCGGCTCGGCATGCATCACGGCTTTGCCTTCGACGTCCAGGCCGTGTGCTCTGGCTTCGTCTACGGCGTGACCACGGCCGACGCCTATATCCGCGGCGGGATCGCGCGCAGGGTGCTCGTCATCGGCGCGGAGACCTTCTCGCGCATTCTCGACTGGACCGACCGCACGACCTGTGTGCTCTTCGGCGACGGCGCGGGCGCGATCGTGCTCGAGGCGCAGGAAGGCGAGGGGACCGTCGCCGACCGCGGCGTGCTGACGGGGCAGCTGCGCTCCGACGGCGCCCATCTCGACAAGCTCTATGTCGACGGCGGGCCGTCCACCACCGGCACGGTCGGGCACTTGCGTATGGAGGGCCGCGAGGTCTTCAAGCATGCCGTCGGCATGATCACCGACGTGATCGTCGCCGCGTTCGATGCCACCGGACTTGAGATTGACGACCTCGACTGGCTCGTCCCGCACCAGGCCAACCGCCGCATCATCGATGGGTCGGCCAAGAAGCTCGGTATCCCGCTCGAAAAGGTTGTCGTGACCGTCGACCTGCACGGAAACACGTCCGCTGCCTCCATCCCGCTGGCGCTCGCGTCCGCTGCAGCCGACGGTCGCATCAAGAAGGGCGACCTCGTGCTGCTGGAGGCGATGGGCGGCGGTTTCACCTGGGGCGCCGTCCTGCTTCGCTGGTAGGCGCAAGGGGCCTTGCCCCCTACTTCAACGGTGCTTGACCGACAGGGGCAAGGGCAATACTCTTGCCGGATAAGCAAGCGCTTTCAATAAGAAAACGGTGGGAGAAGATGAGCGGCAAAACCGTGACACGCGCAGATTTGGCCGAATCCGTTTTTCGGAAGGTCGGTCTCTCCAGAACAGAATCGGCTGAACTCGTCGAAACCGTGATCGATGAAATCTGCAACGCCATCGTCCGTGGCGAGAGCGTGAAGCTGTCGTCCTTTGCGACCTTCCAGGTGCGCGACAAGAACGAGCGCATCGGCCGCAACCCGAAGACGGGCGAGGAAGTGCCGATCTCGCCGCGGCGCGTCATGACCTTCAAGGCCTCCAACGTGCTCAAGCAGCGCGTTCTCAAGGCCCACACCGCCCGCAAGACCAAGCAGAAGGTGCAGGCGCCGGCGCCCTGATCGCCGATCGGCTTTGGACGCTCCGATTCTCCGCTTGAAAAAAGGGCGACAACCCGCTGAAATGCTGAGACTCGCCGGTTTGCCGGAGCGTGAGTCGAAATTGCCTTTTCGGTGAGGAGTATCGATGGAGAAGAGCCCCGACGCTTTCCGCACCATCAGTGAGGTCGCGGACGATCTCGACCTGCCGCAGCATGTGCTGCGCTTCTGGGAGACGCGGTTCTCGCAGATCAAGCCGATGAAGCGCGGCGGCGGGCGGCGCTACTACCGCCCCGACGATGTCGAGCTCCTGAAGGGCATCCGTCACCTGCTCTATGATCACGGCTACACGATCAAGGGCGTCCAGAAACTCCTGAAGAACAACGGCAACAAGTTCGTCGCGGCGATCGCGAGCGGCGATCTTGCGACCGTCGAGGCGCTGGCGGCCGCCAACCAGGAGGAGCCGGCCGCGCCCAAGACCGCCGACGACGACCAGATCGTCGGCCGCGCCAAGGCGCCGGCCAGCCGGCGCTTCTTCTCCTTCGTCGGCGGCGGCAACGAGGACGCGCCGGAGATCTCGATCGGCAAGAGCAGCGTCGGCAAGGAGGACCGTGCCCTCCTGCAGGAGGCGCTCTACGATCTTCTGGAATGCAAGCGCCTGCTCGACCAGGTCAGGTAGCCTCCCGCCCGCAACCAGCCACTGCTCCCTTACCGGCCCATGCGGCCGGGCAGCGCCCGTCAGAGCTTGCGGCTCAAGAACGGCGACCCCTGCAGGCCGAACCGCCATGGCAGGTCGACCGCCTTGGTGATGCCGATGCGGACGCCGGCGCCGACCCTTGCCGGCGCCTTGCGGAGCTCGAGATGGAACGGCTGCCGGTCGACCGGCCGTCCGTCGAGCGCGTCGGTGACGCCGAGCGCCTGGCAGAGGCGGCCCGGCCCGGAACAGAGCAGCCGCACGTTTTCCAGTGCCCGCCGCGCCTGCATGTCTTCGATCCCCGCCGTCGGCTCCAGCGCCC
Organism: Mycoplana sp. MJR14; assembly: GCF_029210525.1. Lineage (NCBI taxonomy): Bacteria > Pseudomonadati > Pseudomonadota > Alphaproteobacteria > Hyphomicrobiales > Rhizobiaceae > Mycoplana > Mycoplana sp. MJR14. The sequence goes on from NZ_JARGEO010000015.1 coordinate 40,651, forward strand.
GGATCAGCACGGCGCTGCCGGGCCGACAGACGAGGTTCAGGCACCAGTGGATGCCGTAGGATCGATACACATAGGCATGCGCGGGCGGGCCGAACATCGCCCGGTTGCGGAGCGTCTCGCCGCGGAAGCTGTGCGAGGCGGGGTCCTCGGGCGCATAGGCCTCCGTCTCCACGATCAGCCCGCCGATGCCGTCTATCGTCAGCTCAGCGCCGATCAGGTCCGGGGCGACCGCGTGCGCCTCCCGGTGGAAGAAATCCTGCAAGTTCGTCGCGTCGCCCGGCACCATGCCGCCTTGTGCCATCGCCGGACGCCGACCGCAACACTGCCAAGCGCAACACCGCAAACCGTGGGGCTGCCTTGCGCCACGCAGCGGGGCGAACCTGCGCGCGGGCGTCGTTCAGGCGGTTCCTGCCGGGTGAGGCCCGTCCGGAAGATCGTCTTCCTGCCGGTCGACATAGCCCCAGTTGTCGCAGGCGAAAGCGCGGGCCGCATCTTCCGCCCTCTGCCGGGTCGGCAGATCCCGCAGCACCTTGCTGCGCTTTCCGCACTGGAGCAGCGCGGTCCTGCTCGCCGGATCGTAGTGCACGTTCAGTTTCTGATGGGATGGAATCATGAAATCCTGCCTTTCCGCCACACCAATGGCGGGAGAGGAGGAAAGTTCCCGTCTTTTGTCGCGAAGTCTGTGCTTCACCGGATAGTCATTTCTTCCGGGGCTGCCGGTCGAGCGCGAAGAGCAGGCCGTGTGCGGGCAGGTCCCCGCTGTCGCCGCTGCTGCCCGGCGTTGCGAAGATGGTGGTTCCCGGCGCGCCCGGCGCGATGCAGTCGCAGTCGAGGAAATTCGCGCGGAGCCGGAGTACCGTCGTGCCGGACCGCCAGTCGACCGCAAGCACGCCGGGAGCTGTCGGTATCACCTCCGCATCGACACCTGCGGAGTTTGCAACGAGCGGCGCAACATGGGCCTGTCGCAAGGCAATGAGCGCCCGCACCAGTTCTGCCTGTCGCCGGCCCTCGGGGTGGTCGGCGCGCGACCAGTCCGGCCTGGAGCGCTCGAAGGTGGCGGGGTCGCGCGGATCCGGCAGGTCCGTGGCCACGACGCCCGCGGCGACGCCGCCAAAATTCTCCGCCTCGCGCAGGCGGCTTTCGTGCAGGTCCTGCGACGTGGCCGTGCCATGATCCATGAAGAAGTGGAAGGGGCCGGCATCGCCAAGCTCCTCGCCCATGAAGAGCAGCGGCACCTGGGGCGACAGCAGCAGCAGCGCCGTCATCTGGCGAAGGACGCGCTCGTCCGTCAGCGCAGCGAGCCGCTCGCCGAAGGCCCGATTGCCGACCTGGTCGTGCGTCTGCAGGAAGGCGACCTGCATCGAGGGCTGCAGCGGTTCCGTGGGGCCGAGATTGCCGGAGCCGGTGGAGGACGCGCGGACCCGGCCGGTGATGGCAGCCTCCAGCGCGGTCCACCGGGCAGCGGCGAACGGGGCGAAGTAGCCTGCCGCTTCGCCGGTCGCCACGACGTGCAGGACATGGTGCAGGTCATGGTTCCATGCGGCGGTGTAGAGGCGGGGACGGCCGTCCCGGTCACGGCGCAGGAGGTCCGGATGGGCGGGATCCTCCGTGATCAGATGGATGTGGCGATCGGGAAAGGCATGGCGGATTGCGGTCGCCATATCCTCCAGGATGTGCCGGCCGTTCGGGTCGACCATCTGCCCGGTCGCATCCAGGCGCAGCCCGTCGAAATGGAACGTTCCGACCCAGTGGAGCGCGTTCTCGATGAAATAGCGCCTGACGGCCGGCTGCTCGTAGGCGATGGCCGCGCCCCAGGGCGTCTGCCGCTCCGGGTGAAAGAAGGAAGGGGCGTAGTGCGGAAGAAAATTGCCCTCCGGGCCGAAGTGGTTGTAGACGACGTCGAGGAACACCATGATGCCGCGTGCGTGCGCCGCGTCCACGAGCGCCTTCAGGTCCTCGACCCCGCCATAGGCATTGTGCGGCGCATAGTGGAGCACGCCGTCGTATCCCCATCCGTGCCGGCCGCAGAACTGCGCCACCGGCATGATCTCGATCGCGGTGATGCCGAGCGCCTTGAGGCCGTCGAGCCGCGCGATCGCGCCGCCGAAGGTGCCTTCCGGCGTGAACGTGCCGATATGGACTTCGTAGATCACCGCCTCGTGCCAGGGCCGGCCGCGCCAGCCGTCGTCCCGCCACCGGTAGCGTTGCTGGTCGATGACGAGCGATGGCCCGAAGACGTCGTCCCTCTGGGCGGCGGAGGCGGGATCTGCGACGCAGGTTCCGTCGGCGAGCCGGTACCGGTAGGCCGTGCCGTGCGCAAGGCCGGCGACGTCCGCCTCGAACCAGCCGTCGGCGACGGGCCGCATCTCGACGTCCCGGTCGTCGAACGCCACGGAAACCGAAGGCTGCGAGGGCGCCCAGAGGCGAAACCGGACGCGGCCGTCGCCCAGAAAGGTTGCGCCCCAGCGTCTGCCCTGTTCCGACCAGTCCATGCCGTCTTTCCTGAAGTCCGCATCGTTTGCGAAACGGTGCGCTGCCGCAAAGGTTCCGCATCGCAAAAATCCGGCCGCGGAACTTTCGCGGTGGTGCCGCGTTGCTGAGACGCGCCAGCAGGCCGGCGAGGGCTGAGGGGACTGACGACACGGCGACGTCCTCCATGCCTGGCACTGCCGCTGGCTGCCTCCAATCCTGGGGCCGGACACCGAATTCAAGCAAACGATGGGGCGGGACGACGATGACCTTTTCCTTTTCCGAACTCGACTTTCTCAAGCCCGAGCTGGGCGCCGAGTTCACGGGTGACGGCGTGCACTTCGCGGTCTTTTCCGCCCATGCGGAGCAGGTCGACCTGTGCCTGTTCTCGCCCGACGGCAAGGAGGAGACGGCGCGCATGCCGCTGCCGAAGCGCGAGGGCGACATCTGGTCGGGCTATGTCGCGGGCCTCGGGCCGGGCACGGTCTACGGCTACCGCGCGCACGGCCTCTACGAGCCGTCCGCCGGCCACCGCTTCAACCCCAACAAGCTGCTGCTGGATCCCTATGCCAAGCAGGTGATCGGCGAGCTCGCCTGGGACGATGCGCTCTACGGCTACCGGATCGGCGCGGCCGAGGCGGACCTCTCCTTCGACGAGCGCGACAGCGCGCCGTTCATGGTCAAGGGCGTCGTCCAGGACCCGACCTTCGACTGGGACGGCGACCAGGCGATCCGCCGGCCCTGGACCGACACGATCATCTACGAGGCACATGTGCGCGGCATGACCATGCTGCACCCCGACGTGCCCGACGAGCTGCGCGGCACCTTCCTCGGCATGTGTTCCGATCCGATCATCGACCACCTGACGAAGCTCGGCATCACGGCGGTCGAAGTGCTGCCGATCCAGTATTTCCCCGATGACCGCTACCTTCTCGACAAGGGCCTGAGAAACTACTGGGGCTACCAGACGCTCGGCTTCTTCGCGCCGCAGCCTCGCTTCATGTCGGGTGACCGCATCACCGAGTTCAAGACGATGGTGAAGCGCTTCCATGCGGCGGGAATCGAAGTGATCATGGACGTGGTCTACAACCACACCGCCGAGGGTTCGGAGCGCGGCCCGACCTTGAGCTTCCGCGGGCTCGACAACCTCAGCTACTACCGCCTGTCGCCGGAGGACAAGCGCCACAGCTACGACACGACCGGCACCGGCAACACCCTCAATGTCGCCCATCCGATGGTGTTGCGCATGGTGCTCGACAGCCTGCGCTACTGGGTCGGCGTCATGCATGTCGACGGCTTCCGCTTCGACCTCGCCTCCACGCTCGGCCGCACCCGCCATGTCGAGTTCGACCGGGACGGCGGCTTCTTCGATGCGATCCGGCAGGACCCGGTGCTCGCCGGCGTCAAGCTGATCGCCGAGCCCTGGGATGTCGGCGACGGCGGCTACCAGGTCGGCGGTTTCCCGCATCCGTTCCGCGAGTGGAACGACAAGTACCGCGACGACGTGCGCCGCTACTGGAAAGGCGACGAGGGGATGATCGCCAACGTCTCGCAGCGCCTGACCGGATCGGCCGTGCAGTTCAACCATTCCGACCGCGGCGCCACCGCCTCGATCAACCTGCTCAGCGCCCATGACGGCTTCACGCTCGCCGACACCGTCTCCTATGACGGCAAGCACAACGAGGCGAACGGCGAGGACAACCAGGACGGCCATTCCGCCAACCACTCCCACAACATGGGATGGGAGGGACCGACCGACGACGACGGCATCAACGCCGCCCGCGCCCGGCGCCGCCGCAACATGATGGCGACGCTGCTTCTGAGCCAGGGCGTGCCGATGATCCTCGGCGGCGACGAGATCGCAAACAGCCAGGGCGGCAACAACAACGCCTATTGCCAGGACAACGAAATCGGCTGGACCGACTGGAGCGGCCGCGACGATTCCTTCCTGGATTTCTGCGGGCGGATGATAGCCTTCCGCAAGGAGCACGGCTGCCTGCGGCCGGAACGGTTCCTGAACGGCGAGGGCGACGGCCCGACCGAGATCGCCTGGTTCCGCGAGGACGGCGCGCCGATGGACGAGGAGGCCTGGGGACAGGCCGGCCGCCGCATCGTCGTGCTCTATCTCGCAAAGGTCGGCACCAACGGCGAGGTCGGTAAGGTCCTCGACCAGTTGCTCCTCGTTTTCAACGCCGGCGGCGAATGCGAATTGCGACTGCCCTCCGTCAATGGCGTGGAAGCCTGGGAGCGCGTGCTCGACACCGGCGCTCAAGCCTCCTTCGACCCGGCTGCGGCAGAGGCAACAGTGAAGGCTCCCGGCGAATGCGTGCTGGCATTCCAGCCGGCGTCCTGAGACGGGAGCGGGAGCGATGCTCGACCGCACGCTGCAGAAGATCGGTCTGACCTATGTCAGCGACAGCGAGCCGGGCATCCGGCGCGAGCGCCGCGGCCGCGGCTTCTGCTATCGCCTGCCGTGCGGCACGCTCCTGGACGACCCGGACGTCAAGATGCGCATCGCAGCGCTCGGGCTGCCGCCGGCCTATCGCGACGTCTGGATCTGCATGCTGGAGAACGGGCACCTGCAGGCGACCGGCATGGACGCGCGCGGGCGCAAGCAATACCGCTACCACAGCGACTGGAAGGCGCTGCGCAGCGCCGACAAATTCCAACAGCTGGTGCCGTTCGCGATCGCCCTGCCGAAGCTGCGCCGCATCCTGCGCCGGCATATCGAGGGGCCGATCAGCGATCCCGACACGATCCTGGCCGGCCTCGTCACGCTTCTGGACGAAGAGCACCTGCGCGTCGGCAATTCCGCCTATGCCGCCGAGAACCGCACCTATGGCGCCACGACGCTGCTGAAGCGGCACGTGCGGCTGGCCGAGGACGGCATCGAGCTGCGGTTCACCGCCAAGGGCGGCAAGCGGGTGCGCCGCGTCCTGCGCAATCCGCGGCTGCACCGGATCCTCGAGGCGGTGTCGGACCTGCCGGGGCGGCAGCTGTTCGTCTGGATGGGAGAGGACGGGGCCGTTCGCCCCGTCGATTCCGGGCGGCTGAACGCCTACCTGGCCGAGCACATGGACCTGCCGGTCACCGCCAAGACGTTCCGTACCTGGGCGGGCACGCTGGCCGCCTTTGCCGAGGCACGCCGGATGCTGGAGGCGAACGAGCGCCCCACCATCCGCCGGATGAGCGAGGCGGCCGCCGCGGTCCTGCACAACACGCCGGCGATCTGCCGCTCGAGCTACATCCATCCCGACGTGCTGGCGCTCGCCGATCGCACTTCACCCCTTTCTCCGGGCAGGCGGCAGGCGGCCGCTCCGAACGGCCTCAGGGCCGAGGAGGGCCGGCTCCTCGCCTTCCTCTCCCGACCGCCACGCCGCAAGGGTTGAGGGAGAGATCGGAATGCAGCTTGCGGGCCGTGTCGCACTGGTAACGGGCGCCGGATCGGGCATCGGCAGGGCGACGGCGATCCTGCTGGCGCAACAGGGTGCCGTGGTCGGCGCGCTCGGGCGATCCGCCGGCGAGCTGGAAGCAGCGGCGCGGGAGATCGCGGCCGCGGGCGGGCGCTGCCACGTGCTCGAAGCGGACGTTTCACGCGTCGCGCGGCTGGTGGCGGCGGAGGGCAGGCTCGACATCGTGGTCGCCAATGCCGGCATCAACGGCGTGTGGGCGCCGATCGACGAGCTGACGCCCGAGGAGTGGGACGAAACGATCGCCGTCAACCTGCGCGGCACCTACCTGACCCTGCATGCGGCCGTGCCGCACCTGAAGAAGGCGGGCGGCGGCGCCATCGTCGTGGTCGGCTCGATCAACGGCACCCGGACGTTCACCACCCCCGGCGCAACCGCCTATTCCGCGACCAAGGCGGGACAGCTCGCCATGGTGCAGCAGCTCGCGCTCGAGCTCGGCAAGGCCCATATCCGCATCAATGCCGTCTGCCCCGGGGCGATCGACACCAACATCGACGACAACACCGACAGGCGGCATACGGACGAGGCGGAGATCCCGGTGGTCTGGCCGCAAGGCGACATCCCGATCACCGACGGCGCGCCCGGCCACGCCCGCGACGTGGCAGCGGCGATCCTCTTCCTCGTCTCGCCGGCCTCCCGCCACATCACCGGAACCCCGCTATGGATCGACGGCGGGCAGGGGCTGCTGCGCTGACCCGATGGGACGGGCTGATCGGGTTCCTGCTGCAGCAGCGGCAAAACCGGTCCCCTGCCGCCCACCGTCTCGCCGGCATGACCGCTAGCCCCGCCTGGGGCATGCTGCGAGGGCTCCGCGCCGTCCTTCAATTCCCTGCGCCGCCATCGAGACTTGTGTCAGCCGAGCTCGCGCATCCGCCGGGCTCGCGCTGCCGCTCCATGACCGTCATGCCGAAAGCACCGTCATGCCGGACCTGATCCGGCATCCAGTCCGCGCAAGTCCTTGCGCGAAAAGAGCACTTCGCCCGCCACGGACGCCGCTGGATCCCGGATCAGGTCCGGGATGACGGTGCGTGTGAGGCTCTCACGATCGGGTCACACGGCAGGGCCTCCGCCGGCCGCGCCTGCGCCCGAGTGCCTACTGCTGCGGTGCCGTTACCGGGGCCGACTGCGTGCCGTCCGGCGTGACGCTCTGGCTGTCGCCGCCGGTGGCGGAGGGCGGGGTCGGATCCGTCTCCGCCGGTGCGGTGTTCGCCGGATCGCTCTGTGATGGTGCGCTGGCTTCGCCCGAGGACGGCGACGGTCCGGCGGGCGCCTGCTCGCTGAGCGAGGGCTGGGCGCCCGGCGTGCCTTCCGCGTCGGTATCCTGCGCCTCGCCCCAGAATGCGGCACCGGCCCAGGCAACGGCGGCAAGGGCGAGCGCGCAGGCGAGCATGATGGCCACCGGTTTTCCGAGCGGTCCCGGCCGGGTGGCGTTCGGCCCGACCTTCACCGGCGCCTCCGCCGGCCCCGGCGTTGTCCGGCTGTTGCTGCGGGATGCGTCCATGGCGATCTCCTTCCCGTTGTCGCTGCGGTCGTTCGGGAAACCGCCGCGCCCGCGGAATTGTTCCGGCGCCGGGGGAGACCACCCTGTCGGCCCGGACAGGTTGCATTTGATGAAATTTCGAGATCGACGGGGAACAAGCCGTGGCGAACGGCGTTCATGGAGCGCGCAGCCGTGACGGCCAGTGTCAGGGCGGCGCGGAAGGAAGCCGGGAGAGGGGAGCAGCCGCGGTGTCGCGGTATCGTCATCCGACTCGTCTATCGGCGCAGACAGAAGCATGCAGGTCTCAAGGAGACACCGAAATGAACAGCCCGTATCCTCGCTGGACCGATCCGGTCCGGGTCCATCTGCAATCCGGGCTGACGCGCGAATTCTCCTGCATCTACGACGCGCTCGATTTCCTCGAAAACGAATGGCCGACGCGCGACGGCGCGCTCTATGCCCGCGCCATTCGCCTCTGCCGCGAGGCGCTCGGACGGACGGTGCCCGCGCCGGTCGCCCGCGAGGCCTTCACCTTCGCCTGCCTGGAAGCCGGCATGCCCGTCGCCGGCGCCCGCCGCAACCGCCAGCGCATCGGCGCGCCAATGTCATGCACACCGCCAATTGCACGTTCCACAAATTTGTGAAACCAACGGCGCATTACCCAGCCGGCATCATCGTGATGAGCTAGAGTTCCTCGTCCGGCAGCGGATAGCGCGGCGAAGCCTGCTACGCAGCTTGAGACGTGCCATCTTGTCCTTTGTGGCAACGTTCGTGGTCATCGGATTTGAGACGTTTGGCGACACCATCAAACCTGCTCCAACGCGGCATGGGTCGGGCTGATCGAACGTAGGCAATATTGTATCAGGACACATCTGACTTATTGGAGTAAGGGTAATAAGTCAGTATTTTCATTCTCAGCAGCTAGGTCGTAAGCAGTCTTCCCACTCTTATTTACCTGGCGCAAATCGCCTCCCATGGTCTTCAGCAACTGGACGGAACTGCGAGAATTAATTGTCGCGGCAATCATCAACGCTGTCTCTCCTCGGTGGTCACTTGCATTGACATGTGCGCCTTTGCTGATCAAATATTCAGCTGCCCATAAATTTCCACTCGAAATTGACGCCATTACAGGTGTAAAACCTGCCGATGTTGCCAGATTTACATCTGCTCCATAACTTACCAGCGTCCGAATCCACAACGACGGTAGCATCTTGGGGCAGGTCACATCGTCAACTGCACTTATCAAGGGGGTCATTTCCGACTTGCCGTTCGGTACCATTACATTCGGATCAGCATCGCTTGCGATTAAGCGAATTGTACCGAAGATGTCACCCTTACATACAGCTTCGACTAGAGAGCGGGGTGGTTCTCCAGTGTACATCAATGCGAAAATCAACGCTGTGACGGCGGCGATGAGCCACGCAATCCCTTTTGCCAACCGCATCATTTACTCTCCGACCCACGTCCCTGATGGTCGCGGTGCATACCCTCTGCCACCTCTAGCGATTGCTTGAAGATTGCAAGGGCGTACGCACTAGCCACGGATGGAGCATTGTTCCCTGGCACAACTCGTTGGATCGCCGCGTTCTCCACGGAGCGAAGCGGAGTTCTCTTTGTTGGTGGTCCAGACTGGATCTTCTGCCAGCAGCCTTTTGGCGGAAACGGAACCAAGTGGACGTGGCAGGTCTTCGCGAGTTGCCGAACCGTGATTCCTAAGCGTTCGGACAGCACGTCGGGGGCCGTAGTCCAGACGAGATCGTGGAATTCTTCTCGAGTGTAGGAATTCATCGGTATGCAGCTCACCACCCGCCATCTGGCTTAGGTTACGCTACAATATGGCTATAAATTTTTGTAGCCAGATCAAACAGCGGTAGCTAACTATTTGATTTTAATGGTCGGAGCGGCGGGATTCGAACCCACGACCCCTTGACCCCCAGTCAAGTGCGCTACCGGGCTGCGCTACGCTCCGAACCGACGAAAGCCCTATATTCTCGGGCATTTGGATGCAAGGGCAAAAATGGGCGGGGGGTGGAAAAAAGAGAGGACGGGGGAAGTAGGCCCAAGTAGCAACTATCGCACTAGTGTTCTTTCAATCTTGGGGCCACCCAAAGAGGAGGAGCGCTAGGCGGGGAAACGTTTATGATTGCGTAGCAGACGGCCGTCCGAGAACAGGGCGTCAGTCCGGAAAAATACGACTGTAGTCAGCAAGCCAAAGTCGACTGTTTTCATGATGTCGCCGGACTAGATCGAGTGCTTCGTCAGTCAATGTCGCAGTGGCCTGCACGGTGTCTGAGATCCGAATGAAGTCGGCAGCGTATGCAAGAAGGGTCTGCTTCTCCTCGGTCGTCAATGACAACGGTCCAAGTCGCCTTTGAACGATTTGTTCAAGTTGCGCGATTTGGGAATCTGCCCAAACTTCAGGCAAGGCGTGCAACTCGTCTGAAAGCGCTGCACGCATACTCGCAAGTTCAACGTCTTCAGCACCATGCTTGGCACAACGATCCAAGATCGCTTTATCAAATGCTTTGATGTGAAACTGCAGGCGCTCAATAACAACCTTGTTGAAAATTGAATATAGGTCGAAGGACAAAAAATTCAAAACCGGTCTCTTAATTTGGGCGATCTCTCTATCATCCACCCCAAGATCAACTAAATGTCTCTCAATAGCATCAATCCATAACCTCCGCTCATTCCACGACGGTCCCTTCCTCCCTAGCCATGATACCTGGGCCGCCGTGATTTCTGCGGACACGATGGCATTCTTACGAATTGTTGAAAGTAGGCGGTCAGCGTCATCAATCCTTTCTCTCAGCTTGGCCTTTAGCCCGAAGACCTCGAGACTATCGATGAGGGGAAGAAAATAAAGAGCCGCGAATCCCGCCGCTAAAGCAGCCATGACGCTTGCAGACGCGGATTTGTCATTTAGTGCCAGATGTATTGCAACCCCGACTGCAACGAGGGCGCCAATCGCCATGAGAAATCGTTCAAAAGATTTTTCGGTATTCAATTCATAACCTCGGAAACGACCTTGTGCAGAGATTATAGGCGGCCGATCGACTTGGGAAGTCGGCTACATTTGAGGTGAGGCCAATCGGTTTGAAGTTCGTACCTGAAAAGCCGAAAGAGAGGATCTGGCAAGTTCAGCGAATCTTGCCCCTCACTTCGCCACCCGCCGATACACCGCCTCCGTCTCCGCGATCATCCGCGGCAGGCCGTAGTCGCCCTGCTTGCGGGCGGCTTCGATTTCGTAGCGGGCGAGGCGCTGGGGGTCGGAGGCCCTGATCAGGGCGCGGGCGAATGGGGCGGGGTCGTCGACATTGGGGACGAGGACGCCGTTTCGGCCGTCTTCCAGCACCGTCGAGGCGCCGCCGACCTCGGTCAGCACCAGCGGCTTGCCGGCGGCGGCCGCCTCCAGCATGACGTAGGACATCGCCTCGTAGCGGCTCGGCATCGCCAGCACGTCGATCGCGTCCATCGCCTGGCGGCCGGTATAGTGCATGGTCAGGCGGATGCGGTCGGCAGCCGCGCTTGCGCGGATCTTCGCGCGCACCGCCTGTTCCAGCTCGCCCGAGCCGACCATCAGGAGATAGGCATGCGGCAGCGTCCGGGCGGCGATGGTAAAGGCCTCGATCAGCCGCTCCGGCGCCTTCTGCGCCGAAAGCCGGCCGACGAAGCCGAAGACGAGCGCATTGTCGGGCAGCGCGAGTTCGGCGCGGATGCGCTGGCGCAGGCCCTGCGCCGGCTCCTCGACGCCGTTGACGATGGTCGAGAGCTTCTTGCGCGGCATGCCGAGCGTGCGCGCATGGGCATATTCGTCGGCGGAGACGCAGATCAGCTGGTCGGTCAGGAACCGCGCGAGACAGCGCTCGATCAGGCCGTAGACGAAATAGCCGGCCGGCCCGAGCCCGGGGTCCATCGTGCGGAAGGCGTGCGGGGTGTAGATCCGCGGCACGTGCGGGCCGGGCAGGCGCAGCCGCGTCAGTGCGCCGGCCTTGGAGCTGTGGCCGTGGACGGCGTCGAAGGGCCCGTGCTCGCGCATCAGGCCGCGCAGGCGCCGCCAGGCGCCGAAATCGGACGGGCCGGGCGCGCGCGCCATGTCGACGGAATGTACGCCGTCGAGCCCGATCGAGAAGAGCTCGCTGACGAAGCGCTCCTCCGCCCGGCGCGGCGAGAAGGCCGCATGGACGATGTGGCCGCGCTGCTTCAGTCCGCGGCAGAGATCGAGGAAATGCCGGCCCGAGCCGCCGCCGCTCGGCTCCAGCACCTGCATCAGCCGCAAGGGGCGCGTCGCCCGGTCGCCGGCCCGCTTCATGGCGCCCGCCTCGCGGCGAGCTGCTGCCGCCGGTGATCGTGCTCCAGCGCGAAGCAGCCCCAGATGATGCCGACGATCAGGTAGAAGTGGCGCCAGTGGTCGGTGTCGATGACGAAGCCGATGGCGGTGTGGCCGACGAAGGCGATGTAGGCGATCATCAGGAACGGCTGCCAGGGCCGGTCGAGCAAAAGGTTGCGGAACCCGGCCCAGAGCGTCCAGAGCACCAGCGTCAGATAGCACAGGAACCCGAGCCAGCCGTAGCTCGTCAGCGATTTCAGCCAGATATTGTGCTCGTCCTCGGGAAAGATGGTGCTGAACACCATCGGCCCGATGCCGAGCGGATGCTCCATCGACATCAGAAAGCCGAGCCTGTGGCGGTCGAAGCGGCCGAGGTGGCCGCCGTCATAGTCCTGGACGAGCTGCGTGCGGCTGGAGAACAGGTCGGCGACCTGCGGCACCTGCAGCGCGACGACGAGCCCGACCGCCATCACGCCGACCGCGGCGATGCTCAGCGTCAGGATCTTCAGGCGGAAGGCGCCGGTCCGCTCCTTCAGCAGCATCACGAACACCATGGCGGCGGCGGAAAACAGGAACAGCGCCCAGGCCGCGCGCGAGAACGACAGGAAAAGGCCGAGCGCAATCACCAGCAGGCCGGCGACGTTGAGCGGCGCCCGGGCGAGCCGGCCCACGAGCAAGCCGTGCATCAGGTAGAGGGCAGGGGCGACGAGGAAGGGGCCGAAGACGTTGGGGTCCTGGAAGGCGCCCTTGGCGCGGTCGTAGAGGGTGAAGACCTCGGCGCCGGGGAAGGCGCCGAAATAGCCGAGGATGCCGAGCAGCGCGGTGATCAGCGCGCTCGCCACCCAGGCGCGGAAGATCAGCCGCAGCCGCTGCGGCTTCGCCTCGATGATGGCGGCGAAGAAGACGGCCGAGAGCGCGAGGAACAGCGAGACGGCGACATACATCGGCCCGTCCGCCATGTCCTGCATGACGGTCAGCGACAGCATGCCGCCGACGTTGAAGGTGAGATAGAGCGCCAAGAGCGGCGCGACGCTGCGCGAGATGCGCAGGCCGAGGATCGCCCAGGCGCCGATCAGCCCGACCATGAACAGCTCGTAGGGCGCCGGCTCGGAAATCACGAAGCCGGACAGAAAGACGCCGAGCGTCACCAGCGACGAGGCGATGAGGCCGATGGTCGCAAGCTGCGGCCGCATCGGCCGGTGCATCGGGATCGCCGCGGTACTCAATAGGCGTTTTCCGTATTGAGCAGGCGGATCGGCGTCAAAAACAGGATCTTCAGGTCGAACAGCAGCGACCAGTTCTCGATGTAGTAGAGGTCGAATTCGGTGCGGTAGCGGATCTTGTCGTCATGGTCGATCTCGCCGCGCCAGCCGTTTATCTGCGCCCAGCCGGTGACGCCGGGCTTGACCCGGTGGCGGGCGAAGTAGCCCTCGACGACATCGACATACTTGCGGTCGTGCGACTGGGCCTGGATCGCATGCGGGCGCGGGCCGACGAGGGAAAGTTCGCCCTTCAGGACGTTGAAGAGCTGCGGCAGCTCGTCGATCGAGGTCTTGCGGATGAAGCGTCCGACCGGGGTGACGCGCGGATCGCCCTTGGTGACGGCGGCCTTGGCGGTCGGGTCCGACATGTTGGTGTACATGGAGCGGAACTTGTAGACCTCGATCACCTCGTTGTTGAAGCCGTGGCGCTTCTGCTTGAAGATGATCGGGCCCTTGGAGGTGAACTTCACCGCCAGCGCGGCCCCGATCATCACGGGCCACAGCAGGAGCAGCGCGATCACGCTGAAGGCGATGTCGAAGATGCGCTTGGCGACCGAATCCCAGTCGGCGATCGGCTTGTCGAAGATGTCGAGCATGTGCACGGCGCCGACCTGCGAATAGCTGCGCGGCCGGAAACGCAGGCCGTTCGCATGCGCCGCAAGCCGGATGTCGACCGGCAGCACCCAGAGCTTCTTCAGGAGCGTCAGGATCCGCGCCTCGGCCGAAAGCGGCAGCGAGATGATCAGCATGTCGATGCGGGCGAGCCGGGCGAATTCGACCAGCTCGGCGATGGTGCCGAGCTTCGGATAGCCGGCCACGACCGACGGCGAGCGGCGTTCGTCGCGGTCGTCGAAGATGCCGCAGATGCGGATGTCGTTTTCCGGCTGGCGTTCCAGCGCGCGGATCAGCTCCTTGGCGGGCTCGCCGCCGCCGGCGATCACCGCGCGGCGCTCCATCGTGCCGTTGCGGGCCCAGCGGCGGATCGAATAGGCGATCAGCTGCCGCTCGCCGACGAGATAGACGGCGCCGAGGACGAACCAGAGCAGGAACCAGACGCGGGACGTGGTCTCCGCCGTCTTGAAGAAGAACAGCGCCAGCGCCATGGCCGCGAAGGCGACCACCCAGGCGCCGAGGATGCGCGGCATCATCCGCCAGGCGGCGCGCAGCGACGGGATCTGGTAGGCATCGACGAGATGCAGGAGCAGCACGCCGAGTGCCGCGCCGCCGGCGACCACGCCGACGTAGAACAGCACCAGCTCTCTCGCCGGGGCCACGTAGAAGGTGGTGATGGCGTAGCCGATGGTGAAGAGCACGCTGAATTCGAGCAGCCGCAGCAGCCCGGTGATCATGTTCGGCGAATAGCTGTCGGCGCGAAACTGCAGCGCGATCTGCTGCGCCAGCGGATTGAGCTCGACCGTCTTGCCGCCGTCCTGCTCTTCGGGCTGCGCGCCCTGCGCGATGGTGCGCACCTCCGACACCTTGCGCCGGATCTGCTCCGCGTCGAAGGCATCTGGCTTGTCGATATGGTTCATGGCTCCACCCGGCGCGTCATACCGGGGCTCTCGTCGAGACCGGGTATCGTTCCCGACCGGATAGCAGAAAGCTCCTAAGAAAACGCTTACGCGAGTTGCGAGGATACCGTACAACCGGCGCTGCGCCCGGCCGGCGGCAGCAGGTCCCGGTAGAGCGTCATCAGTGTGGCGGCCATCACGGAGGCCGAGAAGGTGGCCTTGAAACGGGCCGGATCGGGCATCGCCTGCAGGCGCCATTTCGGATCGGTGACCGACAGCGCCATGCATGCCGCCAGCGCATCGGCGTCGGCGGGCGCGGCCAGCGCGATGCTGTCCTCGCCGAGCACCTCGGGAATGCCGCCGACGCGGCTTGCGATGACGGGCACGTTCGCCGCCAGCGCCTCCAGCACGATATAGGGCATCGCCTCGGCGCGGGAGGGGACGACGACGGCATGCGTCATGGCGAAGGCGTCGCGCGCCTTCATCGCCGGCATCATGGCGATCCGCCGGCCGAGGCCGAGCTGCAGCATGGTGCGCTCGTACTTCTCCTGGTCCGGCCCGTCGCCGATCATCAGCGCCGACAGCGGCCGGCCGACCCGGCGCTCGGCCCGCGCGAAGGCATCGATGAACACGTCCGGTCCCTTCAGGTCGCGCAGCATGCCGATATAGAGGAAATCGGCGGCGCCTTCCTGCGGGTAAACGGTGTCGAAGTCGCGGTCGCTGATGCCGTTGTAGATGCGCTCGCTGCGGCAGCGCGGCTTGCCGACCTTCTCGAAATAGGTGTCGCGCTCGAAGTCGCAGACGAAGACGATCGCATCAGTGAAGTGCTCGAACAGGCGTTCGAGCCGGAAGACCGTCCGGCCCGCGAGCGTCGAGCGGGTGAAGTGCAGGCTGCCGCCGTGCGGTGAATAGAGGCGGGCTACGCGATACCTGTTGACCCGCAACACTGAGCCGATGAGCCTGGCGATGGCGCCGCCCTTGGCGCCGTGGCCATGCAGCACATCCGGCCGCAAATTTCTGATTTCCCGGTAGCTGTCCCAGAGCGCCCGCACGTCGCTCGGGCTGATCGAGCGCCGGATGGGCAGACGGAAGATCCCGAGCGCGAGGTAGGGGCGGATCTCGTCGAACAGCCTGTCCTCGTGCGCGCCGCCGGTGCTGCTGTCGCAGACGATGCCGACCTGGTGTCCCTGGCGCGCATGGTATTCTGCCAGGTCTCGCACGTGACGGAAGATCCCGCCGATCGGAGACCGGAAGCAGTGAATGATGCGCAACGGTCCCTGGTCAGCCATTGGGTCAGAACAGGCGCTCGCGCACGTAGATCGTGTCACCGGCGAGGATCGGTTCCGAGATCGATATGCGTCCGGTGATGATCCTTCCGTTGACCTTGCGCGTGACGTCGACGTTCGCCTGGTTCGCCCGCGGCGAGAACCCGCCCGCCACGGCGATCGCGTTCTGCACGGTCATGCCGGCGACGTAGCTGTACTGCCCGGCCTGGCCGACTTCGCCCATGATGTAGATCGAGCGGTAGTTGGCCACCTCGATCGAGACGTCTGGATCGCGCAGGTAGCCCTGCCTGAGCTTGCCGGCGATGATGCTCTCCATCTCCTGGATCGTCTTGCCGCGCGCGGGCACCGAGCCGATCAGCGGGAAAGCGATGTAGCCGGCCTGGTCGACCAGGTAGGTGTTGCTGAGGCTCTGCTGCTCGAACACAGTGACGCGCAGGCGGTCGCCGCTGTCGAGACGATAGGGCTGGATCGTCGCTTCCTGAAACGACTTCGGCGCAGGGCGATAGCCGCTGCAGCCGGTCATGGCGGCCATCGCAATGGCGGCCATCGCGATCGTTGCGCCCCTGGTTGTCTTTGCGAATGCCATTCGCTTTGCCTGTCGGGAGTGGTTCCTGTCTGCAGACGTTATCGTCCTGTTAGGGTTAATGGCCGGTAAATGCTGCAACGCATGGATGCCATTTCGCATGCTGGCCGCCCTTCACGCCGCGGCAGGGTTGCAGGGCCGTGCGCATTAACGCTTGGGTTACCACGATTGTTTACCATGCGAAGAAACTGCGCGTTCACGGAGTATGCAGATGTCAGGCGGATATGGGGCACAGGACGACGTCGATATCGATCTCGGCGGATTGGCCCGTGCGATCTGGAACAGGCGGGGGCGGGTGCTGCTCGCAACCGTCCTGTCCGCCGGACTGGCGTTCGCCGTCGCCAGCATGATCGCGCCCACCTTCAGCAGCGAGACGCGCCTTCTGATCGAGGCGCGCGAGCCGGCCTATACGACCGGCGTCGATCGCAGCGTCGTGCCCGAGCCGGCGATCGACGAGCTCGACGTGGTCAGCCAGGTGCAGCTGTTGAAGTCGGTCGACCTCATCAAGCAGGTCGCCCGCAACATGAAGCTCTACGAGCTGCCCGAGTTCGATCCCGCCGCCAATCCGTCGGCGCTGTCCGACATCCTGGTCGCGTTCGGGCTGAAGACGAACCCGCTCGATCTTCCCCCGGAGGAGCGGGTGCTCAAGGAGTTCGAGGAGAAGCTGGTCGTCTACCAGGTGGAGAAGTCGCGCGTGGTCGCGATCCAGTTCACCTCGAAGGACCCGCAGCTCGCGGCCGCCATCCCGAACGAGATGGCGAAGGTCTATCTGTCGCTGCAGAGCGGCGCCAAGCTCGATACCAATTCCGAGGCGAGCCGCTGGCTCGAGCCGGAAATTGCCAACCTGCGCGAGAAGGTGCGCGAGGCGGAGGCGAAGGTGGCGCAGTACCGCTCCCGCTCCGACCTGCTGCCGACCGGCGAAAACGCCACCTTCGCGGCCAAGCAGCTGAACGACATATCGAGCGAGCTGGCGCGCGTGCGCGCCGAGAAGGCGACGGCCGAGGCGAGGGCGGAAAGCGTCCGCGCCGTGCTGAAGAGCGGCGGCGCGCCCGACACGCTGAGCGACGTCGTCGGCTCGCAGATGATCCAGCGGCTGAAGGAGAGCGAGGCGCAGATCCAGGGCCAGATCTCCGACCTCTCGACGAGCCTGCTGGACAACCACCCGCGCCTGAAGGGCCTGCGGTCCCAGCTCGCCGGCATCCGCGGCCAGATCACCGCCGAGACCTCGAAGATCCTGGCGAGCCTCGAAAACGATGCGCGGGTGGCCCGCCTGCGCGAGCAGCAACTGATCCAGCAGCTCAACACCGCCAAGGCCGACAGCGCCCGCGCCGGCGAGGAAGAGGTCGGCCTGAAGGCGCTGGAGCGCGAGGCGACCGCCCAGCGGCAGCTTCTGGAGACCTATCTCGCCCGCTACCGCGAGGCCACTTCGAGGTCCGATGCCAATTCGACGCCGGCCGACGCCCGGGTGATTTCGGCGGCAGTCCCGCCCACCGAGCGCCAGTTCCCCAAGATCCTTCCGATCACGATCGTCGGCGGTGTTGCCGGCTTCCTGCTCTCGTCGGTGACGATCCTGCTCGCCGAGCTCTTCAGCGGACGCGGCCTGCGACCCGTCTCGCCCGGCAATCCGGCGCCCGGCCGCGATTTCACCGAGGGTGACGAGACGATCGAGCGCAGACCTGTCGCCCGCCCCGACGTGGCCGCCGCCCGCCGCGCGGTCGCCGGTTCAGGCATCGCGGCCCGGGCCGCAGCCCCGCCGCAGCCGTCCGTTCTGGCGCTGGCGGAGGTCGAGGACGACGAATTTTCCGGGGCGTCGGAGGCGTCGCTTGCCGCAACCAACGACGAGGCCGACGACGATGTCGCGGACGATTTCACCGTGGCCGCGGTGGCGCGCCACCTGGTGGAGGCGGATGTGCCTGTCGCGATCGCCGTTTCGCCGTCGGGCGACGCGGGATCGGCGGCGACCGTCGCGCTGGCGCGGGCCGTCGCCGGCAAGGGCCGCAGGACGGTCCTGCTCGACCTCACCGGCTCGGCCGGTCCGACGCGGCTGATGACCGGCACGACCCGGCTTCCCGGCGTGACGGACCTGCTCGTCGGCGATGCCCCCTTCGCGGAGATCCTGCATGGTGACGAGAACTCCGCCGCCCATGTGGTCGCGCGCGGCAACGCCGATATCAAGCGGGCGATGCGCGGCATCGACCGGCTGTCGATGATCATCGATGCGCTCGCCGATGCCTACGATATCGTGATCGTCGAGTGCGGTCCGGCGGACGTCGCAGGCGTGCATCGGCTGACGCCCTCCGGCAAGGCCGAGATCATCCTCTCCATTCCGGTTGCCGACGAGGATCGCGTCGTCGAGACGATCGGCCGGTTCGCCGAGGCCGGCTATGACGAGATCGTGCTGATGACCGGTTCCGGCATCGCCCCGCATTCCGGCCGGCGCGCGGCCTGAGCCGGGTGGGGCGGCGTCAGCCGTCGTCGGAGGCGGGCTGCACGAACTCGGTCTTTCCCGAGCGCAGGCGCTGGACGAAGCCGTAGAGCTTCGGGTTCTGCTTGATCGAGCGCTTGGCGCCGGCGCGGGCCCGGTGCAGCGCGGCAACGGCGCTGCCGGCGAGCGTCGTCGGCCACAGCAGGTCGTATTGCGCGGTTTCGATGTTGCACCAGGAGCGCTTGTAGGCCTGGTCGCCGATGCCGAAATCGAAGAGCGCGACGCCTTCGCCGCAGAGTTTCTCGATCATCAGGTGGAACAGCGTCTCGCCGGGGCTCGTCTCGGGCGCAAAGCCGTCGTCGATAGAGCCGAACTGGCAGATGACATGGTCGCCTTTGCGCGACAGGCCGGCGATCGCGATGACCCGGCCGGCCTCGCTGCCATCCCTGATCTTCAGCGCGTGTAGTTGCAGCGGATAGCGGTCGGACGTGGCAGGGATCCGGGCCAGGGCCCGGAAGAACGCCTGCGTCTGCTCGTCCCGGAAGACGTTCGGCAGGCCGAGCGCCTCGAAGCGTGCGGCCTTCTGCTGGAAAAACAGGCCGAGCGTGCGGCAGGCCTCATGGCTGCCCTCGGCAACCACGTGCTCATAGCCGCCCAGCGCCTCCAGGCGGCGTTCACACTGGCGGAACTTCTTGCGCCGCCGCTTGGCGTTGATCTGTGACAGCGTGCGCTCGAAATCGGGATGGAGCGTCAGCTGGAAGGCCGCGTTCTGGTTCAGGACCGCCGGCAGATGCGAGAAGGGGTGCTCCTGACCGCGCCAGTGCAGCGGCATGTTCTCCAGCATGAAAAGGTCGAAGTAGCGGGAGAACTGCCCGCGCGCCCGGTCGAGCGCGCCGCGCAGCACCGCGGGCGGGGCCAGCGTGCTGAACGCCTCCGTATAGAGGCCGGTGTTGATGTTGCTGAAGCGGGAGCCGAGGAAGCGGGCGATGCGGACCGGCCCGTGCCGCACGATCTCCAGCGGCAGGATCATCTCGGTCCGGCCGGCATGTACGCCCTCGACGATCAGCAGCCGGCTGTCATGGGTGCTCGCCCAGGCATGGCACCAGTCGTAGCCCTGGTGCAGGGAAAGCGAATTGCCCGCCTCCAGCGCGCGCCAGGTGGCCTCCAGCGGCTCCATCCGGTCGTGCAGCTGGATGGCAAAGGGGATGGCGGCCGAGCGGCGTTCGCCGCCCGGAACATAGCGCGCAAGTCTGCCCAGGACGTCCCCGTCCGCGGGCATGATCTGGAAATCAAGCTGCATTGCCTGCAAATCCGATGCCATCGTGTTACCGCCCGGAGCCTTGCCGAGATCGGCCGAACTTACATCGGCATGATCGGAAACCGGTTTAATTCCTGTGTCTTCGCCCCGTTCGTTCCAGCGAAATCCGAATCTAGGGTTACCGGCGGGCTAACGGCTGCCTTCGCCGGCATGCGCAAGCCGGCCGGAGCTCAGCGCCGAGGCATAGGACGCCATGTTCCGTTCGGCCGCGAGCTTCGACATCGTCATGTGGTCGTAGGCGACGAGGCGGAAATCGACGTTCCAGCCGCCCGGGCCTTTCTCGAGGATCGCATAGCGGGCGTGCGGCGAGCCGGTCTCGACCGTGTGCGGCACCGGCTCGTCGTCGTCATAGGCCGGGCAGCCGACGCTGCCGGGATTGACCACCAGCCGTCCGTCGGCAAGCGTGACGCAGCGCGCAATATGCGTGTGACCGCAGAGGATCACCGGAAAATCGATCCCCGCCGCAAACGCCTCGATGCGCTCCCGCGCCGAGATCCGCATCGTTCCGCCGGGCGCGATATCGTCGAGCCAGTAGGTCGTATCGCTGTGCGGCGTGCCGTGGCAGAGGAACAGCTGATCGGCGACCACGCGCGTTTCGGGCAGCGACGCCAGCCAGTCGAAGTGCCGTGCTGCCAGCTGGGCATGGGCCGTGCGGTCCCACTCGCCCATTTCCGCCGGGCGCTTCTCGAGCAGCCACCGGTCGTGGTTGCCCCGGATCGAGGCGAAGTTGCGGGCGATCAGGATATCGGCGGTGCGGGCCGCATTCAGCGCCCCGCTGAGATGATCGCCGAGATTGACGACCGTCGCGATTGCCTGCGTCTCGATATCCGCGAGTACGGCTTCGAGCGCCAGGTCGTTGCCGTGGATATCGGCGATCGCTGCGATTCGCATGCCTTCACTCCCGCGGCTTCGCCGGCTTTTCCATCCACTTGATGATCAGCATCGCCGGCAGGATCCACAAGAGCCCCGAGAACAGGAAGTAGAGCATGTGCACCCACCAGGGCGAGGTTGCGAGCGTGAGCGAGGCGATGGTCGTCGCGACCAGTGCGTAGGTGATCACGAGGATGATGATCAGGATCGTCCCGATCAGCTTGCGCAGGCGAGGGGGCATCGAAGGTCCCGTATGGTTGCACGGCATCCGCACCGGCGCATTCGCCGCGACCGGATGCCGCAAAGGCACATCGGGCTTGTTTTGCATGGCATCGTGTTGCAAATCAACGCCGATAAGACAGGAGCCGCCATGACCATCACCTCCGCGACCGAACGACAGCTTTTGAGCGACATCGACCGGGTCGATCGCAATCGCCGCGCGGTGCGCCGCTGGCTCGGCTTCGTCGTCCTGACGCTGTTTGCGCTGGTGCTCGTCGGGGGCGCGACCCGGCTGACCGAATCCGGCCTGTCGATCACGGAATGGAAGCCGATCCACGGCGTGATTCCGCCGATGAACGCGGCGGAATGGCAGGAGGAGTTCGAGCTCTACAAGCGCATCCCGCAGTATGAGCAGCTGAACTCCGACATGACGGTCGAGAGCTTCAAGTCGATCTTCTGGTGGGAGTGGGCGCATCGCTTCCTCGCCCGTTCGATCGGCCTCGTCTTCGCGCTGCCGCTGCTGTTCTTCTGGCTCACGGGCCGGATCGAGCGGCGGCTGCGCTGGCCGCTCTTCGGCGTGCTGGCGCTCGGCGGCTTCCAGGGCTTCATCGGCTGGTGGATGGTGTCGTCGGGGCTGACGAAGCTGGTGTCGGTCAGCCAGTACCGGCTCGCCACGCACCTCGTCATCGCCTGTCTGATCTTCGCGGCCTGCACCTGGATCATGCGCGGCCTGTCGCCGCACAGCGACGATCCCGCGCCGACCGGAAGCGCCAGGACATGGGCTGCGGCCATCGCCTGCATGGCGATCGTCCAGATCTACCTCGGCGCGCTGGTCGCCGGCCTGGACGCCGGGCTGGCCTACAACACCTGGCCGCTGATGGACGGCGCCGTCGTGCCCGGCGACCTGTTCATCCAGCAGCCCTGGTGGATCAACCTGTTCGAAAACCCGAAGACCGTGCAGTTCATGCACCGCTGCGGCGCCTATCTGCTCTGGGCCATGGCACTCTGGCACATGGTCGCCTCGCTGCGGGCCGCACCTGAGACCACCCATGCCCGCCGCACGGTGCTGTTGTTCCTCCTCGTCTGTCTGCAGGCGCTGATCGGCATCCTGACGCTCGTCTGGCAGGTGCCGCTCGGCTGGGCCCTGGCGCATCAGGCCGGCGCGCTCGTCGTGCTGGGCTTCGCCATCGCCCACTGGCGCGGCTTCGTCGGGGAATATCCGAAGCCGGTGGCGATCGAGGTGAGGGGGTAGGCAGTAGAGGCAGTGGGCAGTGGGCAGTAGGCAATAGAGTAGAGCGCACTTCAGAATCGGAACGCGCGCCCTTTTCTGATGATCGCTACGAAACCCGTTCCCTACTGCCTATTGCCCACTGCCTACTGCCTATCCCCTCTACTTGCCCAGCATCAGATCCATGTTCTGCACCGCAGCCCCCGAGGCGCCCTTGCCGAGATTGTCGAGCAGGGCGACGAGGTTGACGTGGGGGGCGCCGGCAGTACCGAAGACGAAGAGCTTCATCCGGTCGGTATCGGCCAGTTCCACGGCGTTGACGCGGGGGAGTGCTGCGCTCTCCTTCAGGTCGACCACCTCGACGATGTCCTGGCCGGCGTAGTGATCGGCGAGCGCGGCGTGGATCGAGCCGAGCGAGGCATGGTCGTTGAGGTCGGCGAGATGGAGCGGCACCTGCACGATCATGCCCTGCGCGAACCTGCCGACCGACGGCGAAAACAGCGGCGCGCGCGCGAGCAGCCCGTGCACCTGCATCTCCGGCACGTGCTTGTGCTTCAGCGGCAGGCCGTAGAGGAAGTGCGGCGCGTCGATGGGGTCGGAATGGCCGGCGTCCTCCATCTGCGCGATCAACTGCTTGCCGCCGCCGGTGTAGCCGGAGACGGCGTTGACGGTGATCGGATAGTCCTCAGGCAGGATGCCGGCTGCGCGCAGTGGACGGATCAGGCCGATCGCACCGGTCGGATAGCAGCCGGGATTGGCGACGTGGCGGGCGGCGGCGATCTTGCCGGCCTGCGCGCGGTCCATCTCGGCAAAGCCGTAGGCCCAGTCCGGCGCGACGCGGTGCGCCGTCGAGGTGTCGATGATACGCACGGAATTGTTGCCGGCGACCATGGCGACAGCTTCCTTCGCCGCATCGTCGGGCAGGCAGAGGATGGCGATGTCGGCGGAATTCAGCAGGTCCTCGCGCATCTTGCTGTTGCGCCGCTCGGCCTCGGGGATCGACAGGAGCTCGACATCGGCGCGCCCGGCCATGCGCGTGCGGATCTGCAGTCCCGTCGTGCCGTGTTCGCCATCGATGAAGATCTTCGGTTTCATGGGACTGCCTTTCGCTCTGCCGGATAGGTCGTCTCGGCCGGTGCGCTGCGGGCGCTCCGCCGGACGGTCCGCCGCTCGCTATAGCGCCTCGGCATGACGCTTTCAATGCAAAGCGTGGGGCGGTCGCAGCCAAGGGCAGGGCGCAGGGCACGTTCCCTCTCCCCGCCTGCGCGGAGAGGGTCAGGGTGAGGGGCCGGCGTGAGATCGCTCGCGTCGCCTCTGAGATCCGCCCCTCATCCGCCCTTCGGGCACCTTCTCCCCGCGGGCGGGGAGAAGGACGGGTGGCGCAACCGTGCCGCCAGGCGATCAATACCGTTCGGACGGGAGACAAAGCCGGCGCAAGGCACGTCCCCTCTCCCCGCCTGCGGGGAGAGGGTCAGGGTGAGGGGCCGGTGTGAGATCGCGCGCGCTTCGGATATCCGCCCCTCATCCGCCCTGCGGGCACCTTTTCCCCGCGAGCGGGGAGAAGGACGGGTGGCGCGGCCGTGCCGCCAGGCGATCAATACCGTTCGGACGGGGGACAAAGCCGGCGCAAGGCACGCTCCCTCTCCCCGCCTGCGGGGAGAGGGTCAGGGTGAGGGGCCGGTGCGAACTCGGTTGCGTCGCCTCGAAGATCTGCCCCTCATCCGCCCTTCGGGCACCTTCTCCCCGCGGGCGGGGAGAAGGATGAGCGTCGTGCCACGGCTACCGCCGTTCGGCCAGCCAGCCGGCGCGCAGGCCGAGCATGTACATCGCGATCGTCGAGCCGGCGATGGCGGTGATGTCGGCGTGGTCGTAGGCGGGGGCCACCTCGACGACGTCGGCGCCCTTGATGTGCAGCGCGCCGAGATGGCGCAGCACCGACAGGATCTTGGCGCTCGACGGGCCGCCGGAGACCGGCGTGCCGGTGCCGGGCGCATAGGCCGGGTCGAGGCAGTCGATGTCGAAGGTCAGGTAGCACGGCCGATCGCCGACATGTCGGACGATCGTGTCGGCGATCTCGCCTGCCGTCATCTCCTCCACCTCGTAGCCGTAGACGATGCGGATGCCGCAGTCCTCGGGCGCATGCGTGCGGATGCCGACCTGGATCGAGGTCTCCGGGTCGATCACCCCGTCCTTCACCGCGCGGGCGACGAAGGAGCCGTGGTCGATCCGGCCCTTCTCGTCCGGCCAGGTGTCCTGGTGGGCGTCGAACTGCACGAGCGACAGCGGCCCGTGGATCGCCGCATGCGCCTTCAGCACCGGCCAGGTGACAAAGTGGTCGCCGCCGAGCGTGAGCAGGAAGGCGCCGGATTTGAGGATCTTGCCGGCCTCGCGCTCGATCGTTGAAGGCGTCTTCTGGTGGTTGCCGTAGTCGAGCAGGCAGTCGCCGTAGTCGATCACCGCCATGTTCTCGAACAGGTCCTGCTGGAAGGGATACTGCGGGTCGTTGTCCATGATCGCCGATGCCCGGCGGATCGCCTGCGGCCCGAAGCGCGCGCCCGGCCGGTTCGAGGTGGCCGCGTCGAAGGGGATGCCCCAGACGACGGCGTCGACGTCCTTCAGGTTCTTGGTGTAGCGGCGGCGCATGAAGGAGAGCACGCCGGCATGCGTCGGGTCCGACGCCGCGCTTGTCAGTGATTTCGCCGTGATCGCGTGGTCGATCGTCCTGTTGGCCATCCGCCGTCCTCCTGGTGTGGCTGGACGTTGGCCAATCGGCGCCTGGAAGACAAGGGGCGGGCGGACGATTTCCACCGCGCCCCGCGCCCGGTCAGGATGCCTTGGCGGCGAAGGTCGGCGCGAAGTCGCCGAGCGCCTTGGCCTCGCGGATCGCAGCGCCGATGTCCTCGTCGTTGATGGCGTCGAGATCGGCGAAGCTGTCGATCACGTAGTAGATCGGCTGGACGATGTCGATGCGATAGGGCGTGCGCAGCACCGTCATCAGGTCGAAGGGCCGGAACTCGCAGGCCTTCTCCACCATCGCCGCCCGCGTCTCGTTCGGCGAGGAGACGATGCCGGCGCCGTAGCAGCGGCGGCCCTTTTCGGTGTTGATCAGCCCGAACTCCACCGTGAACCAGAAGATGCGGAACAGGTGCCAGGAATAGTCCTTGCCGAGCGCCACCGCGTTCTCGCCGAAGCGGCGCACGAAGCTGGCATAGGCGGCATTGGTCAGGAGCGGGCAGTGGCCGAACACCTCGTGGAAGATGTCGGGCTCCTCGATATAGTCGATATGCTCGCGGCGGCGGATGAAGGTGGCGAGCGGGAACTTGCCCTCCGACAGCAGCTGGAAGAACTTCGACGGCGCGATCAGCGCCGGCACGCCCTCGACGCCGAAACCGGTCGCCCGCTTCAGCCGCGCGTCGACGTCCTTCAGTTGCGGCACCCGCGGCGCGTCGAGGCCGAGCGTCTTCACGCCTTCGAGATACTCGTCGCAGGCCTTGTCGGCCAGAAGCGCGATCTGGCGGCCATAGAGCTCGCTCCAGATCGCATCCTCCTCCGGTGTGTAGGCGTAGATGCCGTCCTGGTCGGGCAGTTTCGCGGTGTATGTGCTTTCCTTCGGCATCCTCGCCTCCCGTCGCAGCAGGCCGAAGCCCGCATCGTCTCGTTCCGGAAAATTGTAGTCGAAGGCGGCGGATAGACTTTTCATTCTGCCAGGCCGATACTGGCGTTCCTGAATGAAAATCGCGGGGAGGGCGGTCTTCATGAAAGAAATTGATCAGGCCGGCCTGCGCCTTCTCCGAATGCTGCAGCAGGATTGCAGCCTGGCGCTCTCCGATCTCGCCGAGCGCGCCGGCATGTCGCAGAGCACGGCGTGGCGCAAGGTGCAGGAACTGGAGGCGGCGGGCGTCATCCGCCGGCGGGTGGCGCTCCTGGATGCGCGCCAGCTCGACCTCAAGCTCTGCGTCATCGCCCATGTGACGCTCGACGACCACCACGAGGAGGCGATCGAGTCCTTCTCCGCCGTCGTGCGGAGCCATCCGGAGATCATGGAGTGCTACGCGCTCTCCGGTGCATTCGACTACATGCTGAAGATCCGCGCCGCCGACGTCGAGAGCTACGAGGCCTTCATGACCCGCCACCTGCTGCGCAATCCGCACGTCCGCAACGTCGTCTCATCTTTCGTGCTGCGCGAGATGAAGGCCTCGACGGAACTGCCGATCTGAAGGGCCGTATTTCTGAGGGGCAGTATCGATGCGTCGCGTGCGAGGCGCGTCCGCCGCATGCCTGTGCCGGTTCGGCGAAAGGTTTCCCTCGCGCCGCGGACGCGGCGCGGCTGGATGCCGGATCAAGTCCGGCATGACGGGAGGAGATTCATGTGCCGGAGCGGAGCAGTACCCGCTACGGGCCGCAGCACATGTTCCTCTTGCCGCCGGCTGAATGGACCGGGTGCTGCACGGGGTGTCACTGAAGCGAAGGGGCCCACCGCAGTCCGTCATGCCGGACTTGATCCGGCATCCAGCGCGCGCAAGTCCTTGCGCGCGAAAGGTGCGCAGGCGATTCCGGGCTTGGAAGCGCCCCAAAACGAGAAAGGCCGGGACGAGCCCGGCCTTCCAGATATCCGCAAAGTTCCAAGAGCGATCAGCGCTTGGAGAACTGGAACGAACGGCGGGCCTTGGCCTTGCCGTACTTCTTGCGTTCGACGACGCGCGAGTCGCGGGTCAGGAAGCCGCCCTTCTTCAGGACCGAGCGCAGGCCCGGCTCGAAGTAGGTGAGCGCCTTGGACAGGCCGTGACGGACCGCACCGGCCTGGCCGGAGAGACCGCCGCCGGCAACGGTGGCGTCGATGTCGAACTGGCCTTCGCGGGCGGCTGCGACGATCGGCTGCTGCAGGATCATCTGCAGGACCGGACGGGCGAAGTAGGCCTCGAAGGACTTGCCGTTGACGGTGATCTTGCCGGAGCCGGGCTTGACCCAGACGCGTGCGACGGCGTCCTTGCGCTTGCCGGTGGCATAGGAGCGGCCCTGGGCGTCAACCTTCTTGACGTGAACCGGGGCGGAGGAAGCCGGAGCGGCTGCCGCCGTGCCGAGGTCCTTCAGGGAAGAGAGGTCAGCCATACTCAGGCGCTCCTTACGTTCTTGCTGTTCAGCTTGGCGACGTCGAGGACGGCCGGCTGCTGTGCTTCGTGCGGATGGTTGGAACCGGCATAGACGCGCAGGTTCTTCATCTGGCGACGACCGAGGGGCCCACGCGGGATCATGCGCTCGACGGCCTTCTCGATGACGCGCTCCGGGAAGCGGCCTTCGATGATCTGGCGCGCGGTGCGCTCCTTGATGCCGCCGGGATAGCCGGTGTGCCAGTAGTACTTCTTGTCGGAGTACTTCTTGCCGGTCAGGGCGACCTTTTCCGCGTTGATGACGATGACGTTGTCGCCGTCGTCGACGTGGGGCGTGTAGGTGGCCTTATGCTTGCCGCGCAGGTGGTTTGCGATGATGGAAGCGAGACGACCGACAACGAGGCCTTCGGCGTCGATGAGGATCCACTTCTTTTCCACCTCGGCGGGCTTCTGTACGAAGGTTGCCATGGTAAAACTCTTTTCGTTTGGACCCGCGGCGCGGACGCCCGGGCGTTTCTTGTTGCTTGGTTGGCCGGCGCAAGGCCGTGCCAAAAACGAAAGCGGCCCGAAAGGACCGCGATCTGCGGCGGCTTATAGGCGAAGCGCCTCGGAGCGTCAAGCGCCCGGATTTTGATGCCTGTGATAAAAATCTATAAAAATCAATGCTTTGAAATTGTGGTAATTTGATACCACAAATTATCGCGGCGGAATCGAGTAGGTCGCGCTCGCATGGGCGACCAGATCGCCCTCCATTCCGGCCGAAATCGACGCCTCGATGACCGCCAGCCGCTTGCCGAGTTTCAGGAGCCGGCAGTCGCAGGTGAGCGGCCCGGGCTCCGGCTTGCGCAGGAAATTGATGTTGAGATTGGTGGTGACAGCGAGCGCCACCGGGCCGATATGGGCGAGCACCGTGCAATAGGCCGCCACGTCGGCAAGGGCGAACATCGTTGGCCCGGAGACCGTTCCGCCGGGCCGCAGGTGCTTTTGCGAGGGCGAGAGCCGCATGGCGACGGTGCCGGGCCCGACATCGGTCACCTCGAACACCTTGCCGTCGGTGTGGATCTCCGGAAAGTCGGTCTCCAGGAAGCGGTTCAGGTCTTCGACCGTCATGACCGGGGTGAAGTGCGTCGCCATCGTCTCGTCCGTCGGCTCGTGTGTTTTGGAAGTGATAGGGGCGAACCCATGCCGGATGCAATCGGCGTAAAGTCTTACGTCCGGCCGGCGCGGACAGTCTCGGTCTTGAATGCGGCTCTCTGCACGGCTACCACGGCGGAGAAGACAAGAGGAATGACGAACAGGGAGAATGCCGCCATGGCTGACGTGGTCCAGTTGCACAAGGGGGAGGCGGGTGGCCTGGTGCTGCAGGAGCGCAACGGCGCGGTCCTGCGGCTGACGCTCAACAACCCGCCGGCCAACGTGCTGTCGATCGCGCTGATGGAGGCGCTGTCGGCCGCCCTCGACGCGGCCGCGGCCGACGAGACGGTGCGGGTGGTGGTGCTCGCCTCCGGCGGCAACCTCTATTCGGCCGGCCACGACCTGAAGGAGATGACGGCGCATCGCAGCGACCCCGACGGCGGCCGCGCCTTCTTCGAAAAGACCCTGCGCATGGCCGCCGACCTGATGCTGAAGATCGCCGGCCTGCCGCAGCCGGTGCTGGCCGAGATAGACGGGCTGGCGACGGCCGCAGGCTGCCAGATCGTCGCGACCGCCGACCTTGCGATCTGCACCGACACCTCCGCCTTCTGCACGCCGGGCGTCAATATCGGGCTGTTCTGCTCCACCCCGATGGTGGCGGTGACGCGCGCCGCCCATCCGAAGCAGGCGATGGAAATGCTGCTCACCGGCGAGACGATCGACGCCTCGACCGCCAAGGATTTCGGCCTCGTCAACCGCATCGTGCCGAAGCAGTACCTGCGCCAGGTCGTCGACAAGTACTGCGCCGTCATCGCCTCGAAGTCGCCCGAGGCGCTCCGCATCGGCAAGGCCGCCTACCGCGCCCAGGCCGGCCTGCCGCTGCCGCAGGCCTACGAGACGGCCGTCTCGGTCATGGTCGACAACATGCTCCGCGACGATGCGAAGGAGGGCATCGGCGCGTTTCTGGAGAAGCGGATGCCGGAGTGGCCGGGGGCGTGAACTACTCGTAGTGATACCGGCAGGCCGCGATTTCGAGTTGCTGCGCCTCACCCGTACCGGTGAGACGGTAGATCAGCCGGTGTTCCTGCGTGATGCGGCGGGACCAGAAGCCCTTCAGCTCGCCGCGCAGCGGTTCCGGCTTGCCAAGGCCGGAGAAGGGTGTCCGCTGACAGTCGCGGATCAGCGCGAGCAGCTTTGCCAGCGTCTTGCGGTCGTTCTCGATCCAGTAGAGGAAGTCTTCCCAGCCGGCCGTCGAAAAGCATAGTTTCACTTGCGAGCTGCCGACAGTAGGTCATCCATCGTCCGCTCCACGCCCTTGCCTTCGTTCAGTTCTTCGACCGACCGCGCGAGCCGTTCGCGGTTCGCCGGATTGGCGAGAAGGTACATGGTTTCCTTCCAGCTCTCGAAATCGGCGAGCGACATCACCACCATGGGTTCGCGGTTCTGCCGCGTGACAATCAGCTCGTCGTGATCGTTTTCGATCTGGTCGAAGTGCCTGGCCATGTTGGCGCGCAAATCGGAAAGGCTCACGATTTTCATGTCTCGGCTCCTGTACGCATCTCTGTACATTAGTGGAGTCGGGCGGAGAGTTCAATGATCCGCTCGCCGGTGGCTCACCCCAGCCGCAGCACCAGAACGCCCGCGGCAATCGTGGCACCCGCGATGTAGCGCCAGATACTGGCCTTTTCCTTGAGGAACACGACCGAGATCACCAGTGCGAACAGGATCGCGGTCTCCCTGAGGGCGGCCACGGTCGCCACCGGCGCCCTGGTCATCGCCCAGAGCGCGAGGCCGTAGGAGGCGATCGAGCCGCCGCCGCCGATCAGCCCGCGCTGCCAGTTGCGGCGGACATGGTTGCCGACGACGTCGACCCCGCGCTGCCAGATCGCCCACGAGAACAGGAGCACCGGCGGCAGCAGTGCCATCCAGAGCGTATAGGAAATCGCGTTGCCGGAGAGGCGCGCGCCGGCGCCGTCGATGAAGGTGTAGCAGGCAATCACGCAGGCATTGGCGAGCGCCAGCAGGAAGGCGTGCCGGCTGCCGTGGCGGCTCTCGAAGGCCAGCGTCAGCACGCCGGCGCAGATGATCAGGATGCCGGCGAGGGCGCCGGTGGAGAGATGCTCGCCGAGCACGATGCCGCTGGTGGAGGCGACGATCAGCGGCGCTGCGCCGCGCATCAGCGGATAGACGAGCCCGATGTCGCCGGCGCGGTAGGCGGCGGCGACCAGCTGGAAATAGGCGAACTGGAACAGCGCCGAGACGGCGATGAAGGGCCAGGCCGCGGGCTTCGGCAGCGGCACGAAGGGCAGGAAGGTGAGCCCGAACACGCCCGCTCCGAGCGCGATCATCGCCGCATCCAGCGACTTGTCGCTGCCGGCCTTGACCATGGCGTTCCAGGTGGCATGCAGTGCCGCGCCGAGAAGCACGAGCGCAATCACGTCTATCGGCACGGCGGACCCCGGTCGGTTCGGATGGCGGGCGCACCGGCAGGGCACCCGCGCCCTACATCGTCCGAAATCCTGTCCTTGGCAATCGGGGCCGACGTTGCGGAAGATAAAAATCTGCTCTGTCCTGCCCCGCGTCGGTGCGGTCCCGGGCCCGCCCCAGACCCGCCCCAGACCCGCTCAAGTGCCGCAGTCGCCATTGCCGACGAATTGACGTATCATGAACGATTGATACGGATCGGGAGTGCAGGGCGGAGGCTGCCTTGCCGTCACGACGGCCGCCGGGAGGCATCGATGAACCACGATCACTATGCCAGCACCTATATCTGCGACATCCTGCGCCAGGTTCATACGATCGCCGTCCTCGGCGCCTCGCCCAACCCGTCGCGCCCTTGCCATGGCGTCATGGATTTCCTGATCGCCAAGGGTTACCACGTCATCCCCGTCAACCCCGGCCATGCCGGCAAGCAGATCCTCGGCCAGACGGTCGTCGCGCATCTGTCCGACATCGACGAACCGGTCGACATGGTCGATGTGTTCCGCGCGCCGTCGCAACTGTCGGCGGTCGTGGACGAGGTGCTGGCGCTCCACCCGCGGCCGGCGGTCATCTGGGGCGAATACGGCGTGCGCGACGACGCCGCGGCCGAAAAGGCCGAGGCGGCCGGCCTGCGCGTGGTGATGGACCGCTGCCCGGTCACCGAGTTCCCGCGCCTTACCCATCATCGCGCATCCTGATCCGGCCTTCCCCTACGTCAGTTGCGTATTGACAACCGCCGCAGTCTCTCCATGCTTCCGCGCAAACGAGGATGCGGCATGAACCACGACACCTACAGCGACTTCTATCTGGCGGAAATCCTGCGGCAGACGCGCGTGATCGCGCTGGTGGGGGCTTCGCCCAACCCGGAGCGTCCCAGCAATCGCGTCATGGCCTTCCTTCTGCGCAAGGGCTATCGGGTCATCCCGGTCAATCCGGGCCAGGCCGGCAAGGAGATCCACGGCCAGAAGGTCTATGCCCGCCTGGCCGACATTCCGTTCCCCATCGACATGGTCGACGTCTTCCGCGCCGCCAGCGCGCTTCCCGCCCTCGTCGAGGAGGTGCTGGCGCTCGATCCGCTGCCGAAGGCGATCTGGGGCCAGCTCACCGTCCGCGACGATATCGCCGCCGCGCGGGCGGAGGCCGCCGGCATCAAGGTGGTGATGGATCGCTGTCCGGCGATGGAACATCCCCGGCTGATCGGCTGACCGGATCGCGAAATCTTTCTTTGACCGTCCCCGCCGGCTCTGGAATAGTTCGGGTGCCGGGAGCGCACAGAACGCGCAAGGCATTGAAACAAGACGCGTATCGACGCAAACAGCAGCACGGATGCCGACGTGGCGCGTGCCGGACGGGAGGTCTCACATGACGAGAAACAAGCCGGGCTTTGCCACGCTCGCCATACATGCGGGTGCTGCCCCCGATCCGACGACGGGCGCGCGCATCACGCCGATCTACCAGACAACCAGCTTCGTCTTCGAGGATACCGAACACGCCGCCTCGCTGTTCGGCCTGCAGGCCTTCGGCAACATCTACACCCGCATCATGAACCCGACCCAGGCGGTGCTGGAGGAGCGCGTCGCCGCCCTGGAAGGCGGCACGGCGGCCCTTGCCGTCGCCTCCGGCCACGCCGCCCAGCTTCTCGTCTTCCACACGCTGATGCGCCCCGGCGACAATTTCGTCTCCGCCCGCAAGCTCTATGGCGGCTCGATCAACCAGTTCGGCCATTCGTTCCAGAACTTCGACTGGCACGTGCGCTGGGCCGATACCGACCGGCCCGAGAGCTTCGAGAGCCAGATCGACGATCGCACCAGGGCGATCTTCATCGAGAGCCTCGCCAATCCCGGCGGCACCTTCGTCGACATCGCCGCGATCGCCGCAATCGCCCACCGCCACGGCCTGCCGCTGGTGGTCGACAACACCATGGCGACGCCCTACCTCGTCCGTCCGTTCGAGCACGGCGCCGACATCGTCGTCCATTCGCTGACGAAATTCCTCGGCGGCCACGGCAACTCGATGGGCGGCATCATCGTCGACGGCGGCACCTTCGACTGGTCCGCGTCCGGCCAATATCCGGCCCTGTCGGAACCGCGCGCCGAATATGCCGGCATCGTGCTGCACCAGACGTTCGGCAACTTCGCATTTGCGATCGCCTGCCGGGTGCTCGGCCTGCGCGACCTCGGCCCGGCGATCTCCCCCTTCAACGCCTTCCAGATCCTGACAGGCATCGAGACGCTGCCCTTGCGCATGCAGCGCCATTGCGACAACGCGCTCGCCGTCGCCAAATGGCTGAAGGGCAACGACAAGGTCTCCTGGGTGAACTATTCCGGCCTCGAGGGCGATGCCAACCACGCGCTGCAGAAGCGCTATTCGCCGAGCGGAGCCGGGGCCGTCTTCACCTTCGGGCTGAAGGGCGGCTACGAGGCCGGCAAGCGCTTCGTCGAGGGGCTGGAGATGATCTCGCATCTCGCCAATATCGGCGACACCCGTTCGCTGGTGATCCACCCGGCCTCCACCACCCACCGCCAGCTGTCGCCCGAGCAGCAGACCGCCGCCGGCGCCGGCCCGGACGTCGTCCGCCTGTCGATCGGCATCGAGGACGTCGCCGACATCATCGCCGACCTCGACCAGTCGCTGGCGAAGGCGTAGGAGCTGAATCTATGACCAAGACGCTCCCCCTCGACATTCTGGCCGTCGAGCCCGAGATCGGCCGGCCGGCCGAGGACCGCCTGATTGCGGGCAATCCGGAATTCCGGACCTGGAACCTCGAGGAAGCGGACGGCGGCATCTATGCCGGCGTCTGGGAATCGACGCCCGGCAAATGGGCGATCCGCTATGACGAGTGGGAATATTTCAACATCCTGTCCGGCCATTCCATCGTCACCTCCGAGGACGGCGAGGTGATCGAGCTGAAGGCGGGAGACCGGCTGATCATCCGGCCCGGCTTCAGGGGAACCTGGGAAGTCGTCGAGACGACCCGCAAGGACTACGTCATCCGGCTCTGACCGGCCGATCGCTGCGAACAGACCGCGGAGGGGGCGGAACACCCCTTTGATCGCGCCTGCGCGCCGTCGCCGTCACCACGCCAGGTCCAGCCGCTCCAGCCCGTGGAAATGGTAGACGTCCTTGACGACCGGCGTCCCGGCGAGCCGCAGCCCCCTCAGGCGGGCAAACAGCAGCGGCAGCACGATGTTCAGTTCCAGCCGCGCCAGCGGCGCGCCGATGCAGAAGTGGATGCCGGCGCCGAAGGAGAGGTTGGCGCCCTCGTCGCGGTCCGGGCGGAAGGCGAGGGGGGCGTCGAACTTCCGCGGATCGAGATTGGCGGCCGCAAGGATCAGCGCGATCTTGTCGCCGCGGCGGAAGGGGATGCCCTCGATCTCGACGTCCTCCAGCGCATAGCGCTGGAAGATGTGCACCGGGGCGCAGATGCGCAGGCATTCCTCGATCGTGCGCTCGGTCGTCTTCTCGTCGGCAAACAGCGTCGACGGATCCAGCCCGCTGTCGAGGATGACCCGCACCGCATTGCCGATCTGGTGCACCGTCGCCTCGTGACCGGCATTCAGGAGCACGATCGTCGTCGAGATCAGCTCGTCGTCGGTGAGCAGCTGCCCCTTGTGCTCGGTGTGGATCATGTGGGTCAGCAGGTCGTCGCGCGGTTCGGCGCGACGCTCGGCGATGACGGTGCGCACATAGTCGGCAAATTCCGCCGCGGCCCTGTCGGCGGCATGCTCGTCGGCTTCCGTGCGGCCGAACATGTACATGCGCACATAGGCGTGGCTCCATCTCAGGAGCTGTGGCCCCATCGCGTCCGGAATGCCGATCATCCGCGCGATCATCGTCACCGGCACGATATCGGCGAGGGCCGAGAGCAGTTCGACCTGGCCGTTCTTCTCGAAGCCGTCGATCAGCCCGTCGGTCAACGCCGTGATCTCCGGGCGCAGGCGGTCGATCTGCCGGGAGACGAAGGCGCGGTTGACGAGCGTGCGCAGCCGGGTGTGCTCCGGCGGCTCGAGCTCCAGCAGCGACCAGGCCTCGGCGGCGTCGAAGTGTTGCAGATGCGGCTGCGGCGCCGCCATGCCCAGCTCCTCGCGGCTCGCCACGTGCAGGATCTGGCGGCCGAAGCGCCGGTCGCGCAGCAGCGCGTTCACCTGGTCGTATCCGGTGAAGTACCACTGCCTTTGCTCCTCCCAGTAGAACGTGGGGCAGTGTGCATGCAGCGCTGCATAGACCGGGTTCGGATCGCTGTAGAAGGCGGGATTGCGGGCGTCGAGGGACACCCTGCGGCTGGCGGCGTCGATGGAGAGGAAGGAAAACGGCTGGCTCATGCGGCAAGACCTATTCGATTTTTCGACAGGCGAAAAGCGCGGCGTTGCGGCTCCGAAGCGGCGGGCCCTGCTCCATGTCGTCGAAGACCTTGACGTGGTCGAGTAGCCAGCGAGGGCGGCAGGCTTGTATTCCGCGACAACGTCAAGGCGAAGGATTGCGCGGTCATCCTGTGGTGGCGGCAGGGGGCGCCGACCGAACCGATCGCCGGCGAGTTCAGCTTCCGCCTGCAGGCCGACGAGGAGGCCGGCGAACTGTCGCCCAGGGCGGCGCGCGACGCCTGGACCGCGCTCTCGGTCATTGCCTCCAACGTCTACGCCGACCCCGCCGGCAAGACGAAGACGGCACTCGTCTACGACTGATGCCCGGGCGGGGCTACTCCCCGACCGCCACGCCCTCGCGCCGCGGATCGGCGCTGCCCTTGAGGCCGTCGGCGGAAATCTCGATCGCCTGCAGCCCGGAGGTCAGCGCGCCGATCTTGATCTCGTAGCCGAGTGCCTTCAGCGGCTCGGCGAGCTTCTCGGCCCCGGTGCCGGCCTCGATCTCGAAGGTGCCGAAGCGGTTGAGGAGATGCGGCATGGCCACGATCTGGCTGACATCCATCCCCCAGTCGATATAGGCGATCAGCGCCTGGGCGACGTAGCCGATGATCTGGCTGCCGCCGGGCGAGCCGATGGCCAGCAGCGGCTTTCCGTCCTTCATCACGATCGTCGGCGCCATCGAGGACCGCGGGCGCTTGCCCGGCTCGACCCGGTTTGCCACCGGCACGCCGTTGTCGTGGGTTTCGAAGGAGAAGTCGGTCAGCTCGTTGTTGAGCAGGAAGCCGCCCGTCATCAGTCGCGAGCCGAAGCCGTTCTCGATCGTCGTCGTCATCGAGACGACGTTGCCGTCCCGGTCGACGATGACGAAATGGCTGGTGGAGGGCAGCTCGATCGCACGGTCGCGGCCGAAGTTGAGCGCGTGGTCCCATTCCGGCTCGCCCGCCTTCACCGCTTCGTCCGCCAGTGCCTTGTCGCCGTCCAGCAGGGCGGCGCGCTTTCCGAGATAGTCCTTCTGCATCAGCCCCTTGATCGGCGCCGGCACGTAGTCTGTGTCGGCGAGGTAGCGGCCGCGGTCGGCAAAGGCCAGCCGCTGCGCATCGCCGATGATCCGCCAGCTCTCGGGATTGTCGCGCCCGAGCCCCTTGATGTCGAAGTTCTCGATCATGCCGAGCGTCTGGCCGACCGCGACCGCGCCGGAGGAGGGCGGTCCCATGCCGCAGACCTCGAGCGCCCGGTAGCTGATGCAGACCGGCGCCCGCTCCCGCACCCGGTAGTCGACGAGATCGTTCAGCGCCAGCACGCCGGGATTGCCGGCGGCCATCCGCACGGTGTCGACGATCGCTTCGGCGATCCGGCCGGTGTAGAAGGCGTCCGCGCCGCCTTCGCCGATCGCCCGCAGCGTCTCGGCATAGGCCGGGTTCTTCAGGACGGCGCCGGCCTTCAGCGGCGCCCCGGCCTTGTCGAAGAAGTAGGCCTTCGTCGCCTCGTACTTCTTCAGCCCGTCGCCCTCCTCGGCGATCAGGGCCGCCAGCCGCGGCGAGACGGCAAAACCGGCATCGGCAAGTGCGGCGGCCGGCTCGAACAGGCGCTTCCATTCCTGCCGGCCCCAGCGGTTGTGCGCCTCCTGCAGCAGCCGCACGGTGCCGGGCGTGCCGACCGAACGCCCGCCGACGACCGCATCCATGAACTTCATCGGCTGGCCGTCCTTGTCGAGGAACAGCCGCGGGGTGGCCATCTGCGGTGCCGTCTCGCGGCCGTCGAGCGTAGTCAGGCGCTTGCGGCCGGCATCGTGGTAGACGAGGAAGGCGCCGCCGCCGAGACCGGAGGATTGCGGCTCCACCAGGCCCAGGACCGTCTGGACGACGACGGCCGCGTCGATGGCGCTGCCGCCCTGCTTCAGGACCTCGGCCCCCGTCGCCGCCGCGATCGGATTGGCGGCGGCGACCATGTAGGATTTTGCCGTGACGAGCTTCGCCGTTGCGGCAGGCGTCGCCGCCTCGGGCGCGATGGCATCGGAGGCCTGCTGCGCGGGTGCGGGGACGGCGGTCAGCGCGAGTGCCGCAACGGCAAGAGCGAAAAGTCTCCTCGACATGGAACCCTCCCTCGAAATGGCCGCAATACTATGGCCCGGTGCGCCGCCAGTGGCAATCGACGGGGGTGTGGCCCGCGTGCCGGAAAGCGCCGGAGGTCATGCTTCCTTTACGCTGCGGGCCTATTGCACTGTGGATATCGGCCAAAGGGTTTCACCGGTTAACCCCAATCTGCCATTGACCGGACCCAAAGTTCCTGCGCGTCTTGAAGTGAGGCACCGGGACACTCTATGTAGGGAATATGAAGAACTGTTGATTCCCGGCGCTTTGCAAAGGTTTCGGGCACATTGAAAAGGGTTGCTATGAGAAATCCCGTTGATACCGCGCTGGGCCTCGTGCCCATGGTTGTCGAGCAGACCAACCGCGGCGAGCGCTCCTACGACATCTTTTCCCGCCTGCTGAAGGAACGCATCATCTTCCTGACCGGGCCGGTGGAGGATTCCATGGCGACCCTCGTCTGCGCCCAGCTGCTCTTCCTCGAGGCCGAGAACCCGAAGAAGGAGATCGCCCTCTACATCAACTCTCCGGGCGGCGTCGTTACCTCCGGCATGGCGATCTACGACACCATGCAGTTCATCAAGCCGGCCGTCTCGACGCTCTGCATCGGCCAGGCCGCCTCGATGGGCTCGCTGCTGCTCGCCGCCGGCCACAAGGACATGCGCTTTGCGACGCCGAACTCGCGCATCATGGTGCACCAGCCGTCCGGCGGCTTCCAGGGCCAGGCCTCCGACATCGAGCGCCACGCCAAGGACATCATCAAGATGAAGCGTCGCCTCAACGAGGTCTACGTCAAGCACTGCGGCCGCACCTACGAGGAGGTCGAGCAGACGCTGGATCGCGACCATTTCATGAGCGCGGAGGAAGCGCTCGACTGGGGTCTCGTCGACAAGGTCATCACCACGCGCGAGGCCGTCGAGGGCGAGCAGGCCGGCTGATTGCAGGGGATTGGGCGTGGGGCGGATCGGCAATGACGCATTTGTAATGCTCCAAGGGCTTTATCCGCGCGCCAAAGACGTTAATAATGGCCGTCACGCCGTGGTCACATATCGTGAACCCGTCGTCGGTAGGGTGGGGGTTTCGTTGCCACCGGTCGAAAGCGTTCGTTTCGGCCGGCCAGTACCCCGAAGGGCCCGGGTGGGCCGGTGTGGAAACCGGACCACGGGGCGGGTTGAGTGGTCCGCGCAGGCTGTTGGGTCTGTGCGACGTGCCGGAAGGAAAGTGATATGAGCAAAGTCAGCGGCAGCAACGGCGGCGACTCGAAGAACACTCTCTATTGTTCATTCTGCGGCAAGAGCCAGCACGAAGTCCGCAAGCTGATTGCGGGACCGACGGTGTTCATCTGCGATGAATGCGTCGAACTGTGCATGGACATCATCCGCGAGGAGAACAAGACCTCGATGGTGAAGTCCCGTGACGGCGTTCCCACGCCGCAGGACATCATCAAGGTCCTCGACGAATACGTGATCGGCCAGCAGCAGGCCAAGCGCATCCTCTCCGTCGCCGTGCACAACCACTACAAGCGCCTGGCGCACGCCGCCAAGGGCTCCGACGTCGAACTGGCGAAGTCGAACATCATGCTGGTCGGCCCGACCGGTTGCGGCAAGACCTATCTTGCCCAGACGCTCGCCCGCATCATCGACGTGCCCTTCACCATGGCCGATGCGACGACGCTGACGGAAGCCGGCTATGTCGGCGAGGACGTCGAGAACATCATCCTGAAGCTCCTGCAGGCCGCCGACTACAACGTCGAGCGCGCCCAGCGCGGCATCGTCTACATCGACGAGGTCGACAAGATCTCGCGCAAGTCCGACAACCCGTCGATCACCCGCGACGTCTCGGGCGAGGGCGTGCAGCAGGCGCTCCTGAAGATCATGGAAGGCACGGTTGCCTCGGTTCCCCCGCAGGGCGGCCGCAAGCATCCGCAGCAGGAATTCCTGCAGGTCGACACGACGAACATCCTGTTCATCTGCGGCGGCGCCTTCGCCGGCCTCGACAAGATCATCTCCGCCCGCGGCGAGAAGACCTCGATCGGCTTCGGCGCGATGGTGCGGGCGCCGGAGGACCGGCGCGTCGGCGAAGTGCTGCGCGAGCTGGAGCCGGAAGATCTCGTCAAGTTCGGCCTGATCCCGGAATTCATCGGCCGTCTGCCGGTTCTGGCGACGCTCGAGGACCTCGACGAGGACGCGCTGATCCAGATTCTGTCGGAGCCGAAGAACGCGCTCGTCAAGCAGTACCAGCGCCTGTTCGAGATGGAAGACGTGGAACTGACCTTCCACGAGGACGCGCTGCGCGAGATCGCCCGCCGCGCCATCATCCGCAAGACCGGCGCGCGCGGCCTGCGCTCGATCATGGAGAAGATCCTGCTCGACACCATGTTCGAGCTGCCGACGCTGGAAGGCGTGCGCGAGGTCGTCATCTCCGACGAGGTCGTCAAGGGTTCCGCCCGCCCGCTCTACATCTACTCCGACCGCTCGGAGGAAAAGGCGAACGTTTCCGCCTGATGTTCGATCGCGCGGATCCGCCGCCGGCGGGTCCGCTTCTTTCAGCCCGCTTCGCCGCCACTATCCACGGTTTTGCGAGCAGTCGAGATTGGCAGCCGGGGCTGCCGCAAGCATGATGCGACGATTTCGCATGGCATGGCTGCACCGGGCGCCGGACTGCGCCGCAAGATGCCGTTGCCTGCGCGGGGCATGAGGTGGCATTGCCGCGATCGGCAGCCGGGATTCTGACAGGATTTCAGCGTCTTGCCACCGGAAGCGCCGGCCGCGAGATTGGCGCTGGGCAAGCGTCGCGACAGGTGCCGGGCCCAGAGTGGTCTTCTTCGGGAGGGCACGGGCGGCGGCGGGGCGGCCTTGAAAAGTGGTTAACGTGAGTCCACTTGAGGGTGGAAGAAAGTTAGCCGGATTGGCGCAACAGGGCGCTCCGGCATCAGCTCCCGGCAACGGGAAGTTGGAAAGGACATGACATGACGAAGAAAACGTCTGGCGCGCAAGAGAACATGGCATTCCCGGTGCTGCCGCTGCGCGACATAGTGGTGTTCCCGCATATGATCGTGCCGCTGTTCGTCGGCCGCGAGAAGTCCATTCGCGCGCTCGAGGAGGTGATGGGCACGGACAAGCAGATCATGCTTGCCACCCAGATCAACGCCGGCGACGACGATCCGGAACCCGATGCGATCTACAAGGTCGGCACGGTCGCAAACGTGCTGCAGCTGCTCAAGCTGCCCGACGGCACCGTGAAGGTGCTGGTCGAGGGCCGCGCGCGCGCCGAGATCGAGAGCTACACCGGCCGCGACGACTTCTACGAGGCGCTGGCCCACGTTCTGCCGGAGCCGGATGAGGATCCGGTCGAGATCGAGGCCCTGTCGCGCTCCGTGGTCTCCGAGTTCGAGAACTACGTAAAGCTCAACAAGAAGATTTCCCCGGAAGTCGTTGGCGCCGCAAGCCAGATCGAGGACTACTCGAAGCTGGCCGACACGGTTGCCTCGCACCTCTCCATCAAGATCGTCGAGAAGCAGGAGATGCTCGAGACGACCAGCGTCAAGCTGCGCCTGGAGAAGGCGCTCGGCTTCATGGAAGGCGAGATCTCGGTCCTGCAGGTCGAAAAGCGCATCCGCTCGCGCGTCAAGCGCCAGATGGAGAAGACCCAGCGCGAGTACTACCTCAACGAGCAGATGAAGGCGATCCAGAAGGAACTCGGCGACGGCGAGGACGGCCGCGACGAGATGGCCGAACTGGAAGAGAAGATCGCCAAGGCCAAGCTCTCCAAGGAGGCCCGCGAGAAGGCGGACGCCGAATTGAAGAAGCTGCGCCAGATGAGCCCGATGTCGGCGGAAGCCACCGTCGTGCGCAACTATCTCGACTGGCTGACCGGCATTCCGTGGAACAAGAAATCGAAGATCAAGACCGATCTGAACAACGCCGAGAAGATCCTCGACGAGGACCATTTCGGCCTGGACAAGGTCAAGGAGCGCATTGTCGAGTATCTCGCCGTACAGGCCCGCTCCACCAAGATCAAGGGCCCGATCCTGTGCCTCGTCGGTCCTCCCGGCGTCGGCAAGACCTCGCTCGCCAAGTCCATCGCGAAGGCCACGGGACGTGAATACGTCCGAATGGCGCTCGGCGGCGTGCGCGACGAGGCCGAGATCCGCGGTCACCGCCGCACCTATATCGGCTCGATGCCCGGCAAGGTCATCCAGTCGATGAAGAAGGCGAAGAAGTCCAACCCGCTCTTCCTGCTCGACGAGATCGACAAGATGGGCATGGATTTCCGCGGCGATCCGTCCTCGGCCCTGCTGGAGGTGCTCGATCCCGAACAGAACTCGACCTTCATGGACCATTACCTCGAGGTCGAATACGACCTGTCGAACGTGATGTTCGTGACGACGGCGAACACGCTGAACATTCCGGCGCCTTTGATGGACCGCATGGAAGTGATCCGCATCGCCGGCTACACCGAGGACGAGAAGCGGGAGATCGCCAAGCGCCACCTGCTGCCCAAGGCGATCCGCGACCACGCGCTGCAGGAGAAGGAATTCTCCGTCACCGACGGCGCGCTGATGGCGGTGATCCAGCAGTACACCCGCGAGGCCGGTGTCCGTAACTTCGAGCGCGAACTGATGAAGCTCGCCCGCAAGGCGGTCACCGAGATCATCAAGGGCAAGGCCGACAAGGTCGAGGTGACGGCGGACAACATCCATGACTTCCTGGGTGTGCCCCGCTTCCGCCACGGCGAGGCCGAGCGCGACGACCAGGTCGGCGTGGTCACCGGGCTTGCCTGGACCGAGGTCGGCGGCGAACTGCTGACGATCGAAGGCGTGAGCCTTCCCGGCGGCAAGGGCCGCATGACGGTCACGGGCAACCTGAAGGACGTCATGAAGGAATCGATCTCGGCGGCGGCATCCTATGTTCGCTCGCGCGCCATCGATTTCGGCATCGAGCCGCCGCGCTTCGACAAGACCGACATCCACGTGCACGTGCCGGAAGGCGCGACGCCGAAGGACGGTCCGTCGGCCGGCATCGCCATGGCGACCGCCATCGTCTCCATCATGACCGGCATCCCGGTCTCGAAGGACGTGGCGATGACCGGCGAGGTGACGCTGCGCGGCCGCGTGCTGCCGATCGGCGGCCTGAAGGAGAAGCTGCTCGCAGCCCTTCGCGGCGGCATCAAGAAGGTGCTGATCCCGGAAGAGAACGCCAAGGACCTGGCCGACATTCCGGACAACGTGAAGAACAACATGGAGATCATCCCGGTCTCGCGCATGGGCGAGGTGATCCAGCACGCGCTCGTGCGCAAGCCCGAGCCGATCGAATGGGACGCGGCGGCGGCCGAAACGAAGCCTGTCGCCGTCGAATCGACCGACGAGGCGGGTTCCGCGGTGGCCCATTGACGGCCGATCACTAGGAAGAAATTCTCCCCGTTGAGGGGAGTTTCGGGAGGCCGGCAGCGATGCCGGCCTCTTTTCTGTCGAAAAAGACTGTGAAAAGCCCGGAATCTCAGCATTTTCAGGCGAAATCCGGTTGCGGCGGAAGGGTCGATGCGTATTCTGCCCTCGACTTGTACATGAGTCGTTTCGAACCGTATGAAAGGGGTGGAAACATGAACAAGAACGAACTCGTCTCCGCAGTCGCTGAGAAGTCCGGCCTGTCGAAGACGGATGCGGCGTCGGCTGTCGATGCTGTATTCGAGACGATCCAGGGCGAGCTGAAGAGCGGTGGCGACGTCCGCCTCGTCGGTTTCGGCAATTTCTCCGTCTCGCGCCGCGAGGCATCGAAGGGCCGCAACCTTTCGACCGGCGCCGAGATCGACATTCCGGCTCGCAACGTGCCGAAGTTCTCGGCCGGCAAGGGCCTGAAGGACGCCGTCAACGGCTGATCGACCGCGATTGCTTCGGCATGTCTGCCGATAGAGGAAGGGCCCGGTTTCCGGGCCCTTTTTCGTTGCCCTGAACTGTCGTCAATCTGTCATCTGATCGTCATCGTGTTGTAACGGGCGGGGACCACAACCCCGGCATTCCTTGACGCACACTCCGGAGGATCAGATGAA
The DNA here is from genome assembly GCF_029210525.1 of Mycoplana sp. MJR14. NCBI lineage: Bacteria > Pseudomonadati > Pseudomonadota > Alphaproteobacteria > Hyphomicrobiales > Rhizobiaceae > Mycoplana > Mycoplana sp. MJR14. Next base: position 84,321 of record NZ_JARGEO010000015.1, read on the forward strand.
ATCCCGTTCCATCATTGCCGGCCTTGCAGCCGTTCTGGCTGCCTCGGTCGCGACCGCGGCGCAGGCCGAGCCGGTCTTCAATCGTATTGCTTCCTTTGCCGTTGCCGACAACCTGCCGGATGGCACCGACCCGAAGACGCCGACCTCCTCCGAGATCATCGCGGCGACCGAGGACGGCAATACGCTCGTCTATTCCGACAGCCCGCTGAAGGCGATCGGCTTCATCGACATCACCGACGCGAAGGCGCCGAAGGCGGGCGGCACCGTTTCCTTCGACGGCGAGCCGACCTCGGTCACCGTCGTCGGCGGCAAGGCGCTCGTCGCCGTCAACACCCGCGAGAGCTTCGTCAAGCCGTCTGGCCTGCTGGCGGTCGTCGACATTGCCACGAAGAAGATCGAGACCACCTGCGACCTCGGCGGCCAGCCGGATTCGATCGCGCTCAACAAGGACAAGACGATCGCCGCCATCGCGATCGAAAACGAGCGCGACGAAGAGGTGAACGACGGCGCGATCCCGCAGATGCCGGCCGGCGATCTCGTCATCGTCTCGCTCAAGGACGGCGCCCCGGACTGCGCCACCGTCAAGCATGTGGCGCTGACGGGTCTTGCCGAAATCGCCGGCGACGATCCGGAGCCGGAATTCGTTTCCTTCAACGGCAACGACGAGATCGCGCTGACGCTGCAGGAAAACAATCACATCGTCATCCTCGACGGCAAGACAGGCACGGTGAAGACGCATTTCTCCGCCGGCACGGTCGACCTCGAGAAGATCGACACCAAGAAAGACGGCGTCATCGCCTTCACCGGCAAGAAGGAAGGCCAGAAGCGCGAGCCCGACGCGGTGAAGTGGCTGGGCGAGGACCGGCTGGTCGTTGCCAACGAGGGCGACTGGGAAGGTGGCAGCCGCGGCTTCACCATCTTCGACAAGACCGGCAAAGTCGTCTACGAGAGCGGCCCGTCGTTCGAATACGCCATCGCCTCGATCGGCCACTATCCCGACAAGCGCAATTCCAAGGGCATCGAGCCGGAAGGCCTGGAGGCTGCGACCTTCGGCGAGGACAACCTCTTCTTCGTCCTCTCCGAGCGCGCCTCGATCGTCGGCGTCTACAAGGACACCGGTGCGGAGCCGGAGCTGCTGCAGCTTCTTCCCTCGGGCATCGGCCCCGAGGGCGCCGTCGCGATCCCGGCCCGCAACCTGCTGGTGACCGCAAACGAGACCGACCTCGGCGAGGACGGCCTGGCGCGCTCGCATGTCATGATCTACGAGCGGGCCGAAGGCACCGCTGCCTACCCGCAGATCAGGTCCGCCGACAAGGACGGCCTGCCGGTCGGCTTCGGCGCGCTCTCGGGCCTCGCCGCGGCCACGGACGAGCCCGGCAAGCTCTTTGCCGTCAGCGACTCGGTCTATGCCTCGGATCCGGCGATCTTCACCATCGACGCCACCCAGAAGCCGGCCCTGATCACCGAGAAGCTCCGCATCACCCGCGACGGCGCCCCGGCGCAGAAGCTCGACATCGAGGGCCTTGCCAATGACGGGGAGGGCGGCTTCTGGCTCGCTTCGGAAGGCAATACCGACAAGCTCTACGCCCATGCGCTGCTGCATGTGAACAAGAAGGGCGAGATCAAGCAGGAGATCGCGATTCCGGCCGAACTGCGCGCCGGCGAGATCCGCTACGGTTTCGAAGGCATCACCACCGTCGGCGAGGGTGACGACATGGTGCTGTGGATGGCCGTCCAGCGCGAGTGGAAGGACGACGAGAAGGGCTTCGTCAAGCTCGTCTCCTACAAGCCTTCGACCGAGGAATGGGGCGCCGTCCGCTATCCGCTGGAAAAGGCCGAGCAGGGCTGGGTCGGCCTGTCCGAGATCACCATCAACGGCGACTATGCCTACATCGTCGAGCGCGACAACCTGCTCGGCAAGGATGCCAAGCTGAAGAAGCTCTTCCGTGTGGCGCTGTCGGAACTGAAGCCGGCCAAGCTCGGCGAAACGCTGCCGACGGTGAAGAAGGAAGAGGTCCGTGACCTCATCCCCGACCTGAAGGCGCTCAACGGCTATGTCGTCGACAAGGTCGAGGGCTTCACCATCGACGCTGCCGGCAACGGCTATGTCGTGACCGACAACGACGGCGTGGACGACTCCTCCGGCGAGACGCTGTTCTTCAGCATCGGCCCCGTCAACGCGATGTGATCGACCGGGCATGAACGACGAGGGCCGGGAGCATTGCTCCCGGCCTTTTGCGTTTTTGACGCATTCGACGAGCCTCAAATACCAGAAACCGAGGCCGGGAGCGTCGCTTCCGGCCTTCTTGTTCCGTATCGGGCATTTCGAAAGGTTGGATCTTGGCGAGGCCGCGCTCCCGCGGGCATCAACCCGCCTGGCGGCTTGCGCCCTCTTCGGCCTCGTCCCGCGCCCGCTGCAGTTCCTGCGTCCGCGCGCTGAGGCATTCCAGGATCTGGGCGAGCTGCGTCTTCTGCTCTTCGTCCAGAACCTCGAAGATCGCCTTGACGATCTTGTGCTTGGGCTCCATCGCCGCATTCATGACCGTCAGTCCGGTCTCGGTGATCGACACGATCTTGGCGCGACGATCGTTGGGGTCCGGCTCGCGCACCACCAGCTTGTCGCGCTCCAGCCCGTCGATCGCTTCGGTGACCGTGCGCGGGGCGAAGCCGAGGGCGGCGGCAATGTCGGTCGAGCGCTGCGGTCCCTCGCAGGAAAGCAAGAACAGGAACTTGCTGCGCGCAAGCGACACGCCTTCATCCATCATGCATTCGTTCACCAGGCGGCTCACCTGGTGATAGATCTTGAACATGCCCTGGGCGATTTCGAGCGTATCAGTCATGAGGTCCAATATAGTTATATTGAGGTACCATGTCAAATGATCTGCCGGTTATATTTTTGTAACCTGCAACTTTTAGTGAACAATGGTCAATCGCATCCTGCTGGCGAACGGCATTCACTGGTGAATAAGCCGGCCATGGCCACCGAAGAGCATTGACCCGCCGGGGGCGGCGCGGAAAGGTCGGGCATGCCTTTCCGCTTCCTGCACACCGCCGATCTGCATCTGGATTCGCCGATCGCCTCGCTTGCCCTGCGCAACGGCGATCTGGCGGACCTCGTGCGCGGCGCCTCGCGGCGGATGTTCGAGCGCATCGTCGATCTCGCCATCGCCGAGGAGCTCGATGCGCTGCTGATCGCCGGCGATCTCTACGACGGCGGCCAGACCTCGATGGCGACGGCGCTGTTTCTCGCCGCCCAGATGCGCAGGCTGGAGGCTGTGGGCATCCGCGCCTTCATCATCCGCGGCAATCATGACGCCCAGTCGCAGATCACCCGCGAGCTGACCTTCCCGCCGAACGTGCACGTCTTCGACGGTCGCGGCCGTTCCGTCCGGGCAGGGGCGCTCGGCAACGGCCGCGAGGTGCATGTGCACGGCATCAGCTTCGGCCAGACGCATGCCCCGGCGAGCCTGCTTCCCGGCTACAGGCCGCCGGTTCCCGACGCCGTCAACATCGGCATGCTGCACACGAGCCTCGCCGGCTCCGGCCGCCACGACAACTATGCCCCCGTCGGCGTGGCCGAACTCCTCGCGCACGGGTTCGACTACTGGGCCCTCGGCCACATCCACCAGCGCGCGGTTCACAGCCGAACGCCGCCGGTCGTCATGCCCGGCATCCCGCAGGGGCGGGACATCAACGAGGCCGGGTCGAAGTCCGTCACGCTCGTCACCATCGGCGACGACGGCAGCTTCGCGCTCGAGGAACGCTTCCTGGCGGTTGCCGCCTTCCAGCGTGTCACGGTCGATCTCTCCGGCATCGAGGAGTGGGCGTCGATGCTGCGCGCGGTCCGCACGGCACTCGAAGATGCCAGGGAACAGGTGTCCGCCGATCAGGTCGTCTGCCGGGTCGCGCTCTCCGGGGCAACTGCGCTCGCCTGGCAGCTGCGGCGCGACCATGACCTGCTTTCCGGGGAGCTGCAGGCGCTCGCGGAGGACGTGGGCGCCTGCTGGATCGAGGCGGTGGAACTCGACGTCCGCCCGGTCGGCCGCACGGAGGTCCGCGAGGACATCGGCGCGCTGGCCGAGCTTTCCGCCATCATCGAGCAGGATGTCCTGTCCTCGCATGCCTACCGGGCCGAATTGCGCGAGACCCTGTCGGGGCTGATGGCGCAGCTGCCGCGCGAGGTGCGCGATCTGCTCGGAACCGACGAGGCGGAGGAGGAGGCGCTGCTCTCCGCGGCCGCGGCGCGCGGCGCATCCGAGGTCATCCCGAGGCTCGCCGCCGAGCGGGAAGGGGACCGCCCCTGATGCGCCTCAACCGTCTCGATCTCACGCGCTACGGCAAGTTCACCGACCGGCGGCTCGACTTCGGCGAGGCCAGGCCGGGCGTTGCCGACTTCCATCTGGTCTACGGCCCGAACGAGGCCGGCAAGTCGACGCTGTTCTCTGCCTATCTGGACCTCCTCTTCGGCATCGAGACCCAGAGCGCCTACGGGTTCCTTCATCCCTATCCGACCATGCGGGTCGGCGCCGACGTGACGATCGGCCAGGAGCGCCACGAGATCGCGCGGCTGAAGCGGCGGCAGGGATCGCTGGTCGATCCGGAGGACCGGGTCCTGCCGGACACGCTGTTCTCGGCCGTTCTCGGCGGCATGGACCGGCAGGCCTACCAGATGATGTTCTCGCTCGACGACGAGAGCATCGAGCGCGGCGGCGAAGGCATCCTGAAGAGCGAGGGGGAACTGGGGGCGCTGCTGTTTTCCGCCAGTTCCGGCCTGTCGGGGATCGCGACCGGGCTGGAGCGGCTGAAGGCCGAGGCCGACGCCTTCTTTCGTCCGCAGGCGCGCAAGCACGAACTGGCGTCGCTCAAGGCGGAGATCGAGGCGCTGCGCGAGGAGCGCCGGGCGCTGGACGTCGCAGCCCGTGACTATGGCAACCTGACGCGCCAGCTGGAGGCCTCGACCGCTGCCTATGACGCAGCGTTGCGCGCCCGCGCCGAGACCAGGGCGGCGATCGACGGGCTGGAGCGCAGCCTGGGTGCGCTGCACCTGCTGGAGCGGTTGCGCAGCCTGCGTACGCAGCTCGCATCGTTCGAGCCCGGCGAGGCGCCGCCGAAGGAGTGGGCCGGCCTCGTCGCCCGGCTGATGCGGGAAGAGGCCGAACTTGCCGCCCGCAGCCAGCGGATCGCCGCCGAACGCCGGCAGCGCGATGAGGCACTGGAGGAACTGGTCGAGGATCCTGAGATCCGTGGCGTCGAGGCGGAGATCGCCGCACTCGCCGGTTCGGAGCTGGAGGCGCGCTACCGCACCGCCGGCATGGATCTCGCCGGGCGGATCGCCGAGCGCGACCGGATCGCTACGGAGATTGCCGGCAAGCTTGCGCGGCTTGCCCTGCCGGCCGGGCTGGACGCCGCCGATCTCGTACTGCCGGCCGATCGCGCGCTGGCGCTTTCGGCACTCGTCGCCGCGCGCTCGGGGCTCGACGAGCGGCTGCGCGCCGCCCGCCGCGAGGAGGAGGAGGCCGCCCGGACGCGGGCCGATGCGGCGGAGGCGGTC
>NZ_JARGEO010000016.1:0-82513 GCF_029210525.1 Mycoplana sp. MJR14
AAAACCACCCATCAGTCGCCTCGAATTATCCGAGGACAACCTGTTGAGGCTCCACATCTAGGGTGGCCGCATGACCGATACGCTGCTCGATGCCGTCCGCCGCTACGTGGAAACGCATGCCGACCCGACCGGCCTCGCGCAGACGCCGGTTCCCGGCCTGACGACCATCCGCTCGACCGCCCCCAGCGAACTGGTCCATGCGATCTCCAGGCCGCTCGTCTGCCTCGTGTTGCAGGGCACCAAGCAGGTCGCGATGGGGGCGGAGATGTTCTCGTTCGGCGCGGGAGATTCGCTGCTGATCACCGCGGACGTGCCGACCGTGAGCCAGATCACGCAGGCCAGCGTCGAGCGGCCCTACCTGTCGCTCGTGCTCGACCTGGACCCGGCGATCATCGCGGAACTCGCCGTGGAGATGGGCAATGGGCCGGCCGGCGCGGGCGTGGCCGTCCGCTTCGAGCCGACCGATGCCGAGGTGACGGAGGCGGCGCTGCGGCTGATGCGCTTGCTCGATCGTCCGGAATCCGTGCCGGTGCTGCACGCCCAGCGCGTGCGCGAGCTGCATTACTGGCTGCTGCTCGGACGGCACGGGGCAGCCATTCGCCGCTTCGGCTGGCCGGAGGGGCACGCCCAGCGCGTCGCCCGCGCCGTGGCGGTGCTGCGCGAGCAGTTTGCCCGCCCCTTGCGCGTCGAGGCCTTGGCCGCCGTGGCGGGGATGAGCCCGTCGTCATTCTACAGCCATTTCCGCACGGTCACCTCGTTGTCGCCGCTGCAGTTCCAGAAGCAGTTGCGTCTCATCGAGGCGCGCCGGCTGATGCAGTCGGAAGGCGCATCGGCCAGCAGCGCCGCCTTTGCCGTCGGATACGAGAGCGTCTCGCAGTTCACGCGGGAGTATGGCCGGATGTTCGGCCGGCCGCCGGCAAGGGACGCCGAGGCCCTGAGACGCTGGGCGGTCGCCTGAAGGTGAATGTCACGGGCGCCGGGCTCAATCGAAGTCGGGCCGGTCGCGGCCGGGGCCGTCTTCGCCGGGCGTGTCGGGGCCGCCGCCTTCGCGATCCGGTCTGTCGCGGCTCGGCCTGTCGCGTCCGGGCTGCTCGTGATCGGATGGCTCGCGGGTCGGCCTGCCGCCGTCCGGTCCGCCGACGTCCGGGCCGTTGCGGTCCGGCCGGTCGAAGCCCGGTCTGTCGCGATCCGGCTTTTCGCGGCCGGGCGTGTCGAAATCGGGTTTGTCGCGGCCGGGCTTTTCGCGGTCCGGCCGATCCCAGCTCGGCCTCTCCACCTTCCTGCGTTTTTCGGGTGGCGTCGGCGGCTCGGGTCGACGCTGTCGTGGCTCGAGCCGCTCCTGCCGCGGTTGCAACGCCGCCTCCAGCCTGCAGGCGCCGCTCTGGAAGGCGCCGGCCAGTTGCTGATCGCCGGACAGGAAGGGCAGGGCCCTGGCATTGCCGACCTGGCGCAATATGTTGCGGTTGACCCGCTGCACGTTCGTCATGCCGCCGTTCGGGGTGGCGATCACGCAATCGCAGCGTCGCGCCAGCTCCCGGCATCCGCCGCGGCCGCAGAAGGAGGCGGCGCCGTTCAGGAGCACCATCGCCGTGGTGCCGTCGGGGCCGACGTAGAAATCGAAGGCGGTGCCGCGCACGCCGATCGTGCCGGCCGGTGTCACGATCTCGTAGGCCGTGCTCTTCGAGCGGCCGCTGACCCAGCGGAACGTGCCCCTGGCGGTGTTCAGCGTCAGCTTCTTCAGCGAATTGCTGTCATCGAACACGAAACGGTCGATGACGATGGAGGAACCCCAGCCGACCGCAAGCTTGGTGCCGTCGCGAAAGACGAACTGGCCCAGGCCGGAGCGGGAGGTGCGGATGCGCTCGTCGCGGTGGACGGGGTCGCGCGTTGCCATCTCCCGGCCGTCGCCGGTGACGCTGGTGCGGATGTGGGCTGCCTGGCCGATGACCTCGGCGGCGGACGCCATGGGCGCGCACCAAAGCATCGCCGAGCCGGCGAGTGCGATCGCAAGGCGCTGCAACTCATACATCCGCCCCTCCCGGTGCTTCCAGACCGACCGAGCGCGGCAGAGATTATATCAGAGATGGCTAATTGTCTCTCCGGCAATGGTGGTAGGGTCGCAGTTGTCCGGTGGTCGGGGCGGGCGTATCCTGCTCCATCCGCAGGACGAGCCCGACCGGCCGAGACCGGTCCTGCCGCGGCCTCCGTTGCCATCCGTGCCGTCCCGGCACGGGGCGGATGTCGGAAGCCGGCCGGCTTTTTCGTCCTGTGCAGGCCGCGCGCGACGCGGCGGACGGCGGCGCGGATGCGCCGCCCGCAGAGGAGGTATCAATGCCCTATGTCGATGGATTCGTGATTGCGGTTCCGAAACAGAAGCTGGATGACTACAAGACGCTGGCCGGCATTGCCGGGCCGATCTGGATGGAGCATGGCGCACTCTCCTATGTCGAGTGCGTCGGCGACGACGTGCCCTACGGCAAGTTCACGTCCTTTCCGCGGGCCGTCCATGCCAAGGACGACGAGGTGGTGATCTTCTCATGGGTGACCTATGACAGCCGCGAGACGCGCGATGCCGTCGTCGCCAAGGTGATGGACGATCCGCGGCTGGCGGACGAGCAATGGCAGGACATATTCGACGGCAAGCGCATGATCTATGGCGGCTTTCAGAGCTTCCTGAAGCTGTGAGCGCCGCCCTTCCGCCCGGCGTCCACGCAAGCGCCGGGCGGGTGGTGGATGCGTGATGTGATGAAAGCAGGGAGACAGGGTGCCACAGACGAAAATTACCCTTAGGACCCGGGGCCAGGGGCTCTACGAGTTCACGACGCAGGCGGCCGCCTTCGTGCGCGAAAGCCGCATCGACGAGGGGCTTCTGACGGTGTTCGTCTGTCATACCTCCTGCTCGATCCTCATCCAGGAGAATGCCGATCCCGACGTGCGGCGGGACCTCGACGCCTTCTTCCGCCGGCTGGTGCCGCCGTCCGACGACCCGTCCATGCGCTGGATCGTCCATACGATGGAAGGGCCGGACGACATGCCGGCCCATATCAAGGCGGCGCTCAACCAGGTCTCGATCGGCATACCGGTGACGGGCGGCAGGCTGACGCTCGGCACCTGGCAGGGGCTCTATCTCTTCGAGCATCGCGACCGCCCGCATGAGCGCGAGATCGTCCTGCATCTGGGGCCGTGACAGCGCGTTGCGGAACACCGGGGTGGGCCTGCGCATTGCAGCCGGCAGGAGAATAGACAACGGAGGAACGGTGCCATGCCGGATGCAGCAGCCATCGCAGGCGATCTCGTCGCGGCGCTGAACGCGCGCGACTATGCGGCGATCGCCGCCCTTTGCGACGAGGACGTCGCCCTCTCCGGGATCGGCGCGGGCAGCGACCACGGCCGGGAGGCGCTGCGCGAGCGGCTCGCCCGCCATTTCGCCGCAGGCGACGAGAGCTTCGGCGACGCCGTCGTCATGCAGGCGGCCGGGGGATCGCCGGTGGCGATCCGGGTGACGGCGCGCGGCCGCGACGCTTCGGCACGGGCGACGTCGGTCGAAAAGGTGCTGCTCATTGAAATCGACGGCGGCAGGATCTCTCGCCTGTCGTTCTTTTCCGACGCCGGCGCCTAGCGTGCTCACAGCACTCCGGCAGATGGAGGCGCCTGCGCAGGCGGGCGTGCGGGCCGAGGTGTGCGCGGCGCGCGCTCGCTAGGCCGCAGGGTTGGAGGCGCGCCGCGCAGGGTTGCATGCGGACCGGCAGCGGCGCATCGATGCAGGCTTTTGCGATAGGGGGGCGGAGGCGCAGTCGGAAGCCCGCCGGACGGGAATCGCGCGGCGGCCGCCCCACATTTCCCAGTCCTCTCTTTTCGGCTGAACGATGGCTGAACGCGCGGTTCCGCTGTCGTTCAGCCCCGCATGGATAGGGTGGCTTCATTGAAACCCGCGACGGACGATGCCCTGCTGCACTCGACGGCGCAATCGATGGAGCGCAACCATGTCGAACCTTTCTGCACAATTCCTTCGTGGCAAGACCTTCCTTGGCAAGGCGCTGGCCGTCGCCGCCATCGCGATCGCCGGCCTGTCCGCCGCCGCCCCGGCCGCCTCTGCGGGCGGGCTCGACATCCGCATCGAGACGGCGGGCTACCGCGACGGCTACTACGGCCACCGCCCGGAGCGCCACGGCCGCCATGACCGCTGGGACGATCGCCGCGGCCGCTGCGCGCCGTGGATCGCCGTCGACAAGGCCCGCAGCCACGGCCTGCGCGGCGCCCGCATCGCCGCCGTCAACCATCGCCGCGTCGTCGTCGAGGGCTGGCGCCACCATCGCTACACCCAGGTCGCCTTCGCCAACGTCGCCCGCTGCCCGACGCTCTGGCGCTAAAGGGAACGGGCGGGAGCGGCGCCACAGCCGGTCACGCGCAAGGAGGCCATCTCCTTGCCCACAGGAAATAGGGAGGGCGGTGCGATCCGGCGCCGCCCCTTTTCGTGTTTGCGGGGAAGGGGTCTGGCCCGGTGGCCGAGGCGCTTTGCCCTCAACCGTCCCGGCGCGGCCCTGCACGAGGATGCCGCCAGTTGTGAACGCGGTGCGGCTCCGGCCGGGCCGCGCGGAAGCGTGGTGGGTCGGCGGTGGTCGGTTCGAACATCGAGGCCACGCCGTCTTGGCCGGGCCGCTATTTCCCGGAGCGCGGGAGGCGGCCGGGCGTCCGTTGGCGGCGGACGGCCGGGTGGCGCGAGGTTAGTTCTTCAGGGTCCTTCAGGGCGAAATTTCAGGCGAGATCATGGTGACAGTCAGGAGACCGCCCGGCTACCTGCGCCCGCCGCGACCGGCGCGGCCCCGGCGTCGTCCGGTACTTGCGTGGTCGATGCCGGCCGCGTTCGATGCGGCCCCCGGCGGCAATATCGCCGGCAATCGCTGCCCATCGACGTCGCCTGCATGCGGCAGGCGGTTCCGGCGTGCTGCCCGACACTTTGGTGGTTGATGCCGGCGGCGGTTGGCTCGAACATCGAGGCCACGGTCCCGGCCCGTCCGCTCATTCCCCTGGGTGCGGGAGGCGACACGGGGCCCGTCGGTCGCGGACGCCCGGGTGGCGCTCTGTCAGCTCTTTAGTTCGAAAGCCATCGCCCCGTCTCCGCATCGTGCAAGTGCGGCAGAGGGGCCGGCGCTGTCCGGCCCTTCCGTCATCGATGCCGGCGGTGGCCGGCTCGAACTGCGAGGCCACGCCGTCCCGGCGGGCCCGCCTGTTCCCCCGATCGGGGAGGCGGCCCGGGCGTCCGTTGGCGGCAGACGCCCGGGTGGCGCGAGGTCAGTTCTTCAGTTCGAAGGTCATGGTGACGGTGACGGAATAGCTGGTCTCTCCGGCTGCGACCGGCACGGCCTCGGCGGCGAAATCCTTGGCCATCGCCGCGCGCATCATCGGCACGGGCTGCGGACGGTAGGAGGTCTCGGAGATCTCCAGCACTTTGCCGAGTTCGATGCCGGCGGCGGCGGTCAGTTCGCGCGCCCGGGCGATGCCGTCTTCGACCGCCTTCTTGCGCGCCTCGCTGATGGCGGCTTCCGGCTTGTCGTTGGTGAAGCGGATGCCGCCGCTCTGGTTGGCGCCGAGCGTCACGGTCTGGTCGAGGATGGCGCCGAGCCGGGCCAGGTCGCGGATGCGCACCGACAGCATGTTGGAGACCTGGAAGCCGACGAGGACGGGCGGCTTGTTCTCGCTGCCGTCGCCCTGCGGGTACTGGTACTGCGGGCTGATGACGAAGCCCGAGGTCTGCAGGTCGCGCTCGGCGATGCCGGCCTCCTTCAGCGCCTTCATCACCGCCGCCATCGCCGCGTTGTTGGCGTCCAGCGCCTCGCGGGCGGTCTTGCCATCCTTGACGACGCCGAGATCGACGATCGCCATGTCGGGGGCTGCATCCGAGCGGCCTTCGCCGGTCACGATGATCACCGGCTCGCGCGGCCGCGTCTCCTGCGCCAGCGCCGGCGCGGCCGCTGCCGCCGTGAGCGCCACTGCCACCGCCGCGCCGCCCAGCGCGCGCGAAAATCCTGTTCGAAGCATGAGGGGGTCTCCCATTGGTTGTCCTCGCACGCTTCATCCAGTGCGATTGTGTACGCATTGCGGCGGCGCTTGTGGGCAGCGAAGATTTCGTCTAGACGAAACTCCCCGGGGCCACCATTGACCCCGAGCCGCCTTCGCGGCGGGGCCTGTAGCTCAATGGTTAGAGCCGGCGGCTCATAACCGCTTGGTTGGGGGTTCGAGTCCCTCCGGGCCCACCATCTTTACTCCATTTCAATGGGTTAACCATAAGAATCACAAACGAGTCACAAATCGATAAGTGACTCTTGGATCGGGCTACTTTTCACTATCTCGAATCCTTCGGATTTGCGCCGCTCTTCGTGCCGCCGCGTCCGCAGCTCGTACAGCCATGGGCGTCGCGTCTAGCTTCTTGAGATAGATCTGAGTTGTCCGAAAATTCCTGTGACCCAACGCTTTCTGGACGGCGAAGGGATCGGCGCCGCCCTCGGCAATTTCATTGGCGAAGGTCGCCCTCAGTCCATGCAGGGTGTAACCGGGTGGGATACCGGCTTGCTCGCACCAAACGGCCATATGGTTCGTCAGGCTCTTCTGGGAGAACGGCTTGCCGTAGCGCGTCTTAAGGATGGTCCCCCCCTTGGTCCGATCAAGAGCGTCCAGCACTTCCTGAAGTTCGGGACGAACGACCACCGTCACAAACTCGTTTCCGCCGTTATTTTCGTCTTTGCTTGTCCAGAATTCAATTACCGTCACAACGCGGACCTCGTCGGTGCCGTCATCGATGAAGCGATACGGGCGAAGCTGGTTCCATGAAATGAGAGCGACGTCACCACGCCGGCCGCCCACGAAACGAGCGAGCCCGAAGGCGGTCCGAGCGGCACTCCCCAACATATGGAAGTTCTCAAACCGTTCGACGTGCTCAGGTGGCCATGGCGTGTGGCCTTTGGACGGTGGAAGTGGGCGTTGGCTTATGTCATTCGCCAAGTTCCGCAGACACCATTTTCTTTCTACTGCGGCGGCATAGAGCTTGCGAATGACGATCGCGACGCGTTTCGCCTTATAGGGTGAGGAGTGGCTAGCCACCTGACTGCGCAACAACGGCAAGATTTCCTCCTCAGCCGTGTCAATTTCCACTTCGCCGAATGTTGCCATCGTGTCGGGAGAAACCCGAGCTTCAAGGAAGACTTTCGCGTGACGCTGATGACCTGCCTTCGTATCTGTAGTGTACATCGCCCAATCTTCGGATTTCTGCAATTCAATAAAAGCGTCGGCAAACGTTGGCTTTTTCACAACTATCTTAGTGGCGGCGGGATTTGCGACGAGCAGCCTCAACTCCTCATAGGCTGCGGCGAATTCCTCGGAACCGATCTCGCCCGGTAGACTTCGTTGCCCCAGTAGTGGATGTCGAAATACGAGCTTGCCTCCCTTCAGCTCGCGGACGTTGGGGTAGTCTTTGAACTTCGGCTTACGTCCCATTTTTGCGATCCTCGCATCAGAATAAGATCAATTCTGCACCGGCTTAGAATCGAGCAGCTTTTGAAACGACGAACGCGCATCCCGTTCTTGCTCGGGCAGTGCCGAGAACGCGACGTCGAGAGCGATGCGGTCATAGACGACGCGACTGTTGAGGCACTTTGGTCGGGGTAAGCGCCCATCCTTCACCATCTCGCTGAATAAGTGCAGGCCTATTCCGAGATATCGGGCGGCGTCGATCGCGGTCAGGCCGCGCGGCGGATAGCCATAAGGGTCATTGCTTCCCATCTTTACTCGTCCCCCGATGCTGTTGAGCTACCGATTTCAATCAAAGGCCGGGATAGGGTTCTCAATCTCGGATCTCGCCGCTCGGCGAACTGCGCAGTGCCATTACGTGGCTGCTTTTTCGGGTCGATATCGGCCGAAAACGCGTTCACTTTGTCTCGCTGTTACGAGGAACTGACACGTCGGTCTCCATCGCTCGGTATCGCGTGGGCCTGCCATGCTGGCAGCAACAATTGCGAGGCACTCGATCAACGATGCCGTGTTGCTAGAGCAATCTTAAAGATCGTTAACGGTCCAAAGCTCGATGCCGCGTTCCGTGAGCCACTGGAAGAGCGCACTAAACCTCTACAGGTCCCGGTTTGGTCGACGACAATTATTTTCTGAAAGGGGGGAGAACTCCGCTTGGCCACCGCCAGCATGGGGTCTAGTCCGGAGCACCCGTCATCGACGTAGCAGCGCGTCACGGACCATCCCTTAGCCTCGGCGTAGGCTTGGCACAGCTTTGCCTGGTGTTCGATGGCAGTTTCTGATTGCACAGCAGTCATGCGGTAGATTGCCACTGGCGTCTGCTTGCCGGGCTTTGAAGCGGCAGACTCGTGGTTGTTGTTGTCGGTCCCGTCCATCACGGCCAACCTCCACTTTCCGTCACTCGCCAGTTCGCGAGGAAATTCCACGTTAGACTGTATCCATATAGCAATGCAAGTAACTAATTAGTTGTGCAGTGCATGAAATTAATCCAGAAGGTGAAAAGCAAATCATGTTTCAGGTGTGTAAGGATCCGGCATCGAATTCTTCGAAGGGTATCTCAATAAAAGGATTGAATTCTATTAATGAGCATAACTCATGACCTGAAATATATATTGTCAACATTCATGAGAGCCAACTGAATCCTTGCTTGTTTTGCCTTTCTAGTGGCTATTATACGTGTTCACACTTCCGTGATCTGGTGAATTGGTGAGGTTCTCGCAGCTAGTGGGGTATCTCCGCGCAGTCAAATCTACCCTAAGTAGATAATCTATGCAGAAAGATCACACCGTAAGCGAAATGCCTGCTGAGTGATCATTTACGGTCTATATGCATCCTATGGTGGAGCGCAGTTTCGAAACGAGTCCTATTTTCTCGTCCCATTGTTGACAACGAGCAAAGGATTCGTTCTTGCTCTTCTTATGGACACAATTCCTTCGCTGATGAAGTTGATTAAGGCCGCTCGGGCGCTGGCAGGGGCGAGCCAAGATGAACTGGCCCAAGAAGCAGGCGTTAGCCGACAAATCATCATCAGGGTTGAGGCCGCGGACGAAACCGTTACCGTCGACGCTGTCGAGAAAGTGCGGGCAGCGCTTGAGCGCAAGTCGGTGGTCTTCATCCCCTCGACGGCTGAGCGTGGGCCCGGTGTTGCTCTTTCGAAGACTGGATAGCGGATCCAGTAGGATTCCATCAGGTCTCGGCATTAGGTAGCAAAGACCACCAAAAACGGCTTGCGCATCTGAATTAGAATAGAAATTCCAGCCAAGCTTTCGGGAAATGCCGCTAACTTTGATCGCGCTACGTGGCAGCGTTGCGTGTGAGCCGTCATGATGCTTCGTCCGGAAAGCGCCGCCGTCTCGGACATACAGTCCATCCATGCGGTATCTCAAAAGCGGACACCGAGGACTGGCGAAGTCATCCAAAAATAGTGCGGTCAGGGCACGGCTTTTTGGCGGAGCCCTGACCAGTAGGTCCATGATACTTGGAGCCAATTAGGGCGTTTCAACCTGGATCTTCGGTGGCTGCCAAGAGAAGAGCCGTCGAGGATCGGTTCCTTGCCCCAGTAGGCGCGGATGTAGAGCGAGAACGTACCCTCCGGAGCTGGCAGCCAGTTGCTCTCCTTGTCGCCGCCCGGGTTCTTCGCGCCGGCATAGAGGGTCAGCGAGCCATCGGCGTTGCGCTTCAGCGACTTGTTTTTCGTTCCGAGCGAATAACGCTTCAGGTCGTTCGGGTGGAGGAAATGCTCCTCGTTGTAGAGGGTCAGCGACCAGAAGCCGTTGACCGGCGGCTCCTGGCCTTCAGGGAAGGTGATCGAATAGGTCTTCGATCCTTCCAACTGTTCGCCCTCCGTCAGCGGGTAGAACACGACCTGGTCGATGAGCCGCTGGATCGCTGCCTTGTCCTCAGGCGTGTCGTCCTGGAAAATACGGGGGATGCCATTGGCGAGAGAGGTCGGGGAGTGGAACACCCCAGTGATGCCGTCCGGCACCTCACCCTTCCAGTTCGGACCGACAAGCAGATAGAAGCCCGGCTGACTGCCATAGGGCTTGCCCAGATCGGCGAACTGGTCGGTCCGGGCATCATAGAGGGCGTAAACCCAGAAACGATCTCCGAAATCGGGAACCTGCGCCACGACTGGTTGCTTGTCGAGATCGAAGAACCCGAGGCCGTACACGACGTCCTGGTTCGGGCAGGTGATGAAGGTCTGAGCCGGATCGATGTAGTCGCTGAGCAGCCAACGCTGATTGAGGTATAGCGCGGGGCTGCCCGCCGGCTGGCCATCGTGGGCGGCGTACAATCTCCGAATATCGGACGGTAGTCTTCTTCCGAATATTCTCCAGCCAGGACTTCGACGTCTGGCGTGAGAGCATCGATGTCGTCTTCGATGTCGAACGACCGCACGGCAGCAGTTCACCGTTCAAAGCGAGCGTCGAGGCCTTCCAGTTGGGCGACATGGTCGTCACTGACGCCGAGTTAGGCGCGCAACGCTACACACGATCGGCCGCCAGATCGCGCCGGGACGGCATGGACCACTTTGTGCTGAACCTCTATCGGACGGGTGGATGGAGAGCGAATACGGCCCGTGGCGAGTTCGTCGGGACCGCCGGTCAGGTGTCCGTGCTCGACCTATCCGCCGAACTCGTCAGTGACGAACCCGACTGCAATCTTGTCGCCCTTTTCCTGCCGAGGTCGTTGCTGGAAGAGAGGCTTCACAATTTGGGAGAGTTGCATGGTTCCGCGCCGACGGGTCCTCACGCTGTTCTTCTCGCTGAGTACATCGACATGCTGGCCCGACGATTGCCAACACTGCCGTCGGGGGATGAGACGGCTTTGGCGGAAGCCACATGCCATATGCTGGCGGCTTGTCTCGGCCCATCTCTCGTCAATCAGGAGGCCGCACGTCCCGCCTTGGAGCTCGTTCTGTTCCGACGCGCTCAACGCTACATCGAGGCTCACCTCGATGCCAGAGAGCTGAGTATCGACACGATCTGCAATATTGTTGGCGTGTCCCGGAGGACGCTTTACCGATTGTTCGAGGCCGAAGGTGGCGTTCTGCATTACATCCAAAGCCGACGACTTGAACGGATCAAGTGGATCCTGGCTGATCCTAGCGATACACGCCGCATCTCCGATATCGCCGCCGATTTCGGATTTTTGCGCGGCGATCATTTTGTCCGAGCATTCAAGCAGCAGTACGGAAAAGCGGCTCGGGACTTTAGAGGGCTAAATTCCGACGGGAACTCGGATACGGATATTAAGGTGCAGGCCTCAGACGCCCGGTTCGACGACTGGATAAGGCAACTTCCTTCGTAGCCGTTTAGGCCAGACCTTGGGGCAAGAAGTTCTGTGTTCGCCTTTCGCAATTGGCGTCGTTCCTCGGAACGTCCGCTTCCGCCCTCCACAGCAGAAATTGTCTCCGCTTCGCCTGCCAATCAGTCATTCAGGCAGCCGCGGCAATTTCCTGAAAGCTGCCGGTCGGCTCAGATTACTACGGGCGGAGAGAGCACCGTCAGCTTCAGAGCAGGTAGATGCTGAACTTCTGGAAGATCGACTATTGCGGCAGCGACCACCACGGTGCAGCCCCGACCCTGCCGATCCGAAGATCGCACGCCTGGCATGTCGGCCATCGGAGCTTTGGTCAAGCAACGTCGCCATGCTCGTTGTCTCGCCTTGCGCGTCGCGGTTCAGATGGACGGCTATTTCCACGCTGCTTCGATCGCAGTTCGGAGATCAACGACCACAATGCTAGCGGCGGTCATGCTGGGTGCCGTCGGAAAGGGCTGTCCGCTGGCGAAGGGCATTGCCTATTGACTACTTAGGCGTGTTGATTCCTCATCTGTTCATGGATTCGAAAACACGATTCTGGACATATCGCTGCTGAAGCTGCACGGTAAGATGGGGTGCTTGGGGTGCCAGATTTTCTTCAAAAGATAGGTTCAACTTGGAAGCGGTGGGATTTACATCTACATGCACCGGGAACGAAGCTGTCTGACAGTTATGGTGGAGCGACAGACGAGACTCTGAAACGTTACGTTGACGAGCTCGAAGCTTCCGATGTTCAGGCTTTCGGTATTACCGACTACTTCTCCTTCGATAGCTATTTTTCGGTTTCGGAGGCCTGTCGACAACACCACCCAGAGAGCGAAAAGTTCTTCGTTCCGAATATCGAGTTTCGCCTCATTGAAACGGTTAGTTCTGACGGACGTAACGTTCACACCCACGTGCTGATCGATCCCAACGTTGCTACGCGGGAAAAACTCGGCACTCTTTTAAGTGATTTGCGTACGCACAAAACCCGCGATGGAGCGCGCCTGCGCTGCCGGGAGTTAACCTCCAAAGAGGACTACGAGCAGGCCACGGTTAGCATTACTGACCTTAAATCAGCTCTCGCGAAGGTTTTCCCGGACGAGACTGCCTACATCATTGTCACGGCAGCAAATAACGATGGGCTTCGTGGCGTTGACAACAAATCGCCGCGCAGCATGTCGATTTCCGACGAGCTTGATAAGGCAAGCGATGCCTTCTTCGGATCATCGAAGAATACGGACCATTTTTTGAAATCTGACCGCTATGAAGACGGCTCCGAAAGCCATAAGAAGCCGGTCTATTCTGGTTCTGATGCGCACTCGTTTGGAGACCTTGCCCGCTTGTCGGGGGACGAGGCCGGTTACGAGCCAACGTGGATTAAGGCCGACCTGACGTTTCGTGGACTGCGGCAGACTCTCTTTGAGCCGAAGGGCCGCGTTCATATCGGAGAACGTCCGGCAGTCTTGGAGCGCCTCGATCAAGATGCCACCCGCTTTATTGCTGGGCTCAAAGCGGATCAGGTGACCGGCTATCCCGGCAATAATGGCTCCTGGTTCAAGAACGTGGATATTCCGTTCAACCCAGAGCTTACCGCGATCATCGGCAACAAGGGCAGCGGTAAGAGCGCTATCGCCGACATCATCGGTCTTCTAGGCGAATCGCGACAGTTCGACCATTTCTCCTTTCTGACCGACGATGCCCGGAACAGAAAATTCAGGCAAAAGGGCTACGCAGAGAACTTTACTGGTGAGTTGATTTGGGCGAGCGGAGCACACCCTTCGAAACGACTTGATGCCGATGTGGATACGCTCAAGCCGGAAGCCGTAAAATACCTTCCCCAAAACTACTTTGAGAGCCTTACCAACGAGATCGAAGTCAAAGCCTTTCGTCGAAAAATCGAAGAGGTTGTATTCTCCCATGTCGAGGAATCCGATCGTATGGGAAAATCAACGTTCGCGGAGCTTGAAGAGCTTAAAACCGTTCACAGCAAGAGCGATATCAGCGCCCTCAAGGTCCGGCTTCGCGAACTCAATATCGAAATCGTTGATCTGGAAAATCAGGCCGATCCGGCAACCAAAACCCGGCTCAACGAAGAGCTAAATCAGAAGCGTGAAGAATATCGCGTCCTCGAAAAATCGAAACCCAAGGAAGAGCCGAAGCCCGAAGGGGAAACGCCAGAGCAGCAGGTCGTCACCCGTCAGATCGAAAAAGTGAGGCAGTTTCAGGAAGATATCGAAGAGCGAGGCAGAGCCGCGGTAGAACGCGCTTCGGCGCTGAAAACGGACCTTGTTCAGCTTGGTACGCTCAAGGAAGCCCTCGCCACAATCGACTCGCAGGTCAAGGAAGGCAAAGAGGAACTTCGCGCCACCTGCAAAAGGTTTGGCTTCGATATCGATGCCATTGTTTCGCACCGGATCGACACACAGCCGCTTGAGGACAAAATCGCTGCGCTCAAAGCTGATGTGAAGGCGCTGGAACTTGCGAGCGGAAAGCCGGTTTCCGACGATACCGATTTGTCCGCGCTGTCCAGCGTGCCCGATCTTCGTGCAGCATATCAGTTTCTGGCTGAGAAACTTAAAGGCTTGCAGGAAACGCTGTCCGCGCCACAACGCAGATATCAGCGATACGTGCAGGCCCTATCGGACGTTCAATCAAAAATGAACGCCGTTATGGGGGAAGAGGAAAGCCCAAAGCCTGGTACCATCAAGGATCTTGAGCGACGCATTCGCTATATCGAAGACGGGCTGCGCGCCAAACTTGACGAAAGATACGAGGAACGCGACAAGATTTCACGGTCTATATTTGAAGCAAAGACGAAGGTTCGGACTTTCTATGAAGCCCTCAAAACGAGCGTGGAAGACCGGCTGACGACAATCAATTCTGACGCGTTCATGGTTACGATTGATGCCTCTTTCGTGCCATCTCACGACTTCGCGGAAGATTTCTTCGATCATTTGAACCAGTCGGCGAGCGGTCCATTCCGCGGCACTGCGCAGGGGCAAGCTGAACTTGATAGCCGTATGGCGGATGTGGACTGGAATAATGTCGAGAGCATCTTAGCTTTTGCCAATAGAATAGTCGCAGATATCGCGGAGGCAGGCATCACAAAGCAGGTGAAGGACGTAAAGCGTTTATATGACCTGCTGTTCTCATTTGAATATTTTGACGCGCGGTACGAGCTTCGTCTTGGTGGGAAAAATCTAAACGAGCTATCTCCTGGTGAAAAGGGATTGCTGCTCCTGGTCTTCTATCTGCATCTCGACATGGAGAAAACGCCGCTGATTATCGATCAGCCGGAAGATAATCTCGATAACGACAGCATATTTACCGTCCTGGCGAGCTGTATTCGCGAGGCCAAGAAGACGCGGCAAGTGATTTTGGTCACGCACAATCCTAATCTGGCAGTTGGGGCGGATGCCGAGCAGGTACTTTACGTGACTTTGGACAAAGCGGCGGGCTACAAGTTTACCTATGAATCCGGATCTATCGAGAATCCGCGTATCAATGAGGCTATCGTGAAGATTCTCGAGGGTTCAAAGCCAGCGTTTGTGCAACGCCGGCTTGCGTACCAGATCAAGTAGCTCTCTGCATGATGGGTGCCTAGCGATGTTCATACACGCGTTCGACTGTGACAACGCAGGTCAACATAACCGCTATACCTTCCGTACGCTTTCAACCAGCCAGATCCAATCTTCCTCGACTGAATTTGCGGGATCTTTCTGTCGATGTGCAGAACCAGAATCACCTGCTTGCATCGACCAACTAGCGCCGACCAATAACAACGAATTGCCGCCGGCGCCGTCACTGCATGCAAGCCCAGTTTTTAATTCATAGACATTGCCTCCCTGAGTTATTTCACTGATCTCGTGACCTGATGAGCTGTCATCGTCCCACACAGAAGCTTCTTTCTTTAGTAGAACTGCATACCCATCGTCACCGGATCCGTCTGTCAACTTCAGGCGGTATTTCGTCATGGATACCCTCGGTGACTCCAAAGTTGCTCTCAACGCCATCAAGTTGAAAAGTTGCGATGTTTTCGCACTAATATGTCCACTAGCTAAGCCAAGAGAATTCATGCGCACTTTTTCGACGAACACCCTTAGGTTGGTAAAATCCACCCCAGGGCCGCCGCTGTCGTCGTATCCAATCATCACCGGATTGGCATTTGGGTCGTATCGGGCTTCATTGCTCCCCTTGTAAACGCCGTGGTCAAAATGGCCGCCAACGACGTCGAGGACCCAATCAACGGGAAGTTCAATGTAATGTCTGTAGCCCACGCTTGGAGGTAATTTATCATCAATACACTCCCGCTGCCCTAATACGGTAATAAATGTACTGAAAACCTGGGGCATTCCAGCGTTAGGTACAGCATGAAGACGAACCATATGGTTGGCAGGTATAGGTATCCTTGCCATCTCATCTCTCCATAATTATTTTTCCATTTTATCAGTTTCTGCGACTACGAGAGGGGAGCTGCAGTCACTCTCATCGACAATCAAGCCGTCATACACCTTGCCTTCGGCCTCTTTGAGTATTGTCGAATTTGAACATTCGTTGTCGTCTAGGCATCTAATCCGATCGACCGCGTAGATCTTCTTTTGCTGTATTACTCTTGCTAATAAGCACGCGGCGGCTGTCTTCACAATTGAAATGCCAGAATTTGAGGCAGTTACGATTTTTTGAAGTGTAGCCGGTGCAATATCATTTATCGGAAGTGCTGCCTCCGCTCTAAAATTGTAGTCATTCATATCAATGAGGCGCGGAACCATGCAGTTCGCAGTACTCGTTTGTTCAATGCATAGGGATATTTGAGCGTTCACATCGTCGATCAGAGTTTGCAACTCGTCTCCAAACGATTGTAGTCCGGCTGTAGTTCGACGGCCGTCCTCAAGCGGCGGGACGAAAACATAGTCGTGTTTAGCGTAATCCCCTGCGGGACCGTCCTCGAAAGCTCGTCTGTGGACGTGGGCGTCGCGTGCTTCATTTAGAAGGGTTCGTAGCCTTAGGGAACGCTTAACCATTGCCTCTAAGCCGCTGACAACTTCGACATAGAACCGGTCTCGCCCTCGAGGTAAAACATTGTATCTCAGGACGGTAACGAATAGGGGGCGTTCGTTGTCCTTCGCGCGGGTAGCTATTGATTCAAAATTATCTATCAGGTCTTGGCGACTAGTCGGGATCTTCGATGCTGCCCCGCCTTGCTCGATTGCCTGAATGTTTACTTCGGAAACTTTCTTGTCAAAAATCTCATCCATCTGTTTATTGGCTTCCGCCTTAAACACACCGGATGGACCTGAGCCATCTACGGCGATCTTTGTTGTTTCCTTTTTTTGGAAATCGTTCGTAGAGAATTGGAGAATTCCATATAGACTTGCTCCATAGGTAATTTGGACAACGAATCCGTCCCCACAAATCCTTCTGAATTCGGCTGGTGTATTTTTCGCGAGATCAAATGCTTTGTCAGTTAAGTCTATTGATGTCGAGTTTTCGGTTGAGGTGGTTATCGTGTCAACATAGGTTTTCAGGAATGCTTTGGCAATTGTAGTAATATGCTTTGACGAGGTTTTCGTCTCTACTACGGAACTATAACTACCTCCTCCAGAATATCCTGCATAACTAGCTCGTGCGGAGATCGACATGCTTAGCTTCCGCCACAGCGATTCTTCGTCAGTGACTTCAGAAAAACTGGATTCTTTGATATAGAAGTTTGTTTTTGTTGTGTCACTGAAGGTAATGCATCTTTGAAGCTTTCGTCGGCCGGTAATTAAATCTATTCCCTCACCCACTGAGATTGCGTTGTCGTCGGGGTACGGGATGATCATCAGCTCAGGTTGAAGATCTGTGCCTTTCGGACGCGCTCGGAATGTTTTTTCGTTGAGCTTAGATAGAAACGGGACGGCGCTGGTTATATCCGAGCAGTATGCATTGGAATTCGCCATGACAGATATCGCGATACCCACGATGATTTGGAGCTTCATGACCATCCCCTCCGATCAATTGATTGTAATAGGCGCCGATCGTTTGTTAATGTAAATCATGGATATTTATTAGTGATGTTGCGTTGTATTGATAATACATACGTCTATGAGATGGTGGAGTGTTTATGTCTTTACATCCAACGGAGTAAGTTTAGAGATAAGTATTCGTTTGACAACACCGTTGTTGATCGTGTGGGTTGTTGGTCGTGTTGCGCGAATATCAAATGTCCACTTAACCTTCTTTCCGTGCTATTTGTTGGAAGGGAGGATTGTTTATGGGGCGATCAGCAGCAAAGGATGCCCCAGTCGGCCGTGACGCCGACAGCAAGCTTGCCCAGCACCGGTTGAGCGTGCTGGAACTGGCGAAGGAACTGGGCAACGTGGCGGAGGCCTGCCGCCAGCGCGGCCTGGACCGGACGAGCTTCTACGAATGGAAGCGGCGCTTCCAGACCCAGGGCT
The DNA here is from genome assembly GCF_029210525.1 of Mycoplana sp. MJR14. NCBI lineage: Bacteria > Pseudomonadati > Pseudomonadota > Alphaproteobacteria > Hyphomicrobiales > Rhizobiaceae > Mycoplana > Mycoplana sp. MJR14. The sequence continues at coordinate 17,763 of NZ_JARGEO010000016.1, forward strand.
TCGAGGGCCTGAAGGACCTGCCGCCGATCCACAAGAGCCACCCGCAGACGACCCCGCCCGAGACGGTCGCGAAGATCAAGGCGCTGGCGCTGGAACATCCCGCCTATGGCTGCAACCGCTTCGAGGCGCTGCTGTCTCTGGAGGGTGTGCGGGTGTCGTCGATCACCATCCAGAAAATCCTCAACGACCATGGCCTGGGCACCCGCGTCGAGCGCTGGCTGGCGCTGGAGAATGCCAATGCCGAAAAGGCGATCGACATCACGGCGGAACAGGCCGCCTTCCTGGAAAAGCTCAATCCCTGCTTCCGCGAACGCCATGTCGAGAGTTCCGGCCCCGGCGAACTCCTGTCGGCCGATACCTTCTTCGTCGGTTCGCTGAAGGGCGTCGGCAAGGTCTACCTGCATGCGGTGGTCGACACCTTCGGCTCCTACGCCTTCGGCTTCCTGCACGTCTCCAAGCAGCCGGAGGCCGCCGTCGCCGTGCTGCACAACGAAGTGCTGCCATTCTATCGCAGGCTCGACCTGCCGGTGAGGGCTGTGCTGACCGACAATGGCCGCGAATTCTGCGGCGCGGAGAACCACCCTTACAAACTCTATCTCGATCTCAACGGCATCGAGCATCGCCGCACCAAGGTCCGCACACCCAGGACCCACGGCTTCGTCGAACGCTTCAACGGTACGGTCCTCGACGAATTCTTCCGCGTCAAGATGCGCGAAACCTTCTACGAGACCGTCGCGGCCCTGCAGGCCGATCTCGATGCCTGGCTCACCCACTACAATACCGAACGGCCCCATCTCGGCTACCGCAACATGGGCAGACGACCCATCGAAACCGTCATGTCATTCGTCAGCCAAGAAGGTTAAGTGGACAGTGCTTTCTCTTAACATCCAAAAGAGGCACTTGATTGGGCACAATCTCGGTGTGGTGGATGCGAAATTCGTACAGCACGCCAAGGAGGCGAAGTTGGGCGAGACTGTAGAGTTGGTGGCCGCCGATGTCCGTTCCTTCGCTGCGCTCTGCCGCAAGGTCGTCCGGCGTATCGACGAGATGCTGGCGGGCTTGCCCTTGCCATCTCCGGCCGTACAGGACGAAGAGGATGCGATGATTTCACCTACCGAGACCATTGGCGATCTGAGCCCGGGAGGCACGGCCGTGGGCAAATGGATCTGTATTACATCTGACGATGGCCTGCCCGGACACGTGGACGAGGACTCCCTGGTTAAGGCCTTCCCGAGCCTCTCGACGGATCAACTAGCCGAGGCGGCCGCCGACCTCGCCGAGGACGGCTACGTGAGCCTGACTCACCTCATATCACAACAATTGCCCCGGGTGCATGTCCGAGAGGATCTATTCCTGACATTCGACCCGCATTGCATGGGAAGCGATCCCGTCGCCGATGCGCTTCAGCTCATCCCGCTCATCCTATCAAAGGATTCGGTGGACGTGCCCGCTTTGCATGCGGAGAGCGGCATGCCGCTTCGCCGGTTCAATCCCGCCGTCGGGCTAATCCTTTCAAAGATCGGCGAGGGGCGGGTCTCCGGCACCTGGATCCAGGGATATCCATCACCACTTTTTGGTGGTCGATTCCGATCGCGTCGCGATCAAGCGCTTGGCACGGCAGCTTGAAGGCTGACGCTGGTGCCAGGCCTCGTCCTCGTTCAACGCCGCTGCCGCCATCCATCGGCTTTCGGCGCTGTCTAAAGAAAGGAGCTCCGAGAAAGCCGCCATTATCAAGCGCCGTCACCACAACCAACCTGGAGACCCGGAGAACTTTGCCCGACAGGTTCTTCGCCGACGTCGATCAGCCGCCGGTCCGCATGCCTTTCGGAAGCAATACGGTCGCTGCAATCGAAGCGAAGCACCTAGCCTCTCATGCTAGCGCCCACCCTGCGCGCACATAGAACTGCCAGATCGGAGTTTCGATTTCTCCGTATTCCTCTTCACCCTAGAAGGTTGCAATTTGAACACTAATCGCGCAAGAACCATGCCGACGATTTGCTCTGGTTCGCGGGGAGTACCCATTGCGATTTGTAGTTATACCCCACGGGCAAAGGCGCCCCCGCGAAGGCCAAGGCGTCGTATACTTGCTTACAGACGCCTGGGACGACTGGTTTAAGTACAACACAATGTACTCGGTCTACTACTTCGACGAGGAAGGTGAAGGTCACAGTATCGGCGAAGTGAAGATCGGATCGTTCGACATGCCCAGCGGGCAGCGTAGACCCGACTTGCCGAACGAATTCACGGGCCTTGGCGAAAAGTTCTTCTCAGTCGGCCAAGACGACACCTACTACGAGAAGCTCAACGAGTTCGATCCCGCGGTACGGTCCACATACTTGAGCGCCATGCGCGACTTCGCGCTCGACGCAGCGCTCTACGAGCGGGCGCTGGACGAGGACGTTACCGGCATATCACTGCTCCGCTACGTGTCAGATAAAACGGTGCGGGGCCAGTTCCGGCGGATGGCGACTGGCGGAGCGCGCCTCACGAGCTTTTCCTTCTCCTATACCCCGCCGAGGCAGCAAAGGGCACCGGCGCCCCCTACATTCGAATACGCCGTTACGGTAGAGGCCTCGCCGCCGACCAACGTTCACGTGCTGATCGGCCGTAACGGGGTGGGGAAGACCCATACGGTAAATCAGATGACCAATGCCCTCGTCCGCGCGGAGGACGACGAGTACGGGCACTTCAAATGGGCCGGGGATGAAAACGACGAGGACGTTAGCCTAGGGTTCTCGGGTATCGTGTCGGTATCGTTCAGCGCGTTCGACCCGTTCGAACCCCTCCCGGTGCGCGAGAACAAATCCACGTCCGTTCGGTACCAGTATGTCGGCCTTAAGCATCAAACGAAGAATCCCGACGGAGTCGCTAAACCGCCTAAATCGCCTGAAGATCTTGCCACGGATTTCGGTAGATCCGTCACCGCGATCGTGGCTCAAACCGCCAAGCGCGAGCGGTGGAGGCGAGCCCTGGAAATCCTTGAATACGATAGGCTCTTCGAGCGTGCCGAAGTCTGGCAAATCATCGATGACTACGACCGCGTCATCCAGGAAATGCCCTCAAAGGAAGCACACGCCGAAGTGAGAAAGCTCGCGCGGGCCATATTCCGCAAAATGAGTTCCGGTCACAAGATCGTTCTTCTCACCATCACCAGACTGGTCGAGTTGCTCGAGGAGCGGGCGCTCGTTTTGGTGGACGAGCCGGAGGCCCATTTGCATCCGCCGCTCCTGTCGGCCCTCATCCGCGCCCTTTCCGACCTCCTTATCAATAGGAACGGCGTGGCGATCATAGCCACGCACTCCCCTGTCATCCTGCAGGAGGTCCCCCGTCATTGCGTTTGGCGGATCAGGCGCTCGGGACGCCGAACAGTGATCGAAAGGCCCTCTCAAGAGACCTTTGGGGAAAACGTTGGGACATTGACCCACGCCATCTTCGGTCTGGAGGTCACCGAGTCCGGCTTCCATACGATGATCAGTCAAGCGGTGGATGAAGGCCTCGATTATGAGGACATCGTGGAACGGTTCGGCGGTCAATTGGGCGACGAGGCGCGCGGCATTGCACGTGCTCTGGTCGCGACCCGTGACCAGGGAGCCTGAGCTTTGTGGACAATTGACAAGCCCGTGATGGACGCGCTCACCACGTTCGATACTTGTAGGGCCGGTGTCCAGGATCCGGGCCTGCGTGGACGTCTACTCGCGGCCCGACCGCACATCGGAGCAGCCGAGGCGACCTTCGACGCTGAAGCTTCCGCTGGCACGGACCATCTGATCGCAACAGCCACCCACGTGGGTGCAGTGTCCAGCGCAGAAATGGAGACACTTTATACCCGGCACATGGCCAGGGGAAATAGTCGTGGCAGGCACATCTATGACGAACTCATGATGGCAGCGGTCAACGACATGTGTCCGTTTTGCGGCCATCGCAGCGTCTCGACATTGGACCATACACTTCCGAAGGCACAGCACCCGGCTCTTGCGGTGACCCCGATCAACCTTGTGCCCTGCTGCAAGGATTGCAATCACGGCAAGGGAACAGCCTTCTCAGCGGAAGCGGCCGAGCAGTGGCTAAATGCTTATTATGACGACATCAGCGCCGATCGCTGGCTGTACGCCGAGATCGTCGAGGGGGCCCCACCCGTTGCCATATTCTTCGTGCACGCTCCCGACAATTGGGATGCGGTAACCGCAGCCAGGGTTCAAAACCAATTCGAGAAGCTCAATCTTGCCAAGCTTTATGCTTCGCAGGCTGCGCGGCAGTTTCAGAATGCCCGTCGCGCCTTACGGGAGATCCACCACTCTGCCGGGCCCGAGGGCGTCCGGGAGGACCTCAATCGCCGATACCTCAGTTTCACCGAAGTCATGGTGAACTCTTGGGAAGCTGCTCTTTATCAGGCTGCCTCCATCAGCGACTGGTACTGTGACGGCGGCTTCGCCTTATGACGAATGGGGCGCCGCCGGAAGCGATCTGGATTTGGCACGGTTTGCGACCGAAGTAATTGCCACCGACCTAACGTCGACGTTTTTTCGTGGCTCATCAGATGCCGTAAGAATTTACACCGTCATATTGTACGTTTGTTCTCTGAACGCCTGCTGTTCATGGTTCACTGACGAAAAGCGGTAAGTGTCAATCGGCGTCCAAAAATCAACCCTTATTGGGCGACAATCCGACGGACCTGAATGTCTACGCTTCGCGGCGCGGCAACTGGGAGGCAATGGTTCGCGGATTGTTTACGAACAGAACGGCCGACAACATGCTTGATCACTTGATCACGGGATCCCAGCCGGCTCCACAATTCATTGGCCGTCGCAAACAGGTTCTTCCGCTGTGGAATGCCGCCCAAAAGTATGCAGCCGAAAGCCAGCCTGTCGTTGTCGTCGCGGGAGAAAGATACGGCATGGGGTCGTCACGCGACTGGGCGGCGAAAGGCGTTTCACTCCTGGGCGTCAGAGCCGTTCTTGCATTGAGCTTCGAGCGCATTCATCGGTCCAACCTCATCGGCATGGGGATACTGCCGATGAGGTTGATGATGTCCCAGGATGTGGTATAGCTGGTGGGGTGGTCACCAGTGTTTTTCCGGTAGGGTCGGGTTGTTGAAGACCAACCTGATGGAAAGACCACCGATGACCGACGACATGATGAACCTGCGCTCGCTCGTTGAGAAGAGCGCCGACGCTGATTTGCTGCGCGAGATGATCGGCTTCGCCGCCGAGAAGCTGATGGAGTTGGAGGTCGGCGCGAAGACGGGCGCGGGCTATGGCGAGAAGAATGCCTTCAGGCTCGCTCAGCGCAACGGCTACCGCGATCGGGACTGGGAGACGCGGGCCGGGACTGTCGAGTTGCGCATCCCGAAGCTTCGGTCAGGCAGTTACTTCCCGAGCTTTCTTGAACCGCGCCGTATGGCAGAGAAGGCTTTGACCGCTGTCATACAGGAGGCTTACATCCAGGGCGTCTCGACCCGCTCAGTCGACGACCTGGTCAAGGCGATGGGGATGAGTGGCATCTCCAAGAGCCAGGTAAGTCGCCTTTGTGAAGAGATCGACGACAGGGTCAAAGCCTTCCTGGCCCGGCCAATCGAGGGCGAGTGGCCCTACCTCTGGATCGACGCCACCTACCTGAAGGTCCGTCGCGGTGGCCGCATCGTCTCTGTCGCCGTCATCATCGCCGTCGGCGTCAACACCGACGGTCGCCGCGAGGTTCTGGGCATGGAGATCGGCACGTCCGAGGCGGAGCCGATCTGGACGGAGTTCCTGCGAAAGCTGACAAGACGCGGTCTCAGTGGCGTCAAGCTCGTGGTCTCAGATGCGCATGAAGGGATCAAGGCCGCTGTCTCAAAGGTTCTATCGGCCACCTGGCAGAGGTGCCGGGTCCATTTCATGCGCAATGCGCTGGCGCATGCCGGAAAGAGCGGAAGGCGCGTGGTCTCGGCCTTCATCGCAACCGCTTTCGCCCAGGACACACCGGAGGCCGCCAGCCAGCAATGGCGCAACGTCGCCGACCAGATTAGGCCGAAGGTGCCAAAGCTCGCCACCCTCATGGACAATGCTGAGCAGGACGTGCTGGCCTACATGACCTTTTCACGACAGCATTGGACCAAGCTGCACAGCACCAACCCTATCGAGAGATTGAACGGCGAGGTCAAGCGGAGAACAGAGGTCATCGGCATCTTCCCCAACGACGACGCCATCGTGCGCCTCGTCGGCGCACTGCTGCTCGAGCAGAATGACGAGTGGGCCGTTCAGCGCTCCAGATACCTGTCCCTTGAGACAATCGCCGCAATGAGCGATGATCCGTTCATCAACCTACCCGCTGCGGCAAGCTGATCCGTTCCCGGCTCTGTCCGGAAGGCACGGTAATCGCCGATAGCTGCACCACATCCTGGGACATCATCATGAGGTTGCCTTCTCAGCACGGGCCTTCGGTGCTGAACCTGAAGATGGGGGATACTCGAGATCAGAGCGAGCGAAGATCTCATCGCCCCCCGTTGTCCCATAAACGTGACCATCAGGCGGGTTAATGGCGACGAAACCGCATTTGTGGCAACCGCTGCCATCGAAACGATGGCAGAGGTCGAAAGCCTGAAGGCTGGAGGAATAATCCCACTGATACTGCAGGGCCTCATTTCGCCTCCGACGGTGATCCCCAGTTCATCGTGAAACACGAGACACGGTAGTCATTATCTGCTGAACGGCGCTTCTGGCGGGCGTGGTGCAGATGATGTGATGTGGCTGGCATCAGGAACCAGGGTCCCCAGCCAGCAATTTACACCATCGGAAGCTGCAATTGGGAGAATTGTGCCTCAGAGCCGGGAACCGGCACGTTGGCGACTAACTACTTGTGAATCCGATGCTTTTCCCTAGTGGTTCGTCTTAACAGAAGGGGTGGAATGCAGACCTAAATTGTGCCTGCCTGGGATCTCGGATTCTCAACGTTTTTTTTCAGACCGCGGCTCGCCCAGCTTTCAGAGGAGTATAGGTTCATTCGCTCGGCACAGGCAGGCTGGAATGCCACCACGGTCGCAGTTCTCCTTTCCTCCATCGTCCACATTGGCCCGTTCGTTCTGATCGAACGTCGTGCGCGGCAATCGACGGAGCCGACCCGCGCGCACTAAAGGACTCAGGACCAGATGCTGGCCACCAATTTGAATTGCCTGACCGTAGTCCGGCGTTTCCGCGGCGCTCATCCTGATGGCGAAAGACTTGAATCTTTGCGCGGGTCTCTACTGGTCAACAGGGACACCGGGCATTGAGTTCAAATCTACTTGTCCGGGTTCTCGGAAGCCTGCTTCTTCAGCGTCTCTCGGCGTTTCCCTTCGGACACGATCTTGCGCCCGACCTTGGCCGGCTCGAATCCCGCTTTCGACAGCGCTTCGCCAAACGTTTCGTTGTGGTCCACCGGCTCTCCGAGTGGGGCAACGTCGCCGGCTTTGGTCGCATCGTTCTTTCCACCGAGTGACATGTCAGTCTCCGATATCGACACTCCGCTATCGCGGAGTTCATACGAGCTTTGGACAGGCCCCACATCGTTTCCATGTCCGGAGCCCCTATCAGTTCCTTTCAGTCCCGTGCGGCCGTCCGAGGCGATACCACCGGTTTGCCGAGCGGGCTAATCCCTTTTCAGCATCCAGATAGAAAATCTGGGTCGTAACGCAACGGTGCCCGTCCGAAATGCGCGGGTGTCCTGTGACGATGCCGGATAGGCTGAGCGCGGAATGCCGTACCATAGCGAATTCATCAAGAAGCGGCGCGTTTGCCAGCATCGCAGCGTCGAATCGTTCTGAGCTGGCTTGTCGGATATCGTTGGTAAGGCGGGCGAGCGTGTCGGCATCGACGAATGTAAGTGGCATGGGGTCTATCCTGGTTGGAATCGTGTATGGATGCGCAGGGCAGGAAAAGTAGCTCCGCGATCGTTGCACTTATTTTTCGAAGGACTCACGAAGCCTGGCGCAAGACTGACGCTAGTCAGCTATCTGCAGACCACGCGATGATCGAGGTTGGCTCGGCTCCCCGATCAGCTTGTCCATTGCCATTTATCCTCGCGACGACTTTTTAACAACGATCGCGGCCGCCGAGCCGCCAGCACGAAAGTCCCATTGATTCAAGGACTCAGTTGCGTCCAACGCCGGTTGCCCGAGCACGTACCAATGGTTTGTAGTTCGCGCCAATTTGCCACGCACCGAAAGCAAATGAAGTGGTGTCGTGCATTCAAATGCACCGAAGGATTCATGCTGAAAGGAGAGACCCCTTGGCTGCCTGAGCTCTCCTACCAGCATTGGCACCGAGCGCTCCGCGATGAACCAGTTTTCCACCAGCGGAGCCACGAGCGTCTCGATGCTGGGGAGGCGTTCCTTTTCGCAGATCATGAACAGGTCCTTCGAAAGCTCATGGGCACGCCGGCCATGCCTGAGTATCGCGAGGTACGATGAGTTGAAGTCACTCTCTCCAAACCTCAGAAGGTCCATCTGCTTCGCCTTTCCTAAAAAGCCCGAATGTGAATTTTGATCATTTAGTCCTTAATTGGAATCATTGTGATCACTATTGGGATAATTTGTCATTGGCGCGCGTTTGTCAACTCTTTTGCACTGGCGGAGATGGCCAAGCGAATGCCTCGCTCCCAGACCGGTAGGGGCGGGTGTAGAGTGGTGACGCCGTCTCGATTGTGTTGGGGTTGGCGGGGCACGTTCCGAGAGGCATCTTTTTGAAGCAACCGCAACGACGACGCCACCGGGGCATCCCAAAGCCGAGGGGACAGCTAAACCTCGGCGCTCGGCCACGCACCTTCCAATTCTTCAAATAATCACCCTGATCTCATGTGGGTATCGGTGGTTGCGTGCACCGTCCGCCGCGCTTATCTGATCTTCCGCGAGGAAGAGAAGGCTCGCGCACATTCCAAACGCGCAGACAATTTTGATTGCGATGCCCGTGGCGAGGTCGAGGTCGCTTCCTTACGACGCTCCCCATCCAGTGGATCGGAAGCCCAGAATGGCTTTGCGAACACCTTGCTATTTTCCATCAGGCTTCAATAATAGGCTGGTAGACTGAGTGAGATGCGACGTACGAGGTGGGGCATCATCAGGCAGGTGAACGAACTACTAGCGGGCCTGGAGGGGCCTATAATTACACTGGCACCTGCTTGCTCTCAGAAGCGGTAGATGATTCGTGATTCTGTCGCTTGTGGCGAGAATCGGGGTAGAGTCATTCGTGACTCAAATTACTAAGCTATTGAAATTTAAAGTGCATGGCAGGCCCTCCGGGCCCACCATTTATTTTGAAAATCAAAGGCTGGCCTGGGCGCGAAAATCGGCAATCCCGACTGTAGGTTCTTGCGGCAGTCAGGATTGCAGGTGCGCAAATCCATGCGCCCGGCGGGGGCGCGAATTTTGCACGGGTTGGCGCCTATCGCCGGCGGACCGGCCGGTGACCCCGGCCGTCCGATTCTGCTGCGACGCGGGCGTTGCCCTACTCGGTCGTCTCTTCTGCCTCTTGATCGGCCGGCTGTTCGGCCGCCATGACCTCGCGCACCTCGTCGATCTTGCCGACGGCAGGGCCGACGCCGAGGACGTCCTTGGCCCAGGCCATCACTTCGGGGTCTGTCACCACGACGTCGCCGGGCTGCTGCACGGTGCCGATCTGCTTGTTGGCCGCCGCGAGAAGTGCCGCGCTCAGGGCCTCGTCGCCGAGGGCGGGATCGGTCGGGACGGCGTCGACGCCGTTGTCCAGCTCGAACTGGGCATAGGCCACGACATAGCTGCGGATCGCGGCCATGCGCGGATCGCTGGCGTTCAGATAGGCATGATAGTTGCGCTGCAGCGAGTTCAGGCCGCCGAGCTTGGCGGCCAGATCGGGTTTGCCGCTCAGGGGCGCTTCTTCCACTTCGACCGCGGCGACGTCCGTCACCACCTGCGGCTTGGGCGTCGGCTTGACCGGCTTCAGGTGCGCTTGCTCGGCCTGCGGCGAAACCCTGTCGGTTTCCGTCAGGCTCTTCTTGGAGGCGGTGCGCTTTTCCTCGCTCTTCCGGATGCCGAAAAGCTTGCCGAATGCCGTTGCGATCGGATCGCCGGGCTTGCCGGTCTCGCTCTTGCCACGGGATGACTGTCCGGATTTCTCGTGACCCGTGGACGCATGGCTCTCACTCTTGCCGCCGCCATTGCCGCCGCCATTGCCACCGCCGTTGCCGCCACCATTGCCGCCGCCGTTTCCGCCACCGTTTCCGCCGCCATTACCGCCACCGTTTCCATTGCCGGCGAGGGCGGCCGATGTGGTGAGCTTCAGGGGGCTTTTCAGGTCCAGGACGACTGGCGTGGCGGCAAGTGTCAGGGACACGCAGGCCAACAAGGTGAGACTGCCGATTTTCCGCATGCGCTGTTCCTCCGAATCATACGCTCGATGAGCCCCGCCATAACGCCTGTAGACAGTCTGGCACCGGAATGTGGCAACAACCCCATAGTTGTGTCGCGCCTAATTTAGGGCGAGACCAGTGCATGAAGGGTTGGCCGGACCGTTAGATTTTGTCGCGAAAGCCACCCAATGCGATGGCGGTGGCGGCGAGGGGCCGGACGGGGCGCCCTACATCGCGACGGTGAGCGGCCGGGTTTGTCGCTTCGTCGTGCCGGTGATCCTGCCGCGGCAGGCCGACGGCGCGGCTCCCGAACAACGGCCCCGGCATGCCCGCAGGCACAGCCTGCAGGTCTATAATGGTCACAGAAAGCAACGCCCAGTCGAAAATCATGGCGAAACGGTGGCTTTCAAGAGAGGGCGGGCAAATTCGTTTCACAATAAAGTTAGTGCGTGGTCTCAGGAAAGTTCTGGTAGCTTTCACGCGCGGCATGGATCCCCGGGGGGCGGCTATCGGCCGATACTCACATGTCATACGATCTCCAGGTCAATGGTAAGTCCTATTCCATCGATGTAGACGGCGACATTCCGCTGCTATGGGTCCTGCGGGACACCATCGGCCTCACCGGAACGAAATTCGGCTGCGGCATCGCCATGTGCGGTGCCTGCACGGTGCATGTCGACGGCATGCCCGTCCGCTCCTGCGTGACGCCGGTCGCCGATGTCGCATCCACGTCGATCACCACGATCGAGGCCATCGGCGAGACTGCGGAAGGCGCCCGCGTGCAGAAGGCCTGGCTCGACATCGACGTCGTCCAGTGCGGCTACTGCCAGTCCGGGCAGATCATGTCTGCCGCAGCCCTCCTTGCCGCCAACCCGTCGCCGACCGACGAGGACATCGACGCTGTGATGGCCGGAAACATCTGTCGATGCGGCACCTATCCGCGCATTCGTGCCGCCATCAAGCTGGCCGCGGCGGGGAGGTGAGTGTCATGTCCATCCACGACAGGAACGCCATTCCCGTATCGCGCCGCCATTTCCTGATCGGCGCATCGCTGACCGGCGCCGGCCTCGTCATCGGCTTCAGGCCCACGGCCTCGTCCGCCGCCGCCCCGAACGCCTTCGAGGCGGGCGCCTTCATCCGTATCCCGGCCGAGGGCAAGATCGTCTTCGTCATTTCGCCGGTGGAGATGGGACAGGGCATCTACACGGCCGTGGCCATGCTTCTCGCCGAGGAACTGGACGTTCCGCTCGACCAGGTGGAACTGGAGCATGCCCCTGCCGATCCCGCCCGCTATGCGAACACCTTGCTCGGCGACCAGATCACCGGGGGCTCGCTCTCCATCCGTGGCGTCTACGAGCAGATGCGCAAGGCGGGGGCGACCGCACGCATCATGCTGGTGAATGCCGCCGCCCGCGGCTGGGACGTGGCGCCGGAGACCTGCACCGTGGAGGCCGGGCAGGTCGTGCATGCGGCGAGCAACCGCCGGGCGCGCTACGGCAGCCTGGTCGAGGCGGCCGCGGCGCAGCCCGTCCCGCAGGACGTGCCCCTGAAGCCGGCGACCGATTTCAAGGTGATCGGCCGGGCGGTGCGCCGGCTCGACAGTCCGCAGAAGGTCAACGGGTCGGCGAAGTTCGGCATCGACGCCCGCCCGGACGGCGTCTCCTTTGCGGCGATCGCCATCTGTCCCCATTTCGGCGGGACGCTGCGCGCGGTCGAGGATGCCCCGGCACGGGCGGTCAAGGGCGTCAAGCAGGTCGTCCGGACCGAGGACGCCGTCGCCGTCGTCGCCGACAACACCGGTGCCGCCCGAAAGGGGCTCGCCGCGCTCGCCATCGACTGGGATCCGGGGCCGAACGGCATGCTTTCGCTGGCGGACCTGGAGGCCCGCGCCGAAGAGGCGATCGGGGGCAATGCCCTGCCGCACAAGAAGGAGGGCGATGTCGACAAGGCGGAAGCCGAGCACGGGCCGGTCCACGAATTCATCTATCGCCTGCCGATCCTGACGCATACGGCGATGGAGCCCCTGAACTGCACGCTGCATGTCCGCGACGACGGCTGCGAGGTCTGGGTCGGCACGCAGGTGATGGGGCGGGTGCGGCAGGCCGTGGCCGACGTCACCGGGCTGCCGGTGGAGAAGGTGGTCGTACACAACCACTTGCTGGGCGGTGGCTTCGGCCGCAGGCTCGACGTCGACAGCGTCATCGCGGCGGCAAAGATCGCAAGGCAGGTCGACGGTCCGGTCAAGGTGACCTGGAGCCGGGAGGAGGATATCCGGCACGACTGCTATCGCTACCTCAACTACAGCAAGGTCACGGCGACCCTGGGCGCGGACGGCATGCCCGTCTCCTGGCGCCACCGCGTCATCGGCCCCGCCGTCATGGCCCGCTGGATGCCCGCCTTCGTGCAGGACGGCATCGATCTCGACATCATGGCGGGGGCGGAATCCCCCTATGCCATCCCCAACAAGTATACGGACTTCGTGCGCCACGAGGCGCCCGACGGCATGCTGACGGGCAACTGGCGCGGCGTCGGCGCCACGCGCAACATCCCGCCGATCGAGGGCGGCATCGACGAGTTGGCGCATCTTGCCGGCATCGATCCGCTCGACTACCGCCGCCGGCTGCTCCAGCACAAGCCGCGCCTCCTCGGGGTGCTCGAACTCGCCGCCGAGAAGGCGGGCTGGACGACGGCGCCGGCGCAGGGGACGGGCCGCGGCATTGCGGTCGCGGAGGATTTCGGCAGCTTTTCGGCGATGATCGCCGAGGTGGGCATTGCCGACGACGGCGGGCTGAGGGTCGATCGCATCGTCTGCGCGGTCGACTGCGGCCAGGTCATCAATCCCGATACGGTGGAGGCGCAGATCCAGAGCGGCATCGTCTATGGGCTGAGTGCGGCCCTCTACGGCCGCATCACGGTTCGGAACGGCGCCGTGGTCGAGGGCAACTTCGACGATTCCCCCGTTCTCAGGATCCACGAGACGCCGAAGATCGAGGTGCACATCGTGCCGAGTTCGGAGGCGCCGGGCGGCATAGGCGAGCTCGGCACCCCCGGCGTCGCGCCCTCGCTGTTCAACGCGATCTTCGCGGCGACCGGCAAGCGGCTGCGGTCACTGCCGATCGACCAGAGCGGATTGCGGAGGGTGTGACGATGGCGACGAAGCCGCTTGCCTTGCCGCTCGCCGCCGTCCTGGTCGTGATCGGCACCGTTGCCGGAACGGGGCCGCTGCGCGGATACGCCGAGACCGCCGGTGGCGGAACCCTGAAACCGGTCGCCGATTTCGAGACCATCGCCGACACCGGCGCCAGATCGAAGGCGATCTTCATCGAGGCGAGCCGTGTCCTGACGCATCCGCGCTGCATCAACTGCCATCCGGCGACGCGCAGCCCGACCCAGGGCGAGGACATGCACCCGCACGTGCCGCTGATGATCGCAAGCGAAAGCTCGATGGGACCGGCGGGGCTGGCCTGCACCGCCTGCCACGGCCCCGAGAACCGCCCGATCGTCGGCAGCCGCATGAAGTCCATACCGGGCAATGCCCACTGGCAGCTGGCGCCCGCCAGCATGGCCTGGCAGGGACTGACGGTGGGCGAGATCTGCCGGCAGGTGAAGGATCCGGAACGCAACGGCAATCGCTCGCACGCCGACCTCGTCAGCCACATGGGCGAGGACCACCTGGTCGGCTGGGCATGGCATCCGGGCGAGGGCAGAAGCACGCCGCCGGGCTCGCAGGAAGAGCTTGCCGCCCTGATCGATGCCTGGGTGACGACCGGCGCCGAGTGTCCCGACTAGAGCTTGTCGCGCCCAATAGGCGCGATAGGCTTTAGACGGCTCCGGATCCTGCCGCCAGAGCGACCTGCGGCCCTTTCGTTGCGGTCAGGGTTCGCGCAGGGCGGTGTCGAGCCCCCGGACGAGGGGATAGAGGAAATAGGAAATGACCGTGCGGCGGCCGACCTTGACCTCGGCCGAAACGGTCATGCCCGGAAGCAGCCGCACGGGCTTGCCGGCGTAGTGAAGTTCGGTGTCGGCCAGCGGGATGCGCGCCTTGAAATAGGGCGTGGGCGGCTGGCCGGCGGCCGTCTCCTGCTGGCTCGGGCTGAAGGCGTCGCGGCTGATCGTGCGGATGCTGCCGTTGGCGGTGCCGTATTTCTGGAACGGATAGGCATCGAATTTGATGCGCGCCTGCTTGTCGACGGTGACCTGGCCGATGTCGCGGGCGTTGATGGAGATTTCGGCCTCCAGGGGGGCGCCGAGGGGGACGAGCGTCACCATCGGCTCGGCTTCGCGGACCACCGAGCCGACCGAGCGCTGGGCCATGTCGAGCACCACGGCGTCGGCCGGGGCGCGCATCTCGACCATGTCGCGCCGGCGCTCCATCTTCTTCAGTTCCTCGGCGGCGGCGTCGCGCTGGGTCTTCGTCTCGACCAGCTGCTCCATGGTGGTGCGGCGGAAGTCCTCGATGAAGGCCTGGCGATCGGCCCTGAGCTTGGCGAGCGCATGGACGGCCTCCGCCGCGCGGCCCTGCAGCTGCGACAGATCGGATTCGACGTCGAGGCGGGCGTCGCGTGCGCCGAGGAAGTTGATGCGCGAGCCGCTGTCGGTCCGCCACAGGAGTTCGCGGGCCGCCTCGATCTCGGCGAGGTTCTGCTTGCGGCTGGCGAGGATGTGCTGCTGGTTGGTGCTGGCGACGAGCGTGGCGTTCTGGCCGGCGATCTGGTGGTCGAAGTTCAGCAGCTGTGCGGTGTGGAAGGCGAGGCGCTGGCCGAACAGCTGCAATTGCAGCCGCTCGTCGGGGGAGAAGCCGGCCGTCTTGGCATAGTCGTCGCCGTTGAGTTCCGCGGCGAGCCGGTTCGCCTGCGCGTCGAGGGCGGCAAACTTGGCGCGCTGCAGGTCGACGTCGGCCTGGCTGAAGGTCGGGTCGAAGGTGGCCAGCACCTGGCCGGCGCGCACCGTATCGCCCTGGGCGACGTCGATGGTGCGCACGATCGAGGTCTCGATCGGCTGGACGACGATGGTCGGCTCGGTGGTGATCAGCTTGCCGGGCGCGACCACCACCTCGTCGATCTCCGACAGGCTCGCCCAGACGATTGCGGAAGCGATCAGCGCGGTGATGCCGTAGAGCGTCAGCCGTGCGACGCGCGGGGGCACGCGTTCCTCCAGCTCGACCGCATCGCTCTGGAACTCGGCGATGACCGGGGGCAGCGTCCGCTGCGCGACGAGCTCGGTCGCCGGCTGCCTGACCGGAACCGGCAGGTTGCTCTTCGGTGCGGCCTGCTCCTCCGGTTCGCGCTTTGCCGCCGGCTGGCTGGCAGTCTTGCCCTTGCCGGCATTGTCGCAGGCCGTGCCGTTGCTGGCCTTGACGTCGCCGGCCTTGACGTCGCCGGCCTTGACGTCGCTGGTCTTGATGTCGTCGGGCCGGGCTTCGGCCGGCCCGTCGCCACTCGCGGCACCGGCAGCCGTCGTTTCGGCCGGGCCTGTGCCGTTCGACGGCGCGTTTGCCTGATGTCCGGTTTTCTTTCTCATGCGACCTGCCTCGTCTGCTGGCTCCACAGGTGCCGGTAGGTCATGCAGCGCGAGACGAGCTGGTCGTGACGGCCGATGTCGGCGACCTTGCCGCGGTCGACGACGAGGATGGCATCGGCATCGACGAGCGTCGAAAGGCGGTGGGAGACGATGATGACTGTGCGGCCGGCGGCGATCCTGCCGAGATTCTGGCGGATGATCGCCTCGCTGTCGGGATCCAGCGCGCTGGTCGCCTCGTCGAAGATCAGAAGTTTCGGGTTGGTGAGCAGCGCCCGGGCGATGGCGAGGCGCTGCTTCTGGCCGCCGGAGAGATTGGCGCCGTTTTCCTCCAGCATGGTCTCGAAGCCGCGCGGCAGCCGCTCGACGAATTCCTCCGCGCCCGCCATGCGCGCCACCTCGACGATCTCCTCGATGCTGGCGTCCGGCCGCGCGGCGGCGATGTTGTCGCGGACGCTGCCGCGGAAGAGGAAATTGTCCTGCAGCACCACGCCGATGCTGGTGCGCAGGTGGACGAGGTCGATCTCGCGGCTGTCGTAGCCGTCGATGCGCACGATCCCCTGCTGGTTCTGGTAGAGCCCCTGGATCAGGCGGGTGACGGTGGTCTTGCCCGAGCCGCTCTTGCCGACGATGCCGAAGACCGAGCCCGCCGGGACGGTGAAGGACACCGCGTCGAGGGCGGGCGGGCCGTCCTGGCCGTAGCGGAAGGTGACGTTGTCGAACTCGATGCGGCCGTGCAGCTCCGGCCGCATGCCGCGCCCGCGCCCATACTGCTCCGGCCGCTGGTTCATGATCTCGCCCAGCATGCGCACCGACAGCGCCACCTCCTGGTATTCGTGCACCATGGTGACGATCTGGACGAGCGGTCCGGAGACCCGGCCGGCGAGCATGTTGAAGGCGACGAGCGCGCCGATGGTCATCGCCCCGCTGAAGACGTCGAGCGCGCCGAACCCGATGATGGCGACGCTCATCAGCTTTTCCAAAAGCCCGATCAGCGACTGGGCGATGGCCGAGATCTGGTCGACCCGGAAGCGGACGGAGATGGACTGGGCGGAGCTGTCGTCCCAGACCTTGCGCTGGCGGGGCTCGAGCGCCAGCGACTTGACGGTGCGCATGCCGTGCACCGTCTCGACCAGCAGCGCCTGGCGCTCGCCCTCGGCCTGGTAGAGCGCCTGCAGGCGCCGGTTGAACGGGCCGACGAGCAGCATGACGACGAAGCCGACGAGACCGGCGAAGCCGATGACGACGAAGGTGAGCTTGACGCTGTAGAGGAAGAGGATCGGCACGAAGACGAGCAGCGACAGCCCGTCGAGCAGCGTCAGGAACAGGCGGCCGGTCAGGAACTCGCGGATGCGCCCGGTCTGCTGCATGTGCTTGACGAGCACGCCGGCCGAGGTCTGCTCGAAGAGCGCGACGGGCAGGTTCAGCAGGTGGCCGAAGGTGCGCGTGGCGATCTTGATGTCGATCTTGTTGGTGGCGTAGAGCAGGAGGTATCGCCTGAGGAAGCTGAAGATCGCATCGAAGACGAGCGCGATCCCGATGCCGATCGTCAGCACGGTCAGCGTGGCGTAGCTCTGGTGCACCAGGACCTTGTCGATGACGAGCTGGAAGAAGATCGGCGTGGCGAGCCCCAGCCCGTAGAGCACGAGGGCGGCGAGTGCCACGTCGCGGAACAGGCTGCGCTGGCGGATGATCTCGGGGATGAACCAGCGAAAGCCGAAGGGCTGGTCCAGGTCCGACATCCGGTAGTTGCGCTTGACGAGCACGATCGAGCCGCGCCAGGAGCGCAGGAACCGCTCCTTCTCCAGCAGCATGAATTCGGGGCGCTGGGCGAGCGGGTCGAGGATCCGGACCATCCGGTTGTCGCCGTCGCCGGCTGTGCCGGCGACCACGACCCAGTTGCCGTTCTGAAGTTCGGCGATGACCGGAAACGCCTCGCCGAGCTGGAAAAGCCCGTCCCAGTCGAGCGTCACATGGCGCGCTCGCAAGCCCGCATCCTTGGCCATGCGCAGCATCTGGCGCCGGGTGACCGGGGCATCGCCGACGGCATAGTCGTGCATCAGCCGCTCGGGCGACAGGTCGACCCCATGATGGCGGGCCACCAGCACCAGGCACTGCAGGTTGGTATGCGGGTTCTTGGTCATTCCGTCAGCGCCCGGCGAACCTAGTTGAAGTTCGGCGATGCATTGGAGACGGGCTGGCCTTTCTGTGCCTCGACCGCCGGCACGTCGCCGACGCGGCGGACGGCGCCGGCCTCGACGAGCCCGTTCAGCGCCTTCTGCATCAGGTCCACGGCATTGGCGAAGGCATCGACGGGCATGACGATGCGCTGGCGGAAGACCGGGACCGGGTTGTTGCTGGCATCGCGCTCGGTGGCCGACAGCGACATGAGGTCGATGCGGACGATCGTGCCGGTGACGGTGATTTCGCCGATGCCGTCGGAATAGAGTTCGCTGGACATGTGAGCCTCCTTGGTTATCGGGTTGCGCCGCTCAGGCGACATGGTCGTGTCCCCAGGCGGGGAAGGGGTCGAAAAGGCCGCGCGCGAGGCGCGGGTCGTAGCCGGTGTCGGTGCCGGTCAGGCACGCGTCGAGCGATTGCCGGATGGCGGCCTCGGACATGCCGCTGCCGATGAAGACGAGCTCCTGCCGCCGGTCGCCCCAGGCGGGGGTCCAGTTCCGCTGCAGCATCTGCTGGAACTGCGCGTGGCGCGGCCAGTGGGCGCGCGGGACGCTGGCCCACCACATCCCCTTCGGCTCGGCGCGGACCTGCCTGCCGGCGATCGACAAAAGGCCGATCCAGTCGGGGCGGCTGGCGAGCCAGAAGTGTCCCTTGGCCCGCAGCAGGCCGGGGCGCTCCATCGAAAGAAAGGCGTGGAACCGCGCCGGGTCGAAGGGACGCCGCGCGCGGTAGACGAAGCTCGAAATGCCGTATTCCTCGGTCTCCGGCACATGCTCGCCCCAGCCGAAGAGTTCCTTGTGCCAGAACGGATGGCGGGCGGACCTGGCCTCGCTGAAGAGGCCGGTATCGAGGACGGATGCGAGCGGGATGCGGCCGTAGTCCGCCTCGACGACGCGGGCGTCGGGGTTGAGCGCGGTGATGATCCGGCGGATCGCGGCGCGGGTCTCGCCGTTCACCTCGGAGACCTTGTTGACGACGACGACATCGGCGAACTCGATCTGCTCGACCAGGAGGTCGACCAGCGAGCGGGCATCGGCCGCGTCGCGCGTCTCGCCGCGGTCCCGCAGGAAATCCGTGCTCTCGTAGTCGGAAAGGAGGCTGGCGGCGTCGACGACGGTGACCATCGTGTCGAGCCGCGCGACGTCACAGAGCGCGGCACCCGCCTCGTCGCGAAAGGAGAAGGTCGCAGCGATCGGCAGCGGCTCGGCGATGCCCGTGCCCTCGATCAGGAGATAGTCGAAGCGGCCCTCGGCCGCCAGGCGGCGGACTTCCTTCAAGAGGTCGTCGCGGAGCGTGCAACAGATGCAGCCGTTGGTCAGCTCGACCAGCGTCTCGTCGGTGCGCGACAGGCCGGCCCCGCCGTCGCGGACGAGATCGGCGTCGATGTTGACCTCGCTCATGTCGTTGACGATCACGGCGACGCGCCGGCCCTCGCGGTTGCGCAGGGCCTGGTTCAGGATCGTCGTCTTTCCGGCGCCGAGAAAGCCGGAGAGAACCGTTACAGGCAGTCGACCGTCGCCCTGCAATGACGCCATCAGCTCCTCATGCCGCCAACTGCGGCCGGAAGGCCACGTCGACGTAGTAGTTCGTGCTGTTGTAAGTGCTTGCCGGCATGATCCCCGCCGAGCCGTAGCCATAGACGCCGTTGCCGCCGCTGAGCGTGGAGGAGAGGGCGTGCAGGTTGCCGTTGGTGACTTCGGAGGCGAAGCCGTTCGGCGTCGCCGAGTAGTTGCCGTTGGTGCTGTAGGAGACGAGGTAGGTCGTGTTCGCATCGATCTCCACGTCCTGGGCCAGGTCTACCGTCTGCCACCCGCTCGAGGTTTCGTTGGTGAAGGTGGCGCTGGTGATCAGATCGCCGTCGGCGCTCCAGAGGTAGCCGGTGTGCGGCCCGTTGTTGTTGGCGGCCTTGTAGAAGCGGATGGCGGTGATCCATCCGTCCACGTCCGCCTGGAACTTCATTCCGAGGTTGACGGGGCTGTTGTCGTTGACGGAGACGATCGTCGGGGTCGCATCTTCGAAGATGGTCTGGTCCGCGCTCGGGGCGCTGACGTTGAGCGATACCTGGGCCGTCGCCGTGCCGCCCTGGCCGTCCGAGACGGTGTAGCGGAAGCTGGCCGCCCCCTGGTAGCCGGCGGTCGGCGTGAAGGTGACGGTGTTGGCCACGCTGTCGAAGGACACCTGGCCGTTCACCGCGTTGGAGACGCCGGTGATCGACAGCGGGTCGCCATCGGGATCGCTGTCGTTGCCAAGAAGGGCGGAGGCCTGGATGGTGATCGGCGCACCCGTCTGCGTCTGGTAGCCGGGATCGGCGACGGCGACCGGCGCCTGGTTGGTGGTGGAGCGTTCGAACAGCACGTCCACCCAGTAGTTCGACGAATTCCAGCTGGCCGTGGGGAACTCGTTGCCGGAGCCGTAGGCGAAGACGCCGTTGCCGCCGCTCGTGCCGCTGGACGGCGCGCTGAGGTCGCCATTCGTCCGGGTGGTCGTGAAGTAGTTCGAGGTGACCGCGTAGCGGCCGTTCGACTGGTAGCTCGCCACATAGGTCGTTCCGGCCGAGATGTTGACCGGCTGCGCGAAGAGCACGGTCTGCCAGCCGCTGGCGCTTTCGTTGACGAAGGTGGCCGAGGTGATCAGCTGGCCCGTGCTGGTCCACAGCGAGCCGACATGCGTCCCGTTGTCCTGGGCGCTCTTGTAGTAGCGCAGGCCGGTGATCTGGCCGCTCGCGGAAGCGACGAACTTCATGCCGAGCTCGACCGGAGACGTATCCGAGCTTGCCAGCACCGCCGGGGTGTCGGACGCGGTGAACAGGCTCGTCGCATTCGACTGCGGCGCCACCGTCAGGCTGACGGTGGCCGAATCCGTGCCGCCGCGGCCGTCGGAGATGGTGTAGGTGAAGCTCGCCGGGCCGGTATAGCCGCTGGTCGGGGTGAAGGTGACGGCGTTGGTCTGGCTGTTGTAGGCGACGGTCCCGTTGGTGGCGTTGCCGACGCCGGTCACGACCAGCGCATCGCCGTCGGCATCGTCATCGTTGCCGAGGAGCAGGGTGGCCGAGATGGTCAGCGGGGTGTTGTAGGTCGCCACGTAGCCGTTGTCGTTTGCGGCTACGGGCACGGTGTTCGCCGTGCTCTGCTTGAAGACGACGTCAACCCAGTAGTTCGAGGCGTTGTAGCTCTGCGTCGGGACCAGCCCGCTGGCGCCGTAGCGGAAGACGCCGTTGCCGCCGTCCGTGGCGGCCGAGGACGGGGCCGTCAGCGGGCCGTTCGTCCGTGCCGTGTTGAAATAGCCGCCGGTGGCGTAATAGGTGCCGGTGCTGCTGTGGTAGGAGGCGGTGTAGGTCTGCCCCGCCGTGATCTGGATCGGGCTCGAGAACGTCGCGGTCTGCCAGCCGCTGAGCGATTCGTTGACGAAGGTCACCGAGGCGATCCGGTTGCCGTTCGCGTCGTAGAGCGCGCCGGTGTGGGTGCCGGTGTCGCCGTTGGCCTTGTAGAAGCGGATGCCGGTGATCTCGCCGGCCGAGGAGGCGACGAACTTCATGCCGAGCTCGACGCCGGTGCCGTCGACATAGACCGGCCCGACCGGCGCATCCTCGGGGTTGAACAGCGAGACGCCGCTCGGTCCCTCGTCGACCGTGAGGTTGACGGTGCCCTGGTCGGTGCCGCTGCGACCGTCCGAGACCGTGTAGGTGAAGCTCGCCGGGCCGAAATAGCCGGCGTCCGGCTGGAAGACGACGGTACCGTTCTGCGTGTTGAGGGTGACGGTGCCGTTGACGGCGCCGCCCACGGCGGTGATCGTCAGCGGATCGCCATTGGCGTCCGTGTCGTTCGCCACCAGGCTTGCGATCGACAGCGTCAGCATGCCGTTGCGGCCGATGGTGAAGTCGTTGTCGTCCACGGCCACGGGTGCCATGTTCGTGCCGGGATTGAAGAGGACGTCGACCCAGTAGTTGCGGCCGTCCGAGACGCTGCCCGGGAAGGTGCCGGGCGTGTCGGTGTAGGAATAGACGCTGGCGTTTGCATCCGTCTTGAGGAAGCCGTTCTGGTAGCCGGTGTCGAAGTAGTCGAGCGTCGAGGAGTAGAAGCCCTTGGTGTGGTAGGAGGCGATGTAGGTCGTTCCCGCGGTGACCTGGACGGGGCTCGAGAACTTGACCGTCTGCCAGCCGGTTATCGATTCGTTGGTGGAGATGCCGGTGGCGATCTGGTTGCCGGCCTCGTCCCAGAGGCTGACCCGGTGGCTGCCGGTGTTGTAGAAGCCCTTGTAGAAGCGGATGCCTTCGATCGTGCCGTTGGCGGTCGTCTCGAAGCGCAGGCCGACCTCGACGGCGTCGCGGTCGATCGTCGTTTCCTCCGCGGGCTTGGAGGCCTGCGTCCAGAGGCTGACGGTGTTGGAGGGCAGGGTGACGGTGACCTGCTTGCCGGCCGAGGGCGTCTCGAGGTTGAGGCTGTCGTCGACGGCGCGCGACATGATCGTGTAGGTGCCGCTCGCCTGGACGACCCAGTTGAAGCTCCAGTTCTCGCGGCCGGTCGCCTTGAACCAGGTGTCGCCGCCGTCGGTGGAGATCTCCACGCCGGCGATGACGCCGCCGCCGAGATCGGCCGCCGTGCCGGTGACAGTGACGTGCTGGCCCTCGACGAAGCTGGCACCGACCACCGGTGTGGTGATCGTCGAGGTCGGGCGGACCGTGTCCGTCGATTCCGATGCCAGGATCAGGCTGGAGACCAGCGTCGTCGGCTGGATGCCCATGTCGGCGAACATGTTGACCATCGCCTGCTGGACGTTCCTGTCCGTCGGCATGGAGGGGCCGGAATGCTGGTCGTTCAGCGCCCAGGACCAGAAGACCGTCCCCGAGCTGAAGACGAGCGCGCCGCTTTCGGCGCGGTACATGGTCAGGCTGTGGTTCACCTCGGCGTTGCCGACGGTCGTGCCGTAGTCGCGCAGGTAGGTATCGACCGAGACGGTCGACAGCGACATGTTGATCAGGCCGGCCGGCCGGAAGCCGTTTTCGACATCCGAGTTCCACTCGTAGCCGAGGATGTTCTTCGGCATCGTGTAGACTTCGCCATCCTCGAGGTCGGCGATGTCGGTGTCGCGCCAGAAGCGGAGGTTGGAGAAATCGCTGGAGACGGTGATCTCGTCGGTGCGGTAGCCGTCGACGGTGAACATCGTGCCGATCAGCGAGTTTTCCGGCTCCTGGCCGGGATCGGCGTAGCGCGGGTCGCGCCAGGTGCCGGTGCCGACGTCGCTCGGGTCGGTGCTGGTGCCCCAGGTCTCCTTGTAGCAGACCATCGTTCGGTAGGGCGTGCCGTTGCCGTCGATGCTGTTTTCCCAGCGGATCTTCCAGTACATGTCGTTCCCGCCCCAGAAGGCGAGGTTGACGCCGGAATCGCGGGCCGCCTCGACGGCCGCGCGCTGCTCGGCGGACCAGTACTCGTCATGGCCAACCGAGAGGAAGGCGTCGTGGTTGAGGATCATCTGGCCGTTGCGGCTGGAATCGACGCCGGAGATGTAGGAGACGTCGTAGCCGTTCTGCTCCAGCCACTGGATGGCGGAGTGCTCGACGCCGAAGATGAAGTCGTGGCTGCCGCCGATCGGGCTGGTATTGGTGATGATCGGACGGTTGTAGCTGACGGCGGAGGCGCGCCCGATCGCCGTCAGGCCGCAGCTACAGTTGGGCGGCATGTAGCCGATCATGTCGGCCGGATCGACCGGGACCTCGCCGAAGTAGAGGCTGGCGCCGCCCCAGGCATTGTAGGCCTGCCAGGTGGTGTCGGAGGTCTGGAAGACGATGTCGCTGGTCGAGGCGTCGTCGCGGACGACGAAGGGGATGTGGCTCTCGCCCTCGGTGCCGTCCAGGCGCACGAGCTTGGCGATGTAGACGCCGGAAACGGCGTCCTCCGGAATGCCCCAGCTCGCCGAAACCGACCAGTTGCCGCAATCGATCAGGCCGAGCGACATGTCGACGATCGGGTGCGGCTGGTCCTGCGCGGTGGTCAGCGTCTTCTCGATCGAATCCACCAGGCGGGCGCCGTCGCCGCCGTAGTAGCCGAGGCGATAGATGTCGATGCGGTAGTGGGTGGAGTCCGTGGCGATCTTGAAGTCGACGGTGCCGCCGACATTGGTGCTGATCTCGGTGGCAAAGCCCTGGATGTTGGCGTCGCCGTCGCCGGAGATCCCCCATTCGTCGATGGAATTGCCCTGCTTCATGTTTTCCAGGGCGATCTTGTTCGGCACGGCGGCCGCGGCCGCAAGCGTGGCGGTTCCGGCTTCCTCGGTGGTCGCAGCTTCCGCCGTCGGGGCGGCCGCAGCCGGCGCGAAGGCCGGCGCATCCGTCGCAGCGGCCGATGCGGTCATCGTCTGCGCGGCGGGCATCTCCGAGCCGGTCGTGCCGACGACCATTTCCGGCGCGATGGTCTCGTCGCCGCCGCCCTCGAGGGCGCCTTCCTGCGAAACTTCGGTGGTCGGCGAGACGGAGCGGATCGACGGGGCGGGGCTGGCCGTCCCGTCCGGATCGCCGGACGTCTGTGCGGACGGAACCTTCAGGGTTGTCGCTGTGGCGGCCTGCGGGCCCGCTGCACCGTTGTCCGCATCTGCCGAGGCCGAAGCCGGCGCGGCCGCGCCGGCGGAGGCAAAGGCCGGCTTGCCGCCTGCGCCCGCCGGGGCGGAGGCGTCGCCGGCGCCATCGGCGGATTTCAGGGCGCTCCAGTCGCCGAGCGGCGCGCTGAAGACGTAGGACCAGAGCGAGACCGGACCGGCAATGGCCGGATCGGCGGGCAGTTGCATCGGCGCGGTCGGCGTCGGCAGGTTCCAGTCCGACGCGAAGGACAAGGCGGAAGCGGCCGGCTGCAGCAGGCTGCCGATGGCCTGTTCGAGACCGGTGTGGGCGGATGCCTGGGCTCCGGGCGACGCGGGTGTCCCGGTCGAAAGGTCGCTATTGGCGCCGACCGGGAGCGCTCCGTTGGCCGCGCCGGCAAAAATCCTTGCCGAACCGCCCGATACGCTCAAGAGATCATGGTTCTTGATGTGAAACCTGAACATGAGTGCCCCGTGCTCTATCTCTGCCCTGAAGAGCATTCTGCCGACATTTCGGCGCCGACAAACTACCGTAATCGGTAGTACCTCGGGGCGCGGGGTCTCCCCCATTTGACTAGGCGCATCCCCCCTGCCGGTGCGGAGAGCGCACGGTACGCGCCAAGGGGGTAGAGCGACGCGGCCTTTCGCATACGGCGTGTACCGGCCGCCGCATGTTTCGTAGAGGGGGAGGGATCAGCCGTGGCGGTGCGCGCGCCGCCCGAGGACGAGCAGGGCGCCGATGCTCATCGCGGCCATCGCGTACCAGGTGAGCGCGTAGACGAGGTGGCTGTTGCGGAAACGGACGATCGTGAGCCCGCCGACCGGCAGGCCGCCGGGGTTGGCGGTGGCGTCGGCGTCGACGAAGTAGGGCGCGACTTCGGCGAGGCCGGTTGCCGCCGCGATCGCCGCGACGTCGCGGGAATACCAGCGGCCGTTCCCCGGATCGTTGGAGCGCAGGAAGGCGCCGCCGGGCTCGCTCATCCGGAGGAGGCCGGTCACCCGGACGGGGCCTTCGACCTCGCCTTCGCCGCGGGTGGCGCGATCGCGGCGATCGGGCGGCACGAAGCCGCGGTTGACGAGGAGCGTCGTGCCGTCCGCCTGGCGAAGCGGCGTCATCACCCAGAAGCCGGCGCCGCGCTCCGTGACCGCCTGGACCAGCACTTCCCGAGCATGGTCGAACGTGCCCTCGGCCGTCACCCGAAGGTATTCGTGGGTCGACGGGGAGACGTCCGGCCAGGCCTGCCGCGGCGGCGGCGGCACGGGGTCCGCATGGATGCGGGCCTCCACCTGGGCGATCAGCTCGAGCTTCCAGAAGAGCCGCTGCACCTGCCATGTGCCGAGCAGCACGAACACGGCTGCGAGAAAGAGCATTGCGCCCGTAAATGCCAGGCGCGACCGTCCGGTGCGGGCGGCACTTGTCGCCGCCACGTCGCCGTGATCCTGATGGCCGGCGGCCATGGGACTGCCCTCCGGCCCGTCAGGGCATGTTCTTCATCATCTCGGGCGACATCGGCATCATGTTCACGTTGAGGTGATGCATGACCCAGAAGGAGCCGGCGAGCATGATCGCCACGATGACCAGGGTGAAGATCAGCGCCATGATCGTCCAGCCGCCTTCCGAACGTGGGTTCATGTGCAGGAAGCAGACCATGTGCACGACGATCTGGACGGCGGCGAACGCCATGATCAGGACCGCCGTGACCAGCTTGTTGTCGAACACCTCGCCCATGACCAGCCAGAAGGGAATGGCGGTCAGGATGACGGACAGGACGAAGCCGATCAGGTAGGTCTTGAGCGAGCCGTGCCCGGCGCCGTGGCCATGGCTGTGGCCATGGTGGACGTTGTGGGCATCTTCGTAGGCGGGGGCGTGGGCTTGCGGGCTCATCCGAGAACTCCCATCAGGTAGACGAAGGAAAAGACGCCGATCCAGACGACATCGAGGAAGTGCCAGAACATCGACAGGCACATCAGCCGGCGGCGGTTTTCCGGAATGAGGCCGTGCATCTTCACCTGCACCATCAGCGTGATGAGCCAGATCACGCCGAAGGTGACGTGCAGGCCGTGGGTGCCGACGAGGGTGAAGAACGACGACAGGAAGGCGCTGCGGCCGGGGCCGGCGCCCTCGAGGATCAGGTGGTAGAACTCGTAGAGTTCGAGCGAGAGGAAGATCAGGCCGAAGACGCCGGTCACGCCGAGCCAGAAGATCGTCTCCATCTTGGCGTTGCGCTCCATCTGGAGCATGGCGAAGCCGTAGGTGATCGACGAGAAGAGCAGCATCGCGGTGTTGAAGGCGACGATCGACAGGTCGAAGAGGTCGGCAGGCGAGGGGCCGGCCGCATAGTTGCGGCCGAGCACGCCGTGCGTGGCGAACAGCACGGCGAAGATGAGGCAGTCGCTCATCAGGTAGATCCAGAAGCCCAGCATGGTGCTGCCTTCGGGATGGTGGTCTTCCTCCAGGTAGAACTGGGGCGTCTCGGTTTCTTGCAGTGCTTCGTTGTTCATGTCAGGTCCGCTCCGCCAGCAGTTCGGAACGCGCGTCCTCTGTTGCTGTCACCGTCTCGGCGGGGATGTAGAAGTCCCGGTTGTAGTTGAAGGTGTGGGCGATCGCCACGCCGACGATGGCGACGAAGGAGGCGATCACCAGCCACCAGATGTACCAGATCAGGCCGAAGGCGAGCGCGACGCTGAGGCCGGCGAGGATCACGCCCGTCCCGGTGTTCCTCGGCATGTGGATCGGCTTGAAGCCGCCGAGCGGGCGCTCGTAGCCGCGGTTCTTCATGTCGTACCAGCTGTCGTGGTCGTGCACGACCGGGGTGAAGGCGAAGTTGTAGTCCGGCGGCGGCGAGGAGGTCGACCATTCGAGCGTGCGGCCGTTCCACGGATCGCCGGTGAAGTCGCGCAGCTGGTCGCGCTTGAGAAAGCTGACGACGAGCTGGATGATGAAGGAGGCGATGCCGAGCGCGATCAGCACGGCGCCGAAGGCGGCGATGATGAACCAGATCCGCAAGGAGGGGTCCTCGAACTGGCTGACGCGACGGGTGACGCCCATCAGGCCGAGCACGTAGAGCGGCATGAAGGCGAAGAAGAAGCCGATCTGCCAGAACCAGAAGCTCATCTTGCCCCAGAAGGGATCGAGCTTGTAGCCGAAGGCTTTCGGCCACCAGTAGACGACGCCCGCCATCAGGCCGAACACGACGCCGCCGATGATGACGTTGTGGAAATGGGCGATCAGGAACAGCGAGTTGTGCAGCACGAAGTCGGCCGGCGGCACGGCGAGGAGGACGCCGGTCATGCCGCCGATGACGAAGGTGAACATGAAGCCCACCGTCCAGTACATCGGCACCTCGTAGCGGATGCGGCCGCGATACATGGTGAAGAGCCAGTTGAACATCTTCGCCCCCGTCGGGATCGAGATGATCATGGTGGTGATGCCGAAGAAGGCGTTCACCGAGGCGCCCGAGCCCATGGTGAAGAAGTGGTGCAGCCAGACGAGGTAGGACAGGATCATGATCACGCAGGTCGCGTAGACCATCGAGGCGTAGCCGAACAGGCGCTTGCCGCAGAAGGTGGCGACGACCTCGGAGAAGATGCCGAACGCCGGCAGCACGAGGATGTAGACCTCCGGGTGGCCCCAGATCCAGATGAGGTTGACGTACATCATCGGATTGCCACCAAGGTCGTTGGTGAAGAAGTTGGTGCCGGCGTAGCGATCGAGCGACAGCAGCGCCAGGGTGGCGGTCAGGATCGGGAAGGTGGCGACGATCAGGATGTTGGTGCAGAGCGAGGTCCAGGTGAAGATCGGCATCTTCATGAAGGTCATGCCCGGCGCGCGCATCTTCACGATCGTGGCGATGAGGTTGATGCCCGACAGCGTCGTGCCGACGCCTGCCACCTGCAGGCCCCAGATGTAGTAGTCGACGCCCACACCGGGACTGTAGTCGGCGCCCGACAGCGGCGGATAGGCGAGCCAGCCGGTGCGGGCGAACTCGCCTATGAACAGCGACATCATGATGATGATCGCGCCGGCGGTCGTCATCCAGAACGAGAAGTTGTTCAGGAACGGGAAGGAGACGTCGCGGGCGCCGATCTGCAGCGGCACGACGTAGTTCATCAGACCGGTCACGAAGGGCATGGCCATGAAGAAGATCATAATCACGCCATGGGCGGTGAAGACCTGGTCGTAGTGGTGCGGGGTGAGGTAGCCCTCGCTGCCGTTGAAGGCCCAGGCCTGCTGCAGGCGCATCATGATCGCATCGGCAAAGCCGCGCAGGAGCATGATCAGCGCCAGCACCACGTACATGATGCCGATCTTCTTGTGGTCGACGCTGGTGAACCACTCCGTCCAGAGGTAGCCCCAGAGCCTGAACCAGGTGATCAGCGCAAGCAGGGCGATGCCGCCGAGCGCGACGGCGATGAAGGTCACCACGAGAATGGGCTCGTGGTAGGGGATGGCCTCCCAGGAGAGCCTCCCGAAGATGAATTGCGTCAGAGTGCTGTTGCCGAACATCGGTCTGTCCAAATTCTCTAGAGGTGCAGCCTCAGGGCTGCGCGCTGTCGTTGGTGTTCAGTTGCGCCGGGGCCGGCCCGTCCTGGCCGTCTTCCGGCATGGAATGGCCCTGATGCATGTCGTGGTTCATGTCGTGGGTGGCGGGCGCCCCGCTGTCGTCGACGCCTTCGGCCGGCTCCTCGCTGCGCGGCGCGTTGCCGGTCGCGGGGTGGGTCGCGCCGGGCGCTTCGTCGTTGGCGTGGCGGTTGTCGTATTCCAGCCGCTCGCGGTTCTCGTGGCTCTCGACGCCGGCGCCGCCCATCATGTCGACGTGCATCATCTCGTTCATGCACATCTGGCCGGGACGGACGCACATGTTGAGGATGGCCTGGAAGAGGCCGTCCTCGGTGGTGGCGAAGTAGCGGACCGGCTCCTTGATGCTCGGCTTTTCGAGCTTGAGGTAGGTGTCACGGTTCAGGGCGGTGCCCTGCGCCTTGACGCGGGCGACCCATTCGTCGAAGCCGGCCTGCTGGAGGCCGTGGAAGCGGAAGCGCATGTGCGAGAAGCCGTCGCCGCTGTAGTTGGCCGACAGGCCCTCGAAGTCGCCTTCCTTGTTGATGACGGCGTGGAGCTGGGTCTGCATGCCGGGCATCGCATAGATCATGCCGGCAAGGGCGGGCACGTAGAAGGCGTTCATCACCGAGGACGCGGTGATCTTGAACTGGATCGGCACGTCGACGGGGGCTGCCATCTCGTTGACGGTGGCGATGCCGTAGTCGGGGTAGAAGAACAGCCACTTCCAGTCCAGCGCCACCACTTCGACGACCAGCGGCTTCGTCTCGGCCGGAAGGGCGCGCTCGGCATCGATGCGATCGAGCGGACGGTAGGGATCGAGCTTGTGGGTGCTGATCCAGGTGATCGCGCCGAGCGCGATGATGATCGCCAGTGGCGCCGACCAGATGACCACCTCGAGGCCCGTCGAATGATGCCATTCGGGGTCGTAGGTGGCATTCTCGCTGGAGTGGCGGTAGCGCCAGGCGAAGAAGAACGTCAGGCAGATCACCGGCACGATGATCAGCAGCATCAGGAAGGTCGAGACGAGGATCAGGTCCCGCTGCTGCACCGCGATGTCGCCCGATGGCGACATGACGACCATGTTGCATCCGGATAGCGCCAAAAGGGGCAGGAGGGCGAACACGCCTGCCGCGGACTTGAACTTATTAGACATTTCGGACTCGAATTTGCGTTTGTCTAAGTTTTTGACTACTCGCGCCGGAGCGCCGGGGGGAATGGGTTCATTTGTCGCAGTGCAACAATCTGTCGCGTTGCACAAGAGGAACCGGGTCACTTTAGCAGACGTTCACGCAGGCTCACAGATGCGGGATGAAATGCTGCAAGCGGGCACGGCCGGTATTTTGTTTGCGCAATTTCTTGATCTCTTCGAGGGTTTGATCAACATTCCCAGGAGGCGCATCATCGCCAGGAGGATGAATGACATGGCAACCGTTGCCAATCCCAGGTCGTCGGGGCTCGAAGTCGACGCACGCCGCATCCATGACGACAGGCCCATTTCGCCGGGCAGCATCGCCATCGGTGTGATCATCGGTCGCATGTCGGAATTCTTCGATTTCTTCGTCTACGGCATCGGTTCCGTGCTCGTCTTCCCCAAACTGATCTTCCCGTTTGCCCCCAATGCGGTGGCAGCGACGCTGATGTCGTTTGCGATCTTTCCCCTGGCCTTCATCGCCCGCCCGGTCGGCTCGTTCATTTTCATGTGGATAGACCGCAACTACGGGCGCGGGACGAAGCTGACGATCGCGCTCATCATCCTCGGCGGCTCGACCGCCTCGATCGCCTTCCTCCCCGGCTACGACACGTTCGGATACTGGGCGGTGGCGCTCTTGGCGCTGTTCCGGCTCGGGCAGGGGTTCGCGCTCGGCGGCGCCTGGGACGGGCTCGCCTCGCTCCTGAACCTCAATGCCCCGCCGAACCATCGCGGCTGGTATGCGATGATCCCGCAGCTCGGCGCGCCGATCGGCTTTGCGCTGGCGAGCGTGCTGTTCGGCTATCTCGTCTCCAACCTGTCCGAGCAGGATTTCCTCGACTGGGGCTGGCGCTATCCGTTCTTCGTGGCGTTCGCGATCAACGTCGTGGCGCTGTTCGCGCGGCTGCGCATCGTCGGCAGCAAGGAGTTCGGCACCGCCATGGAGGCGCAGGAGCTGGAGGCGCGGCCGATCTTCGAGATGCTGAGCAAGCATGCGCGTGACGTCGTGCTCGGCGCCTTCGTGCCGCTCGCGAGCTTCGCCATGTTCCACCTGGTGACGATCTTCCCGTTGAGCTGGGTGACGCTGAACGGCGGCCAGTCGCCGGCGGAGTTCCTGTTCGTGCAGGTGATCGGGGCCGCGGTGGGCCTCGTCGGCATCGTGCTTTCGGGGGTGATCGCCGACCGGATCGGACGGCGCAGCCAGTTGATGATCGGCGCGATCATCATCGCCATCTTCTCGTTCTCGGCGCCGTTCCTGCTCGATGCCGGCGGCAAGGGGCAGGACGCCTTCATCATCATCGGCTTCGGCATCCTCGGCCTGTCGTTCGGCCAGGCGTCGGGCGTGATGTCCTCGCGCTTCGAGCAGTACTACCGCTATACGGGGGCGGCGCTCACCTCCGACCTCGCCTGGCTGGTCGGGGCGGCGTTCGCGCCGCTGGTGGCGCTCGGGCTCGCCACCAATTTCGGCATCATCTTCATCGGCGGCTACCTGATCTCGGGCGCGATCTGCACCCTCGTCGTGCTCGGCGTCAGCCGGGCGCTGGACCAGGCGCGCTGACGAGCGTCAACGTCCGAATGCCATGAGGCCCGCGCGATACCGGTCGCGCGGGCCTCTCGTCTTTTCCGACCGGTTCAGCCTTGCCCGTCGAGGCTCGAAAGCGGGCCGTAGAGCTCCGGCCGGCGATCGCGAAAGAGGCCCCAGGCGCGGCGCTGGCGTTCGATCGCCGCGAGGTCGAAGGTGGCCGTCAGCACGCTCTCCGTCCCCCTGTCGGCTTCGGTGAGCTTGCCGCCGGTCTGGTCGGCGATGAAGGAGGAGCCGTAGAAGGTGATCGCGGTGCCGTTGCGTCCCTCCTCGGTGCCGACGCGGTTGGACGCCACCACGGGTACTAGGTTCGCCGCCGCGTGCCCCTGCATCACCCGCTGCCAGTGGGCGGCGCTGTCGATTGCGGGATCGTGCGGCTCGCTTCCGATCGCCGTCGGATAGAACAGGATCTCCGCGCCCAAAAGCGCCATGGCGCGGGCGGCCTCGGGAAACCATTGGTCCCAGCAGATGCCGCAGCCGATCGTGCCGAAGCGCGTCCGCCACACCCGGAAGCCGGTATCGCCCGGCGAGAAGTAGAACTTCTCGGTATAGCCGGGACCATCGGGGATGTGGCTCTTGCGGTAGTTGCCGAGCACGGTGCCGTCGGCGTCGATCACCGCCAGCGAATTGAAGTGCGCCCGGCCGGCCCGTTCGAAATAGCTGACCGGCAGGACGACGCCGAGCTCGGCCGCAAGCCGGGCGAAATGCGCAATCAGCGGATTGTCCGCAAACGGCTGGGCCAGGTCGAAGAACCGCGCGTCCTGGGCCTGGCAGAAGTAGGGCGTCTCGAACAGTTCCTGCACGAGCACGATGTTGGCGCCCTGCGCGGCAGCCGTGCGGACGAGCCTTTCCGCCCGCTCGATGTTGGCCGGTATGTCCCAGGTGCAGGCCATCTGCGTGGCCGCGACGGTTACGGTGCGCATGGTCGCTCCTTCAGCTTCTCGTTTCATCGCATGGCGTCATCGCAAGACCGCGACATGCCTTCAGGCCTGGTGGGTGACGCGGCCGTCGCAGATCGTCGTGACCGGGCGGATCGCGGGGAAGTCGTCTGCCGCGGTCGCCTCGATGTCGCCGGAGAGGACGACGACATCGGCGAGGTAGCCTTCCTTCAGGATGCCCTTGCGGTCCTCCATGAACTCCAGCCAGGCGCCGGTGCTCGTGTAGGCGGCGAGCGTTTCGGCAAGCGACAGCCGCTGGTCGGGATCGCCCTGCCGCCACGGCGTGCGGGTCATGGCGTCGCGGATGCAGCTCATCGGGTCGAGCGGCGAGACCGGCCAGTCGGTGCCGAAGACGATCGTCGTGCCCGCGTCGACCAGGGTCTTCCAGGCGAAGGCGAGCGGCCAGCGGGCCTCGCCGATGAAGCCGAGATAGGGCTCCAGCGGCAGGCCGGCGCTGCCGGGGGGATGGGTCGGCTGCATCGAGGCGACGGTGCCGAGCGCGGCGAAGCGGGGAATGTCGTCGGGGTGGACGACCTCGATATGCTCGATGCGGTTGCGGCTGTCGCGGCGGCCGTTCGCCCGGATCGCCGCCTCGTAGCCGTTCAGCACCATGCGTACCGCGCCGTCGCCGATGGCGTGCACGGCGACCGGCAGGCCGAGCCGGTCGGCCT
Source organism: Mycoplana sp. MJR14 (assembly GCF_029210525.1). Classification (NCBI taxonomy): domain Bacteria; kingdom Pseudomonadati; phylum Pseudomonadota; class Alphaproteobacteria; order Hyphomicrobiales; family Rhizobiaceae; genus Mycoplana; species Mycoplana sp. MJR14. Next base: position 51,304 of record NZ_JARGEO010000016.1, read on the forward strand.
CGACGGCTATCGCGTCGAAGTGTTCCTGGGAGAACAGCGGTTCGCCCTTCCAGCCGGGCTTGTGGGCGTAGTCGTCGACGAAGACGGCGGTCTCGCCCTCGGTGACGCCGTCCATGAACATCTTGACGAAGTCGCAGCGCAGCCGGTCGCCGGAGAACTCATCGCGCCACTTCGCGGCCTTCTCCGCAAGGTCGGAGACCGGCATGAAGTTCTTCATGTGGTAGGGCATGCGGACGCGCACCGGCAGGCCGTCCGTCTTCTCGATCTCTGAGAGTAGTTCCAGCTGGTAGTGGTTGCCGTCCATGTTCTGCAGCGAGGTGATGCCGAGCGAGGCGACATAGGCGAGCCCCTTCTTCAGCACGGCGATATCGCTCGCCCGGTCCTCGGCGGTGACGTTCTCCGGTTCGCCGCCGGTGCCGATGCCGAGCATCTCGCGCCCGCCGGTTTCGCCGAGGGCCGCCACCGGGCGGATGGCGTTGCTCTCGCGCAGTTCACCGCTCGCAAGGCCGTCGTCGCCCATGACGATCTCGTTGCCGACGCCGACGTCGCGGCCCTCGATGATGCCGGCCTTTCGCAGCGCGATCGTGTTGGCCCAGGCGGTGTGATGGTCCGGGGCGACGATCAGCAGCGGCCGGTCGGGCAGGATGCGGTCGAGGACGTGGCGGGTGACCCGTTCGTCGTCGGAGAGGACGGAGTAGTCGGCGTGCTGGGCGATCAGCAGCCGGCGTTCGGGATACTGCGCGGCAAAGCCGCGGATCGCCCGCTCCAGGGCTTCGTAGCCCTTGACCTTGTAGAGCGAGAGCTCGCTGAGCTCGACCGAGCCGGGGAAGATGTGCATGTGGGATTCGTTGAAGCCCGGCAGCACCGTGCCGCCGCGGGCGTCGATCACGCGGGTGGCCGGACCGGATGATGCGCGGATGTCCGCTTCCGCCCCGACCGCCAGGATGCGGTTGCCGGCAATCGCGATCGCGTCGGCGCGCGGCCTGGCCGCGTCCATGGTCAGCACGCGGGCGTTCGTGATGATGAGGTCTGCTGTGGTCTGCATGGGAACTCCTGCCTGATCGCCACGCGTCAGAGCGTCATCCGGGAAAGGGTGCGGAAGAGGGTGAAGATGTCGTGGTTGGTCTCGTCGCCGAGCGGGTCGTCCTGCGAGGACAGCTTGACGATGACGGTCTCGGTGGAGGGATCGACATAGAGCCACTGTCCGTGGATGCCGATCGCGCAATAGGCGCCGTCCGCCTCGCCGGTCTGGTACCACTGGCTGCGGTAGCGGCCGTCCGGAAGGGCGACGTTGCGGCCGGCGCGCCAGGCCTCGCGGTCGCCGTTGCGCGTCATGTCGTCGATCCAGCGTTCGGGAACGACCTGCCGCCCGCCGACGGTGCCTCCGGTGCGGAGCAGTTCGCCGACGCGGGCGAGGTCGCGGGCGGTAACGCACATGCCGCCGGCGGTGCGCGGCGTGCCGATCGCATCGACCGTGACGTAGCCGTCGTTCCTGGCCCCCATCGGCTGCCAGAGAAGCGTCTCGAACAGGTCTGCGAACCGGGCGCCGGTGACGCGTTCGATGAGGAGGCCGAGCACGTCGGAATTCGGCGAGGCATAGGCGAAGGGGCCGCCGTGCGGGCCCGGTCCCTTTTGCAGCGTCAGCAGGAAGTCGGCCAGGTTTTCCGGCGTCTCGCCGGGCTGCGGCGGGTTCCAGAGCATGGCGCGGCGGTAGCGGGCGAAGGCGCTCAGCGGATCGAGATAGGCCTCCTCGAAATCGAGGCTGACGCGCATGTCGAGCACGTCGCGGACGCTGCAGTCGCCATAGGCGCCGCCCCTTGCCTCCGGCAGGTAGTGCGACACCGGCCGGTCGGGGTCGATCACGCCCTCGGCCTCGAGAATGCCGGACAGAAGCGCCGTCAGCGACTTGGAGATCGAAAAGACGATGTGGCGGGCGTTCGCGCCGGAATGGGGCGCGTAGTGCTCCAGCACGACGCGGCCGTCGCGCATCACGAGGAAGGCGTCGGCGGCAGCCTTCTCCAGATAGGCGCGCAGCGTCGAGGCGCCCTCGAGCGGCTGCTCCAGTCGCGCATCGAGCCGCGCGCCGCTGTCGAGCGCCCGTTCGGGCTCGGGGCGGAGGCTGCGGAACTCGGCGGTCGGAACGAGGTCGCGCACGTTGTGGAAGGCCCAGCGGCTGAAAGGGGCGGTGCGCCAGTTGGCAAGCGTCACGTCGCGCCGGGCAAAGCCGTGCACGTCCTGGAAGGTGTTGTTCATGCGCATATCCGCGGGTACCGCGGGAGCATTCGCGCTCCCGCGTCCGCAGTCCTCCTGAGGTCTTGCCGTTACTTCTGCAGCTCGGTCCAGATCTTGGTGTAGAGCTCCTGGACCTCCGGCGGGCAGGCGAGGTTGAACTTGCCGGCGGCCTTGAGATCGGCCGGAATGACGATCTCCGGCGCGCTCTTCATGTCCTCCGGCATGAAGGCGTCGGAGCCCTTGATGCCGTTGGCGTAGCGGGCGAAGGCGGACAGCATCGCCGCATTCTCGGGGTCCATGATGAAGTTCAGGAAAAGCTTGGCGTTGTCGACGTTCTTGGCGTCGGCGAGGATCGCGGCATTGTCCATCCAGATCGGATAGCCTTCCTTCGGATAGCCGTAGACGACGTCCGGGTTCTGCAGGCGCGAGCGGAAGGAGGCGCCGTTCCAGTTGGTGCCGGCCGAAAGGTCGCCCTTGGAGTATTTCTCGATGTTGCCGTAGTCCATCGAGATCCACTTCGGCTTGGCCGCGAGCAGCATGTCGCGCGCCTTCTTCAGAACAGTGAGATCGCCGGTGCAGGGCTCGCCGCCGGCATAGGTGACGACCATGTGCATGACGTCGGACATCTCGGGAAGGACGTTGACCTTGCCGACGAGTTCGGCCGGCGGGTCGAGGAAGATGGCGGACGTGTTGATGTCGCCGGAATAGACGGACTTGTTGACGGTCACGCCCGTCGTGCCCCACTGCCACGGAACCGAATACTTGCGGCCCGGATCGAAGGGTACGTCCACCCACTGAGGATCGACGTTCTTGAAGTTCTCCATCTGGTTGGGGTTGGATTCCATCAGGAGACCTTCGGAAATGAAGGTCGGCATGGCGCTGGCGGACGGGACGACGATGTCGAAGCCGTGGCCGCCCTGGCGGATCTTGGCGAGTGCGGTGTCGTTGCTGTCGTAGTCGGTGATCGTCACCTTGACGTCATAGGCCGCCTCGAACTTCTTGATCATCTCCGGGCTCGTATAGTTGCCCCAGTTGAAGATGTTCAGTTCGCCGGCGGCGTGCGCGATGGCGGTCGAGGCCATCAGTCCGGCGACGAGCGATGCTGCTCCCAGTATCGATTTCATGCTGTTCTCCTGTTTGGCGTTATGGGTCGTCTTTCTGCGGATTTCGGCTGATGAAGAAGAAGACGGTGACGATGGCGAGCGACAGCATCAGAAAGACGGTCGAGATCGCGTTCATCTCCGGGGTCACGACGCGGCGCAGCTGGCCGAGCATGTAGGTCGGCAGGGTGTCCTGGCCGCCGGACTTGACGAATTCGGTGATCACCACGTCGTCGAGCGAGATCACGAAGGCGAGCATCAGGCCGGCGAGGATGCCGGGCCAGAGCAGCGGCAGGGTGACATAGCGGAAGGTCTTGAAGGGCGTGGCGTAGAGGTCGGCGGCGGCCCGCTCCAGCGACAGGTCCATGTTCTCCAGCCTGGCGCGGATCGGCAGGTAGGCGAAGGGGACGCAAAAGGCCGAATGCGCGGCGATGAGGTAGCCGAGGCCGGAATAGCCGGTCCAGACCTTGATGCGCGAGAACAGGATCAGGAGCGCCACGGCGGTGACGATCTCCGGCACGAGCAGCGGGCTGTTCAGGAGCGAATACTTGAAGGTCAGGCCGCGATAGGGCGTCGTGCGGGTGGTGGCAAGGGCTGCAAGCGTGGCGCAGGCGGTGGCGATGACGGCGGCGACCGAGGCGATCTGCAGCGAGCGGATCGAGGCGTCGATCACCTGCTGGTTCTGCCAGGCGCTCAAGAACCAGCGCAGCGACAGCCCTTCCCAGGCGGCGATCGAGGTGCCGGCATTGAAGGCGTAGACGACGAGGGTGGCGATCGGCAGGTAGAGGATGAAGAAGCTGAGCATGGCGATCGTCGCAAAGCCCGGCAGCCGCTTGATCGAAAAGTTCCGGGCCGGATTCCTAGCCATGCGCGCCGCCCCCGGTCTTGCCGACGTTGCGGACGTAGAAGAGTAGCGCGACGAGGACGATCGCCACCAGCGTCACCGACAGGGCCGCGCCGAGCGGCCAGTTGCGGCCCTGGCCGAACTGCAGTTCGATCAGGTTGCCGACCATCAGGTTCTTGCCGCCGCCGAGCACGCGGGGGATCACGTAGGAGGACAGCGCCGGGATGAAGACGAGGATGGAGCCGGCGATCAGGCCGGGCTTCACCAGCGGCACGATCACCTTCATCAGCACGTTGAAGCGCGAAGCGTAGAGGTCGTAGGCCGCCTCGACGAGGCGGAAATCGAGCTTCTCCAGGCTGGCGTAGAGCGGCAGCACCATCAGCGGCAGGTGGACGTAGGTCATGCCGAGCAGGATGGCGAAATCGGTGAACAGCATCTGGATCGGTGCCGAGACCAGGCCGAGCTTCATCAGCAGCGTGTTGACGAGGCCCTCGGTGCGGATGACCTCCTGGATCGCGAACGCCCGGATCAGCATGTTCGTCCAGAACGGGATGGTGATGACAAAGAGCCAGAGCGAGCGGCTGTGCTGCGGGCGGGTGGCGATGAAATAGGCTGTGGGGAAGCCGAGCAGCAGGCAGAGCGCGGTGGTGGCGAGCGCGATGCGGACCGAGCGCCAGAAGATGCTGAAATGGGCGTCGGCCAGCGACACGGTGTCGTCGAAGATGTCGCGCGAGAGGAAGACGTTGAACCAGCCGTCCGTCGAGAACGCCCATTTCACGTCGCCGTAGCTGCCGGGCGCCAGGAAGGAATAGAGCACGACGATCAGAAGCGGACCGGCGCTGGCCGCGCCGATCAGGAGCATGGCGGGGGCGCTGAGGAGCCAGCGGCCGCGGATGTCCTTCCTGCGGATCGTCTCGCCGAGTTCGGCCGGGGTGACGCTCATCTCAATCCCTCAGGATCTGGGCGACGTCGTCGCTGAGTTCGATCCCGACGCTGTCGCCGACGGCAAAGCCGCAGGGACCGCTGCGGGCGTTCTGCTGGCGGACCAGGAAGGTCTTGTCGTCGGCGAGGCGGACGTGCAGATGCGTGTCGGTGCCGAGGTAGACCACGTCATGGACCGTGCCGGCGAGCGGCGCGGCCGGCGACGGGGCGACGGCGCGGGCGTGTTCCGGGCGGATCACGATGGATACGCGGCCCTCGGGGCGGATGTCGGCGGGGAAGGTCGCGGGGATTTCGGCGCCGGAGGCGAGCCGCACCCGTGCCCGCTCGCCCTCGATCGCGACGACGTCGACGTCGAGGAAATTGGTGTCGCCGATGAAGTCGGCGACGAAGCGCTCGGCCGGGCGGTCGTAGATCTCCCAGGGTTCGCCGACCTGGCGGACCGTGCCATGGCTCATCACCGCGATGCGGTCGGACATGGTCAGCGCCTCCTCCTGGTCGTGGGTGACGAAGACGAAGGTGATGCCGGTCTCGCTCTGCAGCCGCTTCAGCTCGATCTGCATCGACTTCCTGAGTTTCAGGTCGAGCGCCGAAAGCGGCTCGTCGAGGAGGAGGACCTTCGGCCGCGGCGCCAGCGCCCGGGCGAGCGCCACGCGCTGCTGCTGGCCGCCGGAAAGCTGGGTGACCGGGTCGTTGCCGCGGCCCTCGAGGTGGACGAGCTTGAGCATTTCCGCGACGGCCGCAGCGATCTTCGCCTTCGGCTGCCCGAGCATCTTCAGCCCGAAGCCGATGTTCTCGGCGACCGTCAGGTGCGGGAAGAGGGCGTAGTTCTGGAAGACGGTGTTGACCGGGCGCTGGTTGGGCAGGAGGCTCGCGATCTCGGCGCCGTCGAGGCGGATGCTGCCCTCGCTCGGCAGTTCGAAGCCGGCGATCATCCGCAGAAGCGTGGTCTTGCCGCAGCCCGAAGGCCCCAGCAGGGTGAAGAACTCGTTCGGGCGGATTTCCAGCGAGACGTCGTCCACCGCCTGGAAATTGCCGAACCACTTCTTGATGCCGTGCATTCCGATAGCGCCGCCATGGGCAGCAGTCGCTCGGGACTGGTCCATATGTTCCCCGTGTCTCGTCCGGACCTCGCTTCCTCTTCGAAATCCGGGGGTTGGGCGGCCGCTTCAACGGCTCTTCTTGCGCATTGTGATAGGCTTTTTGTGATTATGATCACAACAAAACACAGTTCGATGAAAACTGTAAAGGGCAAATTCTACGCATGTGTAATTCTTGTGCAGCGCGGGGGGAATGGCAAGGGTCACACGGCGGACGGTCGGCGCCGGTCATGTGGTAATTGTAAACAGTGAGGCTTCTTTCGTTTCTTTTTCTGAAACAGTGCTTTCACCTTCGACGCACTTTCGCCCGTCGAGCGGAAGGCGCAAATTCGGCGGCATCCAAACAGGAGGTTTCCTCATGCTCGACCAGATCACCGGACTGCACCACGTCACGTCCATGGCTGCGGATGCGCGCACCAACAATGCCTTCTTCACCGATGCCCTCGGCCTGCGCCGGGTCAAGAAGACGGTCAATTTCGATTCCCCCGACGTCTACCACCTCTACTATGGCGACGAACTGGGCACGCCCGGCACGGTGATGACCTACTTCCCCTTTCCGCACATCGCACCCGGGCGGTCCGGCACCGGCGAGGTGGGCACGACCGTCTTCTCCGTGCCCAGGGGCGCGCTCGGCTACTGGGGCGAGCGCCTTGCCGCCCGGCGGGTCTCGGGCCTGCGCGAGGACGAGACGTTCGGCCAGAAGCGCCTGCATTTCGCCGGACCGGACGGGGACGGTTTCGCCCTCGTCGAGGTCGACGGCGACAGCCGCCAGCCCTGGACCCATGGCGGCATCGACGAGGCGCACGCGATCCGCGGCTTCCATTCCGTCGCCATGCGGCTGAAGGACGGCGGCGCCACGCGCGAACTGCTGGGCTTCATGGGCTACGAGGTGCTGGAAGAGAAGAACGGCATTCTGCGGATGGTCCGCCCCGGCGGCAACGGTGCCGATGCCATCGACATCGAGACCATGCCCGACGTTTCGGCCTCCCGTCCCGGCGCCGGCTCCGTCCACCACGTCGCCTTCGCCGTGAAGGACCGGGCGGCCCAGCTCGACGTCCGCAAGGCGCTGATCGACACGGGCTACCACGTCACGCCGGTGATCGACCGCGACTACTTCTTTGCCATCTACTTCCGCACGCCCGGCGGCGTGCTGTTCGAGGTGGCGACCAACGAGCCGGGCTTCGACCGCGACGAGGACACCGCCCATCTCGGCGAGGCGCTGAAGATCCCCAAGCAGCACGAGCATCTGCGCGCGGCCATCGAGCAGCATCTGGAGCCGCTCGAGCCGTAGAGCGAAACACCGGCGGCGGCCGGCCACGGGGCCGGCCCTTGCGCCGCACGGCTGCAAAAAAGACCGCCCAGGGCGGCTGGGCGGTCAGGCGGATCGTGTGATCCGCGGGCTCGGAGGAGGGGAGGGCTCCGGAGCCGGTAGCGGGAGGGGGCCGCGCTACACGCCGATGGGGGCGATGAAGAAAGAGTAGTTCTCTTCCGGCCGCCGCGACACTATACACTGGTATCGCTTGCATCATCTGCGGGGGTCATGAACCTGCCGCCAAGGACTGCGAGAGCCGCGGACCGGGTCGGTCCGCGGCTCTTCATGGGCCGATGTGCGGGCTCCGCTGCCTGCGCGGCGTCAGGCGGCGGTGGTGACGAACTTGGTCACGAGGTAGGCTTCGATCGCGGCCGCGCCGCCCTCGTCGCCGTAGCCGGAATCCTTGATGCCGCCGAAGGGAACCTCGGGCAGCGCCAGGCCGAGGTGGTTGATCGTCGTCATGCCGGATTCCACCCGCGTTCCGATCGCATGCACGGCGGCCTGCGAGGCGGTGAAGGCGTAGGATGCCAGGCCGAAGGGAAGGCGGTTCGATTCTGCGATCGCGTCCTCCAGCCCGGCGACCGGGTTGATGATGGCGACGGGGCCGAAGGGCTCCTCGTTCATGATCCGCGCCGAGACCGGGACGTTGGTCAGCACCGTGGGCTCGAAGAAGTTGCCGCTGTTGCCGATCCGGCGGCCGCCGGTCTCGAGCTTGCCGCCGTGCTCGACGGCGTCGGCGACCAGCTCCTCCAGTGCGGGGATGCGGCGCTCGTTGGCGAGCGGGCCCATGGTGGAAGCGGCATCGAGGCCGTTGCCGACCTTCACGCCCTTGGTCGCCGCGACGAAGCCGTCGACGAAGCGGCCGAAGGCCGGCTGCTCGACGAGGAAGCGCGTCGGCGAAACGCAGACCTGGCCGGCATTGCGGAACTTGGAGAAGGCCATCACCTTGGCCGCCTTGTCGATGTCGGCATCCGCCATGATGATCGCCGGCGCATGGCCGCCGAGCTCCATCGTCACGCGCTTCATGTGCCTGCCGGCCAGTGCCGCCAGATGCTTGCCGACCGGGGTGGAGCCGGTGAAGGTGACCTTGCGGATCGCCGGATGCGGAATGAGGTATTCGGAGATTTCCGCCGGAACGCCGTAGACGAGGCCGATGACGCCGGCGGGGACGCCGGCATCGGCAAAGGCGCGGATCAGTTCGGCCGGCGATGCCGGCGTCTCTTCCGGCGCCTTGATGATGATCGAGCAGCCGGCGGCAAGGGCCGCCGAAAGCTTGCGCACGATCTGGTTGATCGGGAAGTTCCAGGGCGTGAAGGCCGCGACCGGGCCGACCGGCAGCTTGATCGTCTGCTGGGAGACGTTCGGCGCGCGCGCGGGGATGACGTGGCCGTAGGTGCGGCGCGCTTCCTCGGCGAACCACTCGATCAGGTCGGCCGCAGCCGCCACCTCGCCGGTGGATTCGGCGATCGGCTTGCCCTGTTCGCGGGTCATGATCCAGGCGATCCTGTCCTTGCGCTCGCGCAGGATGTCGGCGGCCTTGCGCATGATGCGGGCGCGGTCATAGGCGGAGGTGGCGCTCCAGGTGGCAAAGCCCGCCTGCGTCGCCGCAAGGGCTGCGTCCAGGTCGACGATGCCGGCCTTTGCGACCTGGCCGATCACCTCGCCGGTGGCCGGGTCGGTGACGGCGATCGTCTCGCCGGCTGCCGCGGGCTTCCATTCGCCGTTCAGGAAGAGTTGCGTGTCCGGATAGGAATAGTCTGCCATGCGTGAACTCCCGTTCTCGACCGGTCCGCAGGGGCGGCCGGCGAACTGTCTGCAATGTCTGCGGAAATCCGTCCTTGCCGGCTCCGCTTCGGCCGGCCGCAACGCAACCGCTTCGCGAGCCGTACCCCGCGGATCGAAGGCGTGTCAAACAGGCTGAGCTGCGTATCCTAGATTGCCCGCCACCGATCCTGCAGTGCAAATCGCGCAGCGCAGCTGCGCTCGCAGGGGCAGGCTGAAGCCGCCCGGTCGGCGGAGATGAGCCGTCAGGTGGCGGCTGTGCCGGGACTTGTGGTGCCCTTGAGCACCGCTTCGGCTTCGGCGTTGCCCGACCGGCCGGTCCGCTTCGGCGTGGTCAGCGGGGTTGGGGACGGCCGGTTGCCCTGGAAATACTGCCGGCCGCCGTACAGTCCCTCGACCTGCTGGATCGCAAGCCGCTGCTCGTCGCGGCGCCGGACCTCCTCCATGATCGCCTCGGCCTCCGGTTCCGGCACGCCGAGCTTCGTCAGCGCGTAGCAGCCGAAAACGAGCGCGGATTCCAGCGTTTCGCGCAGCTGATAGTCGACGCCGGCCGCAATCAGGGAGAGTGCCGCGCCGCGGTCGTAGGCGCGTGCGAACACCTGCACCAGCGGAAATTCCGCCTTGATCAGCTCGACGATGTGGAGCGCCACATCGGCCTTGTCGACGCAGACGATGACCGCCCCCACGTTCTCGGCACCGGCGGCATGGAGGATATCCAGCCGTGTGCCGTCGCCGTAGTAGACCTTGAAGCCGAACTCCGACGCGGCCTGGATCATCTCCACGTCGTTGTCGATGATGGAGACTTCCAGCCCCCTGGCGAGGAGCGGCTGGCTGACGATCTGGCCGAAGCGGCCGAAGCCGACGATGAGCACGTTGCCGGTCAGCCCGTCGGGGGCCTCGACGCCGTCGAGCAGGGTCGCCGCCGGTGTCGGCATCAGCCGGGTGACGGCCATGATGACGAACGGCGTCAGCACCATCGAGATGATCACGGTCGAGGTGAAGATGGCGTTGGTCTGCGCGTCGATCACGCCGAACGCCGTCGCTGCGGCATAGAGCACGAAGGCGAATTCGCCGCCCTGGGCCATCAGCGCCGCCCGCTCGACCGCCTCCTCGCGATCCGACCCGAGCAGGCGGGCGACGGCATAGATGCCGATGCCCTTCATCAGCATGAAGGCGACCACCGCGAAGGCGACCAGCGGCAGGTTGGCGGCGACGACACCGACGTCGAGCGCCATGCCGACGCCAAGGAAGAACAGGCCGAGCAGGATGCCGCGGAAGGGTTCGATATCGGCCTCGAGCTGGTGGCGGAACGTGCTCTCGGACAGGAGGACGCCGGCGAGGAAGGCGCCCATCGCCATCGACAGTCCACCGAGCTGCATGGCGAGTGCCGCGCCGAGCACGACCAGCAGTGCCGCGGCGGTCATGACCTCGCGTGCGCCGGCCTGTGCCAAGACGGCGAACAACGGGTTCAGAAGATAGCGCCCGATCAGGATCAGGCCGGCGAGCGCGCCGAGCCCGATCGCGACATGGGCGGCCTGCGAGGCCAGGCTGGATGTTTCAGCCCCCGGCGCCATGAAGGCGACGACGGCAAGAAGGGGAACGATCGCCAGATCCTCCAGCAGCAGGATCGATACGATCCGCTGTCCCTTGGGCGTCGACAGGTCGCCGCGGTCGTTGAGGATCTGGAAGACGATCGCCGTCGAGGTCAGGACGAAGCCCATGCCGAAGACGAAGGCGACGGAGGGCGCATAGCCGAGCGCCATGCCGGCGAAGGTGAGCAGGGCGCTGCAGACGACGACCTGCAGCAGGCCGAGCCCCATGATCTCGCGGCGCAGGCCCCAGAGGCGCGACGGCCGCATTTCCAGGCCGATGACGAAGAGGAACATGACCACGCCGAGCTCGGCGACATGGATGATGCTCTGCGCATCGGTGAAGAGCCCGAGCCCGTAGGGGCCGATGACGAGGCCGGCGGCGAGGTAGCCTAGGACGGAATCGAGCCCGAACCGCTTGAACAGCGGCACGGCGACGACGCCGGCCGTCAGGAGCGTCACGATCGGGATGAGATCGACACCGTGCGATGCTGTTTCGGCGGCCATCGTTCTTCAATCTCCCGCTTCGTCGACCGAACCCCTCAGCCAACCAGAATTCCTACAGTGTCGGGTAGCGCAACGCCAAGGGCGAAGCAACCGTCCGGCGGTGCCGGGGGACCCTCGCGCCGTCCGGCCGGTCGTCGATGCTGCGGCCCGGAGCGGTCAGCCGTCGTGGTGGATGGTGTCGACCTTCTCCATCCAGTCCACCGATTTGCCATCGAGCGCCTCGGTGACGGCGACGTGGCGCATGCGGGAGGTCTCCGTGGCGCCATGCCAGTGCTTCACGCCGGCGGGAATCCAGATGATGTCGCCTTCCCGGACTTCCTGGACCGGCTGCCCCCATTGCTGCACGAGGCCGACGCCTGCGGAAATGATCAGGACCTGGCCGAGCGGATGGCTGTGCCATGCCGTGCGCGCGCCGGGCTCGTAGGTCACGACGCCGCCGACGACGCGCGCGGGTGCCTCGGCGTCGAAGAGCGCCTCCTTGCGGACGATGCCCGTGTAATAGTCGGGGATGCCGATCGCCGGCGGCTGGCTGCCGCTGCGGGTGATCCTGACCATGGCCTCCTGCGCGGCGCCGACCGAAGTCAAAAGAAGAAGCGAGATGCCTGTCGCAAACAGCAGTTTCATGTCGATCCCTTTCTTCGGTTCGCACTGGCCCCTGCGCGGCAGGCCGCGCGGTTCATCCCCTCCTTAAAAAGTGATGGTGGCTAAATTACCGGAAGTCCAGTCCGCCGGACGCCGCCGGCCGAACGGAATCCGGGATTGACGTTCATAAAATCGTGATCGCGCGGCCGTCCCGTTGCCGCGCTGGCACAGGGCTCGCGCTTTGGAGCAGCGGCGACGGCCACGACGATCTCCCGATCGAGCGAATGAACCATATCGCCGCGACGGTCGTTAGGCCGTCGGGTGCCGTTCGTTCGCCCATCTATCAGATTTCACGGCGACAGCTTATCAAGGGACGGAATCGCGCCATGAACCGCAGGAGAGAACTGGAAATGACGAGACGTGGATTGCTAGCCGGTACCGCCGCTTCGGTTGCCGTCACGGCATCGGCTTCCGCCGGCGGCGCGCAGCAGGCGGCCGGTCCGGCTGATGCCGCCCTGAAGACGCCGGTTTCCTTCACGGTCAATGGCAAGCGCCGGGAGCTGGAACTGGACAACCGCACGTCGCTGCTGGACGCATTGCGCGAGCACCTGCAGCTGACCGGCACCAAGAAGGGCTGCGATCACGGCCAGTGCGGCGCCTGCACGGTTCTCGTGGACGGCCGGCGGATCAATGCCTGTCTGACGCTCGCCGTCATGCACGAGGGCGACAGCATCACCACCATCGAGGGCCTCGGCACGCCGACCGATCTGCATCCGATGCAGGAGGCCTTCGTCCGGCACGACGGCTTCCAGTGCGGCTACTGCACGCCGGGACAGATCTGTTCCGCCATCGCCGTCCTCGACGAGATCAGGGCCGGCATTCCGAGCCATGTGAGCGCGACGCTCGACGAGCGGCCGCAGCTGACGAGAGCCGAGCTGCGCGAACGCATGAGCGGCAACATCTGTCGATGCGGCGCCTATTCCAACATCGTCGATGCCGTCATGGACGTCGCAGGGAGGCCGGCATGAGATCCTTCACCTACGAGCGCGCCACCTCCGCGGCCGACGCCGCCGCCAGGGCAGCCGGCACGCCGGGCGCCCGCTTCATCGCCGGCGGCACGAACCTCCTGGACCTGATGAAGCTCGAGATCGAGACGCCGGGCCACCTGATCGACGTCAACCGGCTGGGCCTGGACCGGATCGAGGCCACCGACGACGGCGGCCTTCGTATCGGCGCGCTGGTGCGCAACACCGATCTCGCCGCCGACGAGCGGGTGAGACGCGACTACGGCCTCCTGTCGCGCGCGCTGATGGCGGGCGCCTCCGGACAGCTCCGCAACAAGGCGACGACGGCCGGCAACCTGATGCAGCGCACCCGCTGTCCCTATTTCTACGATACCAGCCAGCCCTGCAACAAACGCAAGCCCGGCAGCGGCTGTCCGGCGCTCGACGGCTTCAGCCGGCAGCTCGGGGTGGTCGGCGTCAGCGACGCCTGCATCGCCACCCATCCGAGCGACATGGCGGTCGCGATGCGGGCGCTGGATGCGGAAGTGGAGACGGTGAAGCCGGACGGCACGAGCCGGGCGATCCCGATCGCCGATTTCCACCGGTTGCCGGGCGAGACGCCGCATGTCGAGACGGCGCTGGAGGCGGGCGAGCTGATCACGGCGGTCCGGCTGCCGGCGCCGGTCGGCGGCCGCCACATCTACCGTAAGGTTCGCGACCGCGCATCCTACGCCTTCGCGCTGGTCTCGGTCGCGGCGGTGGTCCATCCGGACGGCACCGGCCGGGTCGCCGTCGGCGGTATCGCGCCGAAGCCCTGGCGCGTCGAGGCGGCCGAGAGGGAACTGCCGCGCGGCGCGAAGTCCGTTAGCGCGGGGCTGCTGGCCGGCGCCAGGTCCACCGAACACAACGCCTTCAAGCTGACGCTGGTGGAGCGGACGCTCGCCGCCGTGCTGGAAGAGGCAAGGAGCTGAGCGATGAAATTCGATAGTCCCGCGACGACCAATCCGATCGACCAGATGAAGGTCGTCGGAAAACCCGTGGACCGCATCGACGGCCGCTACAAGGTGACGGGCACGGCCACCTACGCCTATGAATGGCACGATGCGACGGCGGCGCCGGCCTATGGCTACCCGGTGGTCGCAGGCATCGCCAGGGGGCGAATCCGGGCCATGGAACTGAGCGAGGCCAGGGCCGCGCCCGGCGTCCTGGCCATCGTCACCGCCGAGAATGCCGGGAAGCTCGGCAAGGGCGACAAGAACGTCGCCAGGCTGCTCGCCGGGCCCGAGATCGAACACTATCACCAGGCGATCGCGGTGGTGGTGGCGGAGACGTTCGAGCAGGCTCGCGCGGCCGCGGCGCTGATCAGGGTGGACTACGAGGCGACCGAGGGACGCTTCGACCTTGCCGCCATGAAGGACGGGCTGCACGGTAGTCCCGACCAGGAGGTCGGCGATTTCGAAGGCGCCTTTCCCGCAGCGGCCGTCCGGCTCGACGAGACCTACACCACGCCCGACCATTCGCATGCGATGATGGAGCCGCACGCGACGCTCGCGGCATGGCAGGGCGACGAGGTGACCATCTGGACCTCCAACCAGATGATCGACTGGACGCGGAGCGATCTTGCGATGACGCTCGGCCTGCCGAAGGACAAGGTGCATGTCGTCTCGCCCTATATCGGCGGCGGCTTCGGCGGCAAGCTGTTCCTGCGTGCCGACGCGCTGCTGGCCGCACTCGGCGCCCGGGCGGCGCGGCGGCCGGTGAAGATGGCGCTGCCGCGGCCGATGATGATCAACAACGCCACGCACCGCCCGGCGACGATCCAGCGCATCCGCATCGGCGCGGATGCCGACGGCCGGATCACCGCGATCGGCCATGAAACCTGGTCGGGCAATCTCGAGGGGGGCGATGCGGAGAATGCCAGCGATCAGACGCGGCTGCTCTATGCCGGCGCCAACCGGATGATGGCGAGCCGGCTTGCCCGGCTCGACCTGCCCGAGGGCAATGCGATGCGGGCGCCCGGCGAGGCGCCCGGCCTGATGGCGCTGGAAATCGCGATCGACGAGATGGCGGAAAAGCTCGGCATGGATCCGATCGAGTTCCGCGCGCTGAACGACACCCAGGTCGACCCGGAAGATCCGGACCGTCCGTTCTCCAAGCGGCAGCTCGTCGAGTGCATGCGGATGGGGGCCGAGCGCTTCGGCTGGAGCGGGCGCAACGCCATCCCCGGCCGGGTGCGCGACGGGCGCTGGCTGGTCGGCATCGGCATGGCCGCCGGCTATCGCGGCGCGCTGGTGATGACGTCGGGCGCGCGGGTTCGGCTCGACAGCGACGGCATGGTGACGGTCGAGACCGACATGACCGATATCGGCACCGGCAGCTACACGATCATCGCCCAGACGGCGGCGGAGATGATGGGCGTGCCGCTCGAAAAGGTGGCCGTCCGGCTCGGCGATTCGCACTTTCCGGTGTCTGCCGGCTCGGGCGGCCAATTCGGCGCCAACAGCGCGACGGCCGGCGTCTATGCGGCCTGCGTGAAGCTGCGCGCGGCGATCGCCCGGAAGATGGGGCTGAATTCCGACGCGGTGGTCTTTGCCGACGGCAAGATCGCGACGGGCGACCGCACCGTGCCACTCGCCTCGGTCGCCGGCGGCGAGGGGATCGTCGCCGAGGACACGATGGAGTTCGGCGAGTTCAACGAGGCTACGGTGCAGGGGACCTTCGTCGGGCATTTCGTCGAGGTGGGCGTCGATGCGCTGACGGCGGAGGTGCGGATCCGGCGCATGCTGGCCGTCTGCGCGGCCGGGCGCATCCTCAACCCCAAGACCGCGCGCAGCCAGGTGATCGGCGCCATGACGATGGGCGTGGGCGCGGCGCTGATGGAGGAGCTTGCAGTGGACCGCAAGCGCGGCTTCTTCGTCAACCACGACCTCGCCGGCTACGAGGTGCCCGTGCATGCCGACATTCCGGAACAGGAGGTGATCTTCCTTGAGGAGACCGATCCGCTGTCCTCGCCGATGAAGGCCAAGGGGGTGGGCGAGCTGGGCCTGTGCGGCGTGGGGGCGGCGGTCGCAAACGCGATCTACAACGCCACCGGCGTGCGCGTCCGCGAATATCCGATCACGCTCGACAAGCTGCTGGAGGCAATGCCGCCGGCTTGAAGTCGTTACGGTAAATTCTTTGCCTGATGCTCTAACTTGCTGTTTTTAAATCATGATCTAGCGTTGACGCGCTTCGGCAGAAAGGAACGGGACGGCCTGCGGTCACGGGCACTGCAACGCCTGCGGCGGCAGACGATTTCTGCCGCCGCAGTGCTATGTGAAGCGGCGGCAGGGATGCCGCCGGTCAGAGATCGGCTGCCTCCAGGGCCGCATCCTTGCGGCGCTCGCTGACCCGTTCCGGGCGGTGCCGGCCGGCGGAGCGGAGCGCCACGAAGAAGACCGGCGTCAGGAACAGGCCGAAGAAGGTCACGCCCAGCATGCCCGAGAAGACGGCGGTGCCGAGCGACTGGCGCATTTCGGCGCCGGGGCCGGTCGCGATCATCAGCGGCACCACGCCGAAGATGAAGGCGAAGGCCGTCATCAGGATCGGCCGCAGGCGCAGGCGGGTCGCCTCGACGGCGGCCTCGACTGACGTCTTGCCCTCGCGCTGGGCCTGGCGCGCGAACTCGACGATCAGGATCGCGTTCTTGGCCGCCAGGCCGATCAGCACGATCAGGCCGATCTGGGTGAGGATGTTGTTGTCCATCCCGCGCAGATGGACGCCGATCAGGGCGGCGAGCACGGCGAGCGGCACGATCAGGATGATCGCCAGCGGCAGCACCCAGCTTTCGTACTGGGCGGCGAGCGCCAGGAAGACGAAGACCACCGACAGGGCGAAGATGTACAACGCCGTGTTGCCGGTCGCCCGTTCCTGGAAGGCGAGTTCCGTCCATTCGAAGGAGGTGCCGGCCGGCAGCATCTCGTGGGCCAGCGCCTCCATCTTGTCGAGGGCGGTGCCGGTCGAGACGCCCGGCGCCGGATTGCCCTGCAGCGGCACCGAGACAAACATGTTGTAGCGCTGCACCAGCGTCGGGCCGCTGGTGTCGCGGATTTCGACCAGGGTGCCGAGCGGCACCAGCGCGCCGGTGGCGGACCGCACCTTCAGCGCCAGGATGTCGGCCTGGTCGAGGCGGTACTGCTGGTCGGCCTGGGCGCGCACCTGGTAGACGCGGCCGAAGGCGTTGAAGTCGTTGACGTAGGAGGTGCCGAGGTTGATCGACAGCGTCTCGAAGATATTGGGGATCGGCACGTTCAGGGCGCGCGCCTTGTCGCGGTCGATCTCCAGGTAGAATTGCGGGCTGGAGGCGGAGAAGGTGGTGAAGACGCCGGTCAGACCCTCGGTCTGGTTGGCCGCTCCCATCATCTGGTAGGCGAGCCCGAGCACGCGGCGCATGTCGGCGCTTTCGAGGTCGACGAGCTGCATCTTGAAGCCGCCGGAATTGCCGACGCCGCGGATCGAGGGCGGCGGCACGGCGATGATGAAGGCCTCCTGGATGCTCTGCAGGCTGCCGAACAGCTGGCCGATGATCTGGGTGGCGTTCTGCCCGTGCTCCAGGCGTTCCTCGAAGCTTGCGAAGCTCGCAAAGATCACGCCCGCATTGGAGGCGTTGGTGAAGGTGGCGCCGGAAAAGCCGGAGAAGGCAACCGCGTTCTTCACGCCGGGGGTGTTGCGGATGATCTCGGAGGCGCGCAGCACCACCTCGTCGGTGCGGGCGAGTGAGGCGCCGTCGGGCAGCTGCACGACGACGATCGCATAGCCCTGGTCCATGGTCGGGATGAAGCCGCGCGGCACGACCCCGCCCATGTGCCAGGTGGCATAGAGCAGGCCGGCGAAGACCAGCAGGCTGGCGGCGATCGCCGTCCACGTCGAGACGAGATGGCGCACGAGCCAGGAATAGCCCTCGCTCAGCCGGTCGAAGCCGTAGTTGAAGCCGTCCGAGAGCTTGCGGACGGCGCGGGTGAGGGGATTGCTGCTGTGCTTTTCCTGGGAATGGGGGCGCAGCAGGATGCCGGCCAGCGCCGGCGAGAGGGTGAGCGAATTCAATGCCGAGATCGCCGTCGCGACCGCGATGGTGACGGCGAACTGCTGGTAGAACTGGCCGGAGATCCCCGGAATGAAGGCGGTCGGCACGAAGACGGCGATCAGCACGAGCGAGATCGCGATGACGGCCGCGCCGACCTCGTCCATCGTCACATGCGCGGCCTCCTTCGGCGTCATGCCGAGCGCCAGGTTTCGTTCGACGTTCTCCACCACCACGATGGCATCGTCCACGACGATGCCGATCGCCAGCACGAGGCCGAACAGGGTCAGCATGTTCAGCGAGAAGCCGAAGGCCAGCAGGAAGGCGAAGGTGCCGATCAGGGAGACGGGGATGGCGATGATCGGGATCAGCGCGGTGCGCCAGGACTGGAGGAACACCAGGACGACGATCGCGACCAGCACGGCCGCCTCGATGATGGTCTTGTAGACCTCGTTGATGGATTCGGAGATGAACTCGGTCGGATTGTAGACGATGCGATATTCGAGGCCCGGCGGCAGCAGCGGCGAGACATCGTCCATCACGCGCTGGATGTCGGCGGCGGCCTCGAGCGCATTGGTGCCGGGGCGGGAGAAGATGCCGATCGCCACTGCCGGCTTGCCGTCGAGGTAGCTGTTGGAGACGTAGTCCCGGGCGCCGAGCTCGATCCGGGCGACGTCCTGGAGTTGCACGAGGCGGCCCGCCTCGGTCGACTTGACGATGACGTAGCGGAACTGGCGGGGATCGGAGAACCGGCCCTCCGTCGTCACCGTGTACTGGAAGGCGTTGTCGCCGGAGGTCGGCGGTCCGCCGATGGAGCCGCCGGACACCTGCACGTTCTGGTCGCGGAGCGCCTGGACGACATCGCTCGCCGTCATGCCGTAGGCGCCGAGCTTGTCGGGATCGAGCCAGATGCGCAGGGCATATTCGCGCTCGCCAAACAGGGTGACGTCGCCGACGCCGTCCAGCCGCACCAGCCGGTCGCGGATGCGGGTCTTGGCGAAGTTGGAGATGTAGAGCTGGTCGTAGCGATCGTTCGGCGACAGGAGGTGCACGACCATCATCAGGTCCGGCGAGCTCTTGACCGTAGTGATGCCGATGCGGCGGACCTCCTCGGGCAGCCGCGGTTCGGCAATCGCGACGCGGTTCTGGACGAGCACCTGCGCCTGGTCGAGATTGGTGCCGAGCTTGAAGGTGATGGTCAGCGCCATGGAGCCGTCGGCGGTGGAATAGGAGGACATGTAGAGCATGTTCTCGACGCCGTTGATCTCCTGCTCGATCGGCGTCGCCACCGTGTCGGCGACCGTCTGGGCGTCGGCGCCGGGATAGCTCGTGCGCACGACGATGGTCGGCGGCGCGATCTCGGGATACTGCGCCACCGGCAGCTGGAAATAGGCGATGCTGCCGACGATCAGCAGGATGATGGACAGGACCGAGGCGAAGATCGGCCGGTCGACGAAGAAATGGGCGAACCTCACTGCATCTGCTCCGCGCTGATCGTTTCGGGAACGGTGTCGGCACGCTCGGGCGGCAGTTGCACCGTCTCGGCCGCCACCTTGACGCCGGGGCGGATGCGCATCAGGCCGTTGACGACGATCGTCTCGTTGCCGTCCATGCCGTCGCGGATCACCCGGTAGCCGTAGATGCGCGGGCCGGTCCGCACCGGCTTGGTGCTGACGGAGCCGTCCTCGGCGAGCACGTAGACGACGCGCTCGTTCTGGTCGGAGCCGATCGCCTCGTCGGGGACGAGGATCGCCCGGTAGGGCAGGGAGCCGCCGATCTGGATGCGGCCGAACAGGCCGGGCTGCAGCACGTAGTCGGGATTGGGCAGGCGGGCGCGGATGCGCATGGTGCCGGTCTGGTTGTCGACCCGGTTCTCGGCGAAGTTCAGGGTTCCGTCGAAGGTCGAGTGCTGGAAGTCGCCGATCGTGACCTTCACCGGCAGGCCGCTGCCGCCTTCCTGCAGTTGCGTGCCGCTGGCGCGCGCGGTGTCGGCATAGGAGAGCAGCCGCCGCTCGTCGACGTCGAAATAGAAGTCGATCGGATCCAGGCTGACGATCGTCGTCAGCACCGTCTGGTCGGCCTGCACGAGGCTGCCGGTCGAAAAGAGCCGCCGATCGACGCGGCCGGAGATCGGCGCGGTGATGCTGGTATATTCCAGGTCGAGCTTCGCGCGCTCGACGGCCGCCTCGGCGCCGCGCACGTTGGCCTGCGCGGAGGCGAGTTCGCGGCGGCGGTCGTCCAGCGTCTGGATCGCCTGGCTGCCGCTCTTGACCAGCGCGTCGGCGCGCTTGAACTGGGCATCGGCGAAGGTGAGCGTCGAGCGCGCCACCTCGAGCGTCGCCTCGGCCTCGTTGAGCGCGGTGCGGAATGGCCGTTGGTCGATCACGAACAGGAGGTCGCCGGCCTTGACGATGGAGCCATCCTTGAAATGGATCTCCTGAAGATAGCCGCCGACGCGGGAGCGCACGGCCACCTCGTCGACCGCCTGGAAGCGGCCGATGAACTCGTCGTTGTCGATGACCTCGCGGACGATCGGCTTGGCGACGGTGACGCTCGGCGGGGCGTTCTGGGCCAGCGCTGCCGCGGGAGGCAGCGCGGCGAGGGCAAGAAGGGTCGAGACTGCGGCGAAGAGACTGGCAGGCGGGAGGATCTTGATCATGAGCTTGGCCTCGGCTTCAAATGCGGGCATTCGATCGAAACTGAACCGGTCCGCGGCTACGCGGCGGCAGGCACATTCGTCATTCAGAAAACAACTGTCTCAGAAATTCGCAGGCGTATTTTAGCAGTCGTCCTGCCGCACCCGGCAGGCAGAAAAGGCCTTGACGTCATCGGCTGGCGTCCGGAGGTCCGCCTCATAGTCCCATGCCATCCGCACGGGAAGGCATGCAGACCTCGAGCCGCCGGCTTTGCATGGTGGCTGCCCTACAGGTAGGGGCGAATGTTGCGGATCGTCAATACCGGTGCGGCCTTTCCGGCGAACTTTCGCGAGGCCATGGCGTTCGCGCGCATCGGTCCGAACGCGTTCGACCTGGGCGGCAGGCGTCGGAAAGGACGTGCATTTGCAATGCATTGACCGGCAAGCGCAGCGGTGCTGCCGGTGGGGCGGGGATGGGTTTCCAAGTCCGGCCGCACAAGGCCCGCCCGCCATTTTCGGCCGGGCCTTCCCGTCGTCGCCGCCGTCGGTGGTGCGGCCCGCCTCAGAGGATGAAATCCCCCTTGGTCAGGCCGATGACGCCCGCAAGCTCGATCTGGAAGTCGGCGCGGTGGTCACGGTCGGTATCGGCATAGACGATGGTGCGGTCGTTGGCCGTGCCCTTTTCGTCGAAGGTGCGGAAGATCAGTTCGCCGGCCTTGCCGGTGAAGTCGTTCCGGCCGCGCCAGACGAAGTCCTGGTTGCCGGATCGCCCGCTGTCGGCATCGATCGCGGACAGGTCCAGCTTGTCCTGCGCGTGGACGAAGTCGGCGATGACGTCGCGCTTGTCGTTGCCCGAAAGCGGGTTGTAACCGCCGTTGTTGATGAGGCCGGACTGGCCCGGGGCGGAATCCTTCACCGAGGCGAAGACGAAGGTGTCGCGGCCGGAACCGCCGGTCAACGTATCGACGCCGCTGCCGCCGATCAGCCGGTCGTTGCCGGCGCCGCCCGAGATGACGTCGTTGCCGCCCTTGCCGTCGAGGATGTCGCTGCCGGAGGTGCCCTTGATGGTGTCGCCGCCCGTCGAGCCGTTCTTCACGTCGTCGACGTCCTTCACGGCGACCTTGAAGCTCTTCCAGTCCTCGTGCCTGGTGCCGATCGAGGGGTCGTCGAGGCGCACGGTGACGTCCAGCGAACGGTCGGTCTCGTAGTCGAGCTTGGCGCCCTTCTTCAGCCAGAGCGCGCCGCTCCTGATCTCGAACAGGTCCGCATCGCTGCCGGCGAGGGAGAAGGCGTTGCTGCCGCCGTCCGGGTCGGAGACCGAAAGCGTCGCCACCTTGCGCGCCGCGCCGGTCGAGGCGTCCTCGGCGATCTGCGACAGGATCTGGCTGGCGACGAGTACCGGTGCATCGTTGACCGGGGTGACGGTGAGGTTGAAGCTCTTGGCGACCGGCGCCGAGCCGTCCTCGTTGCCGTCCTCGACGGAAACCTTGAAGGAGGCCTTCGTCGTCTCCGAGCCGGTGTGGTGGAAGCTGACCTTGCCGCCGGCGAGCTCGGTGCCGGTGAAGCTCGAAGCCACCTTGCCGTTGACGTACACCTTGCCGTTCGACAGGGCAGAGACGGTGAAGCGGACGTTTGCGGCGCTATCGTCGGCGTCGGAGACGTTCAGGTCGGCGGTGGTCAGCTTGTAGCTGCCGCCCTCCTTCACCGTCGCCTTCAGGTCGCCGGTGAGCTGCGGCGCGTCGTTGACCGGGCTGACCGTCAGGTCAAACGTCGAGCTTGCCGGGGTCGAGCCGTCCTCGTTGCCGTCCTCGACGGAAACCCTGAAGGAGGCCTTGGTCGTCTCCGAACCGGCGTGGACGAAGCTGACCTTGCCCGTAGCGAGCTCGGTGCCGGTGAAGCTCGTCGCCACCTTGCCGTCGACATAGACCTTGCCGTTCGACAGGGCAGAGACGGTGAAGCGGACGTTTGCGGCGCCGTCGTCGGCGTCGGAGACGTTCAGGTCGGCGGTGGTCAGCTTGTAGCTGCCGCCTTCCTTCACCGTCGCCTTCAGGTCGCCGGTGAGCTTCGGCGCGTCGTTGACCGGGCTGACCGTCAGGTCAAACGTCGAGGTTGCCGGGGTCGAGCCGTCCTCGTCGCCGTCCTCGACGGAAACCTTGAAGGAGGCCTTGGTCGATTCGGCGCCCGAGTGGACGAAGCTGACCTTGCCGGCGGCGAGCTCGGCACCGGTGAAGCTCGTCGCCACCTTGCCGTCGACATAGACCTTGCCGTTCGAGAGGGCGGAGACGGTGAAGCGGACGCCGGCGGCGCTGTCGTCGGCGTCGGCGAAGTTCAGGTCGGCGGTGGTGATCTCGTAGCTGCCGCCTTCCTTCACCGTCGCCTTCAGGTCGCCGGTGAGCGTCGGCGGGACGTTCGCAGGCGCGCCGCCTTCAATGGCGTAGTTGACCGAGACCGTCAGGCCGGAGCCGGCGTTGCCGGCGAGATCGGTGACGCCGGCCGTGTCGAGGATAATGATGTTCGTGGGGTCGGTGACGAGATCGACCGTGAGCGTGGCCGTCCAGGTGACGCCGCCATCGGCGGAGGCGAGCCCGGACAGCATACCGTTGGCGACCGCGAAATCGCCGGTCGTCAAACCGGTGACGGCCTCGCTGAAGGTAATCGTGACGGTGGTGGTCTCGAGCGGCGCCAGCACCGTGTCAGCGACGGCAATGGTGGCCGTGGGACGCACACTGTCGACGAGAACGCCGGTGGTAGGGCCGACGGAATTCAACGTTGGCACGATTTCGTTGCCGGCGGCGTCCTGCAACGTCGCGCCGTTCAGGTCGATCGCGCCGGAAACGGAGATGCCGTCTGCATCCTGGAGGCCGTCGACGAGCGTCACCCGGAACAAGAGCGCGGAGGTGCCGCTGCCGGACACATAGGTGGCATAGACCGTATCCGTGCCCACCGTCACGGTAAACCCCGGCGTCCCGCCTGAGGTGTCGACGAGGACGGCTTCGGAGAGATTGACCGTGAAGTCGAGGTTCTGGCCGGCCTTGTAAATGCCGTTGGCCGGAACGCTCACGCTCGTCACAATCGGCGCATCGTCGTTGACGCCGACGAGGTTGTCGAGCGTCAACGAGCGCCAATCGACGCCTTGCAGGGTGACGGTCGCGCCGTTGCCGAGATCCAGGATCGCATCGGTGGTGTTCGCCGGATCGACCACGAGTGCCTGCAGGTCCGCAAGGCTCCGGATCGTGGCGGCGAAGGCGCCGTCCAGCCGGTCCTCGGCGAGGTTGAAGTCGACGATGACGTCGGTGCCCGCCCCGACGGTGAAGATATCCGCGCCGCTGCCGCCCTTGAGGGTGTTATTTCCCGCGCCGCCGTCGATGCTGTCGTCGCCGGCGCCGGCATCGATGCTGTCGTCGCCCGCGCCGCCCGTCAGTACGTCGTTGCCGCCGTTTCCGGCCAACGTGTCGCCGCCGTCATGGCCGTTGATCGTATCGGCCTGGTCGCTGCCGTAGTAGTGATCGGCGCCGCTCGTGCCCTCGATGTGAACCGCGGGAATGTCGGACATCTGGACGGTGCCGTCATTGGTGCCGAGCGTCTGGCCGACGGTGAAGGTCTGGCCGTTGTCTTCGCCGGAACCGATGACGGCGCGATCGCGCAGATCGGGCAGGGCAAACGAGGTCTGCCCGTCGCCGCCGAACTGGGTGCCGAGCAGGCTGAACAGGGCCTGGTTCATGTTGATCGGCAGCGTGCGGCCGTCCGCAAGCATCCATCCGTCCGGTATTTGGCTGACGTCGCCGGCGAAGGCCACGACCTCGCCGAGCACGGTGCCCTGCTCGTTGTAGCCTTCGTAGGGATAGATCCCTTCGAGGCTGATGATGTAGTGCATCGCCACGGACGGCTGACGGTTGTCGTAGGTCTGCCCCGTTCCGCCGGCCTGCGCGGGCATTTCGCCGGGGGCGAGCGAGACCGTCGACTGGCCCACCGTCGTACCCAGCGGCGTTTCCGTCGATGCGCCGATGATCGTCTTGCCGGTGAGGTCGGGGACGTTGAAGAAGTCTCCCGATCCGCCATAGGTGTAGCCGATCGCATCGAACAGGTCGGGATAGTCCAGCCTGGACACCGTCCGGCCATCGGCAGGGATATAGCCTGCCGGCGCGAAACTGCCGGCAAACTGCAGGATGCCGCCGATGACGTCCGCCGAGGCATTGTAGCCGGGGTCGGTGGCGCGGATGGCCATCGTGATGGTCAGCGATGGCTGAACGTTGTCGATTGCCGCGCTGGATCCGCCGAGCGTGGCCGGAAGCTGGCTGCCGTTCAGGGTGCTGGCGCCGGACCCGCTGACCATGCCGGGATAGTCCAAATCGGTCCCGACGACGACCCGACCGGCAAGATCCGGCAGGTGGAAAGTGGTTCTGCCATCGCCGCCGTACTGGGTCCCGATCAGGGAGAACAGCGCGGTGTTGCTATGAATGGCGAGAACCTGGCCCTCGGCCGATGGGCTCCTATAATCCTCGTTGAGATGAAACGCGAACGTGCGGATCTCGGCCATGATGCCGGCATCGCCACCGGTGCTGAAGTCGTCCGGTCGCTGCGGAAACATGCCGGTGAGCGAGATGGCCTGGGTGAGTACAAGCGATTCCTGGTAGTTGTTCAAAGCCATGGATTTATCCCCATCCGGCAGTCGCCCATCCCGCTCCGTTGCGGCGGACGGCCGTGCCGGTCCCCATTTGTCAGGTCACATTCGCCACTTCAGCCCGATGCGGATCGTGTCGAAGGTGACGTCGTTGTCGAAGCGCGGATAGGCTTCGGACGGGAAGGTCGCCGCCCCCGTCGCCGTCACGGTCCCGAAGTCGTAGTGCAGGTATTCGAGGCCGACCGACCATTCCGGCCGGAAGCGCCATTCGACGCCGCCGCCGGCGACCCAGCCGCCCTCGGTGCCGCCGCCCTTCACATCCATCAGCGTCGGGCCGGTACGGTCGTAGGCGCTGACGTCGATGTCGGCCAGGGCATAGCCGCCGGTGACGTAGAAGAGCGCGTCGGAGGCGGCGATGCCGGCGCGCAGGCGCGCGCTCGCGGCCCAGTCGACCTCGAAGCTCGTATGGGTGTCGGCGCTGATCGCCGAGGTGCCGGTGGCACCGAGGTTCATCAGCGAGAAATCGGCGACGCCGCCGAGCACGAAGGCGGTGCCGCCGAGGTCGACCTGGTAGTCGCAGCCCGCTTCGAGACCGCCGGATATGCCGGCATCGTCGGTGCCGATCGTCTCGTAGGGCGCGCCGGCGGTGTTCCAGGAAATGCCGCTGCCGCCGAAGGGGCCGTCACGGAACGGTGCGTCGGTCGCATCGACGTCGGCCCGGGTGAAGCCGGCATTCGCGCCGACATAGCAGCCCGACCAGGACCCGGCGGCCGGCGGCGGCGCGACATCGGCGGCCAACGGGGCGGGCGCATCAAACAGGACCGCTGCGATCGAACCGACGGCAACTATGCTCAGCTTGGACAACTGTATTCTCCGGATGGTATCGAAGGGCAGCGCAGGGTAGTGCCGTCGCCACGATTCTGCTTTTACGGGTTGTTAACACGTATCACCAGTTGCGACGAGCGACAATTTCCAACAGTCTTAAGATTGCAAAAAGCGGTCATGGCCGCGTGCGCCCTCGATGGCGCGATGGCATGACGGCCGCCCGGGCCTTGACGGTGGTGGCGGAGATCCCCCCGGACCTGGCAATGGAGCCGTCACCAAAAATTCAGACATAGCTCCAATTTGATACTTGACTCTAAAAATCATGATAACTAATGGTTGCCTCGGCTCGCTCGGTTGCCGATCGAAAGATTGCAACCCTGTGGGTCGTCGGGCGCGGACCGCCCTTTGCGGTACGCCTTAGAGCATGGATGCGGGAACGCCGAAGGGGCGGGCCGGCAATCGGTACATTTTCATCGCTGGACAACTGACCGACGCGCCTTGGCGGGTCGGGCGGCGGAGCTTTGCCGTCGCGCAAATGGGGCGTAAATTGTTGCGTAAAATCAGATACCTGCGGTCTTTCGCCTTCTGTCGTCCGGTTGTCCCTCTGGCAGGGCGCCATCGGCAACAGTCACATAATGACTGGTCATCAAGCTAACTCCTTCAACGACGGGGCGTGCCCTCTGCGCGTCCCCTGAAAGGGATTATCGACATGGCTACTATTGCGATTACCGTGGACTCTGCGAGCGGCGTCGACGTCAATTCTCTTGTCGACAATTTCAACGGGGGGTTTAGCCCCAACCCGGTCACCGGGACCGGCAATGCCGGCGTGTTCGTCCCCAATACGGCGACGACGACCCCGACCAACAACTACATCGAATACGGCATCCAGCCGCCGTCCGGCAGCGGTTCCAACAACGCGCTGGTGGCCCAGGGCGACTTCGTCTACTCGACCGGCACCCTCAGCGGCACGCTGGACAGCCTGAGCATCGGCACCGACCTTTTGAACGGCGGCACCTCGGTCGCCTCGCCGTCGGCCTCCTTCTCCGGCACCGACCTCAGCCTTGCCTCCTCGGCCCTGAGCATCACCGGCCTTGCCCTTTCCGGCTCGGGGGCCGGCAATGCGCTGAACAGCACCTTCTTCGGCCTGCTGCAGGGCAACGAGACGGCGTTCGAGAACTATCTGTTCAACAACGCCGCCAACAGCATCACCTTCAACGGCGGCGCCGGCGCGGACACGATCACCGCCAGCATCAGCGCCGATACGCTCAACGGCAACGGCGGGGCCGACACGCTGAACGGCGGCGCAGGTGCCGACACGATCAACGGCGGCGCGGGCGCGGACACGCTGACGGGCGGCGCCGACGCGGACACCTTCGTGTTCGGTTCCGGCGTGCAGGGCGACGGCGACACGATCACCGACTTCGTCTCCGGCACCGACAAGATCGACCTCGCCTGGGCGTTCACGTGGGATACGACCGGCGCCGCCGATGAGGCCGGCGAGGTGTTCTGGGCGGACGGGTTTCTCTACGGGCATGACGCCGGCGGCAGCGATTTCCTCATCGAAGTCGCCAGCACTGTGACGGCCTCCGACCTGATCTAGCCTGATCGACCTGTCATCGGCGCCGCGGGGCCTTCGGGATCGCGGCGCCGGTACTTCTAACGCCGGTGCACCGGCACCGACCAAACCTAGGGGGCGTCGTCAGCGGCGCCTCGAAGATAGAGGGAAATGCTGCGATGCCCGCTGGAAACTCAAATGTCGTAATCACTCCATGGCCGCTCGTCCTGGACGAGAACACGCCGATCGGCACCGTGGTGGGGACGGTGGCCGCCAGCGACCCTGACGGGCTGAATTCCAACATCAACTTGGCAGTGAGACTCGGGAGCGCCTCATTCCTGAAGTATGAGGCGGCAACCGGGAACCTCATCGTCAACGGGCCGATCGACTTCGAGGCGCTGGGCGGCTCCTTCGATATCGAGATCCGCGTGAGGGATGCCGAATCGAATACCGATGCCCACGTCTTCACCGTGAACGTCAACGACGTGAACGAAGCCCCGGCAGACGTCACGCTCTCCAACACGACCGTTTCGGAATCTGCCCGCACCGGCTCGACCGTCGGCACGCTCTCGGCCACCGACCCGGAAGGCCAGGCACTGACCTACACGCTCGCCTCGGGCGAGGGCGACAACGGCATGTTCATGCTGAAGACCAACACCGACGGCTCGATCAGCGTGATCCTGCGCTCGCCACTCGACTACGAAGGTGCGAGCGCGGTGAACGGCGCCTACGACCTCGTCGTCGACGTCAGCGACGGCACCAACACCACCCGCCAGACGATCACCATCCAGTCGACCGACGATCCCTTCACGGTGAGCGCGGCGCCGACCGGCAAGACCTATATGAGCGTGGTCGAGAACGTCGAGGCCGGAACCGAGATCGGCTATGTAAAGGAACTCCTGAACGACCTGAGCTTCGTTCCGACGAGTGCGGTGCTGACGGACGATGCCGGAGGACTGTTCTCGCTAACCACCCGTGTGGTCGACGGCACAACCCGCTACTACCTGACGGTCAACGGCGAACTGGACTATGAGGCTGACAACCTCCATTCCGTGACGATCGAGGCGACGGACGCCAATGGCGTCGTGCATGAGAAGACCTTCGAGGTGCATGTGGTGGACGCCGCGGAGATTGGCGACACGGCACGCGGCACGATCACCATCGACGCGAACACCGCCCTTGCGGGTGCGAACGGTGGGTTCAACTGGAATACCTATCTCGACTACATCTATTCCAACGTGACCGACAGCCTGCCGGAAGGGGTTACGTTCGGCCCGACCACGGCATCGCAATATACCTACACACTCTCTAACGGCAGCAAGATCTGGCTCACGGGCAGCAACCTTGCCTACTGGTGGGCAGATACGAACTCGGCGGCGAATACCGGCGAGGACGTCCATGTCGTGGGCGGCACTGTCCAAGGGCTTGCCTTTGGCAACGGAACCGGTACCGAGGTCTCGATCACCGGCCTCGATCTCTACAACGACTCTGGCCTGATGAACCGGCTGTACGGCGAGACCAACGTTGTCGCCGCGACATTCATGCACGGCCCGAACTCCAGCACCCCCGCCGAGATCGAGCATCTCAAGGCCATCCTTTCGGCCTATGCGCAGAACTTCATCGGTTCGTCCGGCGCCGACAGCTATGCCGGCACGATCTTCGGCGACACGATCAGCGGCAACGCCGGCGACGATACGCTGGCGGGCGGCGCCGGCAACGACACGATCGACGGCGGTGGCGGCACCGACACGGCGATCTACACCGGCCTGCAGTCCGACTACACGATCGTGAAGAATGCCGACGGCACGTTCAAGATCACCGACAACCGCACCGGCGAGATAACCGACGGCGTCGACACGCTGAAGAGCATCGAGAAGCTGCAGTTCTCCGACGGGACGGTCGACGCGCCCGTCAACGGCGCGCCGACCGGGCTGGCGATGACTTCGCCTTTCAACCCCTCGCTTGCCAGTATCGCGGTTGCGGAGAACGCCGCCGCCGGCACGGTCGTCGGCAACCTCGCCGCCACCGATCCGGAAGGCGGCACTCTGACCTACTCGCTCTCCGACGACGCCGACGGCCTGTTCGTCCTCGACGGCACGCAATTGAAGCTGGCCACGAAGCTTGGCGACTACGAGACGGCGGCCCAAAAGAGCTACGAGGTCACGGTTGACGTAACCGACCAGGCCGGAAACGTTACCAGCCGCACGTTCACGATCCGCCACGCCGACGTCTACGATGCACCTGAAGGCACGCTGACGATCGACGCTTCCGGTTCGACGGGTGGTATCGACTTCGCCACCTTCATCGCGGACTATTTCGCCGGTCTTTCCGGCGGTGCGTTCACCTTCTACGGCGGATCTCCAGACAGCACGCCCTACGGCCCGCAGAACGTCAGCGGCGAGCAGATCGCCTTCAACTACAAGGAAGGCACAACCGCCACGTCGGACCGTGTCGTTCTTGAGGGCACCGATCTTGCCTATGACTCCTTCCATTCCGGCTCGGCCTACGGTCACGGCATTTCCGGTTCGCTCGACAGCCTGACCTTCGGTCAGTGGGTGAACGGTGTCACGAGCGGCACTGCCGGAACCGGTGATGCAGGCCTTCTCACCGGCCTTGCCGAGCAGTTGAAGATCTCCGGCTTCGACCTGGACGTTGCTGTCGGTACGGGGCACGTGACTCAGCTGAATATGATCTACGCGCTCTACAATGCGGTGCAGACCGGAAACGCGGCGAACATCTACAGTGCATTGTCCAATTATGCGCAGAAGTTCATCGGGTCGGCCGGCGACGACACCTTCACCGGGTCGGCCTATGGCGACACGATCGGTGGCGGCGACGGCGCCGACAAGCTTGCCGGCAGCGGCGGCAACGACACGATCGACGGGGGGGCGGGCGTCGATACCGCCGTCTTCAGCGGCAACAAGTCGAACTACTCGATCGTCCAGAACGCCAACGGAACCTGGACCATCACCGACAACCGCAACGGCTCGGCCGACGGGACGGACACCGTCAAGAACGTCGAGAAGCTCCAGTTCGCCGACCAGACGACGGAACTGCAGCCGGAGCAGCCGAAGGGCACGATCACCGTCGATGCCTCCGGCTCCAACGGGATCGACCTCGAGGCCTTCCTGCGCGGCGGGTTCCTCGAGGGCACGGGGGACGGCGGCGGCTTCCCGGTCTTCGACAACGGATCGGCGTTCGCAGGCGAAGAGATGCTCATCGGCTACGGCAGCGACAGCACCTCTAAATACGTGCTGGCCCACGGCGACATCTCCTACAACTTCGGCACCCACACGGTCGCCGGCGAGATCGGCACGATCGAGTACGGCACGCGCGGCTCGGGCAGTTATGACAGCAACGGCTACTTCACCGGCGGCAACACGCTCTTGAAGATCACCGGCCTGCAGTTCGAAAACGGCGTTCCGACGAACAGCACCGAGGAAGCCGAGATCGAACTGAACGGCGCGGTCCACAACTTCTCGGTCGCCCACATGTACGGCGAGAGCGCAGCCCAGTCGCGCCTT